>NZ_JBFTJI010000013.1:0-187743 GCF_056395345.1 Allobosea sp. 10L422
GATACAAGCCTCCCGCGCCAGAGGTCTTCATCCCCGCCATGACCGCGAGGGCGGCTGCGCAACCCGGACCAGCTACGCCGCCCGCGCTGGTGTCGAGACCAACCGTCCACTAACAATCACCTTGGACCAGCCGGCGGGGGCGGATCAGATCTTCGACCGACCCGGCTCTATCTCGATGCGGGTCGAGCGGGCGGATTAGATGGCTGGGAGGCGGCAGTGAGCAGACTGAGGCCTTGAGCCAAAGTTGCGGACAACCTTAGGCCACTCCGGAGCGCATCATCGAACGACATCGGCGGCCGAGCGCCACCTGCGGACGTTGGCGGGTTGCCGTTAAGCAGACATCTGCGGAGTCTCCAGCAGCGGACGGCGCAGGGGTAAGTGGATGTTCCCCACAGGCGCCGCACCTAGCGGTCTGTGCTTCGTATGCCGTTGTCCGAAAAGCAGTACCCTGCGGATGGGGAAGCTTCCAGTTGCAACCTGAAGGTTGCCACAAACTCGCAAATGTTGGAGGTTCCGACCGGGGGTAATTTTCACTTGGCTACTGGTTCCACAAGCTTCAGTGCAGCACCGTCAGCCGCCGGCTACCTTTATCAGGCCAGGTTAGCGCTGGCGTTGTGTTTGAAGCACGTGAACGCCAGCGCCGGCATCGAGATTGGAATCGAGCGACTTGACGATGTCTCGTTCGAGACCAACGGGACTGCGCTGGAGCTCCTGCAGGCCAAGCATCACATAGACCGGGTCGCCAGCCTGTCGGATAGGAGCGCGGACCTCTGGAAGACGTTGCGGATCTGGAGCGAGGCCGCAGCCGCTGATCCGACCATGCCGGCGCGGACCCGCTTCGCGCTCGTCACTACGGGCTCCGCGCCTCAGGATAGCGCCGCGTCCATGCTCCGTCCCGCTGGCGCCTATACCGTTGGCGGAGAGCGCGACCCAAAGCGCGCAGCAGCCTTGCTGACGCCGATCGCCGAGGCCGGCGGCAATCAGGACCTCAAGGCTGCGCATGCGGCGTTCCTGGCGCTGAACCCCAGGATGCGTGCATCGTTGCTGAGCTCGATCGAGGTCTTGGACAACCAGCCGCTCTTGATGGACCTTGGCGAGGTCATTGAAAGTGACCTTCGCCTCATCGCTCCGCGCGGAAAGGCCGCCTTGGCCCGCGAGCGGCTCGAGGGGTGGTGGTGGCCACGTGTATGCAAAGCCCTTATGCACAAACCCAGCGAGGCGATATCGATACTGGAGGTTGAGGCGAAGCTTGACGACATCCGCGACGGGCTGAAGCGCGGCGCGTTGGTCGCCGATCAAGAGCACGTAGATCCGCCAGCCGAGGAGATCGCGGACTATGAGGGACGGCTGTTCGTACGGCAACTCAAGGCCGTCGGCGTCGGCGGTAACCGAGTAGAGTACGCCAAGCGTGACTACTATCGAGCGTTCACCCAACGATCGAAATGGGTACGCGAGCACCTCGTATTCGACGGTGAAATCGCGAAGTACGAGGTCACACTCATCGAAGAGTGGCAGCCCCGGTTCCAGCAGATGCAGGACAAGCTCGCCGCCGGAGAGCCGTCGCCAGCCTCGCAGCGCGCCGGCGGCCAAGATATATACAGCTGGGTTGAGGCCGAAGCGCGCTTCCCGTTCCGATCCATCACTCACCGCTTCTTGACTGTCGGCTCCTACCACATGCTAGCCAACGATATGCGGGTCGGCTGGCATCCGGACTACGTGACAGCGTGCGCCACAGAGGACGCCTGACCTATGGCCTCGCGCTGGAGCTTGAACTGGCGAGATCGCCCGACAGAGGAGGCGGCCCTCCTGAATCCGGCTTTTTGCGGGGAGCTGATCGCTCGCGCGACCAAGGATTATGAGCGCCTCCGAGCCTCACCCTTTCCGTTACCCCTCGCGTTCGTTGTGCTGCCGCTTGTCCTCCATCCGGCTACCCTCGCCGCTCTGCCCGGCCGGGCGGACACGACCTTCGCGACCTGGTCGGCGGACAACGAAGCCATCTTGGCGGAGCTTCCGGAACGCACGCTGCGGCTGCGGCCCATTAGCCGCGAAGCCTTGCTTTTTCTGACCCAACATCGGGCGCTCACGGTTGGACCCGATGGCCTGCGGACGGGCGAAAAGCCGATGAAGCTCTCGGCCAAGACGCCCGTCAGCACTCCCGCCGTTGATGATATCCGCAGGGCGGCCGCCCTCCTCGGTCGCTGGTTCGGCAGCCAGGGCGCGCCCGTCCAAATCCTCCAGACCATGGGCGTAACGCCATGACCCTGCAGCTCCGATCCATAGCGATCTATTCCCACACGGGCGAACGCCGCGAGGTCGAGTTCGCCCTCGGTCGCCTCAACGTCGTTACGGGGGCCTCGAAGACCGGGAAATCGGCGCTCCTCGACATCGTAGACTACTGCTGGGGGCGTGGTGAATGCACGGTGCCGGAGGGCGAGATTCGGCGCAACGTATCCTGGTTCGCCATCCTGCTGGATAGGGACGGCGAGGGCATCCTCGTTGCGCGACGCAACCCTGGCCCCGCCGGTAAAGCCAGCGACGAGATTTTCTTCGAGCGCGGTGTGGAGGGCCTCCCCGACAGCCCTGAAGGGTTCGCGAAGAACGTGACGGGCGATGGGTTGCGCAATCACCTGTCAGTAGTTCTCGGCATCGCTGAGAACAGGTTCGTGCCGGAGCCAGGAGCTACCCGCATCCCATTGGAGGCGTCGGCCAGCCAAGCCATCTTCTTCTGCCTTCAGGCCCAGGATGAGATCGCCAACCGCCGCCTGCTCTTCCACCGCCAAGGGGAGCAGTTCATCCCGCAGCATATCAAGGACTCCCTTCCCTATTTCGTGGGGGCGATGGGCGAAGATCACTACCTGCAGCGGATGCGCTATGAGGAAGCCCGAGGGCGGCTTCGCAAGCTTGAACGTCAATATGCCGATGCCCGCGCGCTGGCTAACGAAGTGACAGGGACCGCCCAATCGCTGATGCAAGACGCCAAGAGGGTTGGCCTGCTTCCGCCAGGGGCCTTTGGCGAGACCCCGGCCGATATTCGGGCGCTGCTCGCGACGGCGGCAGCGCCGCGCGAGCTTGCCTACGCCCGCAACGACGATCCGGCGACGGACCTCACTGACCTTGAGAACCGACGGCGCCGCCTGCGCGGAGAAATGCAGGACATTCGAGACGAGATCGCCGAAGTCCAGCGTCTTGAGCGGGAAGCTTCAGAGTTTCAGATCGAGGCCAGCGAACAGAAGGCGCGCTTAGCCTCAATCGGCCTCTTGTCCGACGACAGCGGCGACGCCGAAACCTGTCCCCTTTGCGATAGTCACCTCCCGACGCCGATCCCATCGGTTACCGAAGTCAGGCGGACCTTGAGCGCACTCGATGGACAGCTCCAGTCGGTGAAGCGGGACAACCCTCGATTGCAGGCCCGCCAAGCGGAACTTGAGGCCCGACGCAATTCCGTCGACGATCGAATGCGGATCGTGCAGGCGGACATTATCGCACGAATCTCCGAGAACGAGCGGCTCCGGATCGAGCAGGACCAGTTTACCGAGCAAGCCCGGATGGCTGGACGTATCGGGTACTATCTTGAGAACGCTCAGTCGGTCGCTTCAGACGACGGGATTCGCCTCGCCATCGCCAGGGCCCGGGCCGAGGTCGCTGAACTGGAGCAACTGCTCGACCAGGAGGCGATGGAGGAACGCCTCACGACGGCGCTAAGCCTCGTCAGCCGAGATCTTACCAAGTACGCCCGAGATCTCGACCTGGAGCATGGCGAGAATACGTTGCGCTTGGATCGCAAGAACCTGACCGTGGTCGCCGATACGATTGATGGACCCTTAGCTCTCCCTCAGATCGGCAGCGGTGAGAATTGGGTAGGTTACCATGTGGCGGCCCACCTTGCGCTGCATGGCCTCTTCCGCGCGCGTAACCGGCCGGTGCCGGCGTTCCTGATGCTGGACCAGCCCTCGCAGGTTCACTACCCGGCCGACCGGGACGTCGGGGAAATCGATGGGAAAAGCGACGAGGACCAGGCGGCTGTGGCCCGCCTCTACCGGCTTCTCTTCGACTACTGCGACGCCCATAATCCCGGGATGCAGATCATTGTGATGGATCACGTCGAACTGCTGCAGGACTGGTTCCGCGACTCCATCGCGCAGCGCTGGCGCGATAACATAAAGCTCGTGCCGCCATCATGGTTGCGACCGGCTTCGTGACGGACAAATTCCGGGTAGACTCGGGACAAGCAACACTAGGCCAACGGGCCGACGCAATCGGACGAGGCGGGAGGCCCTCGCGGAGGTCTCCCAGGGATCGGGGCGAACGGCGCAGGATCGAACGCGAGCTGCAAAAGCTGGTGACCCGCCCTTGTCGAGAACACCATCAGGCAGGTGCAGCCTAAAGCGGCAACGGCTTGAGCCCCCCTATTGCTTCGTCATTCCGCGAGCCAGTCCCGTAGTACGCTGAGATTGATCGCCAATTGACGGCCTTCGTCGGGACCGCCCTTGTGAATGACGCCGACGACTTTGCCGTGAGCATCCAGGATGGGACCACCCGACATGCCCTGAGCAAGCTGTTGTGTGACCTCGACCTTTTGAACGCCAGCCTTCGGGGTAAGCAAACTGACATAGCCAGGCCGTTCATTCAAACGATCGCCAGGTGCCCAACTTGGATAGCCATAAGCCGTAACCGGAGTGCCTACCGAGATTCCATCCATCGCCGGCTCGAGCGCGAAATATTCCGTTTCGGGTATTCCCGAGTGATCCAGGATCGCGAGGTCTCGATGCTCGTGGCGCTTCAAAACCTTTACGGCGAATTTCGTAGCGTGTTTCGTTGGATGTAAGATTTCGACCGCTTCCGCTCCCTTTACGCAGTGTTCAGCGGTAACCAGACCGATGTCCTTGAGAAAGAATGCCGTGCCATGATGGGTGTCGGTCTCTATGACCCAAACTGACCGATCGCGACGCTCGCCAACTGTCGGCGTCAGCTTGATCGGCTTCGCTGGAAAGCACTTGTTGTAACGAAACGCCAGCGAACGGACGACAGGATCAGGTTGGCCTTTTAGATGGGCGATGTAGGAGATCTTGCCACGCAAATGCGCTTCAAGGTTGCCCTTGCCGCCTCCGTCGTCATGCTTCTTTTGCGCGGCTGGTAAGCCGATGGTTTGGATCGAATGCATGATCGCCCGGATGTTGCGGACGTACCGTCGGTCAACGTTAAGGCCTGCATTGATCTTCACGCCGGTAACTATGCGGCGGGAATTCCGATCGGCGTAGTGGGCCTTGTCAGGATGGATCGTGAACCCGTTTCCTTTGAATGCGGACGTGACTGCCGGCACGAGGACTTCGGGCGAGAACCGTCCTGCCGCCGGAAGTGGGCCCTGAAAAAGCGGGCTGGGCGGCTGAAAGGCCGAAAACGTGATGTCGTCGGCGTATCGCGTATAGATCGCCCGAGCACTTTTCGCGATCCTCAGCAGTTCGCTATCGAGACGATAGCAGATCATGTTGGATAACACTGGGCTTGTCGGCGCACCTTGCGGCAATTGGCCATTGCAGCAGCATATGCGGGCCACAATGTGCGCGACCCGTTCTCCGATCCCTAGCGATCGTAGCAATCCGCGAATGCGGTTTTCTGTGATCGTCGGGAAGAAGTCGTGAAGGTCCAAATTAATGATGTGCCGCCTTCGCCCATGGGCCTCGGCATTGGTTTTCACGGAACGGTCTATCACGAATCCATGCACCGGATTTCGTATTCGATAGATCTGATCCAGCAGCGGGGCCAGCTTGCTCTGCAAGATTTTGAGCCGCTTATCCGGCGCCGTGATGATGCGAGATTTACCCTTGCCTTTGGCAATTTGAAATCGGGTGTACATTTGGTAACGGTACCACCAAATCTTTTTGAGTTCTTTGGGGCCCAAGCCCAGAAAGCCCAGCAGGATGGCTTCATCACTGAATTCGGGCGGAATTGGAATCGACTTATGCTTGCCGAATAAGCGCGCAGGTGAAGGCACGGGGTCTCCCTTCCAATCTCGCCAGTGCCCCGAAGCAATCGGCGCGGATGGTATGGACAGACATTCGCTCTTAGGCCGCAGTTGCACAGCCCGTATGCGAAGGAAGACCCCGTTGTAGGAACGTCTACCATCGCTTCGCTCCAGCGCAAGCCGCAGGAAGGCGAAGATCGCATGCGTCGGCAGTGGGACAACTCTGGCTGCGTCGCAAACGGCTGACCTGCACCACCCGAAACCGGACGCGCCGAACGTCACGAAGGGGCCAGTTTCGGCCAATTTGAACGGTTCGCCCGATCTCCTGCTGTGTCTGCCGACGGTGTTTTGGGAATAAGAATTCAAAAATGGCGATTTTGCGCGTGGCTATTGAAGAGCCTCCTTTCTGGAGGCAGTCATGGTCGCGACGATCGCAGCCGGTACCTCAGCGCGATATTATCTGGCGCAGGTCGAGTATTATCTTGGCGGTCGCGAGCCGCAGGGCGTTTGGCTCGTTGTTGGCCCCGGGCTTGGCGTTGCGGCGGGGCAGCGGGTCGAACGCGAGGCCTTCGAGAACCTACATGGTGCGCGACATCCGGCTGGCCGTTCGCTGTTGTCGAATGACGGCAACCGAACTGCCGCAGTCGGCGGCTACGACGTCACATTCTCCGCCCCAAAATCTGTATCGGTGCTGTGGGCGCTAGCCAGTGATGAGCTGCGCCACGCAATTGAGAATGCCCAGCAGGAAGCGGTCCGGTCTGCTTTAGGACTGATTGAGGCCGAGGCTGCCTTCTGTCGTCGTGGGCGCGGCGGGGCGGTGCTGGAGCGCGTCTCGTTGACCGCTGCCGTTTTCCAGCATGGCGAGGCGCGACCGGCGGAACATGCGGATGGACGCACCTTCGCAGACCCGGCGCTGCATCATCATGCCGTGGTTATGAACCTCGCCGAGCGCGGCGACGGTTCGTTCGGTTGCCTTGACGGCCGTCCGCTGCATTCCTGGAAGATGGCAGCAGGCGCAGTCTATCATCGAAGCCTGGCGCAGGGCCTGGAGCGCATTGGCCTGCTGGCCGAGGTCACCGGTAAGAACGGCATCTTCGAGATCGCCGGAGTTGACGGCGAGCTTTGCCGCTACTTCTCCGCACGCCGGGAAGAGATCGTCTCAGAACTCGCTGAACTCGGCCTCGACAGTGCTGACGTTCCTGCCCTGGCCGCCGCAAAGGCGCGCGCCACGCGGGCGAGCAAGCTAGAAGCGGACGATCAAGATCGGCACGACTTGTGGCGGGCGCGTGCTGCTGAACTCGGTTTCGTCCCTGAGCGTGTTGCCGAACAGGCGCTGGTCGCATCAGCGATGGAAAGTTCGCGCGCTCAGTCCTGCGAGGAGCAGCTGGCGTGTGCTCTGGCGGGGTTGACCGAACGCGGTAGCACATTTGAGCGACGCCAGTTGGTGGCCGCCGTAGCGTCCGCATTGATGGAGGTCGAGGGCGAGCACGACCTGGCGGCCATTCTGGAGGGACTGGAGCAGGGCCAGAAGGTGGTACCCCTCGCTCGCGATCTCTGGGGTCATGCGATCTACTCCACGCCTGAGATCGTCGCACTTGAACAGGAGCTGCATCAGATTGCAGCTGACCTGGGTACGGACAAAGTTGCTTCGCCGCAGATCGATATCGCCGACAGACTGATCGTTGCTGCCTCGCTCAATCCTGAACAGGCCGCAGCGGCCAGGGCAGCTTGCGGTCCAAACCTCCTCGGCCTGATCGAAGGCGGCCCTGGCGTTGGGAAGACGACGCTGCTGCGCCCGGTCGCCGAAGCCTGGACACAGGCCGGCTGGACGGTGATCGGCGCGGCGAATGCCTGGAAGATCGCTCATCAATTGCGCGACGAGCTTCAGATCCAGGCCCGCGCCCTCGATAGCTGGCTTGCCCTTGCAGAACACGGGCAAGACTTCCTTGCGGACAGAACCGTCCTGCTGGTCGATGAATCGGGATTGCTCAGCAGCAGGCAGTTTCATCGGTTGTTGTCGGCCGTCGCAGCTGCTCGTCAGTCTGGCAAACAGGTCGCCGTGCGCATGGTCGGAGATCGCAGGCAGCTCCAGCCCATCGGCGGACCAGGCCTGAACATCGTCACGGATGCGATCGGCACGCAGCGCGTCGATACGATCGTCCGGCAACGCGAGGCCTGGGCGCGAGAGACCGTCACGGCCTTCGGCAAGGGCGACGCTGATCAGGCGTTCGCACTGCTCGATAAGCATGGGGCGTTTTCGGAGGGCGCCAACGCCAAGGCGACGATCGAAGCCGTCGTCGATGCGTGGGATCAAGCCCGCCGCAGGACTCCCAATCACGACAGGCTGCTCATTGCCAAGAGCAATCGACAGGTCGCGATGCTGAACGAGGCTGCGCGCGAGTGCCTGCGGCAGGCAGGGCAGATCGCCGCTATCGACGCGGCGATTGTGCTGGCTGTCACGCCTTCAGGCGAGAGCTACGAATTGCCTCTGACTCGCGGTGATCAGATCCGCTTCCTCGCCCGGCACGACGGACTAGGGGTGATCAACGGTACGAGCGCGGTCCTGACGCAAGTGGGTCGTGCGCAGAATGGCGCGATATCGCTCACAGCTCATATCGGCAGCCGCGTTATTCGGTTCACTCACAGCGACCTGCAGGACGATCAGGGGCGCGTTCAAATAGCTCATGCCTATGCGACGACCTGCTACGGTTCGCAGGGACTGACCACGGAAGAAGCTTTCGTTCTGCTTGATCCAGCGATGGATCGCCATGACATCTTTGTTGCAGCAAGTCGCGCCCGGGGCCGCACGCAGCTTTTTGCTGATCGCAGCAACCTCGATGCACGAGCGAGAGCGGCGCGGTTCTTGAACGATCGCAAACGCTCGGTGACGCGCGAGGAACGGCTCGGCGTTCTCGCAGCAGCCCTTTCGCGTTCTGGTCTGAAGCGTTCGACACTCGACTATCAGGTCAGCCCGCCGCCGCAGGATCTGGGATTGCAGCCGGAGATCCGCCGCAAGTTGGAAGGGCATGCTCCAGAGAGGAGCCGGATGCCGGACCTCTCGCGATGACGACCGCGACTCGCAAGCAGCAGCGTCGCGCCAAGATGGCTCTCGAAGACGCCGCCACGACGGTGACGGATAACTGGGGCCAGACCGTCCCGATCACCACGCGAGAGGTCGAGACGGTCGAAATCTATCTCGGTCGTGTCCTCGACGAATTGCTGCGAGCACATGGCGTTTACCATGTCGTGCGCTCCTCAGTGGATCCGAACGCTGTTGTTCATCCCGACTCTACCGCAGCATAGCTCCAGCTGGCAGACTCAACGCCGACGTTTTCCGAGACCGATCATGACACCGATGTTCCGCGCTTCTGCGATCTCATCTGGCTTCGTTACCGAAGGCGCTGGCTTGCGCTGCTGCGGGTATTATCGCGTGAGCACAGGTCGCCAGGCGGAGGGAGATTTGTCGATTCCGGACCAAACCCGGCAGATCGAAGCGTTCTGTCTTGCGCGCGGCTGGGAATTGGCATCGGGCTATGTCGAAGCCGGTGCCTCGGCAACGGACGACAATCGGCCCGAGTTCCAACGGATGATCGAGCGAGCCTGCGACGACGACCGTCCGTTTGACGTCATCGTCGTGCACTCCTACTCGCGCTTTTTCCGCGATGCGTTCGGCCTGGAGATGTATATCCGCAAGCTGGCCAAGGCTGGCGTCAGGCTGGTCTCGATCACGCAGGAACTCGGCGAGGACCCGGCGCAGGTGATGATGCGCCAGGTTATTGCGCTCTTTGACGAGTACCAGTCTCGCGAAAACGGCAAGCACGTGCTGAGGGCGATGAAAGAAAACGCCCGCCAGGGATTCTACAACGGCTCCCCGGTGCCGCTGGGCTACACCACCCAGGAGATCGAGAAGCGGGGCGCCCGCCTGAAGAAAAAGCTTGTGGTCGATGCTGTCGAGGCTGAAATGGTTCGACTCGTATTCAAGCTCTACACTGAGGGTGATGGCCGAGCCGGCCCGATCGGCGTCAAGCAGCTGGCTGTTTGGCTTAATGAACGTGGCTACCGGACGAAGCGAGGTGGCCGCTTCGGTGTCGATGCCGTGCACACTATCCTGACCAATCGAACTTACATCGGCGAGGCCCTGTTCAATCGGCGCAGCTCAAAAACATTGCGGCAGAAGCCGGAAAGCGAGCAGGTGAAGATCGATGTTCCAGCGATCATCGATCGCAAGCTGTTCGATCGAGTGCAGGACAATCTGCGGGCGCGCAATCCAAAGGTTACCGCGCCCCGTATCGTGACCGGGCCGATTTTGCTGACCGGACTTGCTACCTGCGCAAGCTGCAGCGGTGCCATGACGCTGCGGACCGGTACCTCAAGCTCGGGGAAGGTCCATCGCTACTATACCTGCTCGACCTGCGCGCGGATGGGCAAGAGCGCTTGTAAGGGGCGCTCCATTGCTATGGACAAACTCGACACTCTCGTAACCGATCAAATCACCGAGCGCTTGCTACAGCCTGACCGCTTGACTGCGCTCCTGTCCTCGATCCTGGAACGCCGGGTCCGGCAGGCCACAGAGGTCGATCAACGCATCACATCCCTTCAGGCAGATGTGTCGGAGGCCGAGGAGAAGCTAAAACGGCTCTACCGGATGGTCGAGGACGGCCTTACTGAACTCGATGATATCCTCAAGGAGCGAATCGCCGATCTGAAGCTGGGCCGTGACAAGGCGAAAGCTGCGCTTGAGCGAATCATGCGTAGCCAATCCGGACCGCGAACCCTTGATCCCGCTTTGATCGATTCGTTCAGCCGTATCATGCGCGACAACGTCACGAACGGCGAGGTCCCGTTCCGGAAAGCCTACATCCGCTCGCTGGTGGATCGGATCGAAGTCGATGACCACGTCATCCGTATCATCGGCGACAAAGCCACCCTCGAACAGGCAGTGACGCACGGCGCCTCGGTAGGAAATGCGGTTCGCAGTTTTGAACCGAAATGGCGCGCCCGACACGATTCGAACGTGTGACCTTTGCCTTCGGAGGGCAACGCTCTATCCAGCTGAGCTACGGGCGCTAACCGTGAACGCTGGATAGCCGATCCCCGCCGCTTCGGCAATGCAGGATTTTGCAGGAGGGCGGAGACCGAGGCGGCAAGGTCATTCATTCGCATCGCGTCGGCGTGCCGCGGCTGCTCATTGTTCGTGGTCGATATTTGCCCATCGACCCCTGCGATGGATATCCCGCCTCCGGCACCCTTGTTTACCGGTGATGCCGGTATATCGCGCGATCGCTGGTGGGGTAGAAGACGATCAAGGGGAGGCATGGCGACGCACGCAGATGTTTGAGGTGTCGCCATGGGCATGCCGCTGCGTCGAAGGCGCGCATCCGGCATGCGGCGGCGGACCCAGCCAATCTCCATTCCGGCAGTATGGTATCGCCTATGCCGTCCAGATACCGGGAGCTTGCTCGAATGAACCGCCACGACACGATCCGGCTCGCGATGCTGCCGACGCCCTTCGAGCGATTGCCGCGCCTTGCGAGCGCGCTCGGCGGCAATCGCCGGGCTCCGTCGATCTGGATCAAGCGTGACGACTGCACCGGCTTTGCCGGCGGCGGAAACAAGGCCCGCAAGCTTGAATATCTGGTGGCCGATGCTCTGAAACACGGCGCCGACATGTTGGTGACCATGGGCGCCATCCAGTCGAATCACGCCCGCCAGACCGCGGCGGCGGCGGCACGGCAGGGCCTCGGCTGCCTGCTGCTGTTGACCGACTCGGTCGCAAATCGCGGCGAAGCCTATCGAACCAACGGGAATTGGTTGCTCGACGGGATCTTTGGCGCGGAAATTCGCCTCCTCGCCGCGAGCGAGGACGGTGCCGCGACCGCTGAGGAGGCGATGGCAGGGCTGGCGGCGCAAGGACGGAGGCCGTATTTCATCCCGGTCGGCGGTTCGAATGCGCTTGGAAGCCTGGCCTATCGCGACGCACTTCTGGAGTTGGCTGCCCAGGCGAAGGATGAAGGCTGCCGCATCGACCGCATCCTTCTGCCGACGGGAAGCGGCGGCACCCATGCCGGCATTCTCGCCGGCGTGGAGCAGGCCGGCTTGCCCTGGCGCGTGCACGGCATCAGCGTCTCCCGCTCATCCGAGCAGGCGCGGGCCATCGTCTCCGGGCTGGTTCAGGAGATCTACGGTCTGGAGGATCGCCGGAGGGACGCGATGTCCGCTCTTGAGATCGATGATTCCCGGGTGGGGCCGGGATATGGCCAGCCCACCGCCGAGATGATCGAGGCCGTCCAGCTGGTTGCCCGCACCGAAGGCATTCTCCTCGATCCGGTCTATACCGGAAAGGCGATGGCTGGACTTCTTTCACTTGTCAGAACCGGCGCCATCCGCCCTGACGAGACCGTCGTTTTCTGGCACACGGGCGGTGCGCCCGGTCTCTTTGCCTATCCGGAGGTGTTTCAGCGGTAGAGACATCCAGGCCGGGTTCGGGAACTTCGCGTCACGAGCCAGCCGCGAAGAAGGTCAGCCGGCTGAAGAGCGTGTAGTGCGACTCGAACATCATGATGCCGACGAAGATGATGAGCGCCAGCGGCGGGGTGAGGATCGCATAGGTCAGCGCCAGCCGCTCCCAGGCCATATGCATGAAGACCGCGACGATCAGGCCGGCTTTCAACATCATGAAGAGAAGGATCAGCGACCAGCGCAGGTAGCCGACGAGGCCGAAATAATCGACCAGGTAGGAGCAGGTGCTGAGGATGAACAGCCAGACCCAGACCACGAGGTAGAGCCTGATCGGGTGCTGTTGCGCGTCGTTGTGAGCTGCAGGCTGTGCCATGTCGCCACCTCACCAGAGATAGAACAGCGCGAAGATGAAAACCCAGACGAGATCGACGAAGTGCCAGTASAGGCCGGTGATCTCGACGATYTCGTARCGRCCCTTCCGGCTYGTGAAGAAGCCGTGCCGACCCTGGTCGAAATCGCCGCGCCAGACCTTGCGGGCGATGATGAGGAGGAAGATCACGCCGATCGTGACATGAGTGCCGTGGAAGCCGGTGATCATGAAGAAGCTGGAGCCGAACTGGTCGGCGCCCCAGGGGTTCCCCCATGGGCGCACGCCTTCCCGGATAAGCTTCGTCCATTCGAAGGCCTGCATGCCGACGAAGGTCGCGCCGAGCAGAGCGGTCGCGAGCATCAGGATCGCCGTCTTCCTGCGGTCGCGGCGATAGCCGAAATTGACCGCCATCGCCATCGTGCCGCTGCTGCTGATCAGGACGAAGGTCATGATCGCGATCAGGATCAGCGGAAGGTGGTGGCCGCCGATCTCGAGCGCGAAGACCTCGCTCGGATTGGGCCAGGGCACCACCGTCGATATTCGGACCGTCATGTAGGAGATGAGGAAGGTGCCGAAGATGAACGTGTCGCTGAGGAGGAAGATCCACATCATGGCCTTCCCCCAGGAGACGTTCTTGAAGGCCCGCTGATCGGACGACCAATCGGCCGCGATACCGCGCCAGCCGGTGGGGCGGGCGATGTCCGTGTTTACGGCAGTCGGCGCAATCTCATTCATCGGCCCCTCCTCGATGGGAGCTCATGAGGCCAGGCTCTAGGTCAGCAATCCCCGGCAGATCTCGATGAGGTCGTCGGTCCAGCGCATCAGCAGGCTGAACAGGACGAGCCAGACCAGCAGCAGGAAATGCCAATAGATGGCGCAGAGCTCGACGCTGAGGGTCAGCTCACGCGGAATCTTCGGTGCAAGGTCCTTCGGCGTAGCGAAGGCGCTGACGGAGGTTCGGCCAAGCGCGACGAGCCCGCCGAGCACATGCGCTCCGTGAATGGCTGTGACCAGATAGAAGAAGGCGCTGGCGGGGTTGGTCGCGGCGAAATAGCCGGAGACGACAAGCTCACGCCATGCCAGTGCCTGCGTCGAGAGGAAGGCGAGCGAGCAGACGCCCGCGGCGAGAAGGCTGGAGCGGAGCGGGCCCGGCTCGTCGCAACGCGCGGCGACCACCGCCATGTGCAGGGCGATGCTCGCCAGGATCAGCAGCCCGGTGCTGAACCAGAGCACGGTCGGCATCGGCAGCGCGCGCCAATCCGCCATGCTCATGCGCATCGAATAGGCGCTGATGAGAAGCGCGAAGAGCGAGCTGGCGACGACGAGGAAGGTGCCGAGGCCGAGCTTCGCCGTCATGGGCGAGGTCGGCTCGGCCGCGTCGCCGATCACGCCGACCTCGAGCCAGGGCTTTGCCGTCAGGCGTTGACGCGAGAGCCACCAGCCGGCGAAGGCTGCCACGACGACGATGAAGCTGAGGACCACGCCCATGGCGACATCTCCTCACGCGGCCCGCGGATCCGGCGGCTGGTTCTGCGGCAGGAAATCCTCCGCCGCACCGGGCACGCTGTAGTCATAGGGCCAGCGGTAGACCACGGGCAGGGTCTTGCCCCAGTTGCCATGGGCGGGCGGCGTCTGCGGCGTCTGCCATTCCAGCGTGGTCGCGCGCCAGGGGTTGCCGCCGGCGGGCCGGCCGTGCCGGAGGCTCCAGATGAGATTGAACAGGAAGACGAGCTGGGTGGCGCCGACGATCAGCGCGACGACCGTGATGAATTCGTTCAGCGTTGCCGCCGACGACGGAACGAGGGCTATCCCGCCGATCTCGTGATAGCGCCGCGGCACGCCCATCAATCCGATATAGTGCATCGGGAAGAAGATCAGATAGGCCCCGAGGAAGGTGACCCAGAAATGGAGCTTTCCGAGCCGATCGTCGAGCATGCGCCCGGTAACCTTCGGATACCAATGGTAGATCGCTCCGAAGATCACCAGGATCGGCGCGACGCCCATCACCATATGGAAATGGGCCACGACGAACATCGTGTCGGAGAGCGGCACGTCGACGACGACATTGCCGAGGAACAGGCCGGTGAGCCCGCCATTCACGAAGGTGACGATGAAGCCGAGCGCGAACAGCATCGGGACGGTGAAGTGTATATCGCCCTGCCAGAGGGTCAGCACCCAGTTGTAGACCTTGATCGCGGTGGGGATCGCGATGATCAGCGTCGTGGTSGCGAAGAAGAACCCGAAGGYGGGATACATGCCGCTGACATACATRTGGTGCGCCCAGACGACGAAGCTGAGCGCGCCGATCGCGAYCARCGCCCAGACCATCATGCGATAGCCGAAGATGTTCTTGCGCGCATGGGTGCTGATCAGGTCGGAGACGATGCCGAAGGCCGGCAGCGCCACGATGTAGACCTCCGGGTGCCCGAAGAACCAGAACAGGTGCTGGAATAGCAGTGGGCTGCCGCCCTTGTAGGCCAGCGGCTCGCCCATCGCGATGATGGCCGGCATGAAGAAGCTGGTGCCGATCAGCCGGTCGAGCAGCATCATCACGGCGCCGACGAAGAGCGCGGGAAAGGCGAGCAGCGCCATGACGGTCGCCGTGAAGATGCCCCAGATCGTCAATGGCATGCGCATCAGCGTCATGCCCCGGGCGCGCCCTTGCAGCACCGTCACGACGTAGTTCAGCCCACCCATGGTGAAACCGATAATGAAGAGGATCAGCGATGACAGCATCACGATGATGCCCCATTGCTGGCCGGGCGTGTTGGCGAGGATCGCCTGCGGCGGGTAGAGGGTCCATCCGGCTCCGGTCGGGCCGCCCGGCAGGAAGAAGCCGCCGAGGAGCACGAGCACGGCGAGGAAATAGATCCAGAAACTCAGCATGTTCACATAGGGGAACACCATGTCCCGCGCGCCGAGCATCAGCGGGATGAGATAGTTGCCGAAGCCGCCGAGGAAGAGGGCGGTCAGCAGATAGATCACCATGATCATCCCGTGCATGGTGATGAGCTGGTAGTAGCGATCGGGGTCGATGAAGGGCAGCGCGCCGGGGAAGCCGAGCTGCAGCCGCATCAGCCAGGACAGGACCAGCGCGACCAGCCCGATCGCCAGCGCCACGCTCGAATACTGGATGGCGATGACCTTGGCATCCTGGGAGAAGACGTATTTCGTGATCCAGCTCCTCGGATGATAGAGCTCGACATCGTCGATCTCGGCCGCCGGTAGCGGTTCGGGGACGCCGTGCATCACGTCGACCATCGGGCCATCTCCCACGCCTCGCAGGACGAAATCCCCGTTCGGAGCTCGCCCCCTCGCTCATCCCTAGTTTTTCGCCTGCGTCCTCGTTGAGCTCTGGAGTTGGGCGAAGGTTTTCTGCTGCTGCAACCAGTCGCGGTACTGGCTCTCGGGCTCGACCACGACGCCGCCGCGCATGAAGGTGTGGCCGGTGCTGCACAGCTCGGAGCACAGCGCCTCGAAGGTGCCCGCGCGTGTCGGCGTGAGCCAGTAATAGGTCACTGTGCCCGGGATCATGTCCATCTTGGCCCGGAATTCCGGGACGTAGAAATCATGCACCACGTCGAGCGAGCGCAGCAGCAGCTTGACCGGCTTGTCGAGCTGCAGGTGGAGCTGATCGCCCTGAATGACGATGTCGTCCTGCCCGCGCGGGTCTTTCGGATCGATGCCGAGCGGGTTCTCGGGCGTGACTTGGGCGATGTCGGTGGCGCCGAGCTGGCCGTCCGCGCCCGGGAGCCGATAGGCCCATTGCCATTGCTGGCCGACGACCTCGACGACGGAAGCGTCCTTCGGCACCGTGACGAACCGGTGCCAGACGACGAGGCCGGGCGCCAGCATCGCTGCGACGCCAATTCCCGTGCCGATCGCGAGCCACCATTCCAGTCGCTTGTTCTCCGGCTCGTAGGCGGCGCGGCGGCCTTCGCGATGGCGGAACCGGAAGACGCAATAGGCCATGAACAGCACGACCGCGGTGAAGACCGCGCCGGTGATCCAGAACGTGATGATCATGGTGTCGTCGATATAGCGCCAGTTGGAGGCGATCGGCGTCCACCACCACGGACTCAGGAAGTGGAAGACCACCGAGCCGATCACGACCAGAGCCAGGACGACCGCGATACCCATCCCTTTTCATCCTTGCCGAGGGCGGCGATGAACAGGAGCAAGGCAACGCTGCGGCGCAGGAAAATGCGCCGCAGCGCTAGGCAGACGAACTCATCTTCGACATCGAAACAACGCTGCAGCCCGCGGCCGGCCGGATCCTCTGCTCGAAACGAACGAGGCCGATACGATCGGGGGTGGAGCAAGGCATCTGCCGGGCGCGAACGCCGCCGAGCGGAGTGGAAGGCTCAGCCTTGTGCTTCCTGCTCGCCATCGCCGAACCCTCGGCCCGCCTCGGCAATCACGCGCCGCCAGCGGGGGCATACACTTCGGACCGGGTCACGGGGCAGTCAAGTCTCCGGCCAAAAGTCATCATCATGTTGTCGCCCTGCGTGCGGGAGTTGTCAATCGACACTGCACCGCAGAACAGCTTGGTCGCAGCCGAAACCGGGAGGGGAACCGGCTATTTTTTCTTTCCGTCAGCATCGAATTGCTTGAGGAACGCGACGACGTCGTCGATTTCCTGGTCGGACTTGAGGCCCGGGAACGTCATCTTGGTGCCTGGGATCTTGGCCTGCGGTGCCTTGATGTAATCCCGGAATGTCGGCTCGTCCCAGACGATGCCGGAGTTCTTGTTGGCGGGGGAATAGCTGTAGCCCTCGATCGAGCCCGAGTGGCGGCCGAAAAGGCCATTCAGCTTTGGCCCGACGGCGTTCCTCGCGGTCTCGCCGATCTGGTGACAGGCCCGGCATCTCAGGAAGATCTTCTCGCCTGCGGCGGTGTCGCCGGCCGCCATGGCTGAATGAGGCCATACGGCCAGTATCGACAATGCTATCACGGCCCTGCATGCCATCGGACACACTCCTCAAGAAACAGAGGTGATCCTTCCGTCAGACCCGTCGACCGCGCCGCATTCGCGGTATGTTTATACTGCCAATACTTGATCGCTCCAAATCGCCTGAGAGACCGTCTGGAAACTCCGGCCCTCATCCCGAGGAGCCGCGTGAGCAGCGTCTCGAAGGATGAGGGCTCGGGGGATTCTCAAACGGTCTCTGAGGGCGTTTTGTCGGCGAGCTTTTCCGGCGTTGGCGCTGTCGTCAGCGCTCCTGCGGCGTCACGCCTCAAACCGCTTCGCGAATGAAGCGGCTCAGGAACAAGCGCGTGCGGCTATGCTTGGGAGAGGCGAGCACCTCGCCCGGCGGCCCCTGTTCGACGACGACACCGCCATCCATGAAGACGACACGGTCGGCCGCCTCGCGCGCGAAGCCGATCTCATGGGTGACGACGATCATCGTCAGCCCCTGTCTGGCGAGATCGCGCATCGTCGCCAGCACTTCGCCGACGAGCTCGGGGTCGAGCGCGGAAGTCGGCTCGTCGAACAGCATCAGCTTCGGACGGATGGCGAGCGCCCGCGCGATGGCGACGCGCTGCTGCTGGCCGCCCGAGAGCTGGCGCGGATAGGCATGCGCCTTCTCGGTCAGGCCGATGCGGCCGAGCAGCTCCATGGCGTAGTCGGTCGCCTCCTTGCGGCTGTGACCGTGGACGCCGACGGGCGCCTCGATGATGTTCTCCAGCGCCGTCATATGCGGGTAGAGGTTGAACTGCTGGAAGACCATGCCGATCTGGCGGCGCTGCGCCGCGATCGCCCGGTTCGACAGCTTGATCAGGCGCTCGCCGGAGAGCCGGTAGCCGATCTGCTCGCCGGTGACCATGATCGAGCCGCGATCGATCGCCTCGAGATGGTTGATGCAGCGCAGGAAGGTCGACTTGCCCGAGCCTGACGGTCCGAGGATCACCACGACCTCTCCGGGCGCGACATCGAGGTCGATGCCCTTCAGCACCTCGTTGGCGCCGAAGGATTTGTGGACGTTGCGGGCGCTGACCAGCGGCGCGGCCCCGGCCTTGATAGCGTCGCGGCTCATGGCGTCGGCTCCGCGATGACGGGTTTGGCCTGCGTCGCGCCGCGCTCGCCGCGGGCGTAGTAGCGCTCGATGAAGCCCTGGCCGATATTCAGCACCGAGGTAATCGCGAGATACCAGATCACCGCCACCATCAGCATGGGGATGACCTCGAAGGTGCGGTTGTAGACCGCCTGCACGGAATAGAGCAGATCGGCCATGGCGATGACGCTGACCAGCGAGGTCGCCTTGATCATGCTGATGAGCTGGTTGCCGGTGGGCGGCACGATCGAGCGCATCGCCTGCGGGATGATGACGCGGCGCAGCGCCCGCCCCCGCGTCATGCCGAAGGCGTCGGTCGCCTCGACCTGTCCCTTGTCGACGGAGATCAGGCCGCCTCGGATGATTTCGGCCATATAGGCGGCCTCGTTCAGCGAAAGCCCGGCGATCGCCGCCGTCATCGGCGTGATCAGGTCATTGGTGTGCCAGCTGACGAGCGTCGGCCCGAAGGGGATGGCGATCGAGATCTCGGGGAACAGCGTCGAGAGGTTGTACCAGAAGATGAGCTGCACCAGCAGAGGCGTACCGCGGAAGAACCAGATGTAGAGACCGGCGACGCCGCTGAACAAGCGGTCCTCCGACAACCGGGCGATGGCCAGCGCCAGCCCGATGGCGACGCCGATCACCATGGCGACGACCGTCAGCCCGAGCGTCACCGAGAGCCCGCGCAGGATCGACTCCGCGGTGAACCATTGCGCCACCACCGGCCAGCCGAAATTAGGATTCCAGGCGACGATCCAGGCGAAGTTGGCTGCGACGGCGAGCACGAAGGCCCAGAGCAGCCAGCGTCCCCACTCGACCGGGCGGTGCGCCTTGGCGACGTCGCGTAGCGCCAGTTCGCGCTCGGGCGTCGCCTGCGTTGCGTTGCTCATTCTGTGCTCGGGCTCAGTTCGCCGACCGGTTGATGCCGGGTTCGTCGATCATGTTGTTCTCGATCCCCCATTTCTTGAAGATCGCGGCATAGGTGCCGTTGGCCTTCAGCGCCTTGATGCCGCCGACCAGAACCTCGCCGAGCGGCGAGCCCTTCGGCACGACGGCGCCCTGGAACAGATCCTGGAAGCCGTTCGCCTTGCCGATAGCCGCCAGCTCGAGATCGCCCTTCGCCTGCTGTACAAAGTAGGTGAGCGGCGCCTGCGACGAGAAGAACGCATCGGCTCGGCGCGAGCGCACCGAGAGGATCGAGGTCGGCTGATCGGTGAAGGACATCACCTCCAGCGCCGGCTTGCCATCGGCAGCGCATTTCTCGGCCTGTGCCTTGATGACCTTCTCGGCCGAGCCGGCGGACATCACGGCGATCTTCTTGCCGCAGCTGTCCTCAAGGCTGTTGATGGCCTTCGGATTGCCCTTCTGCACGGCGAAGACCACGTATTCGCGGACATAGTCGACGAAGTCGTTCGCCTCCTGGCGCGACTTGAAGTCGCCGATCGGGCCCATGGCGAACTGGAAGCGGCCGGCGGCGATGCCGCTCAATGACGAGGCGAGGCCGTTGACCGTGGCATGCTCGATCTTGACGCCGAGAAGTTCCCCGAGCGCCTCGGAGAGATCGGCGCTGGCGCCGATCATCTTGTTGGTGTCGGTGACGATCTCGTAGGGGGGGAAGGAGCCGTTGTTGACCGAGATCATCTTGCCGGCGCTGCGGATCGTCTCCGGCAGCTTGGCGCGCAGGGCCTCGTCGACCTTCTGCTTCGGGATCTGGATCGACTGATCCTGCGCCTGCGCCGCGCCCTGCATGAGCGCAACGGAAAACGCGACGGCACCGGCAAGTTTCACGATCGTCTTCATGGCGGCATTCCCCTGTTCGTTATTTCTCAAATTGGTTCGCGCTCAGGCAGCCTGTTCGGCCCCAGCGCCGGCGGCCGGGAACAGCGTCTCCGGCGTCAGGTCGGTCTCGGCGAGTTCCTGGATCCGCAGCTGTTCCAGGAACGCCGTCACCATCGCCCGGTTCGGGCCGAGGCCGCTCGCATTCCACTCGGCCGGGAGATCATGCCCGCTGCGCACGAGCTCGTCGATCAGCCATGGGCTGGTGTCGGCATAGCGGCGGCGCTTCTCCAGCCAGACGCGCAGGCTCTCGTCGAGCAGGTCGCTGAGGGCCTGCGGCAGCCAGGGCTCGCGCCCCACAAGCTCCGGCTTGAGCCCGATGATGTGCATGCCGGGCACGAAGCCGACCTTGCGGAAATAATCGACCTCAGCCGCCCGGACATCCGGCAGCAGGGCGCGGAATGCCGAGCCCGGCGCGAAGAAACCGTTGGGCATGAATGGCATCAACACGGCGTCGATCTCGCCGGCGGCGAGCAGGTCGAGCAGCGGCGGCTGGCCGGGCAGCGCCTCGATCCGGCCCGGCCGCGCATAACGGCCGATGCGATCGGTGACCGGATGGCCCGCCGCGAGGCGGCTGACGGCCCAGAACGCATCCTCGATGCCGATCCCGGCCTCGGCCAGCGCAGCGCGCGTCCAGGTGTTGCCGGAATCCTGCCAGCCGGCGATGCCGATGCGCTTGCCGCGCAGATCCTCGAAGCGCGTCAGCGGGCTCTTCGCCGCCGTGACGACGCAGCGATGCCGGAAGCCGCGCATGATGAAGTTCGGAATGCCGAAGACGCCGGTCTCGCCCCGCGCTTTCCCGGTCGTGTAGCGGCTGAACGAAATCTCGGAGGCGTCGAAGCGGGTATCGCTGGCGAAATCGTCCGGCAGCGCCGCAAGCCGCTCGATCTTGAGCTCGAATTGGTCGGAGGCGACGTCGCCGAGCAGCAGCGGCGTGATGAAGTCCCAGTCCCGCAGGGCCAGCCGGATGACAGGTTTCAACGCATACCTCGTTCCAAGCCTTGAATATCCGGCAGATTAAATGTTCACTTGGTCTGATCAATCGATATTACGTTCCTGAACATTAATTTCAGAATCGATGAGCACCGAACCCGACGCGACCTGGCTGGCGAGCCGCTTGACGCAACACACCGCACGCGGGATCGCGCTGGAGGTCAGCGCGCTGATCCGCTCGGGCGCACTGCCCGTGGGCACGAGGATGCCGACCGTGCGCGACCTCGCCTTCACCCTCGGCGTCAGCCCCGGCACGATCTCGGAAGCCTGGAGCGAGCTGAAGCGCCAGAAGATCGTCTCGGGGCGCGGCCGCGGCGGCGCCTGGGTCAGCGGCGACAGCGCCACGCCCCGCCCGGCCCGCATGGGCAGCGTCGCCCATTTCGGTCCCGATGTCCTTGACCTCTCGCTCGCCATCCCGGATGCCAGCCTGCTGCCGCCGCTGCGCGCGGCCCTGGCGCATGCGGCCGAAACCGAGAACCTCAACAGCTACGAGCGCACGCCGATCCTGCCGGCGCTGCGGCAGGCCGTACTGCCGCAATGGCCCTATGCCCCCGATGCCTTCCTCGCCACCAATGGCGGCTACAACGCGGTCTATTCGGTGCTGCACGCGACCGTGCTGCCGGGCGCGTGCGTCGCGATCGAGGATCCCACGGCGATGCGCCTCCTCGATATCATCGAGGATCTCGGTGCCGAGCTCCTGCCGATCGGCTGCGATGCGAAGGGGCCGCTGCCCGACCAGCTCGCGGCCGCGCTGTCGCGGCGTCCCGCCGCCTTCATGTTCCAGCCGCGCACCCATTCCGTCACTGGGCGGCATGTCAGTGCGCGACGCCTGCAGGAACTGGCGACGGTGCTAGCCGGCAGCGATACCCTGGTGATCGAGGATGACGGTGTCGGCGACGTCTCCATCCACCCGCCGATCAGCCTGGGCGCGACCATGCCGGAGCGGGTCGTCCATATCCGCTCCTTCTCGAAATCGCTTGCCCCCGACCTGCGGATCGCTGTGCTTTCGGCCCCGGACAAGGTCATCCGCCAGATCCAGTCCTATCGCAGCTTCTCCTCCGGCTGGACGAGCCGGTTGCTGCAGGCCGCCACCGCCTGGCTGCTCGACGATGCGGCGACGACGCAAAGCGTCGCCAATGCGCGCCAGATCTATGCGGAGCGCCGGCGGACCTTCCTGGGACATTTGGCGGAACACGGCATCGCGATGCCGGAGACGGATGGGCTGTGTATCTGGATTCCGGTCGAATCCGAGCAATATGCGCTGGTGACGCTCGCTGCTCATGGCATCGCGGTCCTGCCCGGCAGCAAGTGCTCTCTACAGCCGACCGAGCATGTCCGGCTGGCGACGGCGGTTTTGGCGCAAGGGCATGAGCGGGTCGCCGCCGCCGTGGCGCGCGCCGCGCGTCGCGGCGACTGATCCTGTTGCTGCGCCGAGCCGCCGCGCTTCCGTCAGCCCATCTTCGGTGGCGCTTGGAGTGGACGATGTAGACGACAGAAAGCCCCGCATCGGGCAACCGATGCGGGGCTTTCTGCGAACGACGTCCTCAGGCGACGAGAGCGAGTTCGGCGTTGGCGTTGCGGATCGCCTCCTCGCGCGCCTCGGCGCCATAGCCCAGCTTCTCGGCCCGAATGAAGGTGACCTCGGTGATGCCGGCGAAGCCGAGCATGGTGCGCAGATGCGGCTCCTGCGAGTCCATCGCCTGGGCCGGGCCGCTGCTGTAGAGGCCGCCGCGGCTCTCGACGATGATGGCGCGCTTGCCCTTGAGCAGGCCCTCGGGGCCGGCTTCGCTGTAACGGAAGGTGACGCCGGCGCGCAGCACGTAGTCGAACCAGCTCTTCAGCGTCGACGGAATGCCGAAATTATACATCGGCGCGCCGATGACGATGGTGTCGGCGGCCTTCAGCTCCTCGACCAGCGCGTTGGAGAGGGCGAGCGCCTCGCGCTGCGCCGCGGTCTCCGTGATGCCGGCGCGTACGGCCGCAGTGGTCTCGGCATTCAGATGCGGGATGGGGTTGGCGTCGAGGTCGCGCTCGACGACATGCACGCCGGGGTTCTGGGCACGCAGCCGGGAGACGGTGCTCTGAACCAGCTGCCTGGAGACCGAATCGGCGCCCGAAGCGCTGCTGTTGAGGACGAGAACGGTAGCCATGATGGAACTTCCTGTTCGGAGGGGTGATTTCGATCACCGCAAGATAGTGGTTCACGGATCGCACCAGAACTCGCATAATCGGCACCAAGCTGTTGCAGCCTGAGGAACACCTATGTCGGAGCTCGATGACATCCGCAGCTTCATCGCCGTGGTCGAGGCCGGTGGTTTCGGCCGGGCGGCGCAGAGCCTCGGCTTGGCGAAGTCGATCGTCAGCCGCCGAGTCAGCCGGCTGGAGGAGGAGCTCGGCACGCGCCTGCTCAGCCGCACCACGCGCGGCGTGAGTGCGACCGAGGCGGGGCTGGAATTCAAGGCGCGCAGCGAGCGCATCCTGGCCGAGCTCGACGAGGCGCGCGAGGCGGTGGCGCAGCAGGCTGGCGGGGTCGCCGGGCGGCTGCGACTCTCGATGCCGCTGACCTTCGGCAACAAGCATGTCGCGCCGCTTCTGGGCGAGCTGGCCCAGAGGTATACGCGGCTCGAGATCGACGTGCAGGCGAGCGACCGCTATGTCGATCTGATCGGCGAGCGCTTCGATGCTGCGATCCGCATCGGCTCGCTGAAGGATTCGAGCCTGATCGCCCGGCGGCTTGCGCCGGTCCATGCCACGGTGATCGGCAGCCCGGCCTATCTCGCGCGGCGCGGGCGCCCCGTCATTCCCGCCGATCTCAATGACCATGACTGTCTGCTCTATAGCGGCACCAACGATCAGGACTGGGTGTTCCGCACCGGCAAGCGCTGGATCACGGTGCGGCCGCCGGGGCGCATGAGCTCCGACAATGGCGACACGCTGTTGTCCTGGGCTGTCGCGGGGCTGGGGCTTGCCGTTCTGCCGACCTTCATCGCCTCCGATGCGATCCGCTCCGGTGCGGTCGAGCCGATCCTGCTCGACTATCCCATGCCGACGCGCGCGCTCTATGTGGTCCGTCCGCCGGGAGCCTATGTCCCCGGCAAGGTCAGGGTGCTGATCGACCTCTTGGTCGAGCGCTTCGGCGGCACGCCCTATTGGGATCCCTGCCAGATGGAGGCGCATGAGCGCGGGATCAGGCTGGATGAACCGCTGAGCGATCAGCTCATGCCGGCCAAGAAGCCCGAGCATCAAGCAGCGTGATCCGGCGCATCACGCGAATTCGCGTGGTTTCTTTCGCGCGTCTGGGCACTGTTGCGCGGCCCTAGAGCATTTTCGAGCGAAGTGGACACCGGTTCGCGTGAAGAAAATGCGATAAAACAAAGACATAGAGCATTTCCGCGATTCCGAGAAGCGCGGAAATGCTCTCGTCAGGAGGAAACGATGCTGCTGGTCGGAATGCTCGATAGCCCCTATGTCCGCCGCGCGGCGATCACCGGCACGCTGCTGGAGGTGCCGTTCGAGCATCGCTCGGTCTCTGTGTTCCGGCATATGGACGCTTTCCGGGCGATCAACCCGCTGATCAAGGCGCCGACGCTCGTCACCGACGACGGCATCGCCATCAGCGAATCCCTGCTGATCATCCAGCATTTCGAGGATGTCGCCGGCCGCTCGCTGCGGCCGATCGAAGGCGTGGCGCGCCGGCGCGACCTCGCGCTCACCGGCATCGGCATCGTCGCGGCCGACAAGGCGGTCTCGGTCGAATACGAGCGCAAGCGGCCTGAGGCGCAGCGCTACGCACCCTGGCAGGAGCGCATCGTCAGCCAACTGCATGTTGCGCTCGACCTGCTCGACAAAGCGGCGAAGGAGGGCGAGCTGACGGCCGGACCGGAACTACTGCCGAGCGACATCGCCGCTGCGATCGCCTGGGGCTTCTGCCGCTTCGTCATCCCGGAATTCGTGCCGGAAGAGCGCTGGCCGGCGCTCTCGGAGCAGGCGGGCGCCTGCGAGGCGCTCGACGTCTTCAAGGCCTGGCCGATCGACCGGGAGTAGCCGAACTGCCAGGCGTCATTCTCGGGCGACCGCAGGGAGACCCGAGAATCTCGAGCCGAAAGGGGCTTCGGGTTCATGGCACGAGATGCGCGGGTCGAGCCCGAGCATCACGGGCAAGCGAGTGCTCAGTTCTGCACGAAGCTCGTCGGCAGCGGGCGCACCGCCGGGCCGCTGAAGGCGCCGGGCTTCGGCGCGCCGGAATCGGCATGGCTGAAGCCGAGCGCGGCGGCGGGGCTCGGGCCGGCGATCGGAGCGGCGGAGGACCCCGTGGTCCTGGCGCGCGCGGTTGCGACATTCACCGGCTTGCCTGCGGAAACGCTGGTGCGCGTGACCGTCGCGAACAGCGAGTTCAGGCCGGAGCGGTCCATGTCCGCGGGTTCCTCAGGCTCGGCCGCGACGGGGACTGAGCGTTGGCTGGCCGGAACGAAGGTGACGCCGCCTTCACGTGGCCGGACGGGGGGCAGAGCGGCCGTCACGAGGCGGCCCTCGGGCGCTGCAGCCGAAGCCTGTTCCGGGGCGCCGGTGCCGCGCAGGCTGGCGATGGCGGAGTCGGCCAGCGCCGTCGGCCGGATCGGCGGCAATGGCGCGTTGATCGGGCTGCCGGCCGGGCTGCCGGCAAGGGCGGAAGTGGTTGCCGCGACCACCTCGTCGGGCCGCCGCGGCGGCAGCGAGGCGAGGATGAGACGCGGCTCGGCCGCGGCGCCCGATTGCGGCGCGAAGGCGAGCGCGCCGCCGGTCGCGGGCAGGGCCGCGACCTGGACCGGATCGTCTCCCGGCAGGGAGAGACCGCGTGGCCGCGCCAGAGGCAGCGGCGCATCCATGAACTGCGGCCTGCTCTCAGGCGCGCGCTGCTGCGGCGCGGGCAGGATGGTTGGTTCCGGAGCTGGAGCGGGGGCGGGGGCGGCCGGCGCGGGAGGCGGCGCTGCAGCTGCCTGCGGAGCGAGCCGCTCGGAGCGTTCGCGCGCGAGCGTCCGCGTCGTCGGCTCCGGTGCCATGGCGACGGCGAAACGGCCGCCATCGCCCGAGTTGCTGTCGGCATAGCCGGGGCTGGCATAAGCGATGACGGCCGGCTGTTGGCGCGGCGCGGCGCGGCGGCCACCGCGGGCCGGCCGGGCATCGGCCTCCTCATCGTCGCCGCCGAAGAGCGACGCCCAGAGGCTCTTGCCGCCGGAGGCCGCGACCGCGCCCTCGTCGGCATCGGCGACCGCATAGCCGCCCACTGACCCGCCGCTGGAGAGGACCTCTGCCTTGGCGAGTTCGTAGCCAGCAAGGGGTTGGCCGTCGGCCGGGATATGGACCGTCTTCTCGTCCGGGAAGAGGCGCACSAGCTGGTCGCGCGTCATGCGYGGCCAGGAGCGGACCGARCCGRCATCGAGATGGACGAAGGGGGTATGGGCGTTGGGGTAGAAGCCGACGCCGCCGCGCTGGAGCCGCATGCCGATCTCGCGGATGCGCGCCGTGGGAACGTCGGGCAGGTAGAAGTCCATCGCCTTGCCGAGCATGTGCTGGCTGTGCTTGGCCACCGCGCGCGAGCGCCGCCGCAGCATGGCGTTGGTGTTGGGCGAGCGATAGGCGGAGACGACGTGGAAGGGCTGGTCGGAACCGAGCTGGCGCTGCACCTCCCAGACCACGTCGAACAGGCGCGGATCCATGCGTATCGGCTCGTCGCTGCGCCAGTCGCGCAGGGCCCAGTTCAGCTTCTCCAGCGCCGAGGAATCGTAACGGCCATCACGCTTGAAGGTGATGGTCGTCTCTTCCTTGGTGTGCATGTGCCGGATGGTGATGGTGCGGGTGTCGCCGTTGGCGATGGCGTCCTGCGTGCTGCGGACGGCCAGGAACGAAGCGGCGCAGGCCAGGCCGAGGGACAGGACGCGCCGCATGGCTGGCTTAAGGCCGGACGGCAACCATCCTGCAAGCTTGGCGTTGATCCTGCCCAATCTGTCTGACCCGTCTCGGTGCCCCCGCCGAAGCGGTACGATGAACGTGAACGAACAGTTGCGGAGAAGCGTTAACGGCTCGTTAGCGAGCCGACAATCACTGCGTCGGAAATTGCTGTGACGAGTTGGCTAAAGACGGATCATGGCAAAAAGGTGCCCGCCTTGCGGCGGGCCCATTTCAGCCACGTTGTTCGAGCGCCTGGCGAACGAGCCGGTGGAAGCCGTAGACATCGTCGAACCGGGTGATCCTGCCGTCCGCGCCGACGACGATGGTGTTGTAGACGAGGTGGATCGGCAGCGGCTGCGGCAGGTTGATTCGCCGCTCACCCGAGCCGATCAGCCGCTTCAGCCGCTCATGCGTCCATTCAGGGCCAAGCACCTGATCCGCCAGCGCGAAGGGGTTCTCGACGCGCACGCAGCCATGGCTGAGCGCCCGCCGCTCGCCGGCGAAGAGCCGGCGGTTCGGCGTGTCGTGCAGATAGACGGCGTGCTCGTTCGGGAACATGAACTTGATCCAGCCGAGCGCGTTGCGCTCGCCCGGCGGCTGGCGCACCGAAATGCCGCCGCCCTTGGTGCGGGTGACGACATAGCCGCGCTTGGCCGCATAATCGGGATCGGCGGCGAGGCCCGGCAGGAATTCCTTCTTCAGGATCGAGGGCGGCACATACCAGGACGGGTTGACGATGACGTGGTCCATCTTGTGCGAGAAGATGGGCGTCGCCGATTCCGGCTTGCCGATAATGGTGAGGGCCTCGTGCACCACCTTGCCGGAGCGGATCACGCGGACGCGCATCTCCGGCACGTTGACCATGATGTGGTCTGTGCCGAGATCGGGCGGCAGCCAGCGCCAGCGCTCCATCTGGGCGACGATATCCTCCTCGCCGCGGGCGGCGGCGGGCTTGCCCAGCGCCGCGAGCGTGCGCTCGCTCAGGATGCCGTTGGCGGGGAGCCCGGCCTTCTTCTGGAAATCGGCCAGCGCCAGCGAGGTCGAGCGGTCGAAGACCTGATCCTCGTTCGGCCCGAGGCCGAGGCGAGCCCGCACCAGCGGGACGCGCTCGTCGCGCATGCCGAGCTTGAGCGGCGGCCCGGCGGGAATGCGCACCAGCGGCGTGTCGTCGAGATGCTCGCGCATCTCCGCGAGCTTGGCCTTGAGGCGCTGATAGCCCTCATGCGGCGGGTTGTAGGCGGCGAGCACCGCGCCGGCGTCGGTCGCACCGGCGAGCTCGGAGAGCACCTCGGTGGCCGAGGGCAGGTAGAGGGTCGGCGTGATCAGCTTCGAGAGGCGGCGCGGATCGATGCGGCCGCCGCGCGCATCGCGGGCATAGAGCACGGCGAGCGCCGAGAGGCGGATATCGGCCTCGGCAAGCTTGGCCTTGTCGCTCGCCTCGAAGACCGGAAGCGGATAGTCGGTGGGCCGCAGGCCGTCCTCGGAGGCGCGGCCGAGCTGCGCGGCGATGCGCTTGCCCGCCTCGTTCCAGCCCTTTCCGTCGATCCAGAACGGCTTGTTCTCATTGGCCTGATAGGCGGCGATGATCTCGTTGCGCTCGCGCTCGGACAGCCGCGGGACCGCAACCGCGTCCTGAAGGTGCTCGGCCACGGCCGCCGCGAATTCCAGGCCCGGCGGAACCGTGATCACGACCTGCGGCATCTCGGGCGGCGGCACCAGCGGCTCGACGCTCTGCAGAGGGCCGGTCTGCGGAGCAGGCGGCGGCGCCGGCTCGACGGCCTTCGAGGCCGGGACAAGCGCCGGATCGGCCGCCGGCATCTCGATTGCCGGAATGTCGAGCGTGACCGGCTCGTCCTCCGCGTCCGCGGGCGCAGTGGCGTCGAACTTGGCCGGATCGCGCAAGCGGCTGCCGGCCGAGACCGTGCCGGTGACGATCTCCGGCTCCGAGGCGGCGCCGGAATGGGCGGTCGCGGCAGGTGAGGAGGCCGGGTGCTCCGAATCGAGCAGCTTCAGCTCCGGCTGCTCGGGCAGCGGAACGCCGAGCGTGGCGTCGATCTGGATCGGCGTTTCGGCACGGAGCGGGAGGCATCCCATCATGATGGCCAAGGCGGATGCCGAGGTCAGTTTCGCCCAATGGCGAGGACGCATGGTCACTTTCCCGATCGCTGTCGAAGTCGCGCCATTCCTGCGTGACTCGGTTGGTTGATACAAGATGCGGCGGCGCAACAGGCCGCTGCATTCGGCAGGAGCCGGCCCCGCCCGCCGGGCCGAACCGGCCTGAGCGGTAAATCCGCCTCCAACTTTCTTAAGAGAACGCTTAAGCCGGCCGGATTGCTCCGCGATCTGGTCGGCGCGTGCTCTTGCGCGGCTCAGGCCGCGTCGGTTTCATCGGCGCCGTTCTCGTTCTCGATCAGCCCGTATTCCTTGAGCTTGCGGTAGAGCGTCGAGCGGCCGATGCCGAGCTTGCGCGAGACCTCGGACATGTGCCCGCGGTAATGCGCTAGCGCGAAAGTGATGATCTCGCGCTCGAGCTCGTCGAGCTTGCGCATGTCGGAGCCGGCGACAAGGTCGAGGGCGTTGGGGTCGCGCACCGGCATCTGGATGATGCGCGGCGGCGGCTCGCCCTGCGCTTCGCCGCGGGCGATAGGGGCCGGCGCCGGCGGAATGCTGACGTCGTAGCCTTCCATCTGCGCGGCGATCTGTGGGAACTCGCTGACTCCGAGCTCGTCGCCATCGGCGAGGACAACGGCCCGGAACACCGCGTTTTCGAGCTGCCGGACATTGCCCGGCCAGTCATAGCTGCTGATCAGGGCGACGGCTTCCGATGTGATGCCGCTGAGCTTGCGCCCCTCTTCTGCGGCGAAGCGGGCAAGGAAGCCGCGCGCCAGATCGGCAATGTCCTCGCGGCGCTGTCGCAGCGGCGGCAGCGTGATCGGGAAGACGTTGAGGCGGTAATAGAGATCCTCGCGGAACTCGCCACGCTTCACCTGGTCCAGCAGGCTCTTGTTGGTGGCGGAGATCAGCCGGATGTCGACGCGGACCGATTTCTTGCCGCCGACCGGATCGACCTCGCCCTCCTGGATGGCGCGCAGCAGCTTCACCTGCGCGTCGAGCGGCAATTCACCGACCTCGTCGAGGAAGAGCGTGCCGCCATTGGCCTCGACGAATTTGCCGAGATGGCGCTCGGTCGCGCCGGTGAAGGCGCCCTTTTCGTGGCCGAACAGGATCGACTCGACGAGATTATGCGGGATCGCGCCGCAATTCACGGTGACGAAGGGCTTGCCCCGGCGGTCGCTGGAGCCTTGGATGGCGCGGGCCAGGACTTCCTTGCCAACGCCGGATTCGCCTTCGATCAGCACGGGAATGTTGGACTTCGCCGCGCGCTCGGAGAGCCTGACGACGCGCCCCATATCGGGGCTCTTGGTCGCGAGATCGCGGAAACCCAGCGTGTTCAAGGCGCGGTGCTTGATATGGCGCAGCTCGTGTTCGAGCGCGCCGAGCTTGAGGACGTTCTTGAGCGAGACCTGCAGACGCTCGGCGCCAACCGGCTTCACCACGAAATCGGCCGCGCCGGCGCGCATCGCCGCAACCACGGTCTCGATCGAGCCGTTCGCGGTCTGGACGATGACGGGGGTCTCGATGCCGCGCTCGCGCAGATTGGCGAGCACGCCCATGCCGTCGAGGCCCGGCATCTGCAAGTCGAGCACGATGGCATCGACCCGTTCGCCGTCCGGCCCGCCGAAGAGGGAGACAGCCGCCTTGCCGTCCTCGGCCACGATCACCTCATAGCCGAAGCGCTTCAGCATCGCGTCGAGCAGGCGGCGTTGGACGGGATCGTCGTCGACGACGAGGACGGTGGCGGTCATGACACCTCGAAAGACGATGCAGTATGAAAGAAATGCTTTGTGCCGACGGAATCACCTGTTCCGTTCTGGGGCATCGTCGGCCAGAAGGGTTAAGCGGGATTTAAACCGCGGCACGCACCGGCGTTGATCCGTGGGCAGAGCCCGGCCTATGGAGTAAGCCCAAGTCAGTGCGGCAAGGTGTCGAGCGAATGAGCTTCCAAGAGACGATCTGGCAAACGGTCCGGCGCTCCGGTGCCAAGGCGGGCGCGGCCAAGCCGGCGAGCACGCCCGGCGATCTGCCGGAATGGGATCTGAGCCACCTCTATCCGGGTGTCGGTTCGCCCGAGCTCAAGAGCGATCTCGAACGGGCGCTCGCCGAGGCACAGGCCCTTGCCGAGCATTATCGCGGCAAGCTCGCGGACCTCGCCGCCCAGTCGGACGGCAGCGAGAAGCTCGCGGAAGCGGTCAAGCGCTATGAGGGCTTGAGTGATTTGCTCGGGCGCATCGGCGCCTATGCCGGCCTCGTCTATTCCGGCGACACCACCGACCCGCAGCGCGCCAAGTTCTATGGCGACACGCAGGACAAGGTGAACGCGGCGATCACCGAACTGCTGTTCTTCGAGCTCGAGCTCAACCGCATCGCGCCCGAGGTGATGGCGAAGGTCGCGGGCGAGGCCCCCCTGTCGCACTGGAAGCCCTGGCTCGACGACCTCGCCAAAGACAAGCCGCATCAGCTCGACGACCAGATCGAGGCGCTGTTCCACGAGAAGTCGATGACGGGCGCGGCCGCCTGGAACCGGCTTTTCGACGAGACGATCGCTTCGCTGCGCTTCGATATCGACGGCGAGGAGCTGACGCTCGAACTGACGCTGAACAAGCTTCAGGACAGCGACGGCGATGTCCGCCGCAAGGCGGCGGAGGCGCTGAGCACTGTCTTCCGCAAGGAGCTGCGCACCTTCGCGCTGATCACCAACACCCTGGCGAAGGACAAGGAAATCTCCGACCGCTGGCGCAAGTTCGAGGATGTCGCGGATTCCCGCCATCTCGCCAACAGAGTCGAGCGCGAGGTCGTGGATGCTCTCGTTTCCGCCGTGCGCGAGGCCTATCCGCGCCTGTCGCACCGCTATTATCGCCTGAAGGCCAAATGGTTCGGCCGCGACGCGCTGGATTTCTGGGATCGCAACGCGCCGCTGCCGCAGGTCGAGCAACGCACCATCCCCTGGACCGAAGCGCGCGACACCGTGCTCTCGGCCTATGGCGCCTTCTCGCCGAAGATGGCGGATATCGCCAGGCGCTTCTTCGACGAGCGCTGGATCGACGCCCCGCCGCGCCCCGGCAAGGCGCCTGGCGCCTTCGCGCACCCTACGGTGCCATCAGCGCATCCCTATGTGCTGCTCAACTACCAGGGCAAGCCGCGCGACGTGATGACGCTGGCGCATGAGCTCGGCCATGGCGTGCATCAGGTGCTGGCGGCGCCGAACGGGGCGCTGATGGCGCCGACGCCGCTCACCCTGGCCGAGACGGCCAGCGTCTTCGGCGAGATGCTGACCTTCCGCCGGCTGCTCGACATGACCACCGACCGCCAGCAGCGCAAGGCGATGCTGGCCGCCAAGGTCGAGGACATGATCAACACGGTCGTGCGCCAGATCGCCTTCTACTCCTTCGAGCGGAAGGTCCATCAGGCCCGCCGCGAGGGCGAGCTGACGCCGGAAGCGCTGTGCGAGATCTGGATGAGCGTGCAGGCGGAGAGCCTCGGCCCGGCGATCCGGCTGACGGCGGGCTACGAGCCGTATTGGTGCTACATCCCGCACTTCATCCATTCGCCCTTCTACGTCTACGCCTACGCCTTCGGGGACTGCCTGGTGAACTCGCTCTACGGCGTCTACCAGAACGCCGCGGAAGGCTTCCAGGAGCGCTATTTCGCGCTGCTCTCGGCCGGCGGCAGCAAGCCCTATGGCGAGCTGCTCGCGCCATTCGGGCTGGATGCGAAGGATCCGGGCTTCTGGCAGATCGGCCTGAGGATGATCGAGGGCATGATCATCGAGCTCGAAGGGATGGAGTGAGGCGGAACGTCATTCCCGGGCGAAGCGAAGCGCAGACCCGGGAATCTCCCGCAGGAACGGCGCTGGCACCGCTGGTCGTGAGATGCTCGGATCAGGCCCGAGCATGACGACGCCGGTCAGAACTGCATCCTGAGCCCGACCATCGAGACGTTCGCGGTGTAGTCGTTGCCTGGCTGCGTCGAGTTCAGGCGCTCGTGGGTGAAGCTGGCGCGGATCGCGAAGGTGCGGGTCAGCTTGTACTCGATCCGCGCGCCGACACTCATCTGGTTCTCGCGCAGGTTCTGCCCCTCATAGTCGGTGCGGACGAAGCCGGTGAAGCCGGTGACCGTGAGGTTGCGGCGCAGAGCGTGTGCGATTTCGAGCCCCACCCCGCGCACCGTCGTGCCCGAGGAACCGGCAACGGTGGTATCGCCGAGCGTGGCTGAGCCGCGCAGCGTCACGGTCGTGAGCGGGGTCGGCGACCACAGCACCGCCGCATCGCCGACGAAGCCGCGCAGATTCTTCAGGCGCGGGTCCTCGTAGCTGCGGTTCTGGTAGCCGCCTGAGATCTCGCCGGTGAGCTGCCGGCTGACCTCGAAGGTCGAGCCGATGCGGCCGCCCACCCCGTTCGACGAACGCATATAGCCGCCAGCGTCGATCTTGTCGTCGTATTCGCGCTGGTCGATTTCGCCCTGGATGAAGGGCCTGAGGCCCGGTGTGACCTCATAAGCGGCGCGCAGGCGCAGGCCGTACTGCGTCTGGTTGCGGTCCTGCTGGGAGAGGATCGCGCCGTTGGTGAGCTGCGCGTTCTCATAGTCGGCGCGATCGACCGAGCCGCGCAGGGTCAGTTGCAGCCGGTTGAAGTCATGTGTCACGCCGGCTGAGCCGCCATATTGCCAGACCAGCGGCCGGCCTTCGACGGCGGCGGTCAGGTCGGGGGAGCCGGGACGCTGCGTATCGAGCCGCAACCGCGTTTCGAGCAGGATGCGGGTGTCGCGCGTGGCGTCCAGGCGCAGGTCGAGATTGCCTTCGGCATCGGGGCGCGAGGCCTGGCTGTCCCTGAAATACTGGAAATAGCCGCCGCGCAGCCGGCCGCTGAGCTGATGCACGTTCCAGTCGGACTGGATGTCAAGATCGCCCTCGTAGCGGGCGAAGGGCGAGCCCTTCACGCCGGGCGGGGCAATGCGCTGCGGGTTGGTGTCGTAGCCGATCGAGTTGGTGAAACCGGGCCGCAGCGTCACCGAGCCGATGCGCACCCCCAGCGCGGCATAAGGGTCCTCCTCCGCGGCGGTGCGGCGACGAGGGGGCGGCGGCGGGAGAGGCGGTGCCGGCTGCGGCAGCATCGCCACCGCGGGTGGGGGAGCGCGGAATTGGCGTTGCGTGACGCCGCGCAGGGCCGGCGCCTGGACGGGTTGGCTGGCGCGGGAAGGCTGGCGCGTCGAGACGGCCGAGCCGGGAGGCTGGGCTGGAGCGGCCGGATCGCGCCGGGCGCCGGGCTCGGTCGAGCTCGGGTCGAAGGGCGCCTCCGTCGAGGCCGGCTGCTGCGCGATATAGATCGGCGTGCCCGTCCGGAGCGCGTTTGCCTGCTGCGCCGCGGCCGTCGTCCAGCCGAACGCAATTCCGGCCAGGGCGGTGCCGGATAGAAGCAGGATCGTCGTGCGAGCGGACACGGGGTTCGCCAGGCTCCAGGCAACAGCTCACGCGCCCTGGAGGGGCGCGCATGGTTAACGGAGTTAGAACGAACAGGGTTAAGGACCCGTCAACGAAGCGGCCGCGCTGAGCAGCTTCCGGAAAGCGGCCGCACGGTTTCCGCCCGGGATCAGCGACAAATCGAGCGGCCCCGGGGGAGCGTTGTTTGGCTTGGCGACGAATCTCTGCCGAGCCTCGGCGGTGGCAATCGCGGGCCTCCCCGTGCTAGAGCGCCGGCCATGATCGCCGATATCCGCGCCTCCGCCCTTCGCACCGTTGCCACCGAGCGCGCCGGCCTCGACGCGCTCCATGACGCGCTCGCCGACGGGCTCGGCCAGCCCTTTGCCGATGCCGTCGCGATGATCCGGGCCGCGAGCGGGCGCGTGATCGTCTCAGGGATGGGCAAGTCCGGCCATGTCGGCCGCAAGCTCGCCGCGACGCTGGCCTCCACCGGCACGCCCGCGCATTTCGTCCACCCGGCAGAGGCGAGCCATGGCGACCTTGGCATGGTGCAGCCGGAGGATGTGGTGATCGCTCTGTCCTGGTCGGGGGAAGCGGCAGAACTCGCCGCGCTCGTCGGCTATACCCGGCGCTTCCGGGTCGGGCTGATCGCCATCACCGCCAATCCCGAGAGCACGCTCGGCAAGGAGGCCGATATCGCGCTCGTGCTGCCCAAGTCCGCGGAAGCCTGCCCGAACGGGCTTGCGCCGACGACCTCGACGACCATGCAGATCGCGCTGGGCGATGCTCTCGCCGTGGCGCTGCTGGAGGCACGCGGCTTCTCGCGGCAGGACTTTTTCGTCTATCACCCCGGCGGCAAGCTCGGCGCGCAGCTCAAGACCGTCGAGAGCATCATGCATCGCGGCGCCGAATTGCCGCTGATCGGGCTCGACACGCTCCTGCCGGACGTGATCGCGATGATCTCGGAGAAGAGCTTCGGCTGCGCCGTCGTGATGGATCTGGACGGCAGGCTTGCCGGGGTCGTCACCGACGGCGATCTGCGCCGCAAGGCGGCGATGGGCGGCGGCGGCTCGCTGCGCGCCCGCGATATCATGACGGCAAACCCCCGGCGCATCGGGCTTGATACGCTCGCCGTCGAGGCGCTGGAGCTGGTTAACCGCATGCGGATCACCGCGTTGATCGTGGTGGACGAGCAGGACAGGCCGGTCGGGCTGGTACATGTCCACGACCTGCTGGCGATGGGCGTGGCGTAGTCTTCGCGCATCATGCTCGGGCTTGACCCGAGCATCTCCTGACGCGGAGGCTGCGGAGCTTGTCTTGTCCAGGATTCTCGGGTCTGCGCTTCGCTGCGCCCGCAAATGACGATGCGGTTCGTTTCGCGCGAAGTGCTCTTGCCACGGGCACACTGCGACCTATCTGAAGCTGTAGAGACTATAGCTTCAGAGGGAGCGCCATGGCTGCACTGGACAAGCTCGAACGCGTAATGCCGATCGGCACCCTTGCCGAGCGCACCGGCGTCAAGGTCGAGACGATCCGCTACTACGAGCAGGTCGGCCTGCTGCCGCCGCCGGAGCGGTCCGAGGGCAACCAGCGCCGTTACGGCCGGCGCCATGCCGAGCGGCTCGCCTTCATCAAGCATGCGCGCGATCTCGGCTTTGCCGTCGACAACATCCGCACGCTACTCAGGCTCTCCGACACGCCCGGCATCGCCTGCGACGAGGCGCATGCGATCTCCGTCTCGCATCTCGAAGAGGTGCGGGACAAGATTGCGAAATTGCGCTCGCTGGAGAAGGAGCTGGAGCGGATCGCCACCACCTGTTCGGGCGGCGTCGCGGCCTGCGACTGCGCGATCATCGAGGCGCTGGCCGACCACGGGCAGTGCGACCATGCACGCCATTGAAGCTGGCCAGCGGCCTTAAATGTCGATTGCCCCTCGTTTCAGGAGCGGAAGGGTTTAAATAGGCATCGTGCCGAGCGGCCTTTTGCGCCGCCACGGCGGTTCTGTGGGAGGGCGCGCTATGCCGGGATGGCCCATGCCGAAGGGAGGGCAGCCCCGAACGGGGAACAAATCCCGATTCTGCCGGAGTCCGCGATTCGGCCTCGCTTCGTTCCAGAGGCGTTCTCGCCAGACCCGTTCCTGATTCCCGTCCACGCTCCCGCCCGCATGGGCGGGCGAGATGATCGGCTCCGTCGCCTTGCTTCCGTTTCGTTCGCTGCCGCCCGCCGCCCGCGCCCATGGCGTCACCGCGGTCCTAGGCCCCACCAATACCGGTAAGACCCATCTGGCCATCGAGCGCATGGTCGCTCATCCCACCGGGATGATCGGCCTGCCGCTGCGCCTGCTCGCGCGCGAGGTCTACCAGCGCGTGGTCGACAAGGTCGGCCCCGAGGCCGTGGCCCTCGTCACCGGCGAGGAGAAGATCAAGCCGGAGCGACCGCGCTTCTGGGTCTGCACGGTCGAGGCGATGCCGCGCGACCTCGCGGTCGATTTCGTCGCGATCGACGAGATCCAGCTCGCTTCCGACCTCGACCGCGGCCATGTCTTCACCGATCGGCTGCTCAACCGCCGCGGCCGGGCCGAAACCATGCTGATCGGCGCGGCGACCATGCGCCCGCTGATCGAGCAGCTCATCCCCGGCGTCAACGTCGTCACGCGCCCGCGCCTCTCCAGCCTGACCTTCGCCGGTGACCGCAAGATCACCCGGCTGCCGCCGCGCTCGGCCATCGTCGCCTTCTCGGTCGAGGAGGTCTACGCGATCGCCGAGCTGATCCGCCGGCAGAAGGGCGGGGCGGCCGTCGTGCTCGGCGCGCTCTCGCCGCGCACCCGCAACGCGCAGGTCGATATCTATCAGTCCGGCGATGTCGACTACCTCGTCGCCACCGATGCGATCGGCATGGGGCTCAACCTCGACGTCAATCACATCGCCTTTGCCGCCGACCGGAAATTCGACGGGCATCACTACCGCAAGCTCAACCCGGCCGAGTTGGGCCAGGTCGCCGGCCGCGCGGGGCGGCATTTGCGAGACGGCACCTTCGGCACCAGCGGGCGCTGCCCGCCCTTCGACGCGGAATTGGTCGAGGCGATCGAGAATCACCGCTTCGAGCCGGTGCGCCAGATGCAGTGGCGCAATTCCGACCTCGACCTGCGCTCGATCGCCGGCCTCCTCGATACGCTCAATATCCAGCCCTCGGAACCCGGCCTGACCCGGGCGCTGATCGCCGAGGACATGACGACGCTCGAGGTGTTGGCGAGAGACCCGGATGTCGCGTCGCTGGCGCATGGGCGTGCTGCGGTCGAGCGGCTCTGGGAGGTCTGCGGCCTGCCCGATTACCGCAAGATCTCGCCGATGCAGCATGCCGATCTTGCGACCACGCTGTATCTCAGGCTGATGCGCCATGGTCGGCTCGACGCCGACTGGTATGCGGTGCAACTCGCCTCGCTCGACCGCACCGATGGCGAGATCGACACGCTCTCCGCCAGGATCGCGCAGGTCAGGACTTGGACCTATGTTGCCAATCGTCCTGACTGGTTACCTGATCCTGAGCATTGGCAGGGCATGGCTCGTCTTGTAGAGGACAAACTGTCGGACGCTCTGCATGAGCGTCTGGCCCACCGATTTGTCGATCGGCGCACCAGCGTGCTGATGCGCCGCTTGCGGGAGAATGCGATGTTGGAGGCTGAGGTCACCGCGACGGGCGACGTGCTCGTCGAGGGCCAGCATGTGGGAATGCTGCAGGGCTTCCGCTTTACGGCGGACCCGAAGGCGGGAGGCGCCGAGGTCAAGGCGCTGAACCTGGCGGCGATGAAGGCGCTCGGCGCCGAGATCGAGTCGCGGGCGGCGCGCGTCGTGCTGGCGGGCGATGATGCCTTCGTGCTCTCGCATGACGGGCTGGTCCGCTGGACGGGCGAGCCGGTGGCGCGCCTCGTCGCCGGCGAGAAGGTGCTGGAGCCGCGCCTGCGCCTTCTCGTGGAGGAACACCTCTCCGGCGGAGCGCGCGAACAGGTCGAGGCGCGCCTCAATCTCTGGCTGAAGAATCACATCACCCGCCTGCTCGGCGCGATCCAGATCCTCGAAGCGGCCGAAAGCGTCACCGGCATCGCGCGCGGCATCGCCTATCAGACGGCCGAGGCGCTCGGCGTGCTCGAGCGCTCCAAGGTCGGCGAGGAAATGAAGGCGCTCGATCAGGAGGGCCGCGCCGCGCTGCGCCAGCTCGGCATGCGCTTCGGCGCTTTCCACATCTACATGCCGGCGCTGCTGAAGCCGGCGCCGCGTGCGCTCGCCGCCCAGCTCTGGGCGCTGAAGCATGGCGGGCCGGAGACGGCCGGGCTCGACGATATCGCCCATCTGGCGGCGTCGGGGCGCACCTCCTTCCCGGTCGACAAGGCCGTGCCGAAGGGGCTGTATCGCGCGGCGGGCTACCGCGTCTGCGGCGAGCGGGCCGTGCGCGTCGACATTCTGGAACGCCTCGCCGATCTGATCCGCCCGGCGATCGCCTACCGCCCCGGCGCCACGCAGGGCACCCCGCCCGCCGGCGCTGCCGATCAGGACGGCTTCGTCGCCACCGGCGCCATGACTTCGCTCGTCGGCTGCGCCGGCGAGGACTTCGCTTCGATCTTGCGCTCGCTCGGCTATGTGTCGGTGAAGCGTCCCGGCCCCGCGATCACGGTGCCGCTGGCGCCGCCTCCGGCCGCGACCGAGCCGGCACGGCCGGTTGAGGCTGGTGAAGCGGCCCCGGAAGCGGCATCTGCCGAGGGCGATGCCGCGGAAGTCTCCCCCGAGGCCGAGGGTGCGGGCGAGCCGGCTGCGGCGCTGAACGCCGATGCGCCGGCGGACGGCGAGGCGCCTGCCGTCGAGGCTCAGGCCGCCGAGGCTCCGGCGGTCGAGACGGCTGCCACGCCGATCCTGACCGAGGCCGAGACCGAGCTGGAGCAGGAGCGCGAGCCGGATCCGGCCGACGCGCTCGTTGCCCTGCCGGTGGCGGCCGAGGCCGTCGAAGCGGCCTCCGTCGAGGTTGCTGCCGCTGAAGTTCCCGTCGCTGAGACCGCGTCGGCAGAGCCGGAGCTCATCGAGGTCTGGCGGCCGCATCGYCAYCAGGGCGGSCGCCGGCCCGAGCATGGCCAGCGCGGCCGGCATGACGGCCCGCGCCGCGAGGGCGAGCGCCGCGGCGGCGACCGCCCGCAGCGCGAAGGTCGTCCCGGCGGTCCGCGTCGCGACGGACGCCCCGAGAACCGGCCGGCGGCAGCGGCGGCTGGCGAAGGGGCGGCACCGCAGCGCCAGGAGCGGCCGCGCCACGACGAGCGTCCCCGCCACGATGAGCGTCCGCGGCGTGACGATCAGCAGCCGCGGCAGGGGCGTCCCGAGGGCGGTCGTGGCCCGCGGCCGGACTTCAAGCGCGAGGGCCGTCCCAGCGGTCCGCGGCGAGAGGAGCGGAACAACGAGCGCTTCCAGCAGCCGCAGCGTTCGCGCCCGGCCAATCGCGAGCCGGATCCGGATTCGCCTTTCGCCAAGCTGGCCGCCCTCAAGGCACAGCTCGAAGGCAGCAAGAACTGAGCGAGCCGGGGAGGCGCTGACCGCTTGCAGGAGCACCGCCAACGCCTCGACAAATGGCTCTGGTTCGCGCGCTTCGCGCGGACCCGGCCTTCTGCTGTGCGTCTGGTGGAGGACGGCCATGTCCGAATCGAGGGGCGGCGCGCCGAGAACCCGGCGCAGGGCATTCGGGTCGGAGCGGTGCTGACCCTCGCGCTGCCGCACGCCACCATGGTCGTGAGGGTCCTGGGCTTTGCCGAGCGGCGCGGCCCCTTCGAGACGGCGCGGGAGCTCTATGAGCGGCTCGACGGGGGCAGCGGCGATGCGCCGCTTGCGGAGGCGGACGGCGAGGACTAAATCCGCGCCCTGCCATAGGTGGGCGCCGGAATCCGGCTGGGGATGAAAATCGTCTCCACGGTGCCGTCGAAATGAAAAATCGTTCTGCCGAAGATCACGAAAACAGCCTTGAAACCTGCGCTGGGCAAGGGTTTATGGGGCTGTTTAGAAGCGTTGGAAGGGCCGACCCATGACCTATGTGGTCACCGAGAACTGCATCAAGTGCAAGTACATGGATTGCGTCGAGGTCTGCCCGGTCGACTGCTTCTATGAAGGCGAGAACATGCTCGTCATCCATCCCGACGAGTGCATCGACTGCGGCGTCTGCGAGCCGGAATGCCCGGCCGAGGCGATCAAGCCCGACACCGAACCGGGCCTCGAAAGCTGGCTGCAGCTCAACGGGAAATATGCGTCGAGCTGGCCTAACATCACCCAGAAGAAGGAGCCGCCTGCGGACGCAAAGGCGTTCGACGGCGTGGCTGGAAAGCTCGAGATGTTCTCCCCGGAGCCGGGCGAAGGCGACTGATTTAGACCCTCGCACGACCCCTGCGCTGCGTTAACCACGGCTTTGCCATGCCTTCACGAGGGAACGCCCATCGGCGTTTACCTTTGATTCGGCGTGTTTTTTGTGCTACAAGCTAGCCGCAGTCGAATTGGTTCCGCATGCCCCTGCGAGATTTCCACAAATGGGGTGCCCCCAAAAGATCGGAACGACATGATCACCGGCCTCAGAGCCGGATTTTAATTGTCGTTCTTGTCCGGGGCGAATGAAACAGTCGACTAGGGAGCGTGAAGCGGTGCCTTTTCAGCGTCGCGTCAGGCGGAAAGTCTCCGGCCAGCCGGACGGAGACAGATCATCGCGTGCTCGCGTCGAGCGGGCCGGTCAGGAGTCGTAACGGCATGTCCACTGTGAAGAAAGCTGTTGTGCGCCAGGGTTTCAAGACGGGCGAGTACGTCGTCTACCCGTCCCATGGCGTCGGCCAGATCACGGCGATCGAGGAACAGGAAGTCGCAGGCTTCAAGCTTGAACTCTTCGTGGTCAGCTTCTCCAAGGACAAGATGACGTTGCGGGTCCCCACCGCGAAGGCGGCCAGCGTCGGCCTGCGCAAGCTCGCCGACGCCGAATCCGTCGGCAAGGCGCTGACCACGCTCACCGGCCGCGCCCGCATCAAGCGCACCATGTGGTCGCGCCGCGCGCAGGAGTACGAAGCGAAGATCAATTCGGGCGATCTCGTCGCCATCGCCGAGGTCGTGCGCGATCTCTACCGTTCCGAGGCACAGCCCGAGCAGTCCTACTCCGAGCGTCAGCTCTATGAGGCCGCTCTCGACCGCATGACCCGCGAGATCGCGGTGGTCGACGATGTCACCGAGACCGAGGCGCTCAAGAAGATCGAAGGGCAGCTCGCCAAGTCGCCGCGCCGTGCCGGCAAGGCCGAGGCGGCCGATGCCGATGCGGATCTCGAGAACGACAACGAAGATCTGCAGGAAGAGGCCGCCTGAGCGGCGTTTTTCCTTCCAGGATGCGAAACCCGGCGGGCGACCGCCGGGTTTTTTGTTGGCTTGATCGGGGTCATCGGCCCGTCATGCTCGGGCTTCGGCCCGAGCATCTCTCGCCGGAGAAGGCTCCGGCAGCTTCTCATCACGAGATTCTGGGGTCTGCGCTGCTCTCTGCCCGAGAATGACGCTGGCCCTCTCACGTCGTACCCGTTCCCGCCTTGAGGAAGGCGACCGTCCGCTGCCAGGCCTGCTTGGCTGTCGCGGCGTCGTAGCGCTCGGCGCTGGTGTCGTTCATGAAGGCGTGGTCGACATTCGGATAGACGATCGCCTCGAACGGAATGCCGGCTGCTTTCAGCGCCTTCTCGTAATCGGGCAGCATCTGGACAAGGCGCTTGTCGCGCGCGGCCTGCTGGATCAGGAGGCGGGACTTGATCAGCGGCACCTTGGCGAGATCAGGCGAGCGCCCGTAGAAGACGACACCGGCGGCAAGCTCCGGCGCGGAGACGGCGAGATCGTTGACCGCGCCGCCGCCCCAGCAGAAGCCGACGGCCCCGACCTTGCCGTTCGCGTCCGGGCGGGAGGCGAGGTATTTCAGGGCCGCGCGGCCCTGTTGGATGACGGCGTCCGTGGACAGCTGCGGGAAGAGTGCGCGGGCGGCGTCGGCATCAACAGGTGTCCCGCCGAGAGGGGTGAGAAAATCGAGCCCTAGCGCGGTAAAGCCTTCCAGCGCCATGCGCCGGGTGATGTCCTCGATGTGAGGGTTGAGCCCACGGTTCTCGTGGATCACGAGCACGCCGCCGTGCTTGGCCTGGGCCTTCGGCGTGACGAGATAGCCCTTGAGCGTCACGCCATCGACGGTGGTGTCGAGGCGCGATGCCGTAATGCGGGCATCGTCGGCCGAGACCTGTTCGGCCCGTGCGTAGTTCGGCTCGAGCACGGCCAGCGCCGCTTCCGCCGCGGCGGCGGAGCCGGCAATCGCCAGGAGTCGGTTGAAGAAGACGCGCCGGTCGAGCGGCTTGTGGGTGTATTCGTCGTAGAGTTCGACGATCCTGCGATCGAGTGCCATATCCGCTCCCTCTGGCGTTATGGCGGCGATCATAGCGGCGGATTCGCCGCTTGCAGGAGGCCAGCGCCGAAACTCGCGGCCTTGTGAGGAGCGGTTACTCCGCGACGATCTTGTAGCGCTGGCCCGGCATCAGCGCGGTGTTGCGGTCGAGCCCGTTCAGGAGCTGGAAGAGCTCGCCGGGGCGGTCCTGCTCCGGCATGCGCTCGGCCATGCTGGCGATGCTGTCGCCCGCCTCGGCCGCGACCAGCCGGATGACCATGGGCCGCACAGCCTGTGCCTCGGCCGGGGTCAGGATGCGGAAGCTTTCGGCGATGGCACGCATCGCCCGCTCGGGATCGCTCGCGCCGCGCGCGGCGAGGATGAAGCGGTAGACCCGCTCGCCCACCTGCACGGCGGCGAGGCGGAACATCCAGTCCGTGCCCTTGCCATGGGCGATCACGGCCGGCTGCCCGCCGATCTCGATCTTCTCGATGCCGGTCGTCTCGACGCCCTCGATCCAGCCGGCTGCGACATAGGATTCCAGGGTCTGGCCACTCTTCAGCGTCACCGAGTCGAAGCGCAGCGCCTGGGAGCCGCTGGCGCTGACGCCGATCACCATGTCCTGCGCCGCTTCCAGGCTGAAGCCTTCCGGCGCCGTGAAGCCGATGCGCAGGGTGCTGTTGAGATAGCGCCGGCCGCGCACCACGCCGTCGCGCGGATCGTCGCCATAGGCCAGGCCCTCGATCGCGTTGAGCCAGCGATTGGCATCGTGCTCGCCGATGCCCGGAGCGCTGATCTGGCGGGCCGCATTGGTCACGGCGGCGATGCGCTCGGGCGTCTGCGGGTGGCTGGAGAGGATGTCCAGTCGCTTGTCGTCGGCGCTCTGGTTCTGGCCGCTGCTGCGGAAGGCGGTGTTGCGGCCCAGCGTCGCCAGGAAGCGGCTGGCGCCATAAGGATCGTAGCCGGCCCGCGCGATGTTGCGCACGCTGATCTGGTCGGCGGTGAGTTCCTGCTGGCGCGAGAACCGGGCCAGCGAGAGCTTCGAGCCGGCCTTCACCGCTGCGCCCTGGGAGGGGTCCTTGAGGACCTGCGAGACGACCTGGCTCACCAGCGCCGATTCCGCCTCCTTCTCGGCGCGCTCGACGGCGTGCTGCGCGGTGACATGGGCGATTTCATGCGCCAGGACCGAGGCGATCTCGGAGGTGTCGTTGGCAAGCACGAGCAGGCCGCGGGTGACATAGAGCCGGCCGTTGGGCAGGGCGAAGGCATTGACCACCGGCGAGTTCAGGATGGTGATCTCGTAATGGCCGATCTGGCCCTCGCCGGCCTTGGCGAGCCGCTGGACGACCTCGTCCAGCGCCGCCCGGGTCTTGGGCGCGCGATATTCGCCGCCGAAGGCGGAAAGTAGGCGCTGATGCTCCTGGTCCGCAGCGCGCTGGACCGTGTTGATGCGCGGAGCGATCTCGTCGCCCGAGCCCGCCGGCGCGAGCGGGCTCTGGTCGCCGAGGCAGCCGACGAGCAGCAGGCCGGGCAGCATAATGGCCGCCAGCCGCTTCGAATGCCGCGAGAGCGATGTCCGCCAGAGCTTCAGCATATCCTCAGTCGATCAGTTCCAGCGCCGCACGGGATGTCGCCTCCAGCAGGAGGCCATCGCGTCCCGACAGGACGCCATAGGCGCGCACGCGTTTACCGCCGAGGTTGCCCGCGGTCCAGCCGGTGCCCTTCAAATCTCGCCACAAGGCCCGCGAGACGACGATCGAAGCTGCCTCCCCAGGCCGGCGAGAGAAGTTCAGATAGGTCCGCTGGGAGCGTTCGCCGACAGAGGCGATCCTGCCTTCCAGCATGACGTAGCGTCCTTCCTGCGCTTTTACAGCGGCGAGATCATGACCGTCGATGGCCATTGGCCGGGAGGGTGAGGGCGAGGAACTTAACGCTGCCTGAACGGGCGCGACCGGGCAGGGCGACGCCAGCGGCTCGGCGAGCGGAAGGGCTGCACCATCGCGTCGGAGAACGAGAGCCAGCTCCTGCGGCTCTCCGCCCGGGCGATCTGCGGGGATGAACAGCTTCGACGGCCAGCGTCCCCAGCGGTCGGGCTCGCCGACGACGGCGAGATCGAGCGAGCGGTCGCGGAACGGTTCCAGCCCGGCGCGAAAGCGCGCAGCCTCCTCACCGCTCTGACGCGGCGCCAGCCCGATCAGGCGCAGCGTTCTGCCATCGCTCAGGACCGGGTCGCCGGCGGCGTTGAGACCGGCCAGCCGGGCGGCCGTGGTTTCCATCTGCTGGGCGGCTGCGCAATCCGATGCCGCCGCGGCCGGCATGTTCGGCAGCGCTGCGATCATGACAGTTGCAAGAAGGGACTTCACCCGCATCGCGATTATGCTACACGAGTTTTTGTGCGTCCCGGTAGCTCAGCAGGATAGAGCAACGGTTTCCTAAACCGTAGGTCAGGGGTTCGAATCCCTTCCGGGACGCCATGGATTCTACATACGTCATTGAATTATATCGTGAATTTTGGGGTTGATTCGCGACATCCAACATTTGCCCCAACGCCGTCCGAGGCTAGCTGATGCCGAGCGCGAGCTAGGCGAGCGTCCTTCACCAGCTTCTCCAGGGGGAAGCGCGCGACGCAGCGGTTGCCGCTGATCTAGTCCGACTTCGTGGTCTGACGCGATGGCCGCCGTTCAGTCGTGCCTTTGCGGAGATGGCGACGCATGGCGCTCAGGACAGGCAGCCATCGCCGCAGCATTGAGAGCCGATACATGACCAGCGCGCTCGCCCGTCGCCTCGATCGACTGAAAATTGCGCGGAGGCCTCGTATCCCGCTGCGTTGCCTCGTCCTATGCGAGACGATGGACGAGAACCGCGCCGGGTATCGCCGCGTCTTCGCGGAAGGGCGGATCACAGAGCGCGAGCCCGTTCTGATCCTCAATCATTCCGCGGGCTCTCAGCGAACCCTGCAGGTCGGCGAGCGCTTGATTTCTGATATCCGCGAGTGAGATCCAGGGCTATTTGAAGCCCGGACGCCGCCGCGACTTCTTGTTGATCTGTGCTGCGAGCCCGGCCTGTTTGACATTGGCCTCTTTCGCCAAACGGAGCCCGCGCAGTTTGAGCATGTTGTCTTCGCGCTGCTGGGTTAGCTTTTCCGTTTCGGACATGATCCTCGCGTGAGAGAGAGCCCGGGTCTGGATCTTCAAGAACTGATTGTCGGCGGTTAAGCGCTGCTTTGAAATTTCGAACATCATGATTTCCATTCATGTTTGGATTGAAAAGCAAAAAGGCCGAGCAGGTGCCCGGCCTTTCGAGTGGCTAAAGTCGCTGGTGCCAGTACATCCGTGGTCAACGGCGACGATTGCCTAATCACGCAGTCTGGAGCTGTTCCGCGGCCATCTTGCCGGAACGGTTGTCGCGAGCGACTTCGTATCCGAGCTTCTGGCCTTCCTGGAGGTCCCGCATGCCAGCGCGCTCGACGGCGGAGATGTGCACGAACACGTCCTGGCTGCCGTCATCGGGCTGGATGAAGCCGAAACCCTTGGTGGAATTGAACCATTTCACTGTGCCGGTGGTCATGAAAAACCCTCCTTTTGGCAAGACCTGTCGCTCGCCGACAGAATGTTCGACGAGTTCAGAACGATTTCGAAAGGGGGAGTTTATCAGAGCCGCGCCAAAAGCGCGAAAATAACAACGGCCGTCCAAGCAATCTCGATGAGGATATATCTATTTTATTTTGGAGAGGACTTCAATTAGTTTTCCGGGGTGATCTCTTTTATTTATTTTCTTGATCACTTTAACTGTCAGATCGGAGGGCGTTTTCCGGCGAAAATTTCTCTGCATCGCAACCCCATTCAGGCACGTCGCGAGGCATGGAATAGCTGGCGTGATGAAAAGGACCTGGCGGGAGCTGTCAGCCTTGAAAACCGCGTTTTGGGCGGGCGGATTCCCCTTTCCGGCGCGGTGTTCTAAGCAGATCGCATGGAGACGATTTCGCCGCATGAGCTCTTCCCCCATGTCCGCATCGTCATGGGCATGGTCATCGGTCTCGGCATCACCCGGATGCTGACCGGCATCGCCAGCTTCATCCAGCATCCCGACCGCTATCGCCTGTCGCTGCTCCATTTGCTCTGGGTCGGCTCGATCCTGCTGGAGCTGGTGCTGTTCTGGTGGTGGGAGTTCGGGCTCTCGCGTATCCCCGCCTGGAGCTTCGGAATCTATCTCTTCCTGATCGGCTACGCGGTCGTGCTTTACCTGCTCGCTGCGCTGCTCTTCCCGGACAACATTTCCGAATATGCGGGCTACGAGGACTTCTTCATCAAGCGCCGGCGCTGGTTCTTCGGCCTGCTGGCGACAGCCTTCCTGCTCGATATCGTCGATACGCTGATCAAGGGCACCGAGCGCTGGAGCCAGCTCAGCGCCGACTATCTCGTGCAGGTGCCGATCGGGCTGCTGCTTTGCCTCGTGGCCTTCATCTCGGCGCGGCGCTCCGTCCATCTTGCGCTGGCGTCCGTACACATCGCCTATCAGCTCTACTGGCTCGGGCGCGTCGTCTACACGATGGGCTGAGCGCTGCCGACGAGAGCATTTTCGAGCGAGGCGGACGCCCGCTTCGCGTGGGAAAACTGCGACGTAGCGGTCGGTTGGAGCGATTCTGCGATTCGGGAAAGCGCGGCGATGCGGCTCAGCCCTGTGCGAAGGGCGCGAAATGCCTGACGACCTGGCGGTAGACGCCCTGCTTGAACGGGATGATCAACTCCGGTGTCTCGTCGAGCCGCGCCCAGCGCCAGGCGTCGAATTCGGCCTTGTGGCCCCCGGCCGGGGTCAGGATGTTGATCTCGTCATCGGCACCTAGGAAGCGGAAGGCGAACCATTTCTGCGCCTGCCCGCGCCAGCGGCCTTTCCAGGCTTCCTTGCCGATATAATCAGGCAGGTCGTAGCTCAGCCAACCCGGGGCTTCGGCGAGCAATTCGACGGATGTGACGTTGGTTTCCTCCGCCAGCTCGCGGCGGGCCGCCTCCAGCGGCGTCTCGCCCTTGTCGATGCCGCCCTGCGGCATCTGCCAGGCATGGCCCGGCGCGACATGCTCACGCTGGGTCTTGTTGGCGCGCCGGCCGACGAAGACCAGCCCTTCGGTGTTGAAGAGGGCGAGCCCGACGCAGGGACGGTAGCCTTCGGGAGCGCTCTCGGTCATCGCTGTGGTCCGGTTGAAACTGATCCGGTGGTCTTGGGATTGCGGAAGCCGCGGGCTGCGCTGACCGGCACGAGCGCGATCTTCTTGGCTTCCAACGACTGAGCCCAGCGATTGATCCGCTCGATCGAGACCGGCAGGGCACTGGCGGCGGCGACGACGACGCCCTGATCGCGCGCCAGCGCCTCCAGCGTCGCGAGTTCCTTGTCGATGGCATCGGGGCGAGTGACGGCGTCGACGACCCGATCGATCTTGATGGCGGGGATCTGGGCGCGCGTGGCGGAGCTGGCGAGAAGGCTGCGCGCCGAGGAGCCGTCATCGATGACCATGAGGCCACGGCCGGCGAGCTCGCGCAGGAGCGGAGACAGGGCATTTTCATCGGAGGTGAGGCGCCCGCCGAGGAAGTTGACGATGCCGACATAGCCGGTGAAGCGGCCGAGCGACCAGTGCAGCTTGTCGATATTGTCCGAGGCCTTCGGGCCGGTCAGCAGCGTGTGCGGACCGGGATCGTTGTCCGGATAGTCGAACGGCTCCATCGGCAGCTGCAGGAAGACCTCGTGGCCTTCGCCACGGGCGCGTTGGACGGTGCGCTCGAGCTCGGTGCCATAGGGCGCGAAGGCCAGCGAGACCGGCCCCGGCAGCTTGGCGATGGCGTCGGCCGTGCCGGTCTGGCTGATGCCGAGGCCGCCGACGAGCAGGGCGATGCGTCCGGCCGGTTTGACCGAAGGCTCCGGGCCGAGCGGGCGGGCATAGATCTTGGCCGGAGTCGCGCCATCCGGGCCGAGCTTGGGTAGCAGGCCGTAGCGGCTGCGCTCCACCAGACGATTGTCGGGGGCCGGCGCGAGCTTGATCGCGCCCGCTTCATCCGGGACGGTGATGATGATCGCGCCCGGTGCATCCTCGCCCGCGCGCACGACGGTCACGCCGGCGCTGTTCTCGAGCTGGGCAGCGCTCGCCGGGCCGCGCGCGGCAGATAGCGCCGCGTCGGAGCTCGGCGGGGCGGAGGAAACGGGCGCGGCCCGCTTTTCGATGGCCGCATAGCCGACCGGCTCGCCGCCATCGGGGTCGCGGCGCAATGCGGCGACAAGCACGAGACCGAGGATCACGCTGCCGACACAGCCGGCCGCAGCAGTCGCAAGCCAACGGCCCCACGGTTTGCCGGAAGGCACGGCTCGATCCTGGCCGAGCGGCCGATTGAGCTCCGTCAGCGGCGTTCCGGCCAAAGTCAGCCGTCCTCAAAGTTGCGCCGCGGGCCCGAATCAGTGGCCCGCGCGCTAGTCTTGTCGCCTAAGCGGCCCGGCGTCGAGCCCGAAGGCTCCCGTCAGGGCTCAGTTCTTCGGCGCTTCCGGGGCCGCGGGGGTCGGCGCCGTCGGCGCCGCCGGGGCCGGGGCGGCCTCGGTCGCCGGCTTCTCGACGATCTGGGCGGTGTCCTTCTTGATGCCGCGCAGCTGGTTGAAGGCGGCGATCAGCTGGGTGTCCTTCGCCGGATCGTTCGGGACGTAGGAAGCGGAGCCGGACTGCTCCTCGCCCTCGCCGGCCTTGAGATGGCCCTTGAGCGCGGCTTCGCCCTTGTTGTCGACGAGCTTGTCCTTGATCTCCTGCGGGATGTCCTGCTGGACCTCGATGTCCGGCGTGATACCCTTGGCCTGGATCGAGTTGCCCGACGGCGTGTAGTAGCGCGCCGTGGTCAGACGCAGGCCGCCATTCGAGCCGAGCGGGATCACCGTCTGCACCGAGCCCTTGCCGAAGGAGCGCGTGCCCATCACGACCGCGCGCTTGTGGTCCTGCAGCGCGCCGGCGACGATCTCCGCCGCCGAGGCGGACGAGCCGTTGATCAGCACGACGAGCGGCTTGCCCTTTGTCAGATCCCCCGACTTGGCGTTGAAGACCTGGGTCTCCTCGGCGTTGCGGCCACGGGTCGAGACGATCTTGCCGCGCTCGAGGAAGGCGTCAGAGACCAGCACGGACTGGTCGAGGCGCCCGCCGCGATTGTTGCGGAGGTCGATGACATAGCCCTTGAGCTTGTCCTGGCCGATGTCGTTCGAGAGCTTGTCGATGGCCTTGCGCAGGCCGTCATAAGTCTGCTCGGAGAAAGTACCGATGCGGATATAGCCGATATCGCCTTCGACCCGCTCCTCGACCGCGGGCACGACGATGGTCGAGCGGGTCAGGGTGAATTCGAGCGGGTCGGTCTTGCCCGGCCGCTCGATCTTGAGCGTGACCTGGGTGTTGATCAGCCCGCGCATCTTCTCGACCGCCTGGGTCAGGGACAGGCCCTTCACCTCGGTGCCGTCGATCTGGCGGATGATGTCGTTGGCGAGGATGCCGGCCTTGGAGGCGGGCGTGTCCTTGATCGGCTTGGCGACCTTGAGGACGCCGTCCTCCATCGTCACCTCTATGCCGAGCCCGCCGAACTGGCCGCGCATGTCGGTGTCCATATCGCGGAACGCCTTGGCGTCGAGATAGGACGAATGCGGGTCGAGCGAGGAGACCATGCCGTTGATGGCGGCCTCGATCAGCTTCTGCTCGTCGGGCTTGTCGACGTAATCGGTGCGGATCTTCTCGAAGATGTCACCAAAGAGGTTCAGGCTGCGATAGACCTCGGCCGAAGCGGCGACAGCGCTGGTCGAGCTGAGCAGCCTGGTCTGAGTGGCGAGTCCGGTCAGGCCCGCGCCCATGATGGCGCCGGCGAGAACGAGGGARACCTTGCGCATCATCCGCGAACCTTTTCGCYTTGCRATTTCGTCCACCACGGAGTCGGGTCGACCGAAACACCGTCTTTTCTGAATTCGATATAGAGGACCGGCTGCCCGGTTCCTACTCCTACTGTCGTCGCGGCAGCTTCCGATGTTTCGCCCATCGTCGCAACCGGTTCCCCCGCCAGGACGAACTGATTGAGCGCGACATCGATCCGCTGCATGCCGGCAAGCAAAATGTAGTATCCACCCCCTGCGTTCAGGATCAAGAGTTGCCCGAACGAACGAAACGGCCCCGCGTAAACAACCCAACCGTCAGAAGGCGCCGAAACTAGGGCGTTCGGCCGGGTTTCCAGTGAAATTCCGCGAATTGTGCCGCCGGCGCCGTCGGCGTCGCCAAAACCACGCAATCGTGATCCCGCGACAGGCAGCGAGAGCAGTCCCTTGGCGTCGGCGAAGGCGATCTTGGGGGCGAGGCGCGCCGGGTCCTTGAAGGCGAGCGCCGTCATGCGCTCGCGCTGCTCGCGCGTCTCCTGCTCGATGGCCTGGCGGGCCGCCTCCGCCGCCCTGTTGGCAACGGAGATCTCCTTCTCGATCTTCTCGACGAAGTCGCGCATCGAGCGGGCCTGGCCGGCGAGTTCGTTGCCGAGCGCGCGCTGGGCTTCGACATCCTTGGCGGCGCTGGCTTCGCGCGCGCGCCTGGCATCGATCAGCGACGCCAGCCGCTGCCGTTCGCCTGCGAGCTGCTCCATCTCCGTGCCGATCTTGAGCTTCTCTGCGGCGATGTTGTCGCGCAGCCGCACCAGCTCGCCGAGATCCGTGGCGAGGATTTCGATCTCCTGGCGCAGATCGGGCACGACGGCGCCGAGCAGCATCGAGGCGCGCACGGCTTCGAGGATATCCTCCGGCCGCACGAGCACTGCAGGCGGAGGGGCCCGGCCGATGCGCTGCAAGGCGGCGAGCACTTCTGCGATCAGGCCGCGCCGACCCTCGAGGGAGCGGCGGATCGCCGTCTCGCTGGATTGCAGCAGCGCGAGGCGCTTCTCCAGCGCACCCAGCCGTTCCTCGCCGGCCTGCGTCTTCGCGGTGGCGTCGAGCAGGGCGTTGTTGAGCGCGGCACGGTCGGCGCGGATCGCGGCGATTTCTTTTTCAAGCCTGGCGCGGGCGTCGGCGTTTCCGGCGAGGCGTTGCTCGATCGCCTTGAGCTCGGCTTCGCGGGCCTGTTTCTCGACGAGCTTCTGCATCGCCTCGCGCGACAGGGCCTCGGGATCGGGCGTGCTCGTCTGAGCGAAGGCCGGCGCAACGAGCGGAGCAGCCAGCAGAGCGGCGAGGCTCAGAAGGCGCAGCCCGGAGCGAATCAGCGGCGCGGCGAAGGTCATGCGCGATGATAGGGGTGCCCGGCGATGATCGTCATCGCCCGATAGAGCTGTTCCAGCACGAGCGCCCGGACGATCTGGTGCGGGATGGTCAGCGCGCCGAAGGCGAGCGTGATGTCGGCCTTGTCGCGAATCTCCTCGCTCAAGCCGTCGGCGCCGCCGATGATCAGGCTGGCATGGCCGGTTCCGGCGTCTCGGGCGGCGGCAATCCGGCTGGCGAAGGCTTCGCTGCCGAGCTGGCGGCCGCGTTCGTCGAGCGCGATCACGAGGCCGGGCAGCGCCTTGGCGAGGATCGCCTGCGCCTCTTCGCGCTTGCGCTCCTCGGGGCGCCGGCCCCGGCTTTCGGCGATCTCGACGATGTCGAGTCCGCTCAGGCCGATGCCGCGCCCGAGCGCGACCCCGCGTTCACGATACCGCTCGCAGAGCTCGCGTTCCGGCCCATCCTTGAGCCGGCCGACGGCGATGACTGCGAGCCGCATCCGCGAACGACGTCAGCTATCGAGGCGTTCGTTCGGCCGGTCGGTGCCCCACATCTTCTCGAGATTGTAGAATTGGCGCACTTCGGGTCGGAAGACGTGGATGATGATGTCGCCGGTATCGATCAGGACCCAGTCGCAGGCAGGCATGCCTTCGACGTTCGGCGTGGGAAGTCCGGAGCCCTTGAGGGCTTCGATCAGGGCATCCGAGATGGCGGCGACATGGCGGTTGACGTTGCCGGACGCGATAATCATCGCGTCGGCCAGCGACGTCTTGCCAACGAGGTCGATCACCGTGATGTCCTCGGCCTTCATATCCTCGAGGACACGTTGCGCGAGGGCGATGCTATCGGCAGAGGGATTTTCCGAGATAGCGGCCTGGGGAAGCGGCTTCGGCTCGGCCTCACCAAGGGTTTGACGGGTCAGTGACGTATCCTCTCGATCCAGACGCACTCTCGGCGCGACACAGGCAAAATAAGCCGGGTAGCCTCGGAATTCAATCGCGGCCGGCCTGAAGGCGCAGCATGGTGGAGGATAACGTCGAGCGCTTGCCGTGCAGGAAAACCCAGGCCGGAGGCCGGGAGCGGGGCAGACTCGCAGCCTGATTTTCCGAAATGCGCCAGCGCGACAGCCAGTTGGCGGCGGGCGAGGCCATGGCGCTGTGGGTCGAGCCCGGCCGGTCGATCACCGCAATCGGCATCATGCGGGCGATTGTCCGCCACTCCGCCCAGCGGTGGAAGCCGGCGAGATTGTCGGACCCCATGATCCAGACGAAGTTGACGCCCGGGCAGCGTCGCTTCAGCGCGCGCAGCGTGTCGGCGGTGTAGCGCGTGCGCAGCGTCGCCTCGATGCCGGTGACGTTGATGCGGGCATGGTTGGCGACATCGCGCGCCTGCCGCAGGCGCTCGCCGAGCGGCGGAAGCTTCGCATTGTCCTTCAGCGGGTTGCCTGGGGTGACCAGCCACCAGATGCGGTCGAGCTGCAGGCGTCGCAGCGCCGTCAGGCTCGCCAGCCTGTGGCCGTCATGGGCAGGGTTGAAACTGCCGCCGAACAGGCCGATGCACAGGCCCGGCGCATGGGGCGGCAGGCGCAGATGCTCGCTCGTCATCCGTGCTGCACGGCTCAGGGGCGCGTCTGGCCCGCGCCATGGACGCGGTACTTGAATGAGCAGAGCTGCTCGACGCCGACGGGGCCGCGCGCATGCATGCGGCCCGTGGCGATGCCGATCTCGGCGCCGAAGCCGAACTCGCCGCCATCGGCGAACTGGGTCGAGGCATTGTGGATGACGATGGCCGAATCGACCTCTGCCAGGAAGCGGGCGGCGGCGGCTTCGTCGGCGGTGACGATCGCGTCGGTATGATGCGAACCGTAGCGCTCGATATGGTCGATTGCGGCTTCGAGCCCCGGCACGACCTTCGCCGCGATGATCGTGTCGAGATATTCGGTCGCCCAGTCTTCCTCGCTGGCGGGCGTCACGCGCGGGTCGACGGCCCGCACGGCCGCATCGCCGCGCACGGCGCAGCCGGCATCGAGCAGGGCTCTGACGAGCGGGGCGAGATGGGTCGCCGCACAGGCCTGGTCGACGAGCAGCGTCTCGGCCGCGCCGCAGACGCCGGTGCGGCGCAGTTTGGCGTTGAGCAGGATCTCGCGGGCCATGGCGAGATCGGCCTTCGCGTCCGCATAGACATGGCAGTTGCCGTCGAGATGGGCGAAGACCGGCACGCGCGCCTCGCTCTGGACGCGGGCGACGAGGCTCTTGCCCCCGCGCGGGACGACCACGTCGACGTTCCCGTCAAGGCCGGTAAGGATTTCACCGACCGCAGCGCGGTCGCGCGTCGGCGCGAGCTGTATGGCATCGCCCGGCAGGCCGGCGGCCTCCAGCCCCTCGCGCATCGCGGCTGCGATCTCGGTCGAGGAGCGGAAGGAATCCGAGCCCGCGCGCAGGATCGAGGCATTGCCGCTCTTCAGGCAGAGCGCGCCGGCATCGGCTGTGACGTTGGGGCGGCTCTCGAAGATCACGGCGATGACGCCAAGCGGCGTGGCGACACGCTCGAAGCGCAGTCCGTTCGGCCGCGTCCATTCCGCCAGTACGCGTCCGAGCGGATCGGGCAGGTCGGCGACCTCGGCGACGGCATCGGCAATGGCGGCGAGGCGCTTCTCGTCAAGGGCGAGGCGGTCCATGAAAGAGGCGCTGAGACCCGCCGCTCTGCCGTCGGCGAGATCTTGAGCATTCGCAGCGAGGATGCGGGCGCTGCGGGCGCGCAGCGCATCGGCCATGGCGATGAGGGCGGCGTTGCGCTGCTCGGTGGGGCTGAGCGCGACCTTGCGTGCGGCGGCGCGGGCGCGCCGGCCGACCTCCTGCATCACGAGCCGGACATCGCCGGTCTCGTTCGTCGCGATGATGCGCAATGCGCTGTCGCCCGTCATCTCACCCAGCCCAAAAACCCCGCCGGCAAAAGCCGGCCCGGAAGAAAGCTTAGCCTAGCCCGAGCGCCATGTCGTCCCGGTGGATCATCTCGGCGCGTCCGGGGTAGCCGAGCGCGCTTTCGATGTCCCGCGAGGCCTTGCCGAGCACGAGCGCGGCCTCGGCCGCATCATAGGCGACGAGGCCGCGCCCGAGCAGCTGTCCGTCGGGATCGCGGATCAGCACGGCGTCGCCGCGCGCGAACTCGCCTTCGATGCGGGCAACGCCGACCGGCAGCAGGCTGGCGCCGCCGCGCAGAGCGCGTGCCGCGCCGGCATCGACATGCAGCGTGCCGCGCGGCTCCAGCGTGCCGGCGATCCAGGTCTTGCGCGCCGTCGCGGGTGTCGAGGCGGAGAGGAACCAGGTGCAGCGCCCGCCGGCGGCCACGCTCGCCAGCGGATTCTTGGCTCGCCCGTCGGCGATCAACATGTGGGTGCCGCCTGCAGCGGCGATCTTGCCGGCCTCGATCTTGGTGCGCATGCCGCCGCGTGACAGCTCGGAGGCCGCGCCGCCGGCCATGGCATCGATCTCCGGCGTGATGCGCTCGACCACGGGGATATGCCGCGCGCTCGGGTCCTTGTTCGGCGGGGCCGTATAGAGCCCGTCGATATCGGAGAACAGCACCAGAAGGTCGGCGCCGGCCATGGTTGCGACGCGGGCGGCGAGCCGGTCGTTATCGCCATAGCGGATCTCGGTGGTGGCGACGGTGTCGTTCTCGTTGATGACGGGGATGGCGCGCAGGTCGAGCAGGCGCCCGAGCGTCGCGCGCGCGTTAAGATAACGGCGTCGCTGTTCGGTATCGGCCAGAGTCAGCAGGATCTGCCCGGCGGTAAGGCCGTGGGCGGCCAGCGCCTCGGCCCAGTTGCGGGCGAGCGCGATCTGTCCGACGGCGGCGGCGGCCTGGCTCTCTTCCAGCCGCAGCGGGCCCGAAGGCAGGTTGAGCACGGTGCGCCCGAGCGCGATCGCGCCGGAGGAGACGACGAGCACGTCGGCTCCACGCTGGTGCAGCTCGGCGAGATCCTCGGCGAGGGCGGCCAGCCAGGCATGGCGCAGGCGGCTGCGGGCCCGGTCGACCAGCAGGCTGGAGCCGACCTTCACGACGATGCGGCGGAAATCGGAAAGCGAAGGCGTCTTCACGGGACACACGATCTGTTGCAGCGACCCCCTGCCTGTTGGGGAAAACCCGGCGATTGTAAAGCGGTGGGACCATCGGGGCCGGCGTGCCCGGCGTGCATCTGCAGTCGATCCCGTTGAAAAAACGGCCGTTCAGACCCATATCAACGTTCTGCCGCCCCGCGAGCCTTTTGGGATATGCGTGGTGCCTGGCGTCACGACAGGACCCGTCTTGCGGTCGCGCAGGAAGGCAGCGGAGCGTCTGACCGAGCCGTGGACTTTACGTCTCGGGCGGACCGGATGCTTCACCGATGAGATGGATCGCCGGTTCACGTTCCGAGCGGGGCGCGGCGATCGATCAACGCAGAAAGGAGCTGCGATGCAGGTTCTTGTTCGCGACAACAACATCGACCAGGCCTTGCGCGTGCTGAAGCGGAAACTTCAGCGCGAAGGCCTCATGCGCGAAGTGAAGCGGCACACGGCCTATGAGAAACCCTCGGAGCGCCGCATCCGCGAAAGGGCCACAGCCGTGCGGCGGGCCCGCAAGGCGGCCCTCAAGCAGGCGCGCCAGGAAGGTCTGATCGCGGCGCCACGCCCGAAAAATCGCCCGCTCCGCGTTGGAAGCGGGGGTGCCGCGCGTTGATTTCGATACCAATTCGGCTCGATCTGGCTTAAGGCGCCCGCGCGGGCCGATAAACAACCCGTAACAACCCGAGAGAAGATCACCCTTGAAGAATCCGAGCGACCGCAGCTTCACCGACCGTCAGGCCAACTCCGCCAAAGCCAAGCAGGCGCTGCTTGAGCGTTTCAAGGCACGGCCCAAGGTCGATGACCCGGTCATGGTGCAGCGACGCGAGGAGCGGGAAGCCATCGCTCAGGCTCGCGCCGAACGCGAAACCGAGAAGGCGAAGATCCGGGCCGAGAAGGAGCGCCTCGAGGCGCTCGAGCGCGCGCGGATCGAAGAAGAGAAGCGCCAGGAAGAGATCGCCCGCGAGGCCGCCCGCAAGGCGGAGCAGGCCAAGCGTGATGCCGAGCGGCCGCGCAAGGTGCTGCTCGAAGCGGTCCAGTACATGCAGATGCGCACGGCCGGCAAGCGCCGCTAGCGCACTTTCCGCTCGGCTGATGCCAGCCGAGCGCCAAGAATTCGCGCATGTCATCAATGCGATCTGGGGCGCCGCGGGCGCCCCTTTTCATGTCCGCCTGGCCGCGACGGCGGTTCGACAGTCTTGAAATGGCTGGTTTTCGGGCAAAAAAGCTCGTTCTCTCCCCGATGACCTATCGGCAAATCCGCTCGTGCACATTAATGTGCGCCTGGGTTGAACCTTTTCCCTGCTCGCCGCGACGAATGGGTGCGAGCCGGGATGCCTGGCCTTCGAGGGGCAATGCATACGGAATCGGACGAGGATCTCGTCAAACGGATCGCATCGGGCGACCGGCTCGCGATGAAGGTGCTGTTCTCACGGCATCAGGTGCGGGTCTACCGTTTCGTGCTGCGGCTCGTCCGCGACGAGACGCTTGCCGAGGATGTGATCAGTGACGTGTTCATGGATCTCTGGCGACAGGCGGATCGCTTCGAGGCACGCGCCTCGGTCTCGACCTGGCTGCTCGCCATCGCCCGGAACAAGGCGTGGTCGCTCCTGCGCAAGCGCCGCGACGCCGAGCTGGACGAGGATTACGCCGGCAGCATCGAGGATGAATCCGACGGCCCCGAGATCGTGCTCCAGAAGCAGGACAAGGGCCTTGCGATCCGCGCTTGCCTCGAACGCCTTTCGGCCGAGCACCGCGAGGTCGTCGACCTCGTCTATTACCACGAGACCTCCGTCGAGGAGGTCGCGCGGATCGTCGGCATTCCCGAAAACACCGTCAAGACCCGGCTTTTCCATGCCCGCAAGAAGCTGGGCGAGATGCTCAAGGCTGCCGGTATCGACCGTGGCTGGCCTTGAGGCGTTGCGTGTTATGAAGCGCGGCCAGGCCGCCGGAGGAGTGGCGTGATGACCGACAGCATCGCAAGCGATCCGAAGCGCCGCGAGCTCGAGGAGCTGCTGCCCTTCTATGCCAATGGCCGCATCTCGGACGCCGACAAGCGCCGCGTCGAAGCCGCGCTCGCCGGCGACGCCGAGCTCGCCGCCCGGCTCGACATCATCCGCGACGACATGGCCGAGACGGTTCTGCTCAACGAGAGCCTCGGCGCCCCGTCGCATCGTGCCCTCGAAAAGCTGATGGCCGAGATCGACACGGCTCCCCATCAGGCGCCGCTGTTGACCCGGGCGACCGACAGCATGGGCCGCGGCTTCCTGGGTTGGCTCGGCGGCCTGCTCGCGTCGCTGCCGCCGCGCCGGCTCGCCTATGCCAGCGCGGCCGCCATCGCGCTGATCGCGCTGCAGGGCGTCGCCATCACCGGGCTCGCGCTGCGGGACGGGGGCGCCGGCTTCCAGACGGCTTCGGCCCCCGGCTCGCGGGCTTCGGAGCGCTATGTCTTGCTGAGCTTCGCTCCGGAGGCGAAAGCCGGCGAGATCGCCGCTTTCTTCAAGCGCTTCGATGCCTCGGTCGTTGACGGGCCGCGCGCGAACGGCTTCTTCAAGGTGCGTGTCGGCGATGCCTCGCTGTCATCAGCCCAGGTCGATGCGATCGCGACGCGGATGAAGAGCGAGAGCGGCATCGTCAGCTTCGTCGCGCCCGCGCCCTGATCGATCCTTTTGAGGCGCCGCTCGCCGGCGCCATGGCATGATGTTCTGCGGCGGGAGGGCCAGGCCATGCTGCGATCCGGCTTCACAAGCGGGACCGCGCTGATGCGGTGCCTCGCGGGCGCTGCATTGCTCATATGGGCGACGGCGCTTGTTCCTGCCGCCGCTCGTGCCCAGGCTCCCGCGGCCGGGCCCCAGCAGCCCGCCGCCAACGGGGCCAACCGTTCGATGCGCGTGCCGCCGGGGTCTTGGATGCAGCGCCAGCCGCGCGCCATCGTGCCGGCGCCGGACGAGACCCGTTTCGTCCCGGACGAGGTGCTGTTCGAGCTGGCGCCAAACGCCGAGGCCGATATCGTGCTGCGTCGCTATGGCGCGACCCTGATCGCCCGCCAGCGCTTCGAACTGGCCAACGTCACCATCATCCGCGCCAGGCTGGAGGCCGGCCGCGACCTGCGGGCCGTGCTGACCCAGATGGGTGACGACAGCAGCATCGCCGGCGCCCAGCCGAATTTCCTCTTCGATCTGCAGCAGGGCACGCCGCCCGGGCCGGGCTCCGCGAACGCTTCGGCTGCGCCGACGACGGCGTCTTCCGAGGCAAGCGGGCCGCCGGCCCCCAGCCTGCGGCTTGGGGAGCCCGCGACGGCGGCGCGCGGGACGGCGGCCGTCCGGCGCGTGCTGCCGCCGCAATATGTCGTCGACAAGCTGCGTCTCGGCGAAGCCCGCAAGCTCGCGCTCGGGCGCGGCATTCGCGTCGGCATGATCGATTCCGGCGTGGACATGGAGCATCCCGAGATCAGCGGCTCGGTCCTCGCCTATCTCGACGCCGTCGACGGGCTGGCGACCCCGCACGCGCACGGCACCTCCATGGCGACGGCCATCGTCGCGCATGGCGAATTGCAGGGCATCGCGCCGGCCGCCCGGCTGATCGTCGCCCGCGCCTTCGGCGGCCCGCAGGCGAGCTCGGCCAATGGCAAGTCCTTCCAGATCCTGACGGCGCTGGAATGGGTGGTTCAGCAGCGGGCGAAGGTGGTCAATCTCAGCTTCGCCGGGCCGCAGGATCGCCTGCTGTCAAAGGCGCTGGCCGGCGCAAAGGAGCGCGGCGTCATTGCGGTGGCGGCCGCCGGCAATGGCGGCATCCGCTCGGCACCGCTCTACCCCGGCGCCGACCCCAGCGTCATCGCCGTGACGGCGACCGATGCCGACGACAAGGTCTTCATCGATGCCAACCGCGGTGCTTACGTCGCCATCGCCGCGCCGGGCGTCGATGTGCTGACGGCTGAGCCGGGAGGGCGCTACGCGTTCACCTCCGGCACCTCGATCGCGGCCGCCCATGTCTCCGGGCTCGTCGCGCTGCTGCTGGAGAAGCAGCCTGAGCTCGATCCCGACAGCGCCCGCCGCATCCTCGCCGAGAGCGCGACCGATCTCGGCTCGAAGGGGCGCGACCCTGTCTTCGGCGCCGGGCGGATCGATCCTGCGGCAGCGCTGGCGCGCGTTCTGCCGGTCGCGACGGCACGGCCCTGATCGGTTCTTTCGCAGAAGCCTCCCTTATCCTCCAGCCCTCATCCTGAGGAGCAGCCGGAGGCTGCGTCTCGAAGGATGGTCAGGAGGTTCCGGAACTATCTGGAGCATCCGTCGAGACGCAAGCTTCGCTTGCCCTTCAGGAGGAGGGCTCGGAAGTGTCCGAAAGGACTCTGAGCTATCGGCGCTCTTGACCTGCGCCCCCGCATCGGCCTGATGGCGCGATGCCACGCCCGAAACTTCTCTTCGTCGCCACCGAGGACTGGTTCTTCGCCTCGCATTTCCTGCCGATGGCGCGGGCGGCGCGCGAACTTGGCCTCGACGTTGCCGTCATCGCGCGCGAGCGCAACCATCGGCGCGCCATCGAGGCGACGGGTGCGCGGCTGATCGCGTTGGAGGCAGAGCGGCGCAGCCTCGATCCGCGCGCGCTGGTCAAGCAGGTCGCCGCGCTGAGACGGCTGATCGCGGCTGAAAAACCCGATATCCTGCATTGCATTGCGCTGAAGCCGATCGCGCTCGCCGGCCTTGCCGGCAAGCTCGCCGGTATCGACCGGCGGGTCTATGCGCTGACCGGCCTCGGCTTCCTCGGCGCCAGGCAGGGGGCTCTGGCCGCCGCAGCCCGCTTCGCTGCGATCGCCTGGCTGCGCGGGGCGATCGACGGCCCGCAGGTGCGCTTCCTCTTCGAGAACCCGGATGATCCGGTCACGCTGGGCTTGGACCCGCAGGACGCCGCCAAGGTCGCGATCGTCGGCGGGGCCGGGGTCGATCCGCTGATGCTGATGCCGTCGCCGATGCCGCCGGCGCCGCCGCTCAAGGCCGCGCTCGTCGCGCGCATGCTCTGGTCCAAGGGCGTCGACCTTGCGGTCGAGGCGGTCAGGCTCGCCCGTGCCGAGGGGGCCAGGGTTGAACTCACCATCCACGGTGCGCCCGACCCGTCCAATCCGAAGGCGATCCCCGAGGCGACATTGAAGGAGTGGGCGGCACGGCCCGGCATCAACTGGGCCGGCCCGACCCGGGATGTCGAGGCGGTCTGGAAGGCGCATCATCTCTGCATCCTGCCCTCGCGTGGCGGCGAAGGCCTGCCGCGCACGATCCTGGAGGCGGCCGCTTGCGGCCGGCCGATCCTGACGACCGATGTGCCGGGCTGCCGCAGCTTCGTCCGCGAGGGACAGGATGGCATGGTCGTGCCGGCCGACGATGCGGCGGCATTGGCCAAAGCGCTCACCGTATTCGCCCGCGCGCCCGGTCTCGCGGAGCGGATGGGCGCGAATGCCCGCGCCCGCCTGCTCGACGGCCATACCGAGCGCGATGTGATGAACGCTGTGAAGGCGCTGTATCAGGGGCTGCTGGCCGCGCCTGCGACGGAGAAGGTCGCGTGAGCGAGGCGGCGTCGGCTCTCGACCGCGAGGGCTTCATCCGCGCGCATACGCGGTTGCTGCCTGTTCCGCACGCCGCGGAGATTTCCCTGCATGTCGCCGAGGAGGCGACCGAACTCTGGCAGAAGACCGAGGAGGAGCTTGCCGTCATCGGTCTGCCGCCCCCCTTCTGGGCTTTCGCCTGGGCCGGCGGGCAGGCGCTGGCGCGCTATCTGCTGGACAATCCACAGATCGTGGCGGGCCGGCATGTCCTCGATTTCGCCTCCGGCTCCGGGCTGGTGGCGATCGCTGCCGCAAAGTCGGGCGCCGCGCGGGTCGAGGCCTGCGATATCGATGCCTTCGCGGTTGCTGCGATCGGCATCAACGCTGCCGCCAACGACGTCACGGTGACGGCGCGGGCCGACGATCTCATCGGCCGCGACGAGGGCTGGCAGGTCGTCTGCGCCGGGGATGTCTGCTACGAGCGCGACATGGCCGAGCGCGTCATCGCCTGGCTCTCCGCCCTATCTGCCCGCGGCGCGACCGTGCTGATCGGCGATCCCGGCCGCAGCTATCTGCCGAAGGGACGGCTGGAGACGGTCGCGACCTACCAGGTGCCGGTGACGCGCGCATTGGAGGACGCCGAGATCAAGCGCAGCTCGGTCTGGCGCTTGGCCGGTTGACGCATATCGGTGGCCGGCCGCAGCGAAGCGCAGAGCTGCGATCCACGCCCGGACCTGAATCGACAGCGCTCCGGCATGGATCCCGGGTCAAGCCCGGGATGACGGCGGGATTTTGTCGCTGGCCAGTCTGATCCGAAGCCGCTCGTTCACGCCGTGCGGCGGCGGGCCGAGGTTTCAGCGGTCGGCTCTGTCCGGAAGGCGGCGACGAGCCGGTTGAGGTGGTCGATCTGGTCGAGCAGCGTACGCGCCGAAGCCGCGCTCTGTTCGGCCAGCGCCGCGTTCTGCTGCGTGATCTCGTCCATGTGGCTGACGGTCTGGCTCATCTCGTCGATGCCGTTGGCCTGCTCGCCGGCGGCCGACGCGATCTCCTCGACCGTGCTCGACACCTTGGCGGAGGCGGCCACGATCCGGCTGAGCGTCTCGCCGGCCTGCCTGACGAGCTTGACGCCCTCGGCGACTTCGACGTCGGAGGAGGCGATCAGGCCGGTGATGTCCTTGGCGGCGTCGGCCGAGCGCTGGGCCAGCGCCCGCACCTCGGCCGCAACCACGGCGAAGCCGCGGCCGGCCTCGCCGGCGCGCGCSGCCTCGACGGCGGCGTTGAGCGCCAGCAGATTGGTCTGGAAGGCAATGCCGTCGATGACGTCGGTGATCTCGGAGATTCGCTTCGAAGCCCCCTCGATCCGGGCCATCGCGTCGACAGCGTCCCTGACGATGTTGCCGCCGGTGCGGGCGACATTGGCTGCCTCGTCCGCCAGCGCGACGGATTCGCGCGAGGCCTGCGAGGATGTCTTGACCGAGGCCGCGAGCTGCTCGGTCGTCGCGGCGCTCTCTTCCAGTGCCGAAGCCTGCTGCTCGGTGCGCATGGACAGGTCCTGCGCGCCGCTATTTATTTCCTGCGAGGAGGCGGCGATCGCGGTCGAAGTCGTCTTGATCGTTGCAGCCATCTCCTGAAGCCGCGCCATCGCCGCGTTGAAATGCTCGCGGATTTCAGCGTATTCGGCCGGGATCTCGTTGCTCATGCGATGGGTCAGGTCGCCCTCGGCCAGTGCGGCCATGCTCTTGCTGACGCAGGCGATCGCCTGATCGCGCTCGGCGGCCTTGGCCTGCTCGGCGGCGTGCGCCTCGGCCTCCACCTTGAGGCGAGCCGCTTCAGAGGCCTCGAGATAGACGGTGATGGCATAGTCCATGTCGAGCATGGCGGCCTTGACGACGGCGCCGATCTCGGCCGCGCGCTCSTCGGCGCCGGACATGCGCCTGCCGAGCGCGTTCTTCGGCCAGCGCGCCTGCAGGACGGCGCCGAGCAGCTTCTCGAGGATCAGCGCATAGCCGCCGATATACCAGCGGGGCTCAAGTCCGATGCGGGCATGGACCTTGCCGATGCGGGTCACGGCATTGACGTAGTTCTCGTCGAACTTCCCGGTCGCGATCCCGCCCCAGTGCTGAACCTGCCGCTGCTTGGCGGCCTCGATATGCTCGTCGCTGCCGAAGAAGCCGCGGGTTTCCGGAAAGGCGCGCACCTGATCGTAGAAAGCGTCGAGCGCGCCCGGAATGGCGGCGCTGAGGGTCTCGTGGACGTCACGGATATGGCTGTTCGCTGCGGTGTCGAGGCCGAGGAAGGCTAGGCGTTTGGCGAGATGATCCGGTGCGGACATGAGACGGCAATTCCTTTTGGGCCCGTGACTGTTCGAGCCCGCGGCCCTCTCTCGCCGATCACGGGTTAACGGCCGGTGAGGAGGGGGGCCGATCTGGATCGATCTGCTGCGGCCGACCGCCTCAGGCCTCGCCCTTCAGCGCTTCGTATTTGTCGAGGAACGCCTCCACCGGCAGATGACGGAAATCGTCCAGCCCTGTGCGCAGTTGCGCATGGTCCCAGTCCCACCAGCCAAGCGTCTGCAGCCGCTCGGCGACCTCCTCGGAAAAGCGCCGCCTGACCGGCCGGGCCGGATTGCCGGCGACGATGGTGTAGGGGGCGACGTCCTTGGTGACGACGGCGCCGCCCGCGATCACCGCGCCGGTGCCGATGTTGCGTCCGGCGAGCACGATCGCACCATGGCCGATCCAGACGTCGTGGCCGATCGTCACCGCATGCGCCCGGCGCCAGTCGAAGAAGGCGGCATCGTCCTCAGCATCGTCGAAATAGGCGGAGGCGCGATAGGTGAAATGCGACTGGCTCGCCCGGTGCATCGGATGATTGCCGGGATTGATCCGGGTCATCGCCGCGATCGAGCAGAATTTTCCGATCGTCGTGTAAATGACATTCGCGTCGTTCACGACATAGGAGTAATCACCCATCGTCGACTCGACGAAACTCGTGCGGGCGCCGATCTCGGTGTAGCGCCCGAGCGTCGCCTGCCTCACCTGAGCGGTCGGGTCGATCACCGCTTCGAGTCCCAGCTTCTTCGCAGCCATGTCCTTACAGTCTCCTGATCTTGCGGCCCCCGTTTCAGCAGCGGGCGCGCTTGTCCTCGTGGTCGGGCCTTCCGGTGCGGGGAAGGACACGTTGATGGATGCGGGCCGGGCCGGGCTCGCCGGCGATCCGCGCTTCCGCTTCGCCCGCCGGCTGATCACCCGCCCTGCCATGGCCGGCGCCGAGGATCACGATTCCTGCGACGAGGCCGCCTTCCGCGAGGCCGAAGTGAAGGGCGATCTTGCCTTGAGCTGGCGGGCGCATGGTCTGAGCTACGGTATCCCCGCGGCCGAGCTCGCCGGCATCGCCGAGGGCGCGGTGGTGATCGTCAATATTTCCCGCGCCGTCATCGCGGCGGCCGAGCGGCTGGCCGAGCGTGTGGTGGTGCTCAACATCACCGCCCCGGTGCCGGTGCTGGCGCAGCGGCTCGCGGCGCGCGGGCGCGAGAGCGAGGCGGATATCGCGGCGCGCCTGAAGCGCGAGGCTCCGCTGACGGCTGAAAGCGCCGAGATCGTCACGATCATGAACGATCGCAGCATTGCCGAGGCCGCCGGAGAGCTGCTCGCCGTTTTGCGCGGGCTCGGTCGGTAGGCGATCCGGCGATCGAGGCTGGCCGTCATTCCGGGGCATCGCGCAGCGATGCGCCCGGAACGCATGAACGCGTCTTTCGACCATCCGAATGCTGTCGGTGCAGCCGCTTCCTGATCTCTGTCCGGTGTTCATGGGTTCCGGGCTCAGGCCTGCGGCCTGCCCCGGAATGACGGTGGAACGCCGGCAACGCGGGGCATTTTAGCCGAAGGGATATGAATCGAGCAGGCGGAAGCGGCCGGCGCGGCCGTCCTGCTTGAACAGGGCGAAACGGTCGAGTTTGACCGATCCGGTCGGGAGGGCCTCCGCATAGGCCGCTTCCAGCCCCTGCTTGACCGGTGCCGCGTGCTCGCCCGGCAAGGAGCCGGTCAGCGTCATGTGGAAGCGGAAGGCGTCGCCCACATAAGGATAGCCATAGGCTTCGAGATAGGCGTGCTGCGCGGGGGTGAGCGGGCTCTTGAGGCGTCGCGCCCGGTCCGCTTCCTCCAGCGGCGCGCGGAACGGCTCGAAGGCCTGCACGAGCGTGAAGGCGAAGCGTTGCAGCTCCTCGCTGGGCTCCGACGGCGTCAGCGCCACGAAGGAGCCGAGCGCCGTGACGCTCAGGCCCGCCAGCGTCACGCCCTCCCGGCCGGCGGCGTAGTTCCGGGCGAAGGCGCGCAACTGCTCTTCGCTGCGCCCATGAGCGAGTTCGAAGGGCGCCTTCAGCGTGGCGTGGAAGCCGTAGCGGCGCGGCTCCTCGGTGAGGGCCGGCCATTGAGCCGGATCGCAGCCGGGTGGAACGGCGAAGGACAGATCCTCGCCGGTGAGCGCATCATAGCCGAGCGTCGCGCTGCCGAAGCGCCAGAGGGGGCTTTCGGCGGCGGGAGCGTAATAGACGGCGTAGCGCGGCTTGCTCAAAACGCGCGCTCGCCTTTCGACCAGACGGCGCCGATGACCGGCGTGGCGCCGAGCACTTTGAAGCGCAGCAGGTCGGCGCGCAGGCCGGATTTGAGATGGCCGCGATCCTTGAGGCCGAGGATGTCGGCGACCTTCCAGGTCACCATGCCCATCGCCTCGGGCAGCGCGATGCCGTGGCCGGCATTGAGCTTGACGACGGCCTGCAGCAGGCTCGCCGGAACGTAGTCCGAGGAGAGCCCGTCGAGCAGGCCCTTCTCGGCCAGTTCGGAGACCGAGACGCCGCCGGAATGCGAGCCGCCGCGCACGACGTTGGGCGCCCCCGCGACAGTCGCGAGGCCATGCTTCTTGGCGGCTCCGGCCGCTTCGATCGTGGTCGGGAATTCGGAGATCACGGCGCCCGACGCGATGCCATCTGCGACATGCTCGGGCGTGGTGTCGTCATGGGTCGCGAGCGGGATGCCGCGCGAACGGAAGACGTCGACGACCGCCGACCAGTTCTTCGAGACGTTGGTGGCGCCTTCCTGCTGGCGCATCACCACGTCCTCTTCGAACTCTTCCTGCGTCTTGCCGTTGCCCATCGCATAGGTCCGCAGATGCTCGATGTTGCGCCATTGGCGCTGGCCCGGCGTGTGGTCCATCAGCGAGACCAGCTGGACGAGTTCGTCGTCCTGATAGGGCTCGATGTCCTTGATCAGGTCCGGGCTCGTCAGCTCGCAGCGCATGTGGATGCGGTGGTCGATGCGGAAGACGTTCTCGCGCTTGCCTTCGGCGAGCGCCTTCATCACGTCGGCGAAGATGTCTTTGCGGTAGTCCTTGGCCGAGAAGGGCGTGCCGGCGCAGACGGCGTCGTAGACGGTGGTGACGCCGGCCGCGGCCATCTGCGCGTCATGGACGAGCGCCGCCGCGAGCCCGTTCGGCCAGAAGACCTTGGGGCGCGGCATGAAGTGTTTTTCCATGTTGTCGGTGTGCATCTCGACGAGGCCGGGCGCGACATAGTCGCCGCCGACGTCGATGGCGCCAGGCAGGGATGACCCGCCCTGATCGACCGATACGATGCCGTTCGCGTCGAAAGCGATGGTGCCGGTGATGACCTCGTTCTCGAGAATGAGTTTGGCGTTGGTGAGAACGGTTTGCATCGTCAGGCCTTCCGGAAAGCGGTGATGTCGAGATAGCGCGTCGCGACGCGTTCGCGAACCGCCTCGTCGTGGAAAATACCGACGATGGCGGAGCCGGCGGTGCGCGCCTCCGAGATGAGGTCTACTACGACGTCGCGATTATTGGCGTCGAGCGAGGCGGTCGGCTCGTCGATCAGCATGATCGCGGAGGGATCGACGAAGGAGCGGGCGATGTTGACGCGCTGCTGCTCGCCGCCCGAGAAGGTGGCGGGCGCGAGGTTCCACAGCCGCTCCGGCAGGTTGAGGCGGGCGAGCATGGCCTTCGCCTTTGCGGTTGCGGTCTCCGCCGAAGCGCCGCGCGCCAGCAGCGGGTCGCGCACGATGTCGAGCGTCGAGACGCGCGGGATGACGCGCAGGAATTGCGAGACGAAGCCGAGCGTGCGGCGGCGGACATCGAGCACGGTGCGCGGCACGGCGGCGACGATGTCGACGGGGCGGCCGGCATGGGTGATGCGGATCGCGCCCGCCGTCGGCTTGTAATTGCCATAGAGTATGCGCAGCAGGCTCGATTTGCCGGCACCCGACGCGCCGGCAAGCACCAGCGCCTCGCCGGCCTCGACATGGAAATTGACGTTGTCGAAGACGGGCAAACGCGCTCCGCCCTGGTTGTGCAGGGTGAAGGTCTTGGCGACGTTCTCGACCTGAATCATCGTGGTCATGGTGTCAGTGCCTTGCCGCTTCGCGGTGACGAGGATGTGACGGGGGGCTTCTGTCATTCCGGGGCGGGCCGTCAGGCCCGAACCCGGAAACCACGACTGGGCGAGCGACCGTGATCGCCATTGGCACAAGTCTCACCCGGTCGTGGGTTCCGGGTTCTTCGCTTCGCGAAGCCCCGGAATGACAGAGGTACAGCTCACACACTCAGCACCGCCGAAGTGAGAAGCTGCGTATAGGCGTGATGCGGATCGTCCAGCACCTGATCGGTCAGGCCCTGCTCGACGACATAGCCGTCCTTCATCACCATCAACCGGTCGGTCAGGAGCCGGGCGACGGCGAGGTCATGGGTGACGATGATCGCGGCGAGGCCGAGATCGCGCACCAGCACGCGCAGCAGATCGAGCAGGCGGGCCTGCACGGAGACGTCGAGGCCGCCGGTCGGCTCGTCCATGAAGACGAGGCGGGGTTCCGAGACCAGCACGCGGGCGATCTGCAGGCGCTGCTGCATGCCGCCGGAGAACTGGCGCGGCCGGTCGTCGATGCGGGCGTCGGCGATCTCGACGCGGCTCAGCCAGTCGAGCGCGCGCTCGCGGATCTGGCCGTAATGCCGGTCGCCGCGATCCATCAGGCGCTCGCCGACATTGCCGCCGGCGGTGACGTCCATGCGCAGGCCGTCGCGCGGGTTCTGGTGGACGATGCCCCAGGCCGTACGCATCAGGCGGCGGCGCTCCTGCTCGGAGACAGAGTAGATATCGAGCGGTTCAGACCCGCCGCGAAACAGCACCTCGCCCTCGTCGGGCTTGTCGATGCCGGCAAGGCAGCGCAGCAGCGTCGACTTGCCCGAGCCGGATTCGCCGACGATGCCGAGCACCTCGCCCGGCCAGAGATCGAAGGAGACATCGGCGCAGCCGATGCGCTCGCCATAGAAGCGGCTGACATTGGCGACCGAGAGCAGGGGAGCGGGTTCGAGATCGAGCTCGGCGGGAGCGACGTGAAGGGTCATGGGGTCGTCTCCTCGACCAGCCCGCTCGCGGCGGCATCGCCCAGCATGGTGCCGCGATGGCCTTCGGCCCGGCGGGTCTCGCAGTAATGGCTGTCGGAACAGACGAACATGCGCCCGCCGCGATCGTCGATCACGACCTCGTCGAGATAGCTGTCGGCAGCACCGCAGAGCCCGCAGGGTTGGGTCCAGCTCTGGATGCGGAAGGGGTGATCCTCGAAATCGAGGCTGCGCACGCTGGTATAGGGCGGCAGCGCGTAGATGCGCTTCTCGCGGCCGGCGCCGAAGAGCTGGAGCGCGGGCGACATGTGCATCTTCGGATTGTCGAATTTCGGGATCGGCGAGGGCGCCATCACGTAGCGATCGTTGACCATGACCGGATAGTCATAGGTCTTGGTGATCTCGCCATAGCGGGCGATGTCCTCGTAGAGTTTGACCTGCATCAGCCCGTATTCGGCCCAGGCATGCATCTTGCGGGTCTCGGCCTCGCGAGGCTCCAGCCGGCGCAGCGGCTCGGGCATCGGCACCTGATAGACCATGACCTGGCCGGGCTTGAGCGGCGCCTCCGGGATGCGGTGGCGGGTCTGGATGATCGTCGCCTCCTCCGTCGCCTCGCAGGTGCGGGCATCGGCGGTGCGTTCGAAGAACTTGCGGATCGAGACGGCGTTGGTGGTGTCGTCGGCGCCCTGATCGATCACCTTCAGCGTATCGTCCGGGCCGATGATCGCGGCGGTGATCTGGATGCCGCCGGTGCCCCAACCGCGGGCGAGCGGCATCTCGCGCGAGCCGAACGGCACCTGATAGCCGGGCACCGCGACCGCCTTGAGCAAGGCGCGGCGGATCATCCGCTTGGTCTGCTCGTCGAGATAAGCGTAGTTATAAGCCGGCTTCGTATCATCCGCCGGAATCTGGTGAAGGGTCATTCCGCAGCCTCCGGCATGCTTTCCCGCTCGCGTGCGATTCGCTCCTCGCGCTCCCGGCGGATGCGGCGGATCAGTTCGAGCTCGCCCTGGAAATCGACATAGTGCGGCAGCTTGAGATGCTCGACGAAGCCGGCCGCTTCGACATTGTCGGCGTGGTAGAGGACGAACTCGTCCTGCTGCGCCGGGTAGTTGGTCGCCTCGCCGAAATCGCGGGACTTCAAGGCCCGGTCGACCAGCGACATCGACATCGCCTTCCGCTCGCTATGACCGAAGACGAGGCCGTAGCCGCGGGTGAATTGCGGCGGGACTTCCTTCGAGCCCTGGAACTGGTTGACCATCTGGCATTCGGTCAGGGTGACGTCGCCGAGATCGACCGCGAAGCCGAGTTCCTCCGGCACGAATTCGACCGCAACCTCGCCGACGCGGACCTCGCCGACGAAGGGATGCGTGCCGCCAAAGCCGCGCTGCACGGAATAGCCGAGGCCGAGCAGGAAGCCCTCGTCGCCGCGCGCCATGGATTGCAGGCGCACGTCGCGGTCGGCCGGGAAGGAGACGGGATCGCGGGTGAGGTCGAAGGGGCGCGGATCGCCCTCCGGCGGCTCCTCCGCCTCCATCAAACCCTCGGCGCCGAGGATGTCGGGCACGCGCGGCATGGTCGCGTCGAGAGGGGCTTTCAGGCCGTCATGCTCGGGCTTGACCCGAGCATCTCCGGACACGGAGGCTCCGGTGCTTTCTTGTCCCGAGATGGCCGGGTCAAGCCCGGCCATGACTGCGGGAGAATCCATCAGCGCGAAGTCGAACAGCCGATGCGTGTAGTCATAGGTCGGGCCGAGCACCTGCCCGCCCGGCAGATCCTTGTAGGTCGCCGACACGCGGCGGCGGATCGCCATCGCGGCCGTATCGAGCGGCTGGGAAGAGCCGAAGCGCGGCAGCGTCGTGCGATAGGCCCGCATCAGGAAGGCGGCCTCGATGACGTCGCCCTGCGACTGCTTCAATGCGAGCGCGGCGAGATCCTGATCGTAAAGCGAGCCCTCGTTCATCACGCGGGCGCAGGCCAGGGCCTGCTGCTCGCGGATCTGGGCGACGCTGATTTCCGGAACGGCGGGGTCGCCGCGGCGCGCCTCGGCGACGAGGTCGTGCGTGGCGAGGATGGCTGCCTCGCCGCCCTTGACGGCAACATACATCAGCGGGCCTCCTCGATTTGCGTCGAGCGCGGCAGGCCGGTCATGCCGTCGCCATGAGTGAGCACGACATCGACACCGAGCGGGTAGAGCGCGTTGTTTTCGCGCAGCTCTTCGACGAAGCCGGGGCGCAGGCCCTGCGGCGCGACCGTGCGCGTGCCGGGAATGCCTGGGCCCGAGAGGGTGAAGGCGGTGCCGCCCTCCAGCGCTGCGACCTGCACGATCACGGTGGTCGAGCGATCCGGGAACTGGTCGTTGCCGAGATTGAAGGCGGAAAGCTTCGGTTCATTTGCCGCGCCGTCGAGCACCGCGAACGCGGCCTCGGCGGGATCGTCGACCAGCGCGACACCGCAGTGGAAGCGCAGCCAGGCGCCGGCCGCGCCGTCGCGCAGGGCTGCGGGCAGCCACACCGGCGTCTCGTAATCGGCGAGCGACAGCAGCGCGGTCGCCGTAGCAGCGGCAAGACCCTCCGGCGGTGCGATCTCGGCTGCGACACGCTGCAGCGTGCCGGGCTCGGAGAGGGCGGCGAGCAGCGCGCGGAAGGCCGCCTGGGACTGGAAGACCGGATCGGAGAAGCCGGGAGCGATCATCGATTGCGATGACATCACGAGCCCCTGACCAGCGTGAAGAAATCGACCTTCGTGGCCGCGGCCTTGCGGGAGGCGAGCTCTCGGGCGGCCGCCTGCTGCGCCGCGAGAGCTGCGACGCCTTCATGCAGGCCGCCTTCGGCCTCGTCCTGAAGCCGGGCGTCGAGCAACGCGGCCAGCCGCGCCTTGCGGCCGTCGCGGCCGAGCGCATAGGAGAAGCCCATCCGTCCGGTCGAAAGGCGCACGACGCAGCGCGTCACCGTGGCCTCGCCCAGATTGAAGCGGCGGCCGGCACCGCCGGCGCGGCCCTCGACCATCACGGTTCCGGTTTCGGGGGCCTTGAGCACTTCATGGTCGGGTGGATCGCCCAACAGGGTCTCGATCTCGATGCGGGAGGCGCGCGCCAGCGTCGCCATCCAGCCTTGTCTCGCGGTTTTCTGGCTCATCGGCGCGGGCTCGCTGGTCAGTTCCGAATGTCTAGACTATGCTAGAAGAGTTGATGGCAAAGGTCTATACTTTTCGGATGAAATTTTGATGACGGATGCGGCAATCGCGGAACGGGATGGCGGAACAGCCTGGCGGCGCATCGCCGATGAACTGGCTGATGCGATCGGGCGCGGCGAATACAAGCTCGGCGACACGCTGCCGGCCTCGGTCGCGCTGGCGGAACGCTACGGTGTGCATCGCCACACCGTGCGGCAGGCCTTCCGGCATCTGGCCGAGCAGGGGCTGGTCACTGTCTCGCGCGGACGCGGCACGCAGGTGACAGCGCCGCGCCTGCCTTATCCGATCGGACGGCGCGTCAGCATGCGCACCAATATGGGCAAGCTCGGCATCACCGGCACGAGCCGCATGTTGTCGGCCGAGACGGTCGTCGGCGAGGCGGCGGCCTGCACGGCGCTGGGCCTGAAGCTCGGGACGCCGCTCTGGTGCGTGCGGGGCGTAAGCCTCGCCGATGGCGTGCCGATGGGCACGGGCACGCATTGGCTCTCGGTCGAGCGCTTCCCGGATTTCGACAAGGCCTATCGTGAGGCGGCCGGTTCTATCACGGCAGCCTTCAAGGTCTACGGCATCACGGATTATGTGCGCCTCTCGACACGGTTGACGGCGCGGCTTGCCGATGAGCGGGAGGCAGAACTGCTGGAGATCGCGCCCGAGGCTGCCGTGATGATTTCGACGGCGGTGGATGCGCTGCCGGACCTGACGCCGGTGCATCTGGTCTCGAGCGTCTTCGCTGCCGAACGCATGGAAATGGTGATCGAGCCGTTCGGGGATCGTTGAGGAGTGTCATGCTCGGGCGTGACCCGAGCATCTCAGGACGAAGAGCCGCCTCTTGCCGCGGGAGCTTCCCGGGTCTTCGCTTCGCTACGCCCGAGAACGACGGCCCAGGAGGTCAGTTCGCCCGCTTGCCGATGATGGCGAAGCGCAGCTTGCCGGAGAGGAAGTCGATGGCGGAGACGGCGGCGAGGATGAGCAGGATCAGGAAGGAGACCTGCTGCCATTCCAGCGTGCGGATCGTCTCTGCGAGATAGAGGCCGATGCCGCCGGCGCCGACGATGCCGATGATCGTCGAGGAGCGGGTGTTGGATTCGATGAAATAGAGCACCTGGCTCGCGATGACCGGCAGCACCTGCGGCAGCAGGCCGAAGCGGATCTCATGCGCCTTGCCGCCGCCGACGGAGGCGACGCCCTCGACCGCCTTGCGGTCGGCGGCCTCGATCGCTTCCGAATAGAGCTTGCCGAAGGCGCCGAGATCGCTGGTCATGATCGCGAGCATGCCGGCGAAGGGGCCGAGGCCCACGACGTTCACCCAGATCAGCGCCCAGATCAGCGCGTCCACGCCGCGCACCGTGTCGAGCGAGCGGCGGGCCAGGAAATGCACGACGCGGTTGGCGACGACGTTGCGCGCCGCGATGAAGCCGAGCGGCAGGGCGAGTGTCGCCGCCAGAACGGTGCCGAGAAAGGCGATGGCGATCGTCTCGAACAGCGCCTGCACGAAGATCAGGGCGCGGGCCCAGGAGCCGGGGTTGGGAGGCAGCATCAGGCCGACGAAGGAGCCGAGATTGCCGAGCCCGGCGAGGATCTTCCAGAGCGAGGTCTCAAGGGTCGTCAGCCCGTAAAGGAAGAGGCCGAGCAGCACGGTGATGGTGCCGATGGTGGCGAGCTTCGTCTTGAGCGAGCCGCGGATCGCGGCCTGGTGGCGGTTGACGATGTCGGCACGCTCGGCCGGGGTGAAGGCGAGGCTCATCGACCGTGCTCCAGGCTGAGGAGGGCGTGGCGCAGGCGCTCGGTGCCGTAGTCGATCAGCATCACCGTGACGATGATCAGCAGCAGGATGGCGCTGACATCGGTGAAGTAGAATTTGCGGATGGCCTCGATCAGGTCCTGGCCGATGCCGCCGGCGCCGACGAAGCCCATGATCGAGGCGCCGCGGACATTGATCTCGAAGCGGAGCAGCGCATAGCTGGCGAAATTGGAGAGCACCTGCGGCACGACGGCGAAGCGCACGATCTGCCACCAGCTGCCGCCGGAGGCGGTGACGCCGTCGACCGGCTTCAGGTCGATGTTCTCGACCACCTCTGAGAACAGCTTGCCGAGAGCGCCCATGGTATGGATGGCGATGGCAAGCACGCCCGGCAACGGGCCGAGACCAAAGGCGATGACGAAGATCAGCGCGAAGACGATTTCCGGAACGGTGCGGCAGAATTCGAGAAAGCGGCGGACAGTGAAGCGCAGCCATGCGGACCGGCCGAGATTGGCGGCGGCGGCGAAGCAGAACAGGAACGCGCCGACGGCGCCGAGCACGGTGCCGACATAGGCGATCAGAATGGTCTGCCAGAGCAGCTTCAGCCAGTTCTTGAGGCCCCAATACCATTCCGCAAGGTCTGAGCCGAGGCTGGCGAGGCGCAGCGTCGGCAGTGTCTCGTAGATGTATTTCGGGAAGCGGTGGATGTTCGCGAAGAACTTGGCGAGATCGACCTCCGAGCCGCGCGCGGCCAGCAGGACGCAGACGATGAAGACGGCGGCGCCGATGAGCGCCTGGCGGCGCTTGGCCACGGCCGCCTGCCGATATGTCTCGGCATGGGCCAGGATGGCCGGGTCGTTGCGGTCGATCGCGAGGGTCATGGCGGGGGCGCTTCCACTCCGTCTCGGGACCGGCTGGTGCCGATCCCGGACAAGGGCGTCATTCCCGGGCGAAGCGAAGCGCAGACCCGGGAATCTCTGTCGGGAGATGCCCGGGTCAAGCCCGGGCATGACGTGCTGATGATTACGACGACTTCTTCTTGCGGAGGTCGTCGACGAACTTGTTGAGCTCGATGATCGGGTCGTAAGCCTTGTTGTCGACGGCGACGAGCGGGCCCTGCTTGCCTTCATAGATCTTGTCGAAGGCGGCCTTGTCCTTGGTGGCGAGGTTCAGCACCGCGTCGCGGATCTTGGCCTTGAGGTCATCAGGCAGGTCGGTGAGATAGGCCATCGGCGAGTTCACGATCTGCTCGGACTTGTAGATGATCCGGAAGTCGTCGGCCTTGACCATGTTCTTGCGGGCCATGCGCTGCAGGTTCGACTCCTGCTCGTCGTTCCACCAGTTGGCGGCGATGTCGACGGTGCCCTGCTGCAGGGCGATGACCGCGTTCTCGTGGCTGCCGGTGTAGACGACCTTGGAGAAGAAGGTTTCCGGCTCGATCTTCATCTGGTTGAGGACGAAGCGCGGCACGTTGTTGCCCGAGGTGGAGTTCGGATCGACGAGGCCGAGATTCTTGCCCTTGAGGTCTTCGACCTTCTGATAGGGCGAGTCCTTCTTCACGTAGAAGACGGAGTGGTAGCCCTTCGTGCCGTCGAGGTTGGTCTCGATCGCGAAGGCGTCGACCTTGGCGCCGGTCATGCGGGCGCGGGCGAAGGAGGCCGGGCCGTACATGCCGATATGGATGTTGCCGGCGCGCTGGCCCTCGATGATCGCGGCGTAGTCATTGGCGATGCGCAGCGTCACCTTGGTGCCGAGTTCCTTGGCGAGATAGTTCACGAAGGGGGTGTAGCGCTCGACCACGCCCGAGGCGTTCTCGGCCGGGATGATCGCGAAGACGAGCTCCGGATACTTCGCCTTCCAGTCCTGGGCAAAGGCCGGGGCAGCGGTGGCGGCGAGGCCGGCGACGGCGAGCTTGAGGGTATGACGACGGGTCAGCATTGGGTCTGCTCCTGGTTGCTGTCGGGATGCTCTTTTCGCGGCGACGGCCTTTGGCCGCGCCGGCGATCCTTCGCTTGTCAGGCGATCTTCTGGCGGGCGCGCTTCGCCTCGGAGGCGGCGATGGCATCGAGCGCGTCCAGCGCCTCGGCGCCGGCATCCTTGGCTTCGATGCCGTAGAGTTCGGCTGCGACCTCGCGCGTCAGCGCCTGCGGCACGTCGTCGAACACGACCTTGCCGGCCGCCATGCCGATCAGCCGGTCGCAATACTTTGCCGCGATATCGAGGTCGTGCAGGTTGCACATCACGGTGATGCCGTCCTCGCGGTTGATGCGGAACAGCGCGTCCATGACGACTTGCGTGTTACGGGGATCGAGCGAGGCGATCGGCTCGTCGGCGAGGATGATGCGCGGCTCCTGGACCAGGGCGCGGGCGATGGCGACGCGCTGCTGCTGGCCCCCGGACAGGGTCTCGGCGCGTTGTGCCAGCAGATGCCCCATATCGAGACGTTCGAGCGCCGCAATGGCGCGGATCTTGTCGTCTTGGGAGAAGCTCTTGACCAGCGTCAGGGCGGCGGAGCGGTGGTTCAGGCGCCCGAGCAGCACGTTGGTCAGCACGTCCAGGCGGCCGACGAGGTTGAACTGCTGGAAGATCATCGCCGTGTCGCGGCGCCAGCGCCGCAGCGAAGCCCCCTTCAGCGCGGTGACCTCCTGCTCCTCGCAGGCGATCCGGCCGGATGTCGGCTCCGCCAGCCGGTTGAGCATGCGCAGCAGAGTTGATTTGCCGGCTCCGGACCTGCCGATCACGCCGACCATCTCACCCTTGGGGATCGACAGCGAGACATTGTCGACAGCATTCTTGTCGCCAAAGCGCTTGGTCAGACCTTCGATACGCAGCATGTGATGGGTTCTCGCGCACGATGCGGGCATGAGCGCAGCCCCGTCCGGCCCTGACCGTGGGGCAACTCATCTCCATGGCGACGAGAGCTAGCGGCGGCTGATGACAGCGGCGTGACAGTGGCCGAAAGCGCGATCCGGTGACCTTGGATGGCCTCGTCAGAGCGCGTTCAGCAGCGCGTCGACGCAGGCGCGAACATAGGCTTTCCGCTGGGTGGCCGGCATCGGCTTCACCCCGAGAAGGCCGCGCAGTTGGTGCAGGCCGCGCAGCATGCCGACGAACTGTTCGGCGAGGAGATCGGCTTCGGCAAGGCCGAGCGGGCGGGCAACGCCGTGGCCGACGCGTGACCGTTCGATGAGCAGCGTCACGATGGCGGCGCTCATTCTCTTGGCGCCGGCCTCATAGGCAGCGCGGCCGAGCTCGGGAAAGCGTGGCGAGGCGCTGACCACCAGCCGGTGCAGATCGAGGGAGGCCGGACGCAGCATGAGCTTGAGCATGTCCTCGCCCAGCTGCGTCAGGGCGCTGCGCAGATCGGCGGCGGGCGACGCCTGCTCGAGCGGCAGAGTCAACGTTTCCGTGAGGCCGGCACAAATCGCCTTGAACAGCGCCTCCTTATCGGCGAAATGGCTGTAGATCGTCTGTTTCGAAACACCGGCCCGATGGGCGATCTGGTCGAGGCTCGCGCGCTCGAACCCCTCCGCAAGGAAGGTTTCGGCGGCTGCGCGGGTGATGGCGTCGTGCTTGTCGGGGCGCGCGCGTTCGGCGGAAAGGGATTTGGCCGGGTTCGTTTCGGTCTGGTCGGAATCGAGCAGGCGTGTCTTGGCGCCGTTTCGCCGGAGGGGTTTCGGCACGGGTCTTGCCTCGCCGCCTGCCGGTTCGGTGAGAGGGGTTGCCCGGTGTCGACGGAGGGGGGTGTCAGCCATGCTCCCGCACACTTGGCCTCTTATCAAACTAGACTGTCCAGTCTAAGATAGTCGCGCGGTATTGGAGCGTCCAGTCTTATGAAGCGGTTTGTTCTCCTCGTCGTGGTCGCGGCGCTCGCGGGCGGCGGCTATTACGCCTACCGCAACCAGCGCGCCGGCACGCAGCAGGCCCAGGCCAGCGCCGTTTCCGGGCCGCGAGCCGTGCCGGTGGAGGTGGCTTCCGTCGAGACGATGACCGTCAACGAGGAGGTCGAGGCGCTCGGCACGCTCGCCGCGGATGAATCCGTGATCATCGCTTCCGAAATCGCCGGCCGCGTCGTCGCTCTCGGCTTCAAGGAGGGCGAGCGGGTCAAGGCCGGTCAGGATCTGGTCAAGCTCGATACCGCCATCCTCGATGCCGAGCTGAAGCAGGCGCTGGCCGATCTCGGGCTGGCGCGCGACACCAACGAGCGGCTGAGGGCGCTGGTGCAGCGCGGCTCGGGCACGCAGGTCGCGCTCGACGAGTCGACGGCGCGGCTCGCGTCCAGCGAGGCGCGCGTCCAGCTTGCCAAGGCCAAGCTCGCGCAATCGACCATCGTCGCGCCGTTCAGCGGCGTCGTCGGTCTGCGCTCGGTCGGCATCGGCGATTATGTCTCCGTCGGCAAGCCGCTGATCGTGCTGACCAGCATCGACCCGATCAAGGTCGATTTCCGGGTGCCGGAGATTTATCTGAGCCGCGTCAAGGTCGGCCAGCCCGTCCAGGTGCGCGTCGATGCCGTTCCGGACCGGACTTTCACGGGCCAGATCTTCGCGATCGACCCGGTCGTCGACGTCAACGGCCGCGCGATCCGTCTGCGCGCCAACGTTCCGAACGGCGATCTCGCCCTGAAGCCCGGCCTGTTCGCCCGGCTGTCGATCACGGTCGACCAGCGCGAGAACGCCATGGTCATCCCCGAGATGGCGGTGGTGCCTGATGGCGTCGGCAAGATGATCTACGTCGCCGAGAACGGCAAGGCGCGCCGCGTCGCGGTCGAGCTCGGCAAGCGCCTGCCCGGCAAGGTCGAGGTGGTCGGCGGGCTGAAGCCCGGCATGCAGATCATCACCGCCGGTCAGATGCGGCTGCGTGACGGCAGCACCATCTCCGTCAAGGAAAAGCCCGTCCAGACGAGCCAGCTCTGATGAGCCTGTTCGAGCTCTTCGTCCGCAGGCCCGTCCTTTCGACGGTTCTGAGCCTGCTGGTGATGCTGATCGGCATCGTCTGCTATGGCCGCCTCACCGTCCGCGAATACCCGAACATCGACGAGCCGATCGTCTCGGTGCAGACGATCTATCGCGGCGCCTCGGCCGAGATCATCGAGACCCAGGTCACGCAGATCCTGGAGAACTCGATCGCCGGCATCGAGGGCATCGAGATCATCTCCTCGGCCAGCCGCCAGGAGCGCAGCCAGATTTCGGTGCGCTTCCGCCCCGACATCGATCCCGACGTTGCGGCCTCCGACGTGCGCGACCGCGTCAGCCGCGTGCGCGGGCGCATGCCGGAAGAGATCGACGAACCGATCATCGCCAAGGTCGAGGCGGATTCGCAGCCGGTCCTCTACCTGTCGCTGACCAGCACGCGGCACAGCCCGCTCGAGCTGACCGACTTTGCCGATCGCTTCATCGCAGAGCGCGTCCAGAACATCACCGGCGTCGCCGAGGTCCGCATTCTCGGCCAGCGCCAATATGCGATGCGCATCTGGCTCGATCGCTCGCGCCTCTCCGCCTATGACGTTACCGTCCAGCAGATCGAGGCGGCGGTTCGCGCCCAGAACATCGAGATTCCATCGGGCCGGATCGAGAGCAGCGACCGCGAGTTCACCGTGCTGTCGCAGACCGGCCTGGTCACGCCGGAGCAGTTCCGCGAGATCGTGGTGAAGGATGCCGCCGGCTTCCCGATCAAGCTGAAGGATCTGGCGCGCGTCGAGCTCGGCGCGCTCGAAGAGCGCAACGCGGCCTGGTTCAAGGGCTCGCCCTCGGTGACCGTCGGCATCGTCAAGCAGGCGACCGCGAACCCGCTCGACGTCTCGTCCGGCGTGCGCGCGGCGCTGCCCGGCATCATCGAGGATCTGCCCGACGGCATGTCTATCGCGGTCTCCTACGACAGCTCGATCTTCATCGACCGCTCGATCAAGGCGGTGTTCCAGACGATCATCGAGGCGATCGTCCTCGTCGTTCTCATCATCTTCGTCTTCCTGCGCTCGCTCAGGGCGACGCTGATTCCGCTGGTGACGATCCCGGTCTCGCTGATCGGCTCCTTCGCGCTGATGTATGCGTTCGGCTTCACCGTCAACACGCTGACGCTGCTCTCGATGGTGCTCGCCATCGGCCTCGTCGTCGACGACGCCATCGTGGTGCTGGAGAACGTCCACCGCCATATCGAGGACGGCATGGAGCCGAACAAGGCGGCGATCCGCGGCATCAACGAGATCGCCTTCGCCGTGGTAGCGATGACGCTGACGCTGGTGGCGGTCTATGCGCCGATGGCGTTCTCGACCGGCCGCACCGGCAAGCTCTTCATCGAGTTCGCGCTCACGCTCGCCGGCGCGGTGCTGGTCTCCGGCTTCGTCGCGCTGACGCTGACGCCGATGATGTGCGCCAAGCTCCTGCGTCACCACGACAAGCATAGCTGGCTGTACAATGTGCTGGAGCGTGGCTTCGAGGGGCTGTCGCGGGGCTACAGGGCCTCGCTGCGCGCTGCGCTCACCGTGCGTCCGCTCATCGTCCTGCTGGCGGTTGGCGTCGCCGGCGGCGGCTATTACTTCTTCACCCATCTGCGCTCGGAGCTGGCGCCGGTCGAAGATCGTGGCACGATCAACGTGATCGGCGTTGCGCCGGAAGGGGCGACCATGTCCTTCACGGCGAGCTATGCCCGCCGGGTCGAGGAATATTTCAGCAAGCTCCAGGAGGTGGATACCTATCTCGTCATCGTCGGCTTTCCCGACGTGACCCGCGCCATCGCCATTGCCCGGCTCAAGCCCTGGGAGGAGCGCGAGCGCAAGCAGCAGGATCTGGTCGCCGACATCACCCGCGAGCTCGGGCAGATCCCCGGCATCCGCCTCTTCGCCAACAACCCGCCCTCGCTCGGCCAGGGCAACGCCAACAGCAAGCCTGTTGAGTTCGTGCTGCGCTCCTCGGAGAGCTACGCCCAGCTCAAGAGCTATGTCGACCAGCTGATGCGGGAGGTCGCAGACTCTCCGGCGCTCTCGAACGTCGAGACGAACCTCATTCTCGACAAGCCGCAGATCCGGGTCACGATCGACCGGCAGCGCGCCGCCGACCTCGGCGTCGGCGTCGATGTCATCGGCCGCACCATGGAGACGCTGCTCGGCGGGCGACAGGTCACGCGTTTCAACATGAACAGCAAGCAGTACGACGTGATGCTGCAGGTCGCGGGCTCCGAGCGCAACACGCCGCAGGCGCTGCAATCGATCTATCTGATGGGCCGCAGCGGCGCAGTCGTGCAGTTGTCGAGCCTGGTCAGGATCGAGGAGACCGTCGCGCCCAAGGAGCTGGTCCGCTTCAATCAGCTGCGCTCGGCCACGATCACGGCGCTGCCTGCGCCCGGCTATTCGCTCGGCGATGCGCTCAAGGTGCTGGAGGACGCGACCGCACGCGTGCTGCCATCCTCCGTCCAGGTCGACTATTCCGGCCAGAGCCGCGAGTTCAAGCAGTCGGGCGCGAGCATCTTCCTCGTCTTCCTGCTGGCGCTCGGCTTCATCTATCTGGTGCTGGCGGCGCAGTTCGAGAGCTTCGTCGATCCCGTGGTGATCATGGTCTCGGTGCCGCTCTCGCTCACCGGCGCGCTCGCAGCGCTCTACTACACGGGCGGGACGATGAATGTGTACAGCCAGATCGGCCTGATCACGCTCGTCGGCCTGATCACCAAGCACGGCATCCTGATCCTGGAGTTCACCAACCAGCTGCGCGAGGAGGGCAAGGAGATGATCGACGCCCTCGTCGAGGCGGCGGAGCTGCGCCTGCGCCCGATCCTGATGACCACGGGCGCGATGGTGCTCGGCGCCGTGCCGCTCGCCATCGCCCATGGCGCCGGAGCGGAAAGCCGCTCGCAGATCGGCTGGGTCATCGTCGGCGGCATGACCTTCGGCACGCTGCTGACGCTCTATGTGGTGCCGGTCGCCTATAGCTATCTCGCCCGCAAGGTCCATGGCTCGCGCCACGGCGCGGATGAAGAGGCGCACGGGGCGCAGCTGCATCCGGCGGAGTAGAACGCTCCGGCGTCATTCTCGGGCGAAGCGTAGCGGAGACCCGAGAATCTCCGACGGGACGGCGCAGGAGTCTCTTTCGGCATGAGATGCTCGGGTTGAGCCCGAGCATGACGGCGTCTGCCGCCTGACTTATCCCCGCCCCTCCAACCCATGCCTATGCTGCGCGCGTTCCATCCGACCGAGGGGCTTCGCGAGGCATCGTGGGCCGGAGGGGATTGCGGGCTTCACGCCCCGGGCCGTTGCGGGCCTGTCAGGCGTGGAGGTGCCGACTTCGCACGGGCCGAAACAGGCAGGCCCGCGCCCTCGCCCGGCGTCGAAGCGAGGCGGACCCCCAGATACCCGTGCGCGGAGCCGGGCAGCGCGAGGTCGTCGCTGTTCGACACCCATCGACATCGACTCGACATCGGCACGCAGCCGTCGACTGCGAACGCCGCAAGGCTCCGCGCATCCCTCGGATACGCTCGCCCGAAAACCCCGCAGGCTAGTCCTGTACGGGGCTTTCGGTGCGGGGGCCGCAGTGATGCCGGCTCGCTACTGCAGCCGCACCGAGACGCTCTCGCTCGCGCCGGTGCCGTCGATCACCGAAATCCGCATGAAGCCTTTGCCGGGCGGCTGCCACTGCGTCTCGCGCCGGCGCTGCGGCTCGGTCACCGGCGATCCGTCGACCAGCCAGGTATAGGGCGGCGACCCGCCTGCGGCCTTGAGGTTGAGCTGGCCCTTGCCGTCGAGGGCGGCGGCGGAGAGGTCGATGCGCGCGCCGTCTGGCGGGAAGGCGAGCTTGAGCGTCGGCGTCGTCATTGCCGTCACGGTCTTGGGCACGTCCTGCCGGAGATGCCTGAGCGGCGGCGGCAGATGGCCGGTGCTGGCGACGATCGCGTCCGCCGGCTGCGGGAAGGGCCGTGGATCGATGCCGAGCCGCGCGAAGGCGTCGAACAGGATCGGCGCCGCAACCGTGCGCCCGACCAATCCGGGCACAGCGCCATTATCGGCGCGGCCGACCCACACGCCGATCGTGTGCTTGCGGTCGAAGCCGACGGCCCAGGCGTCGCGATAGCCATAGGAGGTGCCGGTCTTGTAGGCGATGCGCCCGGGCACCGCATTGAGCGGCGGAGGCGCGCCGAGCAAGGTATCGGCGACATACCAGGCCGCGACGGGGTCGACGAGGCGCGGGGCGGGGCCTGACGTGGCCGCCTGCTGGCGGAAGCGTAGCGGCAGCATCTCCCCGCCGCGGGCGAGGCCGACATAGGCGCGGGTCAGGTCCTGCAGGGTGATACCGAGACCGCCGAGGCCTACCGCAAGGCCGGGTGCGCCGCTGTCCCTGGGCATGGCGATGGCGACGCCGGCATCGCGCAGCCGCGAGAGGAAGCGCTGCGGGCCCAGCGCCGAGAGCAGTTCGACGGCCGGCACGTTGAGCGAGAGCTGCAACGCCTTGCGGGCGCTGACCATGCCCTGGAAGGTCATATCGAAATTTTCGGGGATATAGATGCCGTAGCGCGCCGGCCGGTCCTCCAGCATCGTCTCGGGATGGGCGATGCCGTTGTCGAAGGCGAGCGCGTAGATGAATGGCTTCAGCGCCGATCCCGGCGAGCGCAGCGCCCGTGTCAGGTCGAGCGAGCCGGCGCGTTCGGCCGCGAAGTAGTCGACGCCGCCAACCGAGGCGCGGACCTCGCCCGTCTCGTTGTCGACTGCGAGGATCGCGATCGAGACTTGCGGGGCTAGCCCCAGGCTGCGCTCGCGGGCGAGGCCTTCGAGCGAGGCTTGCAGCCTTGCGTCGAGCGCAAGCTTGTGGACCCGCAATGTCGGTGCTTCCGCAACGACCTGCTCGGCAACATGCGGGCTCAAATTGGGAAACGGGCGGCGCGTGGTCGGGATCGGTTCGTTGCGGGCGGCTGCGACCTCGTCCTGTGTCGCGAGCCCGGCCTGCTCGACCCGCTCCAGCACGCGCTCGCGCGCCTTGCGGGCGGCCTCGACGAAGCGGTCCGGCCGGCGCGTCTCGGGCGATTGCGGGAGCGCGACGAGCAGGGCGGCTTCGGCGGCCGAGAGCCGCTTCGGCTCCTTGCCGAAATAGGCAAAGCTCGCGGCGCGCACGCCTTCGAGATTGCCGCCGAAGGGGGCGAGCGTGAGATAGAGGTCGAGAATGCCGGCCTTGTCGAAGCGCCGCTCCAGTTCGACAGCGCGTACTGCCTGCCGGAGCTTGGCGGCGAGCGTGCGCTCCTCGCGCGGCTCCAGCAGGCGGGCGACCTGCATGGTGAGAGTCGAGCCGCCGGAGACGACGCGGCCATTCACCAGCATCTGGCTGGCGGCGCGCAGCATGCCCAGCGGGTCGATGCCGTGGTGGTTGTCGAAGCGCCTGTCCTCGAAGGCCTTGAGCATGGCGAGGTAGCGGGGGTCGACATCGCCGTTGGTGACCGGCAGCTTCCAGCGCCCGTCCGCGGTGAGGAAGGGGCGCAGCAGCTTGCCCTCGCGGTCGAGTACCACAGTCGAGCGGTCGGCCGCGGCGGAGAGGTCGAGCGGGGGGAGCGAGCGGGCGTAGAGGGTGAGGGCGGTGGCTGCCGCGATTATCGCGACGGCAAGAACACCGGCAGCGATCCTCAGTTTGCGGAAGCGGCCAGGGCACGGCGTCATGCTCGGGCTTGACCCGAGCATCTCCTGATCGAGATTCTCGGGTCTGCGCTGCGCTGCGCCCGAGAATGACGGGTGTTCTGGTCCGGGGCCGATCATCACCGCACCGCCGTGATCTCCACCGTCCCGAAGCCGGTACGGCCGAAGCGATCCGGCCGGTACATGTCCTCGATCACGGCGGCGGGGGAGACGTAGCGGCCGGGCGAGACCGCCCGCGCGATATAGGCGACGGTGTAGGCGAGCTTGTCGCTCTTCGCGCCCGAGCGCTCGAAGGCGGCGACGAAGCGGTCGTCGCGCGATTCGGTATGCACCGGCGAGACCTCCTGCTTCAGCCAATCCAGCCCAGCGACCGAGGCGCCCTCCGTCAGGTTGGCGTTCTCGATCTCAAGGCCCGCTGGGACCGGATCGACCAGCAGCAAACGGCCATAGCGCGGCGCGCCTTCCGAGACGGTCAGCGCCACCACATAGCGCTCGTTCTGGCGCAGGCGGGCGGGATCGGCGCGCTCGCCCTTCATCGTGTAGATCACGCGCTCCAGCCCGAAGCCCTGGTTCAGGGCCGGCTCCGGCGCGGTCGGGATGCCCGCCACGGTGATGACCGCCTGCGCACTGGCCGCGCCGGGATTGGCGATGGTCAGGGGCTTCCCCTCCAGTGCTTCGGCGGGAATCGTGCGGTAGAGGGCGCCCTTCCGAGCGGTGCCGTCGACCGTCAGCGTCATGCCCTCGGCGTCCTTGGCCATGGCCTGCGCCGCCAGCACCATCCACATCTGCTCCTGTGTCGACGTGTAGCTGTAGCGGGCGCTGTTGCGGGTGGCGTCGAGGATCGAGACGGCGCGGCTGATATCGGCGCGCTCGCCGTTGGATTCGGCGATCAGGGCGAGCACGCCGGCGCCGTCGCGCAGGCGGGAGCCGTAATCGGGCCGCGACAGGCCGTCATCACCAGCCTGCTGCAGCAGCCCGAGCGCGCTGCCGAACGCGGCGCGGCCGCGGCCACGATCACCCAGTGCGGAGAGCGCAGCGCCGATCTGGGCGCGGGCGAGTGGCGTCGCGAAATCGCCGAGCTTGTTGTCTGCGAGGTAGCGCAGATCGCCCATCACCGGCCGGCCGTTGCGGGCGAGCACATAGAGCGCATAGGCGATACCGGCAGCCTCTTCCTTGTTGATCTCGCTGGTGTTGACGACCTGGTTGCGCAGGCGGTCGAGCGCGAGGTTGAAGGCGATCTGCGGCACGGCGAACTGCTTCTCGCGGGCCCGCGTCAGGAAGTCGGTGACGAAGGCATCGAGCCAGAGATCGTCGCCGCCGACGCCCCAGAGACCGAAGGAGCCGTTGCCGCCCTGGCGGGCGAGTACGCGCTCGATCGCGTTGACGACGCGCTCGTCGGCCTTGTCGTCGAGCGCGAGCTGCTCCAGCGAGGCGAGCTGGTTGACGGCGAGCAGCGGCAGCGCGCGCGAGACGGTCTGCTCGGTACAGCCATAGGGGTAGCGGTCGAGCGCCTTGAGCAGAGCGGGCACGTCGAGCGAGCCGAAGGGCGAGACGCTCACCGAGACCTGTCCCGAATTCGGCACGAGATCGGCCAGCAGATCGGCGGAGACGGTGATCGCTCCGCCATTGCCGGGGATGGCCCGGACGATCCGGCGTGCGATCGTAGCAGTCGAGGGCTGCACCCGGACCGCGAGGTTCTGCACCGTGCCGATACCGTTCGGTCCGGAAACGCGCACGTCGAACTCGGCGCGGCCGAGTCCGGCGGCGGTGACGGGGATCGTCATCTGAGTCTTGGCGCCGGCGCCAAGCTGCATGGTGCGGCGGGTGGCGTCGGCCGCGACGAGCACCGGGCCCTTCACGTCGAGATCGACGGTATAGGCGCCGGCCGGCCCCTCGACATTGTCGACCTGGAGATGGAAGCGCGACTGGTCGCCGATGGCGAGGAAACGCGGCAGCGTCGCCTGCGCGACGATCTGGTCGCGCACGATCACATCGGCGCTGGCCTGGCCGGTGCGCCCGGCCGACCAGGCGACGCCCATGACGCGCACCGAGCCGTTGAAGGCCGGCATGTCGAAATCGATCTTCGCCGTGCCGTCCGGCCCGACCTTGACCACGCCGGAGTAACGCGCGAGCGGCTCCTGCGTCGGCTTCTCGCCTTCAAGCTGGGGAGCCCCGTCGCCGCCGGTGCGGATCGCGCCGCGCGTGCCCTGCATGCCGTCGATCAGATAGCCGTAGAGATCGCGCAGCTCATGGCCGAGCTGGCGCTGGCCGAAGAAGAATTTGCTGGGATCGGGGCTCTCATAGCGGGTCAGGTTGAGGATACCGATATCGACGGCTGCGAGTGTGACGTAGGCGTCCTCGCCCGGTTTCATACCGGTGACCTTGACCGGCAGCGACAGCGTCGAGAGCGGGCGCACCAGCTGCGGCGCGCCGAGATCAACAGCCAGCGTGCGCTGCTCCTTGCCGATCTGGAACCAGGAAAGGCCGATGGCGCGGCCGGGCAGGCGCTTGGCGGCGGCGTCCATGGGCCTGTGCGCGAGCACGACGAGATAGGCGCTGGCGCCCCATTCCGCCTTCACCGGGATCGAGGCGCTGGTGCCGCCCTCGGCGATGTCGATGGTGCGGATATCCGCGACCTTGTCGGTAATCACCGCGAGCGTCGCCTTGCCGGCGAAGCGCGGCGAGAGGCGAACCTGCAGGCTCTCGCCATCGGCGTAAGCGGCCTTGTCCAGCGCGACGTCAAGCACATCCGGCGTATCCGCCGTCTTGTCGCTCTCATAGCCGACGCTGAAGGAGACCGAGCTTTCGGCCGCTTCAACGCCGTCAGAGGTCACGTCGAGCCGGTAATTGCCCCATTCGACCGGCGCGGCGATCTTTGCGCCCGCGGCTTCCGCCACCGCGATCTCGCCATCGGCGACGCGGCGGGTGGTCTTCACGCCCTCATAGTTCCAGCGGCCGTCCTGGAAGAACCACTGATAGTTGCGGCGCACCTTCGACAGCACCCATTTGACGCCGGGCCGGGCGATGCGCTTGCCGTCGCCGGTCGCCATGATCACTTCGAAATTGGCGGTCTGGCCGTTGCCGAGGTCGCCGTCCCTGAAAAGCTTCTTGACGCCGATGGCGGCGCCCTTCGGCACGATCGGCAAGGTGACGGAGCGAGCGATGGCGCGCCCGCCGGGTTCGCCGACGCGCACGGTCATCTCGACCTCGAGCGGGCGGTTGGTGTCGGGCTGCTGGACCGGGTTGGTGATCACCGCCTTGCCGGCGGCGTCGGTCGTGGTGCTCTCCTCGAACTCGCTCTGGACGGGCTCGAAGGCCTCGTCGGTGAGGCCGACCTGATAGTCCTTGAAGCCGGGGATGGCGCTGGCGCCCGCGGCACGGATGGTCATCGAGCCGGTGACCTCGAGCTCGGAGCCAGGCGCGCCGTAGAGATAGCGGGCGGCGACGTCGAGCTCGGCCGGCTGGCCGGCCTGAAGCAGTGGCGCCTTTGGCGTTAGCGTCAGTTCCAGCCGCTCGGGCACATAGTCCTCGACGAGGAAGGAGGTCTCGCCGATCGCCTGCCCCTTCGGATCGGAATAGGCGAGGACCCGCCAGGTGCCGGTCGCGGCGCCGGAGACGAGCTGGATCGAATGGGCACGGCCGCCGGCACCCTGATCCTCCACCTGACGGCGGCGATACTCGACGCCATCAGGACGCTTGACGACGATGGTCAGCGGCAGACCCGTGACGGCGGCGCCCTTGGCGTCGCGCAGCAGGGAGGTGAGATAGACCGTCTCGCCCGAACGGTAGACGCCGCGCTCCGTGTAGAGATAGGCGTCGAGGCCGGCAGGCGCGACGCGCCCCTTCACCCCGCGATCGGAGAGGTCGAAGGCGGTCTGCTTCAGGTCGAGGAAGCCGTAATCCTCGGCGAGCGAGGCGGTGACGAGGCCGGGCGCATTGCCGCCCTGGCCCTTGGCAAGCCCTGCATCGAAGCGGGCATAGCCGTTCGCGTCGGTCTTCGCCGTGCCGAGCACCTCGTTGTTGCGCGCGATGAGGCGAAGTTCCGCATTGGCCACGGGCTTCGCATCGGCGAGCGAGCGTGCCAGCACATGCACGCCGTCCGGGCCGGTGAAGGAGGTCAGGCCGAGATCGGAGACGACGAACCATTGCGTCGCGCGGGTCGAGCCGTCGTCATAGGAATCGCTATCGTCACTGACGGGCGCGGAGGCCGGCCCGCCCGAAGGCTTGGCGAACATCACATAGACGCCGGGCTTGAGACTGCCGACAGCTTCCGTGACAGGGAAGGCGGTGATCACGTCCTGGTTCAATTCGGACTTCACGTCCATCGTGCCGGTCCAGACGCTCTGGCCCTTATCGCCCGAGATCTGCTTTCCCGACCATGAGCCGAGCTGACCGAGGAAGTCGTCGGAATGGACGGAGTTGATCAGGTTGCGGTCGCCGATCCGCATGACCTCGAGGTCGAGCTTGCCTGAATTGACCGAGACGACCGGGATGCCCTGCTGGCCGGTGCGCGGCAGCACGTAGTTCTTGCCGGTGAAGCGCACCGAGGGGGTACGGTCACGGACATAGATCTCGTAATCGGCCGATTTCAAAAGGGTCTCGTCGGGAATGGCCGAGGGCACGCCCTGGCGGATGACGACGCCATAGCGCTCGCCATGCTTGAGGCCGTCGACGCAGATCTGGCGATCCTCGGCGCTGACGGCGAAATCGCCTTTTCCGCCGGAGATGGCGACATAGGGCGCGAAGTCGACGCGTCCGCGTGCCAGCGCTTCCGAGAACTCGAAGCAGGCGCGCGGGGAGGCGGCGTCGGAATCGGTCTTGTTTGAGATCAGGCGGAAACCGCGCTTCTCGCGCAGGCTCTCATAGGAACTCTGCAGCGCAGGGTTGGCGGCAAGGTCGAGGCTGAGGCGATAGGTGGTCAGCGCCGGGCGCCAGAGCTCGTTCTTCTCGAAGGTCTGTGCGAGCACGCCGAGCGACGCCGCCTCGTCGCTGCGGGTGGTCGCTCGGCTGTAGGCGAGATAGGCAGCGGCGATGGCGCGCTCGCGCAGCTCCCAGCGCTCGCGATAGTCGCGCGGTTCGATGGCGTTGGCGGCGCGCGCCATCAGGCGCCAGCCGGCGGAACTGCCGGAATCCGCGACGATCGCGGCATTGGCCTGGGGCAGGGCGGAGCGGGCATCGCCGCGGGCGAGCGCGATCTCGCCGGCGCGGACGGCGTCAGTGGCGGAGCGGTTCCCGGCCGAGACCTCGCGCTTCAGCCGCTCCTCCAGCCGCTGGCCGTCGGAGAGCAGGTCGTTGCGGACATAGGCCTTCTGGGCGAAGGCGGGTGCGGCCGAGAAGGTCAGGCAGAGGGCGAGCGCGAGACGGGAAAGCAGGGTCATCGTCGTTCCTCTTCGTCGGCCGGTCCGCCAGGATCAGCGGCAAAGGCTTCAGGCCGATGACGGCGTGAGACGGGGCCGGCAGGCTATCACCGCCCGGCGCGCGTTCAAGTCATGCGAATGCAGGTCGCGCCGGCGGGGCGCAAACCGCCAAAACTTCCGACGGAGCTGCTTTGCCATGGTTGCGGCGCGGCGCGTTCTGACGCTCAATGCCGCCGCTCTGCCCCCGCCTTGAGGACGAGATGATGCCGCGCGCCTGCCAGACCCGCCTGCGAATCGGACGAGCCCGCGCCGCGGCGCTGGCGCTCGCGCTGGTGGCCGCGCCGCATGCAGGCGCTTGGGCGCAGGCGCCCGGCGCGCAGGCCCAGGCTGCGAATCCGCAGATGGCGGCGGCGCAGGCGAGCTTCGAGGCCCTGCCCGAGGCCGAGCGCAAGGCGATCCAGAGCGATTTGATCTGGGCTGGTCAGTTCAACGGCGCGGTCAGCGGCGCCTTTGGTCCCCTGACCTTCCGCGCGATCAACACCTTCAAGGGCGCGCGTGGGTTGGCCGACGGTATGCTCCTTCCCACCGAGCGGGTCGCCCTGGCGAGGACCGCGCAGGTCGCGCGCGACCTGGCCGGCTTCCGCACACTGGTCGACGAGAAAACCGGCGTTCAGATCGGCATCCCGACGAAGCTCCTGCCGAGGCGTGACGCGACGCCTTCCGGCGGCAGCCGCTGGCAGAGCGCCGACGAGAAGGTCACGCTCGACACTTCAGCCTCGCCGCCGGGCGAGGACCTCGCCGCGCTCTTCGAGAAGGCGACAGCCGTCAACCCGAACAGTCCCCGCAAGATCACCTACAAGCTGCTCCGGCCGGAGTTCTTCGTTGTGACGGGCGAGACGCCGACCGGGCGGTTCTATCGCCGGCTCGCGGCCGGGCCGCAGGGGCTGCGCGGCTTCTCGATCGGCTACGACAAGGCGGTCGCGCCGATGGTCGACAGGCTCGTCATCGCGATTGCGGCGAGCTTCGAGCCCTTCCCGACCGGGGCGGTCCCCGCCGCGCCTCCGTCGGTCGCCGGTGCGGCCAGCCCGCAGGCCGGGCTGCCCTCGCAGGCGGTGCCGGCCGCGCGCAGCAACGAACGTTATGGCGTCGCGATCGCGCTCAATGAGCGGATGGCCCTGAGTGTCGCGCCAGCGGTCGATGGCTGCCGCAGCCTGCGCGTCGGTAATCGCGCCGGCAAGCTGCGCCTGAAGGACGATGCGAGCGGGCTCGTCCTGCTCGATCTCGACGGCACGGGTGCTACGAAGCCACCCGGCCTGCGCGCAGAGGCGCCGCGTGCCGATGAGGCGCTGGTGCTCGTCGCCTATGGCAATGATGCCGGCAAAAGGGTTGCTCTGGCACTGCCGGGGCAAAGCGTGCTGGCGGCCGGCGGCAAGCCTGCGCTGCGGGCGCCCCTGCAGCCTGGACAGGCCGGCGCCCCCGCCTTCGACCGGCAGGGGCGTCTGGTCGGGATCGTCACCGACAACCCCTCCGACAAGGTCCTGATCGCCGGCATCGCGCCGCAGCGCAGCTACGCGCTGGCCGATGCCGCTGCCATCCAGGCGATGCTCGGCAAAGCCGGCGCTTCGCTATCGCCGGCTGCGGCGGGCACCGAGCTCAGCACCGGCGCGGTGGTCGAACGCGTCTCGGGCAGCGTTCTGCCCGTCATCTGCGGCCTGTAGCATCCGACTAAATCGCTGGTTGTCACCCGCCGCGCGATCGGCTCAGATAAGCCGTCGTACCAAGGGAGCCCCGTCGCGGACGAGGAGCGCCCGTATACTAAATCGATTTAGCGGAGGAGATGGGGAATGAGTGATTTCATCGACAGGCGAACTGTGCTCAAGGGCGCGGCCGCGGCGGGCGCTGCCAGCCTGATTGCGGCGCCAGCCATCGCGCAGGCGAAGTGGCCGGCCCGTCCGATTACGTTGATCTGCCCCTGGGGCGCCGGCGGCGGCACGGACGCAACCGCGCGTATCGTCGCCGCTATGCTGGAGAGGGGGCTGGGCCAGCCCGTCAACGTGGTGAACCGGACCGGCGGCTCGGGCGTGGTCGGCCATTCCGCCATCGCGACCGCCGCCCCCGACGGCTACACCATCGGCATGCTGACGGTCGAGATCAGCATGATGCACCATCAGGGACTGACCGATCTGACCCCTGCGAGCTATACGCCGCTCGCCCTGATGAACGAGGATCCGCCAGGCGTGCAGGTCAGCGCGTCGAGCCCACACAAGGACATCAAGGCGCTGGCTGAGGCGATCAAGGCCGCTCCTCCCGGCAAGCTCAAGGCTTCCGGCACGGGCCAGGGCGGCATCTGGCACCTCGCGCTGATCGGCTGGCTGGTGTCGATGGGACTGAAGCCTGACCATGTCGCCTGGGCGCCATCGAACGGTGCCGCGCCGGCGATGCAGGATCTCGCTGCCGGCGGCATCGACATCGTCACCTGCTCCGTGCCGGAAGCCCGCGCCATGCTCGACGCCGGCAAGGCCAAGTCGCTGGCGATCATGGCTAAGGAGCGCAACCCGCAGTTCAAGGATGTGCCGACGCTGAACGAGACACTGGGCGTCAACTATTCCGTTGGCGCCTGGCGCGGCATCGCCGGGCCGAAGGGCTTGCCCGAGAACGTTCAGAAAACCCTCATCGCCGAGCTCCAGAAGGCCTATGAATCGAAGGAATTCCAGGACTTCATGAATGCGCGCGGCTTCGGCATGACCTTTGCCGACCAGGCTGGCTTCACCAAGTTCATGGCCGATGGCGACAAGGCGATGGGTACCGCCATGGCCGCCGCGGGCCTCGCCAAGAAGGCGAGCTGAACCGACGCAGCCAAAGCGCGACGGGCGGCCCGGCCGTCCGTCGCAATGCCTTTCAGGCCTGCGTTCCGCGTTGCGGGCAGGCCGCTCGGACAAGGTCGAACCGATGCGTTTCAACGACACCATCGTCGGCGCCACGTTCATCGTGCTGGCCGCGATCATGATCGCGCTGACATTTTCCTTCCCGGCATTTCCGGGCCAGAATTACGGCCCGAGCCTGTTCCCGCGCATCCTCGGCACCGGCATCATCCTGTGCTCACTGCTGCTGATCCTGCGCGAACGGCGTCTGCCTGCGGCGGTGCCATGGCTCGTCCTCGCCGATTGGGTCAGGCAGCCGCGCCACATCGCTTCCTTCGCGCTGATGCTGGCTGCGATGCTGTTCTATCTCCTCGCGTCAGAGGCGCTCGGCTTCATTCCCTGCGCCTTCCTGATCCAGCTCGTGCTGTTCCTGTGGTTCGGCGTCCGCCCGCTGACGGCGCTGATCGTGGCCGCGGCGATGACGGCGCTCGTCCAGTGGTTCTTCGGCAGCATGATGCTCGTGCCCCTGCCGCGCGGCATCCTCGACAGCGTGCTCTGAGGAGTTGGCGATGCAAGCGATCACGACTGCCTTCGGGCTCGTCTTCGACATCCAGGTCCTGGGCGTCATCCTCGCTTCCGCGATGTTCGGCATGTTCGTCGGCGCCATGCCGGGCCTGACGGCGACGATGGCGACCGCGCTGCTCGTGCCCGTCACATTCTTCATGGCTCCGGTGCCGGCGCTCGGCGCCATCGTCACCGCGACGGCCATGGCGATCTTCGCCGGCGACATTCCAGCCGCCATGCTGCGCATGCCGGGGACGCCGGCCTCGGCCGCCTATGCGGATGAAAGCTACGAGATGACCAAGAAGGGTCAGCTCGACCTCTGCATGGGCGTCAACCTCGTCTTTTCGGTCCTTGGCGGCATCTTCGGCGTTATCGTGTTGATCCTGCTGGCGCCGGTTCTGGCCGAGGTGGCGATCAACTTCTCGTCCTTCGAGTATTTCTGGCTGGCCTGTCTCGGATTGACCTGCGCCGTCTTCATCGGCACGGGCGATCCGGTGAAGGGGCTTCTGTCGCTGTTCGTCGGCCTCGCCATCGGCTGCATCGGCATCGACCCTGCGGCCGGCCAGCCGCGTTTCACCTTCGGCAATGTCGATCTGCTCTCCGGCATCAACTTCATTCCGACGCTGATCGGTATGTTCGCCGTGTCCGAGCTCCTGCGCGGTGCGGTCTCGATGGAGGCCGGCGCGACGATGGTCAAGCAGCAGGTCGGCAACATGCTGGCCGGCGTCGGGGCCGTCTGGCGGAAATACTGGAGGAACTTCTTCCGCGGCTCGATCCTCGGTACCGTCATCGGCGCGCTGCCTGGCGCCGGCGCGGACATCGCGGCCTGGGTTTCCTACGCCGTCTCGAAGAAGCTCTCGAAGGAGCCGGAGAAATTCGGCACCGGCCATATCGAGGGCATCGTCGATTCGACCTCGGCCAACAATTCCGCGCTCGGCGGTGCCTGGATACCGGCACTCGTCTTCGGCATCCCGGGCGATTCGATCACCGCTATCGTCATCGGCGTGCTCTACATGAAGGGCATGAATCCCGGTCCCAGCGTCTTTCTGCAGACGCCGGAACTGATCTATGCCGTCTTCATCATCTTCATCCTCGCCAACATCCTGATGTTCCCGCTTGGCTGGGCGGCGATCAAGTCGGCAAAGCAGATCCTCCGGGTGCCGCGCAACATCCTGCTGCCTATCATCCTGATCTTCTGCATGGTCGGCTCCTTCGCCATGACCAATTCGCTCTACGGCGTCGTCCTGATGGTGGTGATGGGGGTCTTCGGCTGGCTTCTGGAAGAGCACGGCGTGCCGGTCGCGCCGCTGATCCTCGGCCTCGTGCTCGGCGAGATGCTCGAGCAGAACTTCATGACCTCGATGATCAAGTCGGACGGTTCGTTCCTGGTGTTCTTCGAACGGCCGATCGCCGGCGTTCTGGGCGTCAGCACGCTCGTCATCTGGGGCTTGATGGTCTGGCGGCTACTGCCCTTCGGGCGCCGTCCCGCGGGGGCGCTGGCTGGGGACACGGCGGCGCCCTGAAGCGGCGCCGACCCCTCACTTCTTCAAGAACGCGGCGAAGGCCGCCATCGCCTCCGGCGAGCGCAGGCGTTCGCCGAAATGGCGGGCCTCCGTCGCGATGGTCTCGGCCACGGCCTGCGCCGAGCCGCGCTTCAGCAGCATCTTGGTGAGCGCGAGCGATTCCGGCGGCAGAGCCGCCAGTGCCTTGGCTTTGGCAAGACCGGCTTCCAGCGCCGTGCCGTCCTCGACCAAGGCATTCACGAGACCAGCTTCGGCGGCCGCCTCCGCATTGAAGGCCTCGCCCAGCATCAGCAATTCGGCCGCCTTCTTGGAGCCGGCGACGAGCGGCAGCAGGTAGCTCGATCCGCCCTCGGGGGAGAGSCCGAGCGTGACGAAGGGCAGGCGGAAGSTSGCGSWGCGKSCGGCGAAGGCGAGRTCGCAATGCAGCAGCATCGTCGTGCCGATGCCGACGGCGAAACCTTCCACGGCCGCGACGATCGGCTTCCGGGCTGTCGAGATCACCTCGAGGAAGTCGATGGCGATGCGCGGGCCTTCGCCTGAGGCGGCGGCGATGGCGAAATCCTTGATGTCGTTGCCGCTGGTGAAGCAGCCGCCGGCGCCCGTCAGCAGGATGGCGCGGATAGAGGCGTCGGCCTCGGCGGCGCCGATCGCCGCGATCAGCCCGGCATAGCTCGCCCGATCCAGCGCATTCTTGCGGTCGGGCCGGTTCATGGTGACCTGCACCACGCCGGCCGCGACGGTTTCGCTCAGCACTTCGCTCATCGGTCCGCTCCTGATTGCCCAGCCCGGATGACATGGCCCTTCGGACAGGGTCAAGCGAGGCCGGATGCGTCTTTCGTCGTCGCCCTGTGCTTGACATCGCGCGGTCCCGATTCTCCCTTGCCCGCCAGACGCCTTCGCTGCCTTGGTTTGCGAGTCGGGCGCGGGACAGGAATTGCGGAGAGCGTCGATGACGAAGGTTCAGCTTGAGATGTGCGGCCCGGTCGCGCTCGCCACCATCGACAATCCACCGGTCAATGCGCTTGGCGCCGCGGTGCGCGAAGGGCTCGCGAGCGCAATCCAGCAGGCGAACGCCGACGCTTCGGTGGTCGCGATCGTGATCGCCTCCGCCGGCAAGGCCTTCATCGCCGGTGCCGACATCAGCGAGTTCGGCAAGCCGCCCGCGCCGCCCCTGCTGCCGGACCTGCTCGACGCGATCGAGGCCTCGGCCAAGCCGGTCGTCGCGGCGATCCAGGGCATCGCGCTCGGCGGCGGGCTCGAGGTCGCGCTCGCCTGCCATGGCCGCGTCGCGCTGCCCGCTGCCAAGCTCGGCATGCCCGAGATCAAGCTCGGCCTCATCCCCGGCGCCGGCGGCACGCAACGCCTGCCGCGGCTGATCGGCGCGTCGAAGGCCTTCCCGATCATGCTCTCCGGGGAGCCGATCTCGGCAGGGCAGGGGCTCGAATACGGACTGCTCGACGAGGTCGTCTCCAGCGATGTCGTCAAGGCGGCGATCAGGCTGGCCGAGGGGCTCGCCGCCGAAGGGCGCCGTCCAGTCACGAGCGCGGATGACGACAGGCTGACCGAGGCGGATCGCGAAGCTTTCGAGGCGCTTGCCAAGGACGCGCTGAAGAAGGCCGACGGCATGCCGAACGTGCCGGCGCTGGTCGAGGCGGTCCGCAGCGCCTTCACCATGCCCTTCGCGGAAGGCCTGGCCGTCGAGCGCAAGCTGTTCCTGTCGCTGATCGCCGACGAGCGCTCCAAGGCGCTGCGCCATGTCTTCTTCGCCGAACGCGAGGTCGCGAAGGTGCCGGGCATCGGGCCGGAGGTGAAGCCTCGGGAGATCGCCAGCGCCGCCGTGATCGGGGCGGGAACGATGGGCGGCGGCATCGCCATGTGCTTCGCCAATGCCGGCATCCCGGTGACGCTGATCGAGACGGCGCAGGCGGCGCTCGACAACGGCATCAACCGTATCGGCGCGATCTACGACATCTCGGTTTCGCGGGGGTCGCTGACGCCGGAGGCGAAGGCCCGGCGCATGGCACTGATCAGGCCGGCCGTCGGGCTCGCTGCGGCTGCCGGCGCCGATATCGTCATCGAGGCCGCTTTCGAAGAGATGGGCGTCAAGCAGCAGATCTTCGGCGAGCTCGACAAGGTCGCCAAGCCCGGCGCGATCCTGGCCAGCAACACCTCCTATCTCGACGTGCCCACCATCGCGGCGGCGACGAAGCGGCCACAGGACGTGATCGGCATGCATTTCTTCAGCCCGGCCAACGTCATGAAGCTGCTCGAAGTCGTCCGGCCGAAGGGCGCGGCCGACGATGCGATCGCCACCGCCGTCGCGCTCGGCCGAAAGCTCGGCAAGGTGCCGGTCGTGGTCGGCAACGGTTTCGGCTTCGTCGGCAACCGCATGCTGGAGCAGCGCACGCGCGCCGCCGAGCGGCTGCTGATCGCGGGCGCCCTGCCGCATGAGGTCGATGCCGCACTGGTCGGTTTCGGCTTCAAGATGGGGCCCTTCGCCATGGCCGATCTTGCCGGCAATGACATCGGCTGGCGCTCGCGCAAGGCGCGCGGTCTGAAGGCGCCCGTCGCGGATGCGATCTGCGAGGCCGGCTGGTTCGGCCAGAAGACCGGGCGCGGGTATTACCTCTATCCGCAGGGGGCGCGCAGCGGCCAGCGCTGCCCCGAGGTCGAGGCGCTGATCGCCCGCATCTCGGCCGAGCAGGGCGTGACACGGCGCAGTTTCACCCAGGAGGAGATCCTGGCGCGTCTGCTCGACCCGATGGTGAACGAGGGGGCGCGCATTCTGGAAGCGGGCATCGCGGCGCGGCCGGGCGACATCGATGTGGTCTGGATCAACGGCTACAACTGGCCGGCCTGGCGGGGCGGTCCGATGTACTGGGCCGATACGGTGGGGCTCGACGTCATCGCGAAGCGGCTGGAAGCACAGGCCGCCGAGACCGGCGACAAGGCGCTGGAGCCGGCGCCGCTGCTGAAGCGCCTAGCCGCCGAGGGCAAGGGTTTCGCGAGCCTGAAGGGCTGAGTCGGATTGAGGCTCGTCATGCTCGGGCTTGACCCGAGCATCTCTCTCACGAGAGGCTCCGGAGCCTCCTCGGCCTGAGATTCTCGGGTCTGTGCTTGCGCTCCGCCCGAGAATGACGGCTCGCGGAAAGCGGGCTAGGGTCGCGGCCGTTTGCGTCATCTCAGGAGAGGCGATTGGCTTCGGGATTGTTTGCGCTGCTCGACGACGTCGCCGGCATAGCCAAGGTTGCGGCGGCGTCGGTCGACGATGTCGTGGCCCAGGCCGGCAAGGCGGGGGTCAAGGCGGCGGGCGTCGTCATCGACGATGCGGCGGTGACGCCCCGCTATGCCGTGGGCTTCGCCGCCTCGCGCGAATTGCCGATCATCTGGCGGATCGCGCTGGGCTCGCTGCGCAACAAGCTCATCTTCCTGCTGCCGGGCGCGCTCCTGCTCGCGCTGATCGCGCCCTGGGCGATCACGCCGCTCTTGATGGCAGGCGGCGCCTTTCTTTGCTTCGAGGGCGCCGAGAAGGTGCTGGAGCTGGTGCTGCCGCATGGCGCGCATGGCGCCGCGAAGGCGGGCGAGACGGCGGGAGACCCCGCGGCCCTCGAACAGCAGAAGGTCGCCGGTGCGATCAAGACCGACTTCATCCTCTCGGCGGAGATCATGGCGATCACGCTCGCCGGCGTCTCCGACCAGTCGTTCTGGATGAAGGCGGCGGTGCTCGCCATCGTCGGCATCGGCATCACCGTTGCGGTCTATGGCGTCGTCGCGCTGATCGTGAAGGCGGATGATGTCGGTGTTGCGCTTGCCGCCAACCAGCGCCCCGCCACGAGTCTGCTGGGCCTCAGGCGGCCGAAGCCGGGTGAAGCGAGCAGGCTCGACCGTGCGCTGCGCTGGCTGACGCGGCCGCTCGGGCGCGGCCTCGTGCGCGGCATGCCCACTTTCCTCAACCTGCTCGGCGCAGTCGGTACGGCGGCGATGCTCTGGGTCGGCGGCGGCATCATCATCCACGGGCTGGAGGGCTACGGCCTCTCGGGCCTCGGCCGCGGCGTCCATGACCTTGCCGTGGCGGCCGGCCGCGCCTTGCCGACCGCGGTCGCCGGTGCCGGGGAGTGGCTGGCCGGGGTGGTGCTGTCGGCGGTCTTCGGGCTCATCGTCGGCGGCATCGCGATCGTCGCGATGCATTGGCTCGTCGAGCCGGTGCTGAAACTGTTCAGAAAGGGTGCGGGCAGGCCTGCACCCGATGCCAGGCGCGAATCGTAGCGGGATTTCGCCGTCATGCTCGCGCTCGCCGCGAGCATCCACGTCTTGAACACCGCCCTCGCCGGAGGAAGGCGTGGATGGTGGGGACAAGCCCGACCATGACGGGCGGTTGACCCAGCCTCAATCCAGCCAGCTGGTGAAACTCTCGACCGGCTCGCGCTCCGGCACGAGGCGGTTGGCCGGCGCATCCGCATCGGCCTTGCCGATGGCGATGCCGCAGACCACGACTTCGTCCTCGGGGATGGCCAGCTCGCGCCGCACGATCGGATGGAACTGCGCGAAGATCGCCTGGGGGCAGGAATCGAGGCCGTGGCCCTGCGCGGCGATCAGCAGGTTCTGGATGAACATGCCGAGATCGAGCCAGGAGCCGATTTCGAGATCGCGGTCGATCGTCAGCATCAGCGCGACCGGCGCATCGAAGAAGCGCAGGTTTGCCGCGGTCTGCCGCTTCATGCCTTCGCTATCGCCCTTCGCCACGCCGAGCAGGCCGTAGAGATCCCAGCCGACCTTGCGGCGTCGCGAGAGATAGGGCTCGCGGAAGCGTTCGGGATAGTAGCGGTACTCCTCGACGCCGGGGCGCTCGCCGGTTTCGAGCGCTGCGAGCAGCGCTGCTTCGAGGCTTGCCCGGGACTGCGGGCCGATCACCCTGAGCTTCCAGGGCTGCATGTTGGTGCCGGAAGGGGCCTGTGCCGCCAGATCGATCAGGCGGCGGACGAGATCGGGCTCGACCGGATCGGGCAGGAAGGCGCGAACGGCCCGGCGCGAGCGGATGGCGTGCTCGACGGCTTCGATAGGTGTCATCGCCGCGATCATGCTCCGCGTCTCCGGGCTGCTTGCTCCACCGCGTTGTGACAGAGCCGCCGGCCGTGCGCCAGAGACCGCTAGTCGTCGCTCAGGCCGGCAGGATGCGCCCGCGGTTGAGGATGTTGCCGGGGTCCAGCGTCCGCTTCAGCGATGTCATCAGGGCGAGTTCGGCATCCGAGCGGCTCATGCCGAGATAGGGCCGCTTCAGCACGCCGACGCCATGCTCGGCCGAGATGCTGCCCTGCTTCTCCCGGACCAGTGTGTAGACGATGTCGGCAAAGCCGGAGAGATCCCCAGTCTCGTCGTGGATCGAGAGATGCAGGTTGCTGTCGGCGAGATGGCCGAAGACGATCGGGAAGGCCGTGCCGCTACGCGCCTTGACTCGCTGGCGCAGCAAGGCGACCGCATCCGCCATGGCGCCCAGGGGAATGCTGACGTCGAAATGGATGCCGGGCGGCAGGTCGCGGTAGAACTCGTAATTCGCCTCGCGATAGGCCCAGAAGCGCTGCCGGTCCCGGCCCGACTGGGCGATCAGCACATCGTCCAGCAGGCCTTCTTCCGCCAGTTCGGCGAGCGCTTCCGCAAAGCTCTCCTCGCCCGTGCTATCCGAGCCCATCGCCGCCTCGACGACGAGCGTGACCTCGGTCTCCCCGGCGAAGGGAGCGGGCAGGCCGCCCTTTTCGATCGCGGCCTTCATGTATTCGGACCACATCGCCTCGAAGGCGAGCAGGCCGCCGCCGAGCCGCGCTTCGAGACGGTTGAGCGCCGCGAGAGCTTGGGCGACGCTGCCGGCGGCGCAAAGCGCCGTCTGCGTGCCGGTCACCGCTGGCTGGAGCGCCAGCAGCACACGGGTGACGACGCCGAGCGTGCCTTCGCTGCCGATGAAAAGCTGCGTCCAGTCGTAGCCGGCATTGTTCTTCACCACCTTCTTGAGATGGCCCACGATGCGGCCGTCGGCCATCACCGCTTCGAGGCCGAGCACGCTGCGCCGGGTCATGCCGTAGCGCAGCACCTGCACGCCGCCAGCATTGGTCGCGACATTGCCGCCGATCGTGCAGGTCCCGCGCGCGCCGAGATCGACGCCGTAGAGGAAGCCGGCCGCCGCAGCCTTCTCCTGCACGACCGCGAGCGGCGTGCCGGCGAGCACGGTCATCGTCCGCGTCACCGGGTCGACTTCTTCGACGCCGTTCATGCGTTCGAGCGAGAGGGCGACCTCGCCTGCCTGCGGCGTGGCGCCGCCGGCGAGCCCGGTCATGCCGCCCTGGACGACGACGGGCAGCGAGAAGCGCGAGCAGATCGCCAGCACCGCGGCGACCTCCTCTGTCGTCCGCGGCGTGACGAGCACGGCCGGCAGGCCCTCCGGCGTATCGGAGGCGTCCTTGCGATTGCGAGCGGGGATCGCCTCGCTGCTGCGCAGGCCACTGGGGCCGACCACCTCCGCCAGCGCCGCGAGCGCGTCGTCGGGAAAGGTCATGGCAGGCTCCGTAGGCTCGTCAGTCGGCTTTGCGCGCCGCGAGGAAGGCGGCGTGTTCCTTGACCAGATCGCCCGCCAGCGCCTTGGCGATCAGGGCGCGGGTGTTGGACAGGCCGTAGATCGCCGCGAAGGAGCCGAAGCGCGGGCCCTGATCCTCGCCGAACATCACCTGGTAGATCGCCTTCCACCAATCGCCGGAAACACCGGGACGCTCCGGCGTCGCGTTCTTGGCGGTGAGGTTCTGGTAGCGCGGGATGGCGCGGGCGATGTCGAGCGCCGTGTCCTGCACCATTTCGGGCGTAGCGTCCGCGGGCAGGGCGGCGATCGCCGCGTCGAGCTTCGTGAAGGCATCGCGCTCGACCTCGTCGGCCGGGCGGTAGCTCTTCGCCGGCTTCACGAAATCGCGGAAATAGGCGATCGCATAGCCGACCAGCGCGTCGAGGCGCGGATGGGTCTGCGGCGACATGCCCGGCGCATAGCGCTGGAGGAAGCCCCAGAGCACGGCCTTGTCCTCGGAATTCGCGACGGCGACGAGGTTCATCAGCAGGCCGAAGGTGACCTGCGTCCTCACCGCGTTCTCGCCCTCGCCGGCAGCAATCACCTCCGGTGCAGGCGGATCGCCGGCATGGATGTGCCAGACCGGGTTGCCGAGACGGTTCTTCCAGTCCTGCCGCTCATAGCCGTTGAGGAACTGGAGATATTCGTCGACGGCGCGTGGGATGACGTCGAAATGGAGCTTCTTGGCCTCGCGCGGGCGCTGGAACATGTAGAGCGCCAGGCTCTCCGGTGGCCCGTAGGTCAGCCATTCCTCGATGGTCAGGCCGTTGCCCTTCGACTTCGAGATCTTCTGGCCGAGATCGTCGAGGAAGAGCTCGTAGTTGAAGCCCTCCGGCGGCGTGCCGTCGAGCGCGCGGGCGATCTGGGAGGAGACCTTGACCGAGTCGATCAGGTCCTTGCCGGCCATCTCGTAGTCGACGCCGAGCGCGACCCAGCGCATCGCCCAGTCCGGCTTCCACTGCAGCTTCACATGGCCGCCGGTGACGGGGGTGACGAAGCGCTCCTTCGTCTCGGGATCGGCCCAGACGATGGTGCCGGCCTCGACATCGATCTCGTCGATCGGCACCTGCATGACGACGCGCGTCTTCGGGTGGATCGGCAGGAAGGGCGAATAGGTCGCGGCCCGCTCCTCGCGCAGCGTCGGCAGCATGATCTTCATCACCGCATCATAGCGGGCCAGCATCATGAGCAGCGTCGCGTCGAACTCGCCGGCACGGTACGCGTCGGTCGAGGACTTGAACTCGTAGTCGAAGCCGAAGCTGTCGAGGAAGGCGCGCAGCCGCGCATTGTTGTGGCGGCCGAACGAGTCGTGCGTGCCGAACGGGTCCGGCACCTCGGTCAGCGGCTTGCCGAGATTGGCGGCGAGCAGCTCCTTGTTCGGCACGTTGTCCGGCACCTTGCGCAGGCCGTCCATGTCGTCCGAGAAGGCGATCAGCCGCGTCGGGATGGTGTTGCCGGTGAGCACGCGGAAGGCGTGGCGCACCATCGAGGTGCGCGCGACCTCGCCGAAGGTGCCGATATGCGGCAGGCCCGAGGGGCCGTAACCGGTCTCGAAGATCACCGATTTCTTGCCGGATTTCTCGATGCGGGCCACGAGCTTGCGCGCCTCCTCGAACGGCCAGGAGGCCGAACGCTGGGCGGCGTCAACGAGGGCTGCGTCGAAGGCGGGCATGAGCGGCGGTGTCCTCTCCTGAACGGGAAAGCCATATCGCAAAAGCGAAAGAGGGGCTTTCGCAGATTGCCAAGGGCGCCGTCAATGCGCGAACACGGTTGAAATGCGGCAAACGAGGGTGCGGCCCCTCGCCGAAGCGGCTTGCCGGCTTGCCACGGCGGTATAGGGTCGCCCCTGCCTTATTCGCTTTAGACCATGCCTTGAAAGGATGCCGCCTTGGACCGCGACCTGCTCGAAAAGCTGACCGCGTGGCGACGACATCTCCACGCCAATCCGGAGTTGTCGTTGCAGGAGGCGCAGACCAGCGCCTTCGTGCAGGAGAAGCTGAAGGAGCTCGGCATTCCCTTCGCCGCCAATGTCGGCGGCCACGGCGTCGTCGCGACGCTGTCGCGCGGCTCCTCGGAGCGCTCTGTCGGCCTGCGCGCCGACATGGATGCGCTGCCGATCCAGGAGGTGAACGACCTCCCCTACAAATCCGGCAAGACCAACGTCATGCATGCCTGCGGCCATGACGGCCACACGGTCTCGCTGCTCGGCGCGGCGGCGCTGCTCAAGAACGACGAGAGCTGGAGCGGCACGGTGCAGTTCCTGTTCCAGCCGGCCGAGGAAGGCTATGGCGGCGCCAAGGCGATGATCCAGGACGGCGTGTTCGAACGCTTCCCGATGGAGCGCGTCTTCGGCCTGCACAACTGGCCGGGGCTGGAAGCCGGCACCGTCGCCGTGCATCGCGGCCCGGTGATGGCCGAGCCCGGCAAGTTCAAGATCACCTTGTCTGGCACCGCCGGTCATGCCGCCAAGCCCGAGCTGACGCATGATCCGATCACGGCGATGGGCCATCTGATCGTGGCGCTGCAGACCATCGTTTCGCGCAATGTCAGCCCGATGGACAACGCCGTCGTCACGATCGGCCAGATCCATGGCGGGCTCGCCTCGAACCAGATCCCGACCCATGTCTGGATCGAGGGCACCTATCGCGTCTTCACGGTTCCGGTGCGCGAGCGCGTCGTGCAGCGCATCCGCGACATCGCCAACAACATCGCCGCGACCTTCGAGATGAAGGCCGATGTCGATTTCTCGCTCGGCGGGCTGGCGACGATCAATACGCCTGATGAGGAGGACATGGCGGCAAATGCCGGCAAGGCCGCCGGGCTGGAGGTCCGCCGCGACATCTCCGCCAGCACCACCTCCGAGGATTTCTGCTACTTCCTGCAGGATCGGCCCGGCGCCTATGTCTGGATCGGCAACGGCCCTGCCGTGGACGGCGGCGAGCTGCACAATGACCGTTACGACTTCAACGACGCGATCCTGCCCGCGACCTCGGGCTGGCTCGCCGCGGTGGCGAAGCAGGCGCTGGCCAGCAACGCGCCGTAACAGCCGTTTCGTCCATCTGAGCCCTTATGCTGAGGAGCGCGCCCGAGGCGCGCGTCTTGAAGGGTGATCCAGATGGTTCCGGAACCTCCAGAAGCATCCTTCGAGACGCCATTCCCTGGGGAATGGCTCCTCAGGATGAGGGCTTGGGGGATCGGAGTTCAGTACGGGCTGACCGGGAAGAAGCGCAGATAGAGGCGGGCATAGGTCCCGTCATCCCACAGGCCCTGCAGCGCGTAGTCGATCGCGCGCTTCAGGGCGGGATCGTCCTTGCGCAGCAGGAAGGCGACGCCTTCGCCAAAATAGCGGCTCTCCAGATAAGGCCCGCCCGAGAAGGCGAACTCCCCGCTGCTGCCGGCGAGAGACAGCGACAGTGCCACGCCATCGGCGAAGACATATTCCGCCTCGCCGCTGCGCAAGGCGGCGATGGCCGCGCCGAGATCGGCACTCTCGCGCCGTTGCACGAACGGCATCAGCCTTTCGAGGAAGGCCTGGTGCGCGGAGTTGGCGACCACGGCGACGCGGCGGCCCTGCAGGCCGGCACTGTCGAGTGTCGAACGCGCATTGCCGCGCGTGGTGGCGAACCGGGCGGGGGCGCGAAAATAGAGATGGCTCGCGGCGAAGCGCTGCCGCAGCGCCGGCGTCAGGTTCATCGCGGCTGCCAGCACGTCGCCACGTCCCTCGGCCAGCGAATCCGGCAAGGTGTCGAAACGGCGCGGCTGGATCGTGCAGGTCCAGGCGAGCCTGTCGCAGACGGCGCGGGCGAGCTCGACCGAGAAACCGGTCAGCGCCCCGTCCGGCCCGGCGAAATGGAAGGGCGGGTAGTCGTCGTCGGTGAGGAAGCGCACCACGCGCGGCGGGCCGGGTTCCGGCCGGTCGAGCCGGATGCGCGGGTCCCAGAGATTGGGGATCGCGATGCGCGGCGGCTCCTGAGCCATGGCGGTCGCGGCCAGCAGGATCGAGACGGCGAGGGCGGTCAGCGCACGAAGCATCACGCGCATCTGGCGCCGGATGGGGCGGCGGATCAAGGGGAGAGGCCGCGTCATGCTCGGGCTTGACCCGAGCAGCTCCTAAGCCAGCGCCTTCCCGTCCTGCGATCCCCGTGTCGAAGCTTTGCTTCGCCCGGGAATGACGGAGCGACCTTAGCCGACGCTTGCCGCCGTCGCCTTCGCGCCCTTGTCGAGGAGCGAGGCGAGGTGAGCAGTCACCGGCTTCGTAAACCGCGTGTCACTCGGCAGGTCGGTTCCGAAGATGGCCTCGATGCCGCTGAGCGCCGCGACCAGCGCCTTGGCATCCCGCCCGGCTGCCTCGGCGCGGCGCTTCAGCTCGGCCGCCAGCGGATCGCGGACGTCGATGGCGCCGCCCTTCTCGTCGGTGCCGGTGACGTAGCGCATCCAGGCGGCCACCCCGAGCGCGAGATGGTCGATTCCGCCGCCGGCCTTCAGGCGTTCGCGGATGGTGCCGAGCAGGCGTTGCGGCAGCTTCTGCGAGCCGTCCATGGCGATCTGCCAGGTGCGGTGGCGGATCGCCGGGTTCTGGAAGCGGGCGAGCAGGGCCTTGGCATAATCCGCGAGCACGACGCCCTGCGGCGCCGGCACGGTCGGCATGATCTCGGCCCAGAGGCCTTCGAGGAAGCGGGCGAGGACCGGGTCGCCGCTGGCCTCGGCAACGGTCTCGTGGCCGGCGAGATAGCCGAGATAGGCGAGCGAGGAATGCGCGCCGTTCAGCATCCTGAGCTTCATGAACTCGAAGGGCGCGACTTCCGAGACCATCTGCGCGCCGACCTCGTGCCAATCTGGCCGGCCATCTGCAAAGACATCCTCGATCGCCCATTGCCGGAAGGGCTCGCCGATGACCGGGGCGGCATCGTCCAGCCCGATCAGCTTGGCGACCTCGGCGATGTCAGCATCCGTCGTCGCCGGCACGATACGGTCGACCATCGTTGCCGGGAAGGCGCCGTTGGCCTCGATCCAGGCGGCGAGCTCGTCATCCTGCAGCGCGGCGAAGTCGCGGACGAGGCCGCGCAGCACATGGCCGTTGGAGGGAAGATTGTCGCAGCAGAGCGCGGTGAACGGTCCGCGGCCTTCGGCCCGGCGGACCCGCAGGCCGGCCACGAGGATGCCGACGGCGGAGCGCGGCGCGTCGGGGTTTTCGAGATCGTGCAGAATGTCGGGATGATCCGCCTTGAGGCGGCCGGTCGCCGGGTCGTGGCAATAGCCCTTCTCCGTCACCGTCAGCGAGACGATGCGGGTTTCGGGCGCGGCCAGCCGCGCGATCAGGGCGGAAGGGCTCTCCGGCGCGACCAGCACATCGAGTACCGAGCCGATGATGCGCAGCTCCGGTCCGGTCGGGGCGAGCTTGAGGAGGGTATAGAGCCCGTCCTGCGGCTTCAGCCGGTCGCGCTGGTCGGGGCGCTGGAGGCTGGCGCCGATGATGCCCCACGCGCCGAAGCGCTTCTCGAGCGCATCCTCGGTATACTCGGCAAGATGGCCGCGGGCGAAGGCGCCGAGCCCGAGATGGACGATGCCGGGCTTGAGGGCCGTGCGGTCATAGGCGGGGCGGCGGATGGAAGCCGGCAGGCCGGCAAGGGTCGAAGCGGAGAGACGGGTCACAGCTTGTAGGCCTCCTTGGCGAGGCGATAGGCGAGATCATGGGCGACTTCAGCCGCCTCGTCCTCTTCCAGCCGGTGCTCGGCGACGAGCTTGGCGAGATAGGCGCAGTCGATGCGGCGCGCGACATCGTGCCGGGCCGGGATCGAGAGATAGGCGCGGGTGTCGTCGTTGAAGCCGACGGTGTTGTAGAAACCGGCCGTCTCGGTCGTCAGCTCGCGGAAGCGCAGCATGGCTTCGGGCGCATCGAGGAACCACCAGCCCGGTCCGAGCTTCAGCGCCGGGTAATGCCCGGCGAGCGGCGCGAGCTCGCGCGAATATGCGGTCTCGTCCAGCGTGAAGGCGATGACGGTGAGATTGCGCTCGTTGCCGACGGCGTCGAGCAGGGGCTTCAGCGCTTCAACGTAATTGGTCTCGGTCGGGATATCGCAGCCCATGTCGCGGCCGAAATGCGCGAACAGTGCCGCGTTGTGGTTGCGATGGGAGCCCGGATGGATCTGGAGGACGAGCCTGTCGTCCAGGCTCATCTTCGCCATTTCGGTCAGCATCTGGCCGCGGAAGAGGTCGGCGTCCTTGGCCGAAACCTTGCCCTTCAGGATCTTGGCGTAGAGCTTCTCGGCATCGGCATCCGAGAGATTGGCGGTACGGGCCGTGGCATGGCCATGGTCGGAGGAGGTGGCGCCGCGTTCCTTGAAATAGGCGCGCCGTTTGCGATGGGCGGCGAGATAGCCGGTCCAGCTGCCGATATCCTCGCCGGTCAGCTCACCGAACTTCTCGAGGTTGTCGGCGAAGCCCTCGAATTCCGGATCGACCACGCTGTCGGGCCGATAGGCGGTGACGACCTTGCCGCCCCAACCGGACGAGCGGATCATGTCGTGCCATTTCAGATCGTCGAGCGCGCCTTCGGTGGTGCTGATCGCCTCGATCTTGAAGCGCTCGAACAGGGCGCGGGGCCGAAGCTCGGGCTCGTCCAGCTTGGCGGCGATCTTGTCGTAGATCCGGTCGGCGCTCTCAGGCGTCAGGCGCTCGTTGATGCCGAAGACGGTCGAGGTCGCGTGCTCGAACCAGAGCCGGGTCGGCGTGCCCCGGAAGAGATGCCAATTATCGGCGAAGAGGCGCCAGATCTTGCGCGGGTCGGTCTCGACTTCGCCGCCATCCTTGCGGGCGATGCCGAGCTGCTCCAGCCGGATGCCTTGGGAATAGAGCATGCGGAAGATGTAATGGTCCGGCTTGACGAAGAGCGTGGCCGGATCGGGGAAGGCGTTGTCCTCGGCATACCAGCGCGGATCGGTGTGGCCGTGCGGCGAGATGATCGGCAGGTCGCGGACGGTGGCGAAGAGCCGGCGCGCAATGCCGCGCGTCACCGGATCGGCGGGGAAGAGGCGATCGTCGTGCAGCAACATGGGTGTCTCCATCGGTCGCGTGATCGATTTCGCAATGTCGGAGCGGGATCGATGTGAAAGACCGCTTCCCACTTTTTCATATCCCGCTCTAGAGCCGGCTGCGACGGGGGTCAATCGTCTGGTATACTAGTGCGCCAGATCTTGTTTCTGCCCAGCGGGGATTGTGCCGGAAGCAGGCTTGCGCTCGCCGCGCCTCCCGCGCCATCCTCGCGCCGCAACGGCATCGGAGCGATGGATATGACGACGCGGCGTGAACTCCTGGCTGGCGCGGGGCTGGCGGCGCTGGCGGCGCAGCTTCCCGTCGTCGCGCTGGCGCAGGCGAAGGACAGCGTCACCATCGCCCAGACGCTGGAGCCGCCGACACTCGATCCGACCTCTGGTGCTGCCCAGGCGATCCGCGAGGTGACCCTGCAGAACATCTTCGAGGGTCTGGTGAAGATGGACCGGACCGGCAAGCTCCAACCTTGCCTCGCCGAGAGCTGGGAGATCGCGGACGACAACGTCACCTATCGCTTCAAGCTTCGGCAGGGCGCGACCTTCCATGACGGCACGCCCTTCACCGCCGAGCAGGTGAAGTTCTCCTTCGAGCGCGCTGTCGCGCCGGATTCCACCAACGCCCAGCGCCAGCTCTTCACGCCGATCGCCGAGATCGCGACGCCCGATCCGGCGACGGTGGTGATCAAGCTCAAGCAGCCCACCGCGAATTTCCTCTACGGTCTCAGCTGGGGCGATGCCGTGATCGTCGCGCCGGCGACGGCTTCCAGCAACAAGACCAGTCCGGTCGGCACGGGCCCGTTCAAGTTCGTGCGCTGGAACCGTGGCGACCGGCTCGAACTCGCCCGCTTCGACGGCTATTGGGGCGAGAAGCCGGCGCTGGCCAAGGCGATCTTCCGTTTCATGTCCGATCCGCAGGCGCAGGTCGCGGCGCTCAGGGCCGGCGATGTCGACGCCCACACCAATCTCTCCGCGCCCGAGGCGGTGCCGCAGCTCAGGGCCGACCCCAAGCTCAAGGTCACGATCGGCCGCACCGAGGGCGAGACCATCCTCGCCACCAACAACGCCAAGCCTCCCTTCGACAAGCCTAGGGTGCGACAGGCCATTGCCCATGCGCTCGACCGCAAGACCATCGCGCTCGGCGTCTACGGCTTCGACGTCAGCCTGATCGGCAGCCATTTCTCGCCGCTGCATCCGGCCTATGTCGATCTCACCGGCACCTACCCCTATGACCCCGCCAAGGCCAAGGCGCTGCTGGCGGAGGCTGGCTTCCCGAACGGCTTCAACTGCACGCTGAAACTGCCGCCGCCCTCCTATGCCCGCCGCTCTGGCGAGATCGTCGCGGCGCTGCTGGCGCAGATCGGCATCAACGCGTCGATCGAGCCGCTCGAATTCCCGCAATGGCTGGAGCGCGTCTTCCGCAACAAGGACTACGACCTCAGCATCATCGCCCATACCGAGCCGCTCGACATCGATATCTACGCGCGGGACGATTATTACTTCCAGTACCGGAATCCCGAGTTCAAGGCGCTGATCGCCAAGATATCCGGGACGCTGGACGAGGGGGCCCGCAACGAGCTCTACAAGCAGGCGCAGCGGATGCTGGCTCAGGACGCGGTCAACGGCTTCCTCTTCATCCTGCCGAAGATCACGGTCGCGAACGCCGCGCTCGACGGCGTGTGGACCGACTGGCCATTGCCCGTGACGCCGCTGGCGGAGCTGCGCTGGCGGTGAGGCCGGCGACAGGCGGCAGAACGCCATGATCGGCTACATCCTGCGCCGGTTCGTCGCGCTGGCCCTGACCCTGCTCGCGGCGGCGCTGGTCATCTTCATCGTGCTGGAGGTGCTCCCGGGCGATCCGGCGGCGGTGACGCTTGGTCTCAACGCCTCGCCCGAAGCACTGGCGGCGCTGCATGCGGAGATGGGGCTCGACAAGCCGGCGGTGCTGCGCTTCCTCCTCTGGCTTGGCGGGCTCGTCACCGGCGATCTCGGCCTGAGCTACACCTATCGCGTACCGGTGGCGCAACTCATCGCCGAACGCATGGCGGTGACGCTGCCGCTCGCGCTGATGGCGATCGGGCTCGCGATGGCAATCGGCATCCCGCTCGGCATGCTCGCCGCCTCGCGCCGCGGTCAGCTGGCCGATGCCGGCGTGATGGCCTTCGCTCAGGCTGGGCTGGCCATTCCGAATTTCTGGTTCGGCCTCCTGCTCGTGCTCGTCTTCGCGGTCGGGCTCGGTTGGTTGCCGGCCGGCGGCTTTCCGGGCTGGCAGGCGGGCTTTGGTACGGCGCTGAAGGCGCTCCTAATGCCCGCGCTGGCGCTCGCCTTGCCGCAGGCGGCGATCATCGCGCGGGTGACGCGCTCCGCGATGCTCGACACATTGCAGGAGGATTTCGTCCGCACCGCCCGCGCCAAGGGCCTCAGTGAAGCCGTGACGATGCGCCGGCACGCGCTGCGCAACGCGCTGATCCCGGTGGTGACGATCCTCGGCCTTCAGTTCTCGGTGCTGATCGCCGGTGCGATCATCATCGAGAATGTCTTCGCGCTGCCGGGGCTGGGGCGGCTGGTTTTTCAGGCCATCGCCCAGCACGATCTGATCGTGGTCAAGGACCTCGTCATGCTCTTCGCCGGGCTGGCGATCCTGATCAATTTCGCGGTCGAGCTGCTCTACGGGCTGATCGATCCGCGCCTGAGGCAGGCATGAGCGCGGTTCAGGACAAGGCGCCGGGCGGCCGTCGGCACTGGTGGCTCGCGCCCTCCTTCGCAATCGGGGCGGTACTGGCCGTGCTCGTCGTCGCAGCGGCGCTGACTTCCTACGTCTGGACGCCCTATCCGCCGACCCAGATGGCGATCCTGAATCGGCTCAAGGGTCCCTCGGCCGCCAACTGGTTCGGCACCGACCAGTTCGGCCGCGACGTCTTCTCGATGATCATGGTCGGCGCACGCAATTCACTTGCGGTGGGGCTGGGCGCGGTCGGCATCGGCATGGTGCTCGGGACGACGCTGGGGCTCATCGCCTCGGTCCGGCGTGACGGCATTCTCGACAACGTCATCATGCGCACGGCCGATTTCACCCACGCCTTCCCGGCCGTGCTGACCGCGATCATGATGACCGCTATCGCCGGGCCCGGCATGCTCAACGCCGTCGTCGCCATCGGCGTGCTGAATCTGCCCTATTTCGCGCGGCTGGCACGGGGGGCGGCGCTGCAGGTCTGGGCGCAGGACTTCATCCAGGCGGCGCGGGCGGCCGGGCTCAACAACCGGCAGATCACGCTGCATCATGTCCTGCCGAACATCGCCGGCATCCTGGTGGTGCAGGCGACGATCCAGTTCGCGCTCGCGGTGCTGGCCGAAGCGGGGCTGTCCTATCTCGGGCTGGGCACGCAGCCGCCGAACCCGTCCTGGGGGCGTATGCTCAACGAAGCCCAGACCTTCATGGCGACGCAGCCCTGGCTTGCGATCTTTCCAGGTGCCGCGATCGCGCTGACCGTGCTGGGGTTCAACCTGCTCGGCGACGGCTTGCGCGATGCCGTCGATCCGCGTCTGCGCCGCAGCCGGTGAGAACGGATGCAATTCGCAGCCCTCATCCTGAGGAGCCGCGTAAGCGGCGTCTCGAAGGATGTTCCAGTTGGTTCTGGAGCCTCATGGAGCATCCTTCGAGACGCAAGCCGTCGGCTTGCTCCTCAGGATGAGGGCTGAGGGGAATGAGGATGTTTCGATGACCGACCTTGCCGATCTGAGCGCGGCCGAACTGCTTTCCGCCTATCGCGACCGCGCGCTTTCGCCTGTCGAGGTGACGGAGGCGGTGATCGCGCGGATCGCTGCCTGGGAGCCTAAGCTCGATGCGCTCTACGCCTATGATCCGGAGGGCGCGCGGGCGCAGGCGAAAGCCTCCGAGGCGCGCTGGCGGAACGGGCAGGCGCTGCCGCTCGACGGCGTGCCCGGCACGATCAAGGAAAACATCAGGACGAAGGGCGTTCCGGTGCCCCTCGGCACGGCCGCGAACGATCTCTCTCCCGCTGCCGATGATGCCCCGCCGGCCGCGCGGCTGCGCGAAGCCGGTCTCGTCATCCTCGGCAAGACGACGATGCCGGATTACGGCATGCTCTCCTCCGGTCTGTCGAGCTTCCACAGGCCCGCGCGCAATCCGTGGGACGTCAGCAAGAACCCCGGCGGCTCCTCGGCCGGTGCCGGTTCGGCGGGAGCGGCGGGCTATGGGCCGCTGCATGTCGGCACCGATATCGGCGGCTCGATCCGCCTGCCCGCCGGCTGGTGCGGGCTCGTCGGCCTGAAGCCAAGCTTCGGGCGCGTGCCGATCGACCCGACCTATTATGGCCGCGTCGCCGGGCCGATGACGCGCACGGTCGAGGACGCCGCGCTGATGATGCGGGAATTGTCGAGGCCCGATGCCCGTGACGGCATGAGCCTGCCACCGCAGGAGATCGACTGGCTGGCGCTCGACATCGATCTGAAGGGGCTGCGCATTGGCCTGCAGCTCGATGCCGGGATCGGGCTCGCCGTCGAGCCGGAGACGAGAGCGGCCATCGATGCGGCAGCGAGGGCCTTCGCCAATGCGGGCGCCATCGTCGAGCCGGTCGAGCCCTATCTGACCCGCGAGATGCTCGACGGGCTCGACGACTTCTGGCGCCAGCGCGCCTGGGTCGATATCGGCGCGCTGCCGCAGGAGAAGCAGGCCAAGGTGCTGCCCTATATTTTCCAGTGGGCCGAGGGCGGCAAGGCGCTGCCGGGCGCCCGAGTCTATCGCGGCATGAGCCAGATGATGGCGATGCGCGACGCCGCGCTGAAGGCGATAGCGCCTTACGACTTCATCCTCTCGCCGGTCTCGCCCGTGCCGAGCTTCCCGGCCGAATGGGCCTCGCCCGTCAACGATCCCGCGCAGCCCTTCGAGCATATCTGCTTCACGGTATCGGCGAACATGTCGGACCAGCCCGCGATCTCGGTTCATGCCGGGCTGACGACGGGTGGCCTGCCGATCGGCCTGCAGATCACCGGCAGGCGCTTCGACGATCTCGGCGTGCTCAGGATGGCGCGCGCCTGGGAAAAAATGCGCGGCGGGGCGATCCGCTGGCCGTCCGCCTGAGACTAGAGCGGAGAGGGAGAAACGTCATGGACCTGAAGCTAGAAGGCAAGCGCGCGCTGGTGACCGGCGGCAGCAAGGGCATCGGCCGTGCCATCGCGCGGCAGCTCGCGCTGGAGGGCGTCGACGTCGTCATCGCTGCACGCAATCAGGCGGAGCTGGACGAGGCAGCGGCAGCGCTCGCGGCGGAGACCGGGCGCAAGGTGGTCGGCCGTACGGTCGACACCAGCGATGATGCGTCCGTGAAGGCGCTGGTTGCCGAGACCGTGGCGGTGCTGGGCGGCCTCGACATTCTCGTCAATGCGGCGGCCAAGCCCGGCGGGCAGGCGCCGCCGCCGAAGCTCGCCGAGATCACCGACGCGCTGTTCTGGGACGATGTGAACGTTAAGGTGATGGGCTATCTGCGCATGGCGCGGGAGGCCGCACCGCATATGGCGGCCAATGGCTGGGGCCGCATCATCAACATCAGCGGGCTCGCCGTCCGTCTGACCGGCTCGACCATCGGCTCGATGCGCAATGTCGCGGTGGCGGCGCTGACCAAGAACCTCGCCGACGAACTCGGCCCTCGCGGCATCAACGTCACCGTCGTCCATCCCGGCACGACCCGTACGGAGCGGACCGCTTCCGTCGTCGCGGCGCGGGCTGCCGCCCGCGGCAAGAGCGAGGCGCAGGTCGAAGCCGATATGGCGGCGAACAGCACCATCGGGCGGCTGGTCGACGCGTCGGAGATCGCCGACATCGTCGCCTTCCTGGCCTCGCCGCGCAGCGTCGCGATCAATGGCGATGCCCTCGCCTGCGGCGGGGGCATCCGCGGCGCGATCCACTACTGAGGCGCGGCAGCCTTAGAACAGCGCGGTGGGCGCGAACTGGGCCAGCGCCATCAGCGCGACGCCGGCGAGGCCGAGAAGGCCGCCGGTGAAGGCGAGCAGCGTGACGCCGGTGATGATCGCGGCGGACGAGATCACGATCGCGATCTGGATCAGCCCGGAGGCGATGTCGAACTTGTCGTCGCGGGCGGCGGCGATGTCGCGCTGCGCCTCGGCCGCCTTGGCGCGGGCGGCGAGTTCCTTGCGGCCCTCATTGGTCTCGGGCTCGGAATCGTAGCGCGCGACGGTCTGCTTCCAGCTTTCGATGCGCTTGCTCAGGCGCTGCCGGGCGGCCTCGTCGGCAATGCCGGCGAGTTCGACCTCCATCGCCTCGGCGGCGGTGCGCACGGTGGTGCCGCGGATGGTCTTGGCCTGGAAGAAGGCCCAGAGATTGGAGGCCTCGATATTCTTGGCGACGGCTTCCTGCTCGGCATTCTTGCCGCCGATCTCGGAGAAGGCGAGGGTGAGCGCAAGCAGCGCGATCAGCAGGGCGATACGCTTGTTGCCGCCCTCGGGCGTTTCGATGGAGTCGGACACGAATCACCTTGCAGGGCCGATATGGCGGCGCTGTTTAAGGCTTTCCGTTAAGGCAGGAAGATGTCAGCCGCCGCGGGCCCGCGGATGAGCGGCGTCATAGGCCGCCATCAGGCGGCTTGAATCGATGCGGGTGTAGATCTGCGTCGTCGAGAGCGAGGCGTGTCCGAGCAGCTCCTGGATGGCGCGCAGATCGCCGCCGCGCCCGAGTAGATGGGTCGCGAAGGAATGGCGCAGGCTGTGCGGCGTGGCGGAGGAGGGCAGGCCGAGCGCGCCGCGCAAGCCCTCGACCGCGAGCTGGATAATGCGGGGCGAGAGCGGGCCGCCCTTGGCGCCGACGAAGAGCGGGCCGCCTAGTGGCAGGCGCCAGGGGCAGAGCTTCAGATATTCGGCGATCGCCGTGACGACGACGGGGAGCACCGGCACCATCCGCGTCTTGCTGCCCTTGCCGATGACGGTCAGCGTGTCGCCGGCGCTTTGCGGGGCCTGCGCGCGGGCGAGCGAGAGCGCCTCCGAGATGCGCAGGCCGCTGCCATAGAGCAGGCCGAGCACGGCGGCGTCGCGAGCGAGGATCCATTGCTCGCGTTCTTCGCCGGCGCGGGTATCGGCCTGCGTGACGGCGCGGGCGGTGGGGGGGGCGAGCGGGCGTGGCAGGGACTTGCCGAGGCGCGGGCCGCGTGTCGCCGCGAAGGCGGCGGCGGTGAGCTTGCCGCTGCGCTCGCCGAAGCGGGCGAACGAACGCAGTGCCGCGAGCTGGCGCATCAGCGTGCGGTTGCCGACGCCGTCGCGGCGCCGCTGGCCGAGGAAGGCGCGCAGATCGGCGGGCTTGAGCCCGGCGATGTCGGCAAGCGATGGCGCACCGCCGAGATGCTCCGTCAGGAAGGCGGTGAACTGGCCGAGGTCGCGGCCATAGGCTTCCAGCGTCTTCGGCGAGAGACGCCGCTCGGCCGAGAGATGCTGGAGCCACTCCTGCCGGAAGCTGTCGAAATCGGTCATGCGCAAGCGTTCCGTCATGGTCGGGCTTGTCCCGACCATCCACGTTTTGGCTGATCGAGGTCGGTGTTCAAGACGTGGATGCTCGCCACAAGGGCGAGCATGACGGGTGGCCAAGCATCCAGCATGACGCTCCCGCCTTAACAGGTCACGAATCGATGCTAGACACTGGCGCCATGGACGAGATGGCGGACATGTTGGAAGGCGGCACGGTCGACGTGCTGATCCCGCTCGGGCTCGACCAGGCCTATAGCTATGCCGTGCCCGCAGGGCTCTCGCTAAAGCCCGGCGATGTCGTGCAGGTGCCGCTCGGGCCCCGCGAGACGGTCGGCGTGGTCTGGGATATCGGCAGCGGGCGCGGCGGCAATCTCAAAAAGGTCACCGGCAAATACGACATGCCGCCGCTCGACCCGGCGTTGCGCAAGCTCGTCGACTGGGTCGCCTGGTACACGCTGGCGCCCAAGGGCTCGGTGCTGGCGCTGGCGTTGCGCCGCCAGCCTGACGATACGCCCGAGCGCCCCAAGCTCGGCGTCCGGCTCGCCGGGCCACCGCCGGGAAGGATGACCCCCGCGCGGGCGCGGGCCATTGCAGCGGCCGAGGGCGGATTGCTGATCGCGAAATCGGCGCTGGCCGAGGCCGCCTCGGTCAGCGCTGCGGTAATCGATTCCCTCGTCGATGCCGGCACCTTCGTGGTCGAGCCATTGCCTCGGGACGCCATCGCGGCCCGGCCCGATCCCGACCATGCTGTGCCCGAGCTGTCGGAGGGGCAGGGAGAGGTGGCGCAGGCGCTGGTCGCGTCGGTGCAGGCGAAGACGTTCGGTGTTTCGCTGCTCGAAGGCGTCACCGGTTCGGGCAAGACGGAGGTTTATTTCGAGGCAGTCGCCGAGGCGATCCGGCAGGGCAGGCAGAGCTTGATCCTGATGCCGGAGATCGCGCTCACCGCGCAGTTTATCGACCGGTTTGAGGCCCGCTTTGGCGTCAAGCCGGGGCTCTGGCATTCGGCCGTGAGCGGCCGGCGGCGCGAGCGGCTCCAGGCGGCGATCGCGAGCGGCGAGGCGAAGGTGGTGGCGGGCGCGCGCTCGGCCCTGTTCCTGCCCTATAGCGATCTCGGCCTCATCGTCGTCGATGAGGAGCACGAGAGCGCCTACAAGCAGGAGGACGGCGTTTCCTACCACGCCCGCGACATGGCGGTCGTGCGCGGCAGGATCGAGAATGCCCCGGTCGTGCTTGCCTCGGCGACGCCTTCGCTGGAGACGCGGGTCAATGCCGAGCGTGGCCGCTACACGCATCTCAAGCTGCCGGAGCGTTTCGGCGGCCGCGAACTGCCGCAGCTCGGCCTCGTCGACCTGCGCCGCGACAAGCCGGAGCGCGGGCGCTGGCTGTCGGGTACGCTGATCAAGGCGGTCGAGGCGAATCTGGAGGCGAAGGAGCAGTCGYTGCTCTTCCTCAACCGGCGCGGCTACGCGCCGCTGACGCTCTGCCGCGATTGCGGCCATCGCTTCCAATGCCCGAACTGCACGGCGTGGCTGGTCGACCATCGCTTCCGGCGCGCGCTGGTCTGCCATCATTGCGGGCATGTCGAGCGCCGGCCGCATGAATGCCCCGCCTGCCAAAAGCCGGAGAGCCTGATCGCCTGCGGGCCGGGCGTCGAGCGGCTGGCCGAGGAGGTCGCGACACTTTTTCCACAGGCGCGTTCGATTGTGCTCTCCAGCGATTTCCCTGGCGGGACCGAGCGGCTGAAGCAGGAGCTGATGGCGGTGGCCGAGGGCGAATTCGACATCGTCATCGGCACGCAGCTCGTCGCCAAGGGCCATAATTTCCCCGGTATGACGCTGGTCGGGGTGATCGATGCCGATCTCGGCCTCACCTCCGGCGATCCGCGCGCGGCCGAGCGGACCTTTCAGGCGCTGCGGCAGGTTACGGGCCGCGCAGGACGGGGCGAGAAACCGGGCCGCGCTCTGCTCCAGACGCATGACCCCGAGCATCCCGTGCTCAAAGCGCTGATCTCCGGCGACCCGGAGCGCTTTTATGCCGCAGAGGAGGCGTCGCGGGAGGCGGCAGGGCTGCCGCCTTTCGGCCGTTTGGCGGCGCTGATCGTTTCCGCGAGCGCGCAAGCAGAGGCCGAAAGTCATGCCCGTGCCTTGGCGCGCTGTGCGGAGGCCGGAGACGGAATCATGGTGCTGGGGCCGGCGGAAGCGCCGCTTGCGGTGTTGCGGGGGCGCCATCGCGTGCGCCTGATCGTCAAAACGACGCGCGAGATCAATCTGCAGGATTACCTGCGCGGCTGGCTGAAACGGGCGCCGCGCCCCAAGGGCTCGGTCAGGGTCGCAGTCGACGTCGATCCACAGAGCTTCCTTTGAATTGCTGAAAGCCGTGGCAAAATCGCCGCTTACGATGGCGAACTAGCGATTGCGTGGCCCGGAACCGCATGCTAGTGCACCGCCACATTTCGGTCGCGAAGTCGTCTTGCCGACTTTGCGCCTAAGATACTCGCAGCGCCGGGACGATGCACTCCACCTTCTCTGGAAGGTCGCCGGTGCAGTCCCTTGAAACGAGAGACGGGAAGCGTGGCTGAAGGCGGATCGCAGGGGACATTGGTGTCGGGCGTAGCTCAGCGCTATGCCACCGCTCTGTTCGAACTGGCTGAGGAGACGGGTGCGATCGATACCGTCGCCGCGGCTCTCGATGCTTTCAACGGCCTGCTCGCTGAGAGCGCCGATCTCACTCGCCTGATCGAGAGCCCGGCCTTCACCGCCGAGGAGCAGGTCGCCGCGATCAAGGCCGTGCTCGAGAAGGCCGGCATCACCGGCATTGCCGCCAATTTCATCGGGCTGGTCGCCAGCAAGCGCCGCCTCTTCGCGCTGCCGGGCATGATCACCGGCTACAAGCGCCTGGTCGCCGAGGCCAAGGGCATCGTCTCCGCCGAGGTGACGGTCGCCGAAGAGCCGACGGCCAAGCGCGTCGACGAGATCCGCGCGGCGCTCAAGGGCGTTGCTGGCAAGGATGTCGACATCTCGATCAAGGTCGATCCGACGCTGATCGGCGGGCTCATCGTCAAGATGGCTTCGCGGATGGTCGACGCCTCGCTGAAAACCAAGCTCAATTCAATTCGTCTTGCCATGAAAGAGGTCGGCTGATGGACATCCGCCCCGCTGAAATCTCCGCCATTCTGAAGGCTCAGATCTCGAATTTCGGCTCGGAAGCTTCGGTCACCGAAGTCGGCCAGGTTCTCTCCGTCGGTGACGGCATCGCCCGCGTCTACGGCCTCGACAAGGTCCAGGCCGGTGAGATGGTCGAGTTCGAGTCCGGCGTGCGCGGCATGGCGCTCAACCTCGAGAGCGACAATGTCGGCGTCGTGATCTTCGGTTCCGACCGCGAGATCAAGGAAGGCCAGACCGTCAAGCGCACCGGCGCCATCGTCGACGTTCCCGTCGGCAAGGAGCTGCTCGGCCGCGTCGTCGACGCGCTCGGCAACCCGATCGACGGCAAGGGCCCGATCAAGGCGAAGACCCGCGCCCGCGTCGACGTCAAGGCCCCCGGCATCATCCCGCGCAAGTCGGTGCACGAGCCGATGGCGACCGGCCTCAAGGCGATCGATGCCCTGATCCCGATCGGCCGCGGCCAGCGCGAGCTCATCATCGGCGACCGCCAGACCGGCAAGACCGCCGTGGCGCTCGACACGATCCTGAACCAGAAGTCGCTGAACGGCGAAGGCGCCCCGGAGAGCCAGAAGCTCTACTGCGTCTACGTCGCCGTCGGCCAGAAGCGCTCGACCGTCGCCCAGTTCGTCAAGGTTCTGGAAGAGCGCGGCGCGCTCGAGTACTCGATCGTCGTGGCGGCCACCGCCTCGGACGCTGCTCCGATGCAGTTCCTGGCGCCCTTCGCCGGCTGCGCCATGGGCGAGTTCTTCCGCGACAACGGCATGCACGCCGTCATCATCTATGAYGAYCTSTCSAAGCAGGCCGTCGCCTACCGCCAGATGTCGCTGCTGCTGCGCCGCCCGCCGGGCCGCGAAGCCTATCCGGGCGACGTGTTCTATCTCCACTCCCGCCTGCTCGAGCGCGCGGCGAAGATGGGCGAGGCCGCCGGCCTCGGCTCGCTGACGGCGCTGCCGGTCATCGAGACGCAGGCAAACGACGTCTCGGCCTACATCCCGACCAACGTGATCTCGATCACCGACGGCCAGATCTTCCTGGAGACGGACCTGTTCTACCAGGGCATCCGTCCGGCCGTGAACGTCGGCCTCTCGGTGTCGCGCGTCGGCTCCTCGGCGCAGACGAAAGCGACGAAGAAGGTCGCCGGCAAGATCAAGGGCGAGCTCGCCCAGTATCGCGAGATGGCTGCCTTCGCCCAGTTCGGCTCGGACCTCGACGCGGTCACGCAGCGCCTGCTCAACCGCGGCGCCCGCCTGACCGAGCTCCTGAAGCAGCCGCAGTTCTCGCCGCTGAAGATGGAAGAGCAGGTCGTCGTGATCTATGCCGGCGTGAACGGCTATCTCGACGCGCTGCCGGTCAACAAGGTCCGCGCCTTCGAGGATGGCCTGCTGTCACTGGTCCGCTCGAAGCATGCCGATTTCCTCAACGAGGTCGGTACGAGCAAGGACCTGTCGGACGCCAACGCCGCCAAGCTCAAGGACATCGTGACGAACTTCGCGAAGTCCTTCGCCTGATCGTGACCGCAGGCGCGGCGAGCCGATGAGGCTCCGCCGCGCCGCCTCTCTGGATTGCTTCGTCGTCGCACTGAGCGGCTGACGGGTAGGGGATAGAGACCGGATGCCGTCCCTTAAGGACCTACGTAATCGCATCGCCTCCGTGAAGGCGACGCAGAAGATCACCAAGGCCATGCAGATGGTCGCGGCTGCCAAGCTGCGCCGCGCGCAGTCTGCCGCCGAGGCCGCGCGCCCCTATGCCGAGCGCATGGAGACGGTGCTGGCGAACCTCGCTTCGGGCGTGACCGGGTCGAGCGCGCCGCGCCTGATCTCGGGCACGGGCTCGGACAAGGTGCATCTGCTGCTGGTTCTGACCGCCGAGCGCGGCCTGTGCGGCGCCTTCAACTCCTCGATCGCGCGCCTCGCCCGCGACAAGGCGAATGCGCTGAAGGCCGAGGGCAAGACGGTCAAGATCATCTGCGTCGGCAAGAAGGGCTACGATATCCTGCGCCGGCAGTTCGCGGCGGAGATCATCGAGTTCATCGACCTGCGCGAGTTCAAGCAGGTCGGCTTCGTCAACGCCGAGACGATCGCCCAGAACGTCCTGGCCCGCTTCGGCAATGGCGAGTTCGACGTCGCGACGCTGTTCTTCTCGCGCTTCCGCTCGGTGATCGCCCAGATCCCGACGGCACAGCGCATCATCCCGGCCGAAATCCCGGAAGGCACGCAGCAGACCGACGCGGTCTACGACTACGAGCCGGACGAGGGCGAAATCCTCGAGACGCTGCTGCCGCGCAACCTGACTGTGCAGATCCTGCGCGGGTTGCTCGAGAACGCAGCTTCCGAGCAGGGCGCGCGCATGTCGGCGATGGATTCCGCCACGCGCAATGCCGGCGAGATGATCAAGAAGCAGACGCAGCTCTACAACCGCTCGCGCCAGGCGATGATCACGAAGGAACTGATCGAGATCATCTCCGGCGCGGAAGCGCTCTAACCGCCTAGACTCTTGCCGGCGGTGCTCACCGCCGGCTGCCGAAACATCCGAATGCGCTAGTCCCGAGGTTCCGCCATGGCCAAAGCCGCTACCAAGACCACCAAGAAGACCGCCGACGAGAAGCCCGCCAACACCGGCACCGGCCGCGTTGCCCAGGTCATCGGCGCGGTTGTCGACGTGCAGTTCGACGGCGCCCTGCCGGAGATCCTGAACGCGCTCGAAACCGACAATCTCGGCAATCGCCTCGTCCTCGAGGTCGCCCAGCACCTCGGCGAGAACACCGTCCGCACCATCGCGATGGATTCCACCGAAGGTCTGGTCCGCGGCCAGCCGGTCACCGATACCGGCGCCCCGATCGCCGTCCCGGTCGGCGACGAGTGTCTTGGCCGCATCATGAACGTCATCGGCGAGCCGGTCGACGAAGCCGGCCCGATCCTGACGAGCCATACCCGCGGCATCCATCAGCCCGCTCCGTCCTATGCCGAGCAGGCCACCGAGGCGCAGATCCTCGTCACCGGCATCAAGGTCGTCGACTTGCTGGCGCCCTACGCCAAGGGCGGCAAGATCGGCCTCTTCGGCGGCGCCGGCGTCGGCAAGACCGTGCTGATCATGGAGCTGATCAACAACGTCGCGAAGGCCCATGGCGGCTACTCCGTGTTCGCCGGCGTCGGCGAGCGCACCCGCGAGGGTAACGACCTCTATCACGAGATGATCGAGTCGAACGTCAACAAGGACCCGAAGGAAAACGGCGGCTCGACCGCAGGTTCCAAGTGCGCCCTTGTGTACGGCCAGATGAACGAGCCGCCGGGCGCCCGCATGCGCGTCGCCCTCGCCGGCCTGACCGTCGCGGAAGACTTCCGCGACAAGGGCCAGGACGTGCTGTTCTTCGTCGACAACATCTTCCGCTTCACGCAGGCCGGCTCGGAAGTGTCCGCGCTGCTCGGCCGCATTCCCTCGGCGGTGGGCTATCAGCCGACGCTCGCCACCGACATGGGCAACCTGCAGGAGCGCATCACCACCACCAACAAGGGCTCGATCACCTCGGTGCAGGCGATCTACGTGCCCGCCGACGACCTGACCGACCCGGCGCCGGCGACCTCCTTCGCCCACCTGGACGCCACGACCGTGCTCTCGCGCTCGATCGCGGAAAAGGGCATCTACCCGGCGGTCGACCCGCTCGACTCGACTTCGCGCATGCTCTCGGCCGACATCGTCGGCGAGGAGCATTACGGCGTCGCCCGTCAGGTCCAGCAGATCCTCCAGCGCTACAAGGCGCTGCAGGACATCATCGCGATCCTGGGCATGGACGAACTCTCGGAAGACGACAAGATGACGGTGGCGCGCGCCCGCAAGATCGAGCGCTTCCTGTCGCAGCCCTTCCACGTCGCGGAAGTCTTCACCGGCTCGCCGGGCAAGCTCGTCTCGCTCGAAGACACGATCAAGGGCTTCAAGGGCCTGGTCGAGGGCAAGTACGATCACCTGCCGGAGGCGGCCTTCTACATGGTCGGCTCGATCGAGGAAGCCGTCGAGAAGGCTCAGCGCCTGGCCGCCGAGGCCGCGTAAGCTTCCGAACGCGTCGTCCCCGGGCCCAGCCCGGGGATCTCATGACCAGAAACTGCTGGTTTCCGAGATGGCCGGGGCAATTCCGGCCATGACGAGCCGGGGAGAATGAAACGATGGCCACCTTCAAGTTCGAACTCGTCTCGCCGGAGCGCATCCTGTTCTCGGGCGACGTCATCAGCGTCATCGTCCCATCGGTCGAGGGCGAGATGACCGTGCTCGCCGGCCATGCGCCGCTCGTCGCGACGCTCAAGGCCGGTATCGTCTTCGTCCAGACGACCGAGAGCAACGGCAAGGAATTCTTCATCAATGGCGGCCTCGTCGAGGTCAACCAGGCTTCGACGACGATCCTCGCCGAACAGGGCCGATTTCTAGAGGACGTCGACACCGCCGTCCTCGACGCCGAAATCCTGACCGCCGAGACGCGCCTTGCCGGCTCGCACAATGAGGACGAGCAGAAGCGCCTGCAGGACGCGCTGGTGCAGCTGCGCGAGTTCAAGCACGTCTTCGAGCAGCGCAAAGCGGCCTGAGCGTCGCCTGCAAGCCGAGAATGCAAGGGGCCGCGCGAGCGGCCCTTTTTCATGCGTACCTGATGAACTCCAGCAGCGAGCCGTCGGGGTCGCGGAAATAGACGCTCGTGCCATGGCCGCCCCGGCCGAAACGTTGGACCGGGCCGAGCTCGATCGCGACGTTCTGCCGTTGGAGATGGGTGATCGCTTCCGCGATCGGTTCCGGCCAGACGAAGCAGAGATCGCTGCCACCAGGCGGCACAGGCAGGCGGGCCACCGGGGTGGGATTGAGGCCCGGCCCGTGGCAGTTCAACTGCGCGCGGCCGACGCGATAGACGAAGCCATTCGTGTTCGGGATGATCTCGGCGCCGATCACATCGCGATAGAAGGCGTTCGAGCGTTCCCAGTCCGCGACATGGATCACGCAGTGGTCGAGTTCGACGATGCTCATCGGTCCATTCCTGCCGCCGTGATGGGCCTGGCGAAGGCCGTGAAGGCGGCGACGACCCGCTCGTACACGACCCGCTTGAAGGGAACGACGAGCCCCGGCATCTGGTTCGGCGGATGCCAGCGCCATTCGCTGAACTCCGCAGGCTCGTCGCCGTTCGGCTGGCTGATGTCGATCTCGTCCTCGTTGCCCGTGAAGCGGAACGCGACCCAGCGCTGGCGCTGACCGCGAAACGCCACGAGCCTGTGCGGCGGTCCGTCATAGCGCGGGAAGTCGTAGCTCCACCAATCGTCGGTCGCAGCCAGGAACGTGGCACGGGTGACGCCGGTCTCTTCGGCGAGTTCGCGGCGCGCGGCGGCGATGATGTCCTCGTCGGGATCGATGCCGCCCTGCGGCATCTGCCAGTGGAAGCCGGGCAGGATCACCTCGGGGCCTGCGCTATGCGAGCGGCCGGCAAAGACGAGCCCCGCTGCGTTGAACAGGGCGATGCCGACATTGGGGCGGTAGGGGAGACTCATCCGCTGAGCATACGACGCAGCCCGGGCCCGTGAAACGGCCAGGCGGAGCGTAAGCTACCTGACGCAGCCAGCTCAATTCGGAGAATGGCAGCCGGCAAAATTCAACCTTGCCGCTTCAGAAGAACGCAGGCGAGAAGGCCGGGAAAGCGTTGCTCGATATCGTCGCGGCGCAGCGCGTTCATCCGTGTCGCGCCTTCATTGCGGGTGCGGATGAGGCCGGCCTCGCGCAGGACGCGGAAATGATGCGAGACGCTGGATTTCGGCCGGTCACCTTCAAGGGCCTGGCAGCTCGCCTCTCCTTCCGTCGCAAGCCGGCGGATGACCTCCAGCCGGAATGGGTCGCTCAGCGCGTGGAAGACGTCTTCCAGCGCGATTTCCTCCGAAGCGGGCAGGCGGGCATGTCGCATCGGAGAATCCTATCACAGGGATTTGATATTGCCAAAGTTCGAAAAATATCGAATTATCGAATAACCAAATTCCCTACGCGGAGCCAAGCATGTCCGGCCTGTTCGATCCTTTCAGCCTGAAGAACGTCACCCTGCGAAACCGCATCGTGACATCGCCCATGTGCCAGTATTCCGCGCAGGACGGCGTCGCCAACGAATGGCATCGCGCCCACCTCGCCGGGCTGGCGCGTGGCGGCGCCGGCCTTGTCGTCATCGAGGCGACCGGTGTCTCGCCGGAAGGGCGGATCACGCCGGCCTGCCTCGGGCTGTGGAACGACGCACAGGCCGAGGCGCTGGCGCCGATCGTCGCCGAGATGCGCAAGGCCGGCGCCGTGACTGGCATCCAGATCGGCCATGCCGGCCGCAAGGCCAGCGCCAACCGTCCCTGGGAGGGCGACGATCACATCCCGGCAAATGATCCGCGTGGCTGGGAGACGATCGCTCCGTCTGCCATCGCTCAGGGCGGCGGCCTCTCGCGTGTGCCGCGGGCGATGACGCAGGCCGATATCGACCGTGTCCGCGCCGATTTCGTCGCCGCCGCCGAGCGCGCCCGGGACATCGGCATCGAATGGCTGAAGCTGCATTTCGCCCATGGCTATCTGGCGCAGAACTTCCTGTCGCGCCATGCCAACCAGCGCACGGACGAATACGGCGGCAGCTTCGAGAACCGCAGCCGCTTCCTGATCGAGACGCTGGCCGCCGTGCGCAAGGTCTGGCCGGAGGATCGGCCGTTGTCCGCCCGCCTCGGCGTGATCGAGTATGACGGCCAGGACGAGGAGACGCTTGCCGAGGCGATCGAGCTGGTGAAGCGCCTGAAGGACGAGGGGCTGGACTTCATCGACGTCAGCGTCGGCTTCTCGACCAACGAGGCGAAGATTCCGTGGGGCCCGGCCTTCCTGGCGCCGGTGGCCGAGCGGGTGCGCCGCGAGAGCGGGTTGCCGGCCTCGACGAGCTGGTACATCAGCAAGCCCGAGCAGGCCGACGCGCTGGTGCGCGAGGGCAAGGTCGATCTCGTCACGCTCGGCCGGCCGCTGCTGGCCGATCCGCACTGGCCCTATGCCGCCGCGCAGGCGCTCGGTGTCGAGAACCCGGCCTGGAAGACCCTGCCGGCGCCCTACGCCCACTGGCTCGCCCGCTACCGCGCGGCGTAACGAACCGGAACTGCGCCGTCATTCCGGATTGGCGCCGCTTCGCGGCTTGTCCGGAATGACGGGGAGCCCGGTCCTACTCGCCCATCGCGATCAGGCTGGCATTGCCGCCGGCCGCCGCGGTGTTGATCGTCACCGTCTGCTCCGTGGCGAAGCGGGCGAGGTAATGCGGGCCGCCGGCCTTGGGGCCGGTGCCCGACAGCCCGTGGCCGCCGAAGGGCTGCACGCCGACCACCGCGCCGATGATGTTGCGGTTCACATAGATGTTGCCGGCCGAGAGGCGCTCGGCCACGCGCTCGACCGTCGTCTCGATGCGCGAGTGGACGCCGAGCGTCAGCCCGTAGCCGGAGGCATCGATCGCATCGATCACCTTGTCGAGCTCGCCCGCCTTCCAGCGCACGACGTGCAGGATCGGCCCGAAATGCTCGGCGGTGAGGTCGGTGACGCGGTCCAGCCTGACGATATGCGGCGCGACGAAGGTGCCGCCGAGATCGGGTGCCTCACCGGCCCAGGCGACGCGGCCCTGCTGCCGCATGGCGGCGACATGGCTGTCGAGCCGCTGCTTGGCGGCGTCATCGATGACGGGGCCGATATGGATATCGAGCCGGCGGGGATCGCCGAGCTTGAGCTCCTTGGTAGCGCCTTCGATCATTTCGAGCATCTTGTCGGCGACGTCGTCCTGCACCACGAGCAGCCTGAGCGCCGAGCAGCGCTGGCCGGCCGAGCGGAAGGCCGACATCACGACATCGTCAGCGACCTGCTCCGGCAGGGCGGTGGCATCGACGATCATGGCGTTGAGACCGCCGGTCTCGGCGATCAGCGGCACGATCGGGCCGTCCTTGGCGGCGAGCGCCCGGTTGATGCCGCGCGCTGTCGCGGTCGAGCCGGTGAAGGCGACGCCGGCCACGTCCTTATGCGCGACCAGCGCCGCGCCGGCCTCGGTTCCGCCCGGCACGAGATGCAGCGCGCTGACCGGCACGCCGGCCTCGTGCAGGATCTTCACCGCGACCGTCGCGATGATCGGCGTCTGCGGCGCCGGCTTGGCGACGACGCTATTGCCGGCGACGAGCGCGGCGACGACCTGGCCGGTGAAGATCGCGAGCGGGAAGTTCCAGGGCGCGATGCAGACGAAGGCGCCGCGCCCGCGCAGGATCAGGCGGTTCTCCTCGCCGGTCGGGCCGGGCAGCACTGTAGGGGCCGCGAACTGCTCCTCCGCCTGTGCGGCGTAGTAGCGGCAGAAATCGACGGTCTCGCGCACCTCGGAAATGGCGTCGTCGATGGTCTTGCCGGCCTCGCACTGCAGCAGCGCGATCAGCAACCCGTGACGGGCCTCCATGATGTCGGCGGCCCTGCGCAGCGCAGCGGCGCGGATGCGGGCCGGCGTCTCGCTCCAGGCGCGGAAGCCGGCCTTCGCCGCGAGCAGGGCACGTTCGGCGGTCGCGGCATCGGCCTCGATGACCTTGCCGATCGGCTTGTTGTCGATCGGCGAGCGCACGTCGCGAGCGGCGCCGGGCTGGGCCCTGCCGTCGATGATCGGCGCGGCATCCGGGAAGCTCTTCGCCGCCGCGATGTCCTTCACCAGCGCGTCGAGGCTGGCTTCGTGGCCGAGCTCAGTGCCGGCCGAGTTCTTGCGCGACGGCCCGTAGAGATCGGCCGGAAGCGGGATGCGGCGGTGGCGGGCCGCGCCCGGCGTGCCGATGATGTCGGCGGGTGCGAGCAGAAGCTGCGAGACCGGCACGTCGGGATCGCCGGAGGCGCTGACGAAGGAGGAGTTGGCGCCGTTCTCGAGCAGGCGGCGGACGAGATAGGCGAGCAGGTCCTGATGGCCGCCGACCGGCGCATAGGTGCGGCAGGCATAGCCTTCGTTCTCGCGCAGCAGCTTCTCGTAGAGCGCCTCGCCCATGCCGTGCAGGCGCTGGAACTCGAAGCCCTCGGCATTACCAGCCATCTCGGCGACGGTCGCGACGGTCAGCGCATTATGCGTGGCGAATTGCGGGATGATGCGGGGCCTGAGCTTCAGGAGCTGGGCCGCGCAGGCCTCGTAGTTCAGGTCGGTCATCGCCTTGCGGGTGAAGACGGGATAATCGGCCAGCCCGCGCTCCTGCGCGCGCTTGAGCTCGGTGTCCCAGTAGGCGCCCTTGACCAGCCGCACCATCATGCGCCGGCTGTAGGTCTCCGCCAGCCGGCCGATATGGTCGATCACGGCCGAGGCGCGCTTCTGATAGGCCTGGATGGCCAAGCCGAAACCGTCCCAGCCGTCGAGCGAGGGATCGGCGAAGACGGCGTCGATCACATCGAGCGACAGCTCGAGCCGGTCGGCCTCTTCGGCGTCCACGGTGAAGTTGAGGTCGTAGCCCTTGGCCTGACGGGCGAGCCCGATCACCTTCGGCACGAGTTCGGACAGCACGCGCTCATGGTTGGTGGCGTCATAGCGCGGATGCAGCGCCGAGAGCTTGACCGAGATGCCCGGCCGATTGGGCAGCTTGTCATTGCCGGCGGAGCGGCCGATGGCGTCGATCGCATCAGCATAGGACTTGAAATAGCGGTCGGCATCGGCCTGGGTGCGCGCGCCTTCGCCGAGCATGTCGAAGGAATAGCGGTAGAGCTTGCCGGTGCCGGAACGGGCGCGCTTCAATGCCTCCTCGATCGTCTGGCCGAGCACGAAATGGCTGCCCATCACGCGCATCGCCTGGCGGGTCGCGGTGCGCACGGTCGGCACGCCCAAGCGCTTGGCAAGGCTGCTGACGATACCCGTCGGCGTCTCGCCCGGCTGGATGACGCGGGCGGTGATGCCGAGCGCCCAGGCCGAGGCCGAAACCAGGAAGGCATCGGATTTCGACTCGTGATGGGCGAAGTCGCCCTGGCCGAGCTTGTCCTCGATCAGTTGGTCGGCGGTGGCGGCGTCCGGCACGCGCAGCAGCGCCTCGGCCAGCACCATCAGGGCAAGCCCTTCCTTGGTGGAGAGCGAATACTCGCGCAGCAATTCCTCGATGCCGCCGAGCCCGACCTTGCGGGTGCGGATGGCATCGATCAGCCCGGTCGCGCGCGCGTCGATCCGGGCCTTGGCGGCGGGGTCGCGCCGGGCGCCGGCGAGCAGGCGGCCGGCGATGGCGCCGTCATCCTCGGCATAGGGCGCGCGGAAAGGCGGCATGGCGGTACGCGGGGCAGAGGCGACCATAAGGGGCTCCGAAGGAGGCTGGACTGGATTATCTGAAGGATGGTGGATCAACCGCCGCATATCAATTGGCATTTCATTGGTATTTCCAGTATGAAATCCAATTATATGGCAATTTTATAGAGAATTATCATGCTGGATAGGACGGATCGCCGTATCCTCGCTCTGCTGCAGGGCGATGGCCGCATAGCCGGCGTCGAGCTTGCCGAGAAGGTCGGGCTTTCTCCCACCGCCACGGGCGAGCGCCTGAAGCGGCTGACGCGCGACGGCTACATCACCGGCTACCGCGCCACGCTCGATCCGGAGAAGCTCGGCCTGCACCTCCTCGTCTTCGTCGAGGTCTATCTCGACAAGACGACGCCGGATGCCTTCGAGCGCTTCGCCGCGGCGGTGAAGCGGGCGCCGGAGGTCCTGGAATGCCACATGGTCGCGGGCGGCTTCGACTATCTGGTCAAGACGCGCGTGGCGGACATGAACGCCTATCGCCGCTTCCTTGGCGAGGTGCTGCTGGCTCTGCCGGCGGTGCGGGAGACGCGGACCTATGCGGTGATGGAAGAAGTGAAAACCGACGGCGCACTGCCCTTGTAATGAAACATCTGCCGCGTTGACGCCATTTCAACATCTTATGCTGTCAAGAAGCATGGACGATGCGGAGATGCCGCATCGCGGTCAGCAAGGCGCCCGGAGTCCTGCCATGCCCCTCGTTCCGCCCCCTCGTTTCCCAGTCCTGTGTCGGCGCGGGTTCGGGCAGCTGGCGGCCGGCGTTGTGGCGGCCTGCATCGCGGGCGGCGGCGCTGCCCGTGCGCAGGGCAATACGCCGGTTCGCTTCGCCCTGGACCGGCGTTTCGACGGCTTGACCGCGCCTTTCCTGGCCGCGCAGGACAAGGGCTATTTCGGAGCCGAGGGACTCGATGTCACCATCGAGCCGGGCAGCGGCTCGCGTGCCATGCTGCAGCGGCTGGCCGCTGGCGCGCAGGATGCCGGCTTCGGGGACGTCAATGCGCTCATCCGCTTCCGCGACGAGAACCCCGGCGCCGATCTGAAGGCGGTGATGATCATCCACGATCGGCCGGGCTTCGCGCTCATCGGCCGCAAGAGCCGGGGCATCACGGCCGAGCCGGCGAGCCTGGAGGGCCGCAAGCTGGGCACGGCGAGTGCCGAGGCCAGCTTTGCGCAGTGGCCGATCTTCAAGAGCCTGAACAAGATCGACGACAGCAAGATCAGGCTGGAGACCGTAGGTCTTCCGGTGCGGGAGCCGATGCTGGCCTCCGGGGAACTCGATGCCGCCTTTGGCTTCGGCACCTCGACCTATGTTTCCCTCAAGGGGCGCGGTGTGCCGGCGGACGACATCGTGCTGATGGAAATGGCCGATCATGGCCTTGTGCTTTATGGCAACGCCGTCATCGTGGCGGGCAAGTTCGCCGCCAGCAAGCCCGATGCGGTGCGCGGTCTTGTGCGCGCCGTCACGCACGGGGTCCGTGATGCCGTCCTGAACCCTGGCGCGAGCGCGCAGCTGGTGGTTCGCCGCAACGAGGACGCTCAGCCGGAGATCGAGCGCGAGAAGCTCGGCATGGTCAACGAGCGGAACGTGCTCACGCCCTATGTCCGGGCGCACGGCCTGGGCGGGATCGATGGCGAGCGCTGGTCGCAGGCGCTGGATCAGCTCACTTTGGCGGGAAGCTTCCGGGACAAGGCGCGCGCGGGCGATGCATTTTCGGACGCATTCCTGCCGCCAGCCGGCGAACGCATGTTCTGAGCGCATCGTGACGCACGGAGAGGCCGCGCTGCGGGTAGGTGACAGTGGCTGAGCGCGTGCCTATCGTGCCGCGCCTGCCACCGGACCTCCATCTTGATATTGCCAGACCTGACCGACTACGCCGCATTGCGTGACGCTTTCCGCTGGCGCATTCCGGATCGCTACAACATCGCCGTCGACGTTTGCGACCGCTGGGCGGCGAGCGCGCCGGAACGGTCGGCCATCATCGAGGTTTCGCAGGATTGGCGGGTGACGCCGGTCAGCTTCGGCTGGTTCCGCGAGCATTCCAACCGACTGGCCAGTGCCCTGCGCGCGCGCGGCGTCGGCCGCGGCGACCGTGTCGCCATCCTGCTGCCGCAGGGGCGGGAGGTGCTGACCGCGCATCTCGCGGCCTACAAGCTCGGCGCTATCGCGGTGCCGCTGGCGGCGCTGTTCGGCGTGGATGCGTTGGCCTACCGGCTGGAGGATTCCGGCGCGAAGGTCGTGGTGACCAACGAAGCCGGCCTCGCCAAGCTCCGCCAGATCGCGCAGCCGCTGCCGGAACTCGCTTTGCTGATTTCGACCGACGGGCCGGATCGCGGCGTGCAAGGTTGGGACGAACTCCTCGCCGAAGGCAGCCCCGATTTCACGCCGGTGGAGACCACGCCGGACGATCCCGCCTTGATGATCTATACCTCGGGCACGACTGGTAATCCGAAGGGCGCGCTGCACGGCCACCGTGTCCTGCCCGGCCATCTGCCGGGCGTGCAGATGCCGCATGAATTCATGCCGCGGCCGGGCGACCTCGCCTGGACGCCGGCCGACTGGGCGTGGGCCGGCGGCCTGCTCAACATGCTGCTGCCGGCGCTGCATTTCGGCGTCGCGGTGGTCGCGCGGCCGGTGACGCGCTTCGAGCCCGACGAGGCCTATCGTCTGATCCAGGATCTCGGCATCCGCAACGCCTTCGTGCCGCCGACCGCGCTGAGGATGCTGCGCGGCGCCGGCAATCCGCGCGGCCGCTGGCGGCTCAACCTGCGCACGGTCGCGGCGGCGGGCGAGGCGCTCGGCGCCGAGACGCTGGCCTGGGGGCGCGAGGCGCTGGGCCTCACGATCAACGAGGCCTATGGCCAGACCGAGTGCAATCTCGTCCTTGCCTCCAGCGCCGCCATCGGCGTGAGCCGGCCCGGATCGATCGGCAAGGCGGTTCCCGGCCATGATGTCGCGATCATCCGCCCGGACGGCTCGGTCTGCGCGCCGGGCGAGGAGGGGCAGATCGCCGTGCGCCGGCCCGACCCGGTGATGTTCCTCGAGTACTGGCGCAATCCGGAGGCGACGGCGGCGAAGTTCGTCGGCGACTGGATGACCACCGGCGACCAGGGCGCGCAGGATGTCGACGGCTATGTCCGCTTCATCGGCCGCGACGACGATGTCATCACCTCCTCCGGCTATCGGATCGGGCCGGGCGAGATCGAGGATTGCCTGCTGAAACATCCCGCAGTCTCGCTCGCTGCGGTGGTCGGCAAGCCCGATGCGTTGCGCACCGAGATCGTCAAGGCCTTCATTGTGCTGAAACCGGGTCAGGACGGCTCGCCGTCTCTGGTATCCGAGCTTCAGAACTTCGTGCGCTCACGGCTTTCGGCACATGAGTATCCGCGCGAGATCGCGTTTCGGGGCGAATTGCCGCTGACCACGACGGGCAAGATCATCCGCCGTGTGCTGCGGGCCGAGGCCTGAACAGCGACTGGCCGATCCGCCGGCGAATACGCGCTGCCAGATCGGCCGGGGTGCCGGCCCGTCGATGGTTGAGGCGCAGCGTTCCGAAGCCGCCGCTCACGGCTTCGAAGATCGGCAGGCCGCCAGCGAGCCTGATCGAGCGCGCGGGAGCGGCCTTGCGCATCATCGCCAGGAGCAGCGCCAGCGGCCTGGCCGGGGCCAGGCCGTCATCGCCGGCCGCCAGATAGAGCCAGCGCGACGGAGCGCGGCCGAGCGTCAGTGCTGCCGCTATCGGCTTTTCGTCCAGCATCAGCAGCGCGATCCGGCACAGTTTCTGTCGGCTGAGGTTGCGGCTCATGCTGCGCAGGAAGGCGGCCTCGCGGATATCCTGAAGAGTTGCCCGGCCGGTCTGCCCACGTTGGCCCGACGCCTCCAGCGCAAGCAGGATCTCGACGGCGTCGCGCCGGCCGGCAAGGGTCGAAGGTTCTTCGAGGCGCAGCGTTCCCTGTGCCTCCAAAGCCGTCCGTGCCTCCTTGGGGCCTGCCGAGTCCGCCAGCCGCGGGCCGGACAAGCCAAGATCTTGCCAGTCCGCCGCGAAGCCGTGCCTGCGGGCAATGCGGATGAGTGCCGTCGCGAACGGTCCGGCCGGATCGACCGCCGGGAATGTCAGGCCGGCGGTCGGCCCAGCCTCCCGGCGCCAGGCACGCAGCAGCGCGGACAGGGCTGGCGCCACGAAAGTGCTGTCGATCAGGGGCGTACCGTTGAACAGGCGGGGATCGGCGAATTCGTCGAGAGCCTCGGCCGCGAACAAGCGCTGGCGCCGGCGGAACGGCACGAGGCCGATCAGCCGGCGCGGTTGCCGTGCTGCCTCGCCCTGCCAGAGCAGCATGAGCGCGACGTCACGAAACGAGACGAGATGCTGGGCCGCAGCGAGCGCGAATCCGGGATCGAGAAAGGGATTGGGCTCGATCGCACGCGCTGCGAGATCAGCCCATTCTTCGACGATCCCGTCGCAGGAGGAGAGCGGGCGGATTTCGCAGTGCACTGCCGTGCCGGGATGCGATCGCGCCCCGGTCGGCACCATCGACGCCGTGCCGCCCACGCTAGCCAGGGCCATGATCTTGCTCATCCGCTCCCGCTCCCGATGCGTCGCTCCGGCGCAAGGCTGTGCCGTAATGGCGAGACACGGGCATGTGCCTCGCCATGCGGGAGAGATGCTTCAAGAAACAGGCCGCCGCGGCTGTGTCAGGGCGACCAGTCAAGGGTGGCTAGGATTGCGCGGCCTCGGCGCGCTCCGCCTGCTGGCCGAGGAAGGCCGACCACAGGCGTTGGACGGTCTCCTCCTCGATATCCTTGACGATCAGGACCAGGCGCGAGCGCCGGTCGGCATCAGGCCAGGAGTCGAGCGTGACGGGCGGATGCAGGATCTGCTGGACGGCATGCACGAGCAGCGGGCGCCCGGGCTGCTCGGCTACATCGACCAGGCCTTTCAGCCGCAGCAGGCGCGGGCCATGGACCGAGCGCAGCAGGGTCCAGAACAGATCGAAGGTGCTGCGGGTGACAGGCCGATCGGCCGTCAACGCGAAGGCGCGGATCGCTTCGTCGTGACGATTGACGTCATGCGGGTCCTGCCCGTGATGGTGATGTCCGTGTCCGTGATCATGGTGATGATGGCTGTGGCCGTGATCGGGGATTTCGGTTTCGGCCAGCCAGCGGCGCAGCGCAGCCGGGCGCTCAGCCAGATCGTAAAGGCCGGCGCCCGTCAGCGCGCTCGCCGCCGCATCCGGAGGAAGGATCTCGACGCCGGGATTCAGCGCGGCGAGGCGTGCGCGCAGCGCATCGGCCGGGCCTGCGAGGTCGGTCTTGGTCAGGACGAGCCGGTCGGCGGCGACGACCTGCCGGCGCGCCTCCTCATGGCCATCGAGCGTAGCCATGCCGTTGACGGCGTCGACGAGCGTGACGACGCCGTCGAGCCGGAAGCGCATGGCAAGATAGGGGTGGTTGATCAGCATGTTCAGGATGGGCGCGGGGTCCGCGAGGCCGGTCGTCTCGATGACGAGGCGGGCAAAGGCGCCGATCCGGCCATTATCCCTCCGGCGCAGCAGATCCTCGAGCGTGACGATGAGGTCGTCGCGGATCGTGCAGCACAGGCAGCCGGATTCGAGGAGGATCATGTTCTCCTCGACACCCTCGACCATCAGGTGGTCGAGCCCGATTTCGCCGAATTCGTTGACGAGCACCACGGTGTCCGCGAGCGCAGGGTCTTTCAGCAGCCGGTTCAGCAGCGTCGTCTTGCCGGCGCCGAGGAAGCCGGTGAGCAGCGTCAGCGGTATGGGAGCAGGGCGGGCATTGGCGCCGGTCATGATCTGTCGTCCGGTCTCAGCGCATCGGACCGAAAAGGCTAATCCACCTTCCGGGAAAATCCGACGCTTCGTCAAATAGCCGGAGCCCCGCCATGCATCCTGGGACACACGACGATCCAGCCTTCAGGCAGGCACCACGCTCCGCCTTGAGTGTTCTACTATTACATTAATGACCAGCGCGAGGATGACAAGGGCGCCCCCGGCATATTGCAGCGACCCCAGGCGCTCGGCGAGCACGATGGCGGCGATCGCCACGGCGAAGACCGGTTCGGCGCAGAAGGCGAGGCCGGCCGGCCCGGGCGCGATGCGCGCCAGCGCCAGGATCTGGAAGAGGAAGCCGATGATGTAGCCGCCATAGGTAATGGCGACGGCGATCGGCGCGAGCAGGAAGGTCTGCGGCGGCAGCAGCCCGCCCGTGATCAGCAGGATCGCCAGCGTCACCGGCAGGATGACGATATGCGACCAGAACAGCTTCGGCAGCGTCGCGACCTCGGCGCAGCGCGCGGCGGCGAAGAACTGCGCGGTGGCGCTGAGGCTGGCGATGAAGGCGAGGGCGAGCCCGCGCGGATCGAGCCCGCTGAGGTCGGGGCCGACGACCAGTGCGATTCCAAGGAAGGCCAGGAGCGCGACTGCGAACCGGTCGGCCCGGAAGGGGGCTGCCGTGAACAGCGGTTCGGTCAGCACGATCAGGATCGGAAAGGTGTAGAACACCACAGCCGCGACCGAGACCGGCACGAAGCTGACCGAGGAGAGATAGGCGGTGCCGACCAGCGCGGTCGCGAGACCGAAGAGCAGGACGGGCTGCCGTTCGTCGCGGGCGAGACTGAGGGAACTGCGCCAGGCCAGCGCGGCGCCCCCGACCAGAATCAGCATCAGCAGGACGCGGTAGAAGACGAGCAGCGGACCGCTGAGGCCGACCTGCCCGGCGATCTGCGCGCTGACGATATTGGTGCCGAAGGCGGCCGCCGAGGCAAAAGCCAGCAGCAAACCCTGGCGAGCGCTGGCTGCCCCCGTGTCCAATCAGGCCTCAGGCGTCGCTGGCGGGCTTGGCCTTCGCCTTGGCCGCGGGCTTGTCGGCCTGCGGCTTCACGGCGGCCTGCGACGGCCGGCGCTTGGGCAGCGCGCTCGTGCTGGCGGGCACCTTGCCGGGCTGGGGCTTGGTCGCCGGAGTCTTTGCGGGCTGGGGCTTGGCCGCTTGCGCCTTGGCGTTGCGGGGAGCGGGTTTGATGCCGGCGGCCGCGCCCGCACGCAGGCTCGCGGCATTCGCCGCACCGCGCTGGACCGCGCCCTGAAGCCGCAAGGGGCCGGCCTCGAAGGCATTGGCGGAGGGCTGGACCGGCGCATCGGCCGGGGCGAAGGCGGTGGTGCCACGCGGGATCGCGCCATTGCTCGACGCGGTGCGGCGCGGCGCAATGGCGAGCCCGGCGGCGACGGGAGCGCCCGGCTCGATCGTCGGGGCCGTGCCGCGCGCGACCCGCGATTCCGGCTGGGCCGTGGCGTTGGCGGCGAGCGGAGCGGCGGCGGAGCCGGCGGTTCGGCCGAAGGAGACCTGAACCGGCACGACCTGCGCGCGCTGGCCGAGAACGATGCGCCCGCGCGGCGAGCGCGTGGCGACGGGGCCTGCTGATTGCGTCGTGAAGCCGCCGAACCGGCCGCCGTCCGAATCATTGCCACCGGCGGCAGCCGAAGCGGCGATGGGGCCGGAGATGTCGGCATCGTCAGCCAGCGCCACGCCGCCGCCGCGATGGCGAACGTCGTCGCAGATATTCGGCGCGCGCGTGCCGCTAGGCGCCATGGAGGCGACGGTGATGCCGCCGCCGCCCCAGCGACTGAAGCCGTCGTCGAGGAGCTGGGCGGCCTTGACGGTGCGCTCGACCCCGGAAACCGAGCCGAGCACCACGGCGATCAGCGTCTTGCCGCCGCGGCTGGCCGTCGCAACGACGTTGAAGCCGGAGGCGCAGGTGAACCCCGTCTTCATGCCCTCGATGCCGGGATAGCGGCCGACCAGGCCATTGGTGTTCTGCATCACCTGCTTGCCGAGCTGCACGGCAGAGGTGTTCCAGTAGTCCGAATATTGCGGGAAGTCGTGCATCAGCGCCATGGCGAGCACGGCGAGATCACGCGCGCTGGTCTGCTGGTCAGGATGGTCCCAGCCATTGGGGTTGACGAAATTGCTGTCGCGCATGCCGAGGCGCTGAGCCTCGGCATTCATCATGCCGACGAAGGTCGGGACATCGCCGCCAACGCCCTCGGCCACGACATAGGCGATGTCGTTGGCCGATTTCACCATCATGATCCGCAGCGCGTTGTCGAGCGTGATCTCCTGCCCCGGCCGGGCATAGACCTTCACGCGCGGCTGGCTGGCTGCGAGCTTCGAAACCGGGATCGCGGTCTCCAGTGCGAGGCGCCCTTCCCGCACCGCCTTCAGCGCGAGATAGATCGTCATCATCTTGGTGGTGGAGGCCGGCCGCCAGGCCTGCGTCGCGTTTTCGCTCGAGAGAACCGCACCGCTCGATGCGTCGACGACCAGACTCGCCCCGGCGAGAGCGGGGCCCGTCGCGATGAAGCTGAGGGCGAGGACGGCGGCAAAGCGGGAGGGGGTCATCGGGCGGGCTTTGAACCTGTCTGGATGAAACTGGCGGGACGAAGAGGAAGCGGGCAGTCTGGACCAAGCGGGACGCGCAGCTTTCAACGCGACGCATGCGGCATTTTCGAGACGGCCGACGCAGTCGCCAGCCAGCAGATGCATACCTACCCTCTGCCGAGCGATTTGCCTAGACAGGAGCGTCGGTTCAAAAGCTGCGGGCAACCTTAGGCGCTCATTCCTTCCCGGAGCTTACCGTGGCTTTTGGCCTTCTCTGGATTCCGGCGACGATTCTCGCCTCGCTGCTGCAGACTGCCCGCAATCTGGCGCAACGCTCCCTCACGGACATCATCGGCGTCGTCGGCGCCACGCAGGTGCGCTTCCTCTTCGGCCTGCCTTTCGCCGTGCTGTTCCTGGTCCTGGCCTGCATCGGTCTGGAGCGGCTGCCGCCGGCCGTCGGCATGGCTTCCCTGGGCTATACGCTCTGGGGCGCGCTGACGCAGATTGCGGCGACGGCGCTGATGCTGGCGGCGATGCGCGAGCGCTCCTTCGCGGTCACCACCGCCTACACCAAGACCGAGCCCGTGCAGGTCGCGCTGTTCGGGGCGTTCCTGCTTGGCGACGCGCTGACGCCGCTGAAGTTCCTCGCCATCGCGATCGCGACGGCCGGTGTGATCGTCGTCTCGTGGAAACCCGGCGAGAAACTGACCCGCGCCGGCCTGCGCCCGGCCGTGCTCGGCATCGTCTCGGGTGCCTTCTTCGCCCTCTCGGCGATCGGCTTTCGCGGCGGCATTCAGGCGCTGCCGGAGGGCGGCTTCCTGATCCGCGCCTCGACCATTCTCGTGCTCGGCCTCGGCTTGCAGACGCTGATCCTCACGGCCTACCTGCTCGCCGCCAATCGCGAGGCCCTGTTACGGAGCCTCAAGAACTGGCGCCGGTCGCTCTCCGCCGGCTTCCTCGGAGCCGCCGCTTCGCAGTTCTGGTTCATCGGCTTCTCGCTGACCACGGCCGCGAATGTCCGCACGCTGGCGCTGATCGAGGTGCCGCTGGCGCAGATCGCCTCGCGTCGCCTCTTTTCCGAAGGCACAAGCCGGCGCGAGATCTTGGGCATGGCGATGATCGTCGGCGGCGTCGGGCTGCTGCTCTCGGTGGCATTGCGATGAGCCCAGCAGCCAGCTAGTGCTGGAGACAAGAAGAGTCAGCCGATCCACGCACGGCGATCATGCACGGATACCGGCTTGCCGGGCGGCGCAAGGCTGCCAAGATGACGTGTAGCTACACATTATAAGGAGAGCCGTCATGAGCGCTGCAATCGTCGGCTGGGCGCATACGCCGTTCGGCAAGCAGGATGCCGAAACCGTCGAAAGTCTCATCGTGCGGGTCGCGGCCGACGCACTGGTCGATGCCGGCATCACCGCCGATCAGGTCGACGAGATCGTGCTCGGCCACTACAACGCCGGCTTCTCGGCACAGGACTTCACCGCCTCGCTCGTCCTGCAGGCCGATCCGGCCCTGCGCTTCAAGCCGACCACCCGCGTCGAGAATGCCTGCGCCACCGGCTCCGCCGCCGTCCATCAGGGCGTGCGGGCGATCAAGGCAGGCGACGCCAAGATCGTGCTCGTCGTCGGCGTCGAGCAGATGACGAAGACGCCGGGGGCAGAGATCGGCAAGAACCTGCTCAAGGCCTCCTATCTGCCCGAGGATGGCGACACGCCGGCCGGCTTTGCCGGTGTCTTCGGCAAGATCGCCGCCGCCTACTTCCAGCGCCACGGCGACCAGTCCGACGCGCTCGCGATGATCGCGGCCAAGAACCACAAGAACGGCGTCGAGAACCCCTATGCGCAAATGCGCAAGGATCTCGGCTATGCCTTCTGCCGCGAGGAGAGCGAGAAGAATCCCTATGTCGCCGGCCCGCTGAAGCGCACCGACTGCTCGCTGGTTTCGGACGGCGCCGCTGCGCTGGTGCTGGCCGACGAGGCGACCGCCTTGCAGATGCGCCGCGCCGTCGGTTTCCGCGGCATGGCCCATGTCCAGGATTTCCTGCCGATGTCGAAGCGCGACATCCTGAAGTTCGAGGGCGGCGCGCTCGCCTGGCAGAAAGCCCTGGCCCAGGCCGGCGTGACGCTCGACGACCTCTCCTTCGTCGAGACGCATGACTGCTTCACCATCGCCGAACTCATCGAATACGAGGCGATGGGCCTGACCAAGGAAGGCGACGGCGCCCGCGCCATCAAGGAAGGCTGGACGCAGAAGGACGGCAAGCTGCCGGTCAATGCTTCCGGCGGCCTCAAGGCCAAGGGCCATCCGATCGGCGCGACCGGCGTCTCGATGCATGTGCTCTCGGCCATGCAGCTCACCGGCGAGGCGCCGGAGGGCATGCAGCTCAGCGAGCCGCGCCTCGGCGGCATCTTCAACATGGGCGGTGCCGCGGTCGCGAACTACGTCTCCGTGCTCGAACGCATCAAGTGAGGCGGGCGTCCCGGGCAAGCGCAGAGCGGCCTAGCGGACAGCGGGAGCGCCGGAACACAGGCCGCCGAGCAAAGGCGGCCTGATGTGACGAGCTTCCTCGTTCTGCTGCTCGCCTATATCCTGAGCCAGTTCTTCCGCGCCTTTCTGGCCGTGATCTCGGGGGATCTCACGCGGGATCTCGGCCTCGATCAGGGGCAGCTCGGCAGCCTGCAGGCCGCCTGGCTGATCGCCTTCGCGCTCTCGCAATTCCCGGTCGGATATGCGCTCGACCGGATAGGCCCGCGGCGGACGCTGGCCGGCTTCCTTCTCGTCGCCGTCGCCGGAACGGTGATCTTCGGCCTGTCGCAAAATTATGCGACTGCCCTGACGGCCCTCGCGCTGATCGGCATCGGTTGCTCGCCCATCCTGATGTCCGGCTTCTATCTCGCCGCGCGGCTCTATTCGCCCCGGCATTTCGCGACGATGTCGTCACTCCTGATCGGGTTCGGCTCCGTCGGCGATCCCCTGAGCGGCGCGCCGCTCGCCTATTTCCTGGCGGCCTATGGTTGGCGTGCGACTGTCTTCGGCCTCGCCGGAATCGTGGCGCTGACGGCCTTGCTGGTGATCCTGTTGTTGAAGGACCCGCCGCCGCTGCCCGACACTCCGCAACGGCATGTCTCGCTGCTGGAGGGGATCCGGCAGATCTTGGTGAAGCGGCCGCTCTGGCTGATCTTCCCCTTCACCTTCGTGAGTTACGGGGTGACGATCTCGATGCGCGGCTTGTGGATCGCGCCGTATCTCCAGACCGTGCACGGCTTCGACCTTGCCGCGACCAGCTATGCGGCGATGGCCATGGGCGGCTTCATCGCGCTGGGAGCGCTGCTGGTGTTGCCGCTCTATCGACGGATCGGCGCCAAGATCACAGTCGTGGGTTGTGGGGTGATCGTAGTCTTGGCGTGCCTGGTGCTGGCACTCTGGGGGCAGGGATCGCCCCGCCTCGCGGTCGGCCTCTTCCTCGTCATCGGTCTGTTCGGTGTCACCTATGCCGTGGTGATGGCGCATGCGCGCGCCTTCATGTCGCCTCTGGAGATCGGCCGCGGCGTCACCTTCATGAATTTCGTCTTCATGGGCGGGGCGGGCGTGATGCAATGGCTTTCGGGTCGGCTCGTCAACACCCTCGACAGGCACGGCTACGAGCCGCAGACCACCTTCGGCTGGCTGTTCGTCTTCATGGGCGTCGCGCTGGCGGCCACACTTGCCGTCTATGCGGCCTCGCCGTCGGAGTCGAAGGCTGCCGCCCCCGCGGTCAGGTAGCGCCGGACCGGCCTCCACAGGCTCGGATCGGTGGCCGCGGCGAGCGGCGCTCAGCTCTCGCCCGGCGCCTTCGCTGCGATCGCCAGCGCGTGGACGCGGTCGGCCAGTTCCTGCGCCAGTGCCGCATTGACCAGGCGGTGGCGCTCGAGCCGGCTCTTGCCGGCAAAGGCTTCCGACACGATATTGACGCGGAAGTGAGTCTCTCCGCCCTCGCGCCAGCCGCCATGGCCTTGATGCTGGTGCGACTCGTCGATCACCTTCAATTCCTGTGGCGCAAAGGCTTCGGTCAGCTTTCGCGTGATTCTTTCAGCGATTGCGGTCATGATCGTGCCACCGTTGCGATGATTGTCCTTTCGGTTCGGCGATGTGCTGCATCGCACTTGCCGGCCCGAACCCTGCGTCTCATAAACCGTCGACGATGAACATCAACTCACGCCTTTTCGACAGCATCAGGATCGGCTCTTCCGAGGCGGAAGCGACCGTCGACAGCGATGCGCCGCGCTGCGACCATCCCGGCTGCGCGCGCGGCGGCGAATTCCGTGCGCCGAAGGGGCGCGGCCGCGAGGGCCAGTTCTTCCTGTTCTGCATGGAGCATGTGAAGTCCTACAACGCGACCTACAACTACTTCGCCGGCATGGATGACGACGCGCTCGCGGCCTACGCGAAGCAGGAGGAGATCGGCCACAGGCCGACCTGGAAGCTCGGCGTCAATTCCAAGGCGGCGCGGATGTCGCAGCGCGGGCGCAAGGCGAATGGCGACGCCAGCGCCGACATGCACGACGCCTTCAACCTGTTCGGCGCTCGCAACAAGCAGCAGGCCGCGCAGCCGGAAACGCGTGTGGGCGTCGTCGCGCGCAAGGCGCTCGATACGCTCGGCCTCGACGACACCGCCGACTCGGTCGTGATCAAGGCGCGCTACAAGGAGCTGGTGAAGCGCTTCCATCCGGACGCCAATGGCGGCGACCGCTCGCGCGAAGGCACGCTTCAGGAAATCCTGAAGGCCTATCAGCAGTTGAAGAGCGTGGGGATGGTCTAGCCTGCGCCGTCATGCTCGCCCTTGTGGCGAGCATCCACGTCTTGAACATCACCTGCGACCGCCGGACGTGGACGGTCGGGACAAGCCCGGCCATGACGCGGAGAGCGATCAGCCCTTCTTCGCCGCCAGCCCTGCGACATCCGCGATGATGCCGTCCAGCGCGAAATCCTTCGGCGTGTAGACACGCGCCACGCCCATGTTGCGCAGGGCGTTCTCGTCGTCGGGCGGGATGATGCCACCGACGACCACCGGCACGTCCATTCCGGCGACCCGCAGCCGCGCGGTGACGTCGCGCACCAGCGGCAGATGCGAGCCGGAGAGGATCGAGAGCCCGATGATGTCGGCTTCGCTCTCCCGGGCCTCGCTGACGATCTCCTCCGGCGTCTGGCGGATGCCGCCATAGCTCACATTCATCCCGGCATCACGCGCTCGCACCGCGATTTGCTCGGCACCGTTCGAGTGCCCGTCGAGGCCGGGTTTGCCGACGAGGAAGCGCGGCGGGCGGCCGAGGCGTTCGGTCGCCTTCGCCACGGCTGCCTTGGCGGTGGCGAGGCCGCTCGCATCCCCGAGCCTGGTGGTGTCGACGCCGGTCGGGGCGCGGTACTCGCCGAAGATCTCGCGCAGGGTCTGCGCCCATTCGCCGGTGGTGACGCCGAGCTTGGCGCAGGCGATCGAGGCCGGCATGACGTTGCGGTTTTCGCGGGCACTGGCCGCGAGCTCGGCCAGTGCGGCTTCGGCAGCCTTCGCATCGCGGGCGGAGCGCCAGGCCTTGAGCCGGGCCACGGCCTCGGTCTCGACCGAATCCGGCACGGTGACGACGGCGCCATCGCCGGCCGAGAGCGGGGAGGGCTCGCTGTTGGTGAATTTGTTGACGCCGACGACGACTTGCTCGCCACGCTCGATCGCCTCGATGCGGCGTGCGCCGTTTTCGACCAGCGCCTGCTTCATGTAGCCGCTCTCGACGGCCGCGAGCGCGCCGCCCATGTCGTCGATCCTGGCGAGTTCCTCGAGCGCGGCTTCCTTGAGCTCGCGGACCTTGGCATCGATCACGGTCGATCCGTCGAAGATGTCGCCGAATTCGAGCAGGTCGGTCTCGTAGGCCAGGACCTGCTGCATGCGCAGGGACCATTGCTGGTCGAAGGGGCGGGGCAGGCCGAGCGCCTCGTTCCAGGCCGGCAGCTGCACGGCCCGCGCGCGCGCCTTCTTCGACAGSGTCACKGCSAGCATCTCGATCAGGATGCGGTAGACRTTGTTCTCSGSCTGCGGCTCGGTCAGCCCGAGCGAATTGACCTGCACGCCATAGCGGAACCGGCGCATCGCCTCATCGGCGATGCCGTAGCGGCCGAGCGTGATCTCGTCCCAGAGCTCGACGAAAGCCCGCATCTTGCAGAGCTCGGTGACGAAGCGCATCCCGGCATTCACGAAGAAGGAGATGCGCCCGACGGTGCCGGGGAATTCCTCCGGGCTGACTTCCGGCCGGGCGCGGATCGAATCCAGCAGGGCGATGCCCGTCGCCAGCGCGAAGGACAATTCCTGCACCGGCGAGGCTCCCGCCTCCTGCAGATGGTAGGAACAGACATTCGTCGGGTTCCATTTCGGCAGCTCGCTGGCCGTGAAGACGACGATGTCGGTGGTGAGTTGCATCGAGGGGCGCGGCGGGAAGACATAGGTTCCGCGCGAGAGATACTCTTTCACGAGGTCGTTCTGCGTCGTGCCCTGCAGCAGCTTGCGGTCGGCTCCCTGCTCGTCGGCGACGGCGATGTAGAGCGAGAGCAGCCAGGCCGCCGTCGCGTTGATCGTCATCGAGGTGTTCATCTGCGCCAGCGGGATCTGGTCGAACAGCGCCCGCATGTCGCCGAGATGGCTCACGGGCACGCCGACCTTGCCGACCTCGCCGCGGGCCAGCACATGGTCCGGGTCGTAGCCGGTCTGTGTCGGCAGGTCGAAGGCGACGGACAGGCCGGTCTGCCCCTTGGCGAGATTGGTCCGGTAGAGCCGGTTGGACTCGGCCGCGTCGGAGTGCCCCGCATAGGTGCGGAAGATCCAGGGCTTGTCGCGCTGGCCCGTCTGCTGGCCGCCAAGCTTCGTCGCGGTCATGGCGTCTCCCCGTATTGCAGAGCAATCTGAATGTTGCACTGCGGCGAAGATAACGCCAGAGCTTCCGCGATGTCCCCTTCGACGTTAGGCGGACGGTTTTCGGCTTGAGCCGGGCCTATGCTCAAGCCCTCATCCTGAGGAGTAGCCGAAGGCCGCGTCTCGAAGGATGCTTCAGGAAAGCTCTGGAACCATCTGAACCATCCTCCTTTGAGAGCGGGCCGATGGCCTGCTCCTCTGGATGAAGGCGGTGACTGTTCCCGCGCGCGTCGAGCGGCTATCGCGAGGAGAGGCTGCCCCGGATCTCGGACGCCGCAAGAAGAGCCACGCGGTTGTCGGCCTTCGCAGGCACGACGAAGGCGCGGACGGAGGCTTTCGGCAGATCGAGATCGAGCGGCCGGCCCGGCGGCAGCGGCGCGTTCTTGACCAGCATGACCGCCGGTGCCTGGAACGTTACGAGCTTCGGTGCTGCCGTCTCCGGAGCGAAGGCAAGCGGCGCCGAGGCGAAGGATGTGGACACGGCCGGTGTGGCGGTCGCGAGCGGCGCGGAGGTGGATGCCGAGGCCAGCTGGATCGTCGGCTCCTCGATCCGCCTGCGCTCGGGGCGCTCGCCCTTGAGATAGAAGGCATTGCCGCCGGCCACGGTCACGTAATGCATGTTGGCGTAGCCGAAGCGCATGCCGGCCATATGGAAATGCTTGGCCGATCCGACCGCCTCGTTCCGGCGGCCGTTGAGGATGTCGTCCGCGATGGCCTCGATCTTCGGCCGGGTGTGTTCCGGCATCGGGCGGGTGAGGACGCCGGCGGCGAACTGGCGGGGCGCGCCGACCACGCCGCAGATCGTCTCAGGATACCGCTGCGATTCGACCCGGTTCATCACCACCGTTCCGACGCCTAGCAGGCCGGCCTCGCTCGACCGGTTCGATTCGAAATACATCGCGCGGACGAGGCACTCCTTCTCGCGCGGATCGGCCTTGGCGAGCGCGACGGCGCGCTTGCGCGCGGCGGCCGGCTCCTTCGTCGTCGGCGCGGAGACCGCGGCCGAATCGACCGGCGACATGCTGCAGGCGCCCAGGGCCGGCGCAAGGAGAGCCATCAGAATCGGGACCGATCCACGTCCGCCGTACCTGAAAACTCCGCCAGAACGGAGACCATGCGCAGCGATCGCGGCCCGCTTCATGCGGCAACCTCCTGAGTTCGGGATCATGGGCAGCCGGGGGGGCGCACCGGGATCACCGGCAAAGAAACCCGAAATCAATAACAGAAAGTTAATCCGGGAAGGAAGGCCCCGCGACGCAAAGACCGGTCGGAGCGACCCTCCCTTGCATCGGGCTACATGCTAACGCTTTGTCAGAGAACGCAAAATTGGGCGCTTCGCGGCCTGAATATTTATGGGAACTCGCGCGCCGCCGGGCGGAGTTTCGCGCCGCTCCGGCCGGAGGCTTCAGTTCCGTGTGCCGGGCAAGCGCGGCAGCGGCAGGAAATCCACGCCTTCCTCATGCAGCATGCGGGCATCGTCGGCCGTTGCCTCGCCATAGATGGCGCGCGATTCCGCCTCGCCATGATGGATCTTCAGCGCCTCGTCGGCGAAGCGCTCTCCGACATGCTCGGCATTCTCATGCACGTGCTGGTGCAGCGCGGTCAGCATCTCGCGGAAAGCCTTCTCCTTGTCGCTCATCAGCGCGACCGGGGCTGGCGATGCGGCCGCAGGCGCAGGCGCTTCCGGCGAGGGCTCGGCCGGGCGCGCGCCGAGATCGCTGCGCGCGACATTGGGCGCCATGATCGCGCGCTCGACCTTGGCGCTGTTGCAGGCCGGGCAGGTGACGAAGCCGCGCCTCGCCTGTTCCTCGAAGCCGCCGGAGGAGGGGAACCAGCTCTCGAATTCGTGGCCGTTGTCGCAGATGAGCGTGTAGCGGATCATGTGATCTTAGATGGTGGCGCCGCGTCGCCAAGGCAAATCGGCACGCAAGGAGTGCTGCCTGCCGGCATGGCGGGGCAGTGAAGGCCAGGTGCCTCAGGCTGCGAGCAACTCGTCGAGCTCGCCGCGGGCATCGAGCGCGTGGATGTCGTCCGAGCCGCCGACATGGCGCTCGCCGATGAAAATCTGCGGCACCGAAGTGCGTCCGCCTGCCCGGGCCGTCATGGTCTGCCGCAATTCCGGCTGGCCATCGACATCGATCTCCGAGAAAGCGACCCCCTTTCGGGTCAGGAGCGTCTTGGCCGCCTTGCAATAGGGGCACCAGGAGGTGGTGTAGATCGTGACCGGCGGCATGGGCTGGGGGCTCTCGATAAGATGCTGCCCTCTCATGTAGTGCCTTCCCGGCCATCCGTCACGACCCGTGCGAAGGTCAGGATGTCGACATCGCGCGCGCCGGCCCGCAACAGCGCCCGCGCTGCGGCATTGGCGGTCGCGCCGGTTGTCAGCACGTCGTCGACCAGGAGGATGCGGCGGCCTTCGACATGCGGGCGCTGCGCATCCGGCACCCGGAACGCGCCCTGCAGATTGTCGGCGCGCTGCGAGCGGGTGAGCCCGACCTGCTGGCGCGTGCGCTTGACGCGGGCGAGCAGGGTGGGCGCGAGCGGAAGCTTCGCCTGGCGCGCGACGACGCCGGCCAGCGCGGCAGCCTGGTTGAAGCGTCGGCTCCAGAGACGCGCGCGGTGCAGCGGGATGGGCACGACGATCTCGGCCTCGCGGAGCAGTTCGCGGCCTGCCTGGGCCATCATCCGCCCGAGCGTCAGGGAGAGTTCGACGCGGTCGCCATATTTCAGCCGATGCACCAGTTCGCGCGCCGCGCCGTCGAAGCGGCAGACGGCACGGGCCCGCGTGAAGACCGGCGGATCGGCGATCGCGGCCGGCGAGAGCAGGCCGGGGCCGAGATCGACGGCGAAGGGCGTCCCGAGCCGTTCGCAATAGGGGCGCTCGATGAAGCCGATGCCGCCCCAGCAGGCCGGGCAGAGCGCCTGCGCCTCACCGGTCGCGGCCTGGCAGGCGACGCAGGCCGGAGGATAGACGATCGCGATGAGGCCGCCGAGCCCGGCCCGAAAGGCAAGGCGGCCGTGGTGCAGGGCGATGAAGGCCAGGGATCGTCGCTGCTCGCTTTCGCCGTCCACCGAAACGCTCCCCCAAGCTGCCTCGGCAATTTTCAATCTCGCCGGCAGGCTTGCAAGACCTGTTGGCCGCTTCCTGCGCGGCTCGCACCGCTCTTTTTCGCGTGCGTGGCGCATCGCTTGAGCCGGCTACCGACGGGATATTCCGCTCGTCTCCATCTCAAGGCCGCGCCCGCCTGGAAAGGCGGGGATGTTCGCCGCGTCAATTGAAGCCCTTCGGGCCGATCCGAGGATTTTTGTCGGGACAGCTTCAAAAAAGCAGTTGCGGCGTTGCGGCGCTCCGACTACAGAGACGCCCACGACCGGCGCTGCTCCCTTCGTCTAGCGGTCTAGGTCGTCGCCTGCCCCCCAGGTTGCCTACCAAGTGAGTAGGGGCAGGGGATTGAGGGTGGTAGGGTTACCAATGAGGTCCGATGGCGGGCTGAATTTGGCAAGCTAGACGAATGGAATTGACTTGTAAGTAAGAGAAGTAATAGTAAGGTATATCGCAGTATAACGTAAGTAACGCTCCCTTCGTCTAGCGGTCTAGGACGTCGCCCTCTCACGGCGAAAACAGGGGTTCGAGTCCCCTAGGGAGCGCCATTACTTAGATATACTAAGCCGCGCAAGGAACGTAGGCGCGCTCGGGTCTCAGACGCTCCCTGTATTTCAGACGCTCCCTGTATTGTAGATTTTCACAATCTTCTCTAATGCATCCAGGAAGCCTGGATCGGTCAGGCGGCGACCCTCCAAAGTTTCGATGCTGCCATCGTCCGCTTGACGCAAGCCTCGCGCCCGCATCCGTCTTGCGGCAACGAAATCCTTGAGCGCACTGACTTCCGCTTCGCTTAAAGTTTGTCGGTTCGCGACGGCAGGCGGGACGCCTTCGAGTTTGCTCGCCACGGCCAAATAGATGGTGGGTGCTTCCCGTGCCCGTCTGAGTATGTCAAGCTGCGCCTTATAGCTTCTGTTTTGGGCAGCAAGCAGGGCAACGCGGTGCTTCAGCTCCGGGTTAAGTCGGGCCAAATCTTCGTCGCCGACAAGGTCAACCGCGGCAAGTGGGCCACCCCTCTGTTTTCGCGGGCGCAGAATCACTTCGGAAGCGGCCTCCCAAGCCCGGTACAAACCATGATAAGGATTTGCCCCACCTCGCTTATTGCGTATCGACGGCTCAGCTAAGCTCTGCTCCTTGGCATGGATCCGCGCCGCGTAGGTCTGGACCACCAATGGTACGGTGAGCCGTTGCTTCCCGTTGACGACGAGATGGTGAAGTACGCTGTGAAGGTTTTGAAGCTTCAACCTGATTGTCGAATTGGTGGCGCGCTCAACAAGTTCTTTGAGCGTTGCGTCCACAATATCCAAAGCTTGTTTCCCTTCGACGTTCATTGACATAGCTCTCTCAACAAATGCCCTCCCGATCGGATGAGGGATGGGACTGATGATTCGAGGTCGAGAAACCGATCCGGGTCGCCTTCAACGAGGACGCCGTCGGCAGATCTTCAACGGTGCTTGCCCAGCGGATATCGCGGATGAGGTATCCATCGAAAGGACCACGGGGAATGGTGCGGCGAAACTACTGCGCATTCAATTCGAGCAATATCTCGCGGCCGGGCTGGGTGAGTGTGGTCCGCTCAAGCGGACGCCCGATGCTGTTCCGGGCGACTTCTTGGATGCGCTCCTGGAGACCGAGTTCTTCAAGCGTCTTTCGCCCCTCGATTAGATTCTGGGCCTCCTGAGCACCAAGTTCGCCCAGCAGCATGGCCGCCATCGCGTCCGCCCCAGCGCGACGCTCTTCCAGGGAAAGCGGCGCCAAGGTTATAGGAATATAGCCGTTCTGGTAGAGAATGCGGTTCACGAATTCGTCTCTCTCCCTTTCAATTTCTGGTCTGTCTAGAGATACAAAGAATCGACTCATCTGGACGATTGAGTCCGTGAGTTCGAAGCGGGTGGATTCTCGCCCAGATACCTCGGGTATACCCTTTGGTCGGATCACCATCGGGATGCCGTCTTCACCCGCTTCGGCAGTTACTTTTCGGATCGCGCGGACCATCTCAATGAGCATCATAGTTGCGTGTACGTCAGCCACAGACTGCTCCTGTGATTGAGTCTCAGCATCCCATTCGGCTTCGAGGGCTGCGATCCGTTGGCGCAGAACGGGAGGTACAGGCTCTCCTTTGGCGTTGGCATCTCGGCGCTCGGCCTTGAGCTTCTTAATCTCAGCCTCGCGTTCCTCAATTCGCTCTTTCAACTGGTCCACTCGTGCAGAAATGAGGTTGGAGTGGCCCCACAATGGAATCAGAAAGGGTAGCCCGGTAACCAAGAAGCGGCACCGCACACAGTTTCTCGAGCCACCCGGGACGGGCTTGTGGCGTGACTTGTTCGCTCCTAGGTCATTACGGGCCTGCCAGAGTTCTCCGCCGATATGGCAGAGTGTTCCTCCATTCGGACAAATTCCGATGTCCATTCGAGACCACGTAGAGCCGTCGGAATAAGGGCCCTTCAACTGCGCCAGGCCATCATCGTGAAGGCGAGCTGTCATTCTGGCGGCCTGTTCAAAGGTCGCTTTCTTCAGGAAGACCGGGAAGGCATCGGCCGCCTTAGCAAGGGCCTGAAGGCGCGCTCGCGTCAGAATTTCACTTACATGCGGCGGCTCAAATTTGGTGTACTTCAAAGTCATGAGGATGGTCGCGTGACCGGCTATGAGCTTGCTAAGAACCGCAATCGGGACGCCTTCATTGTAGAGGCTGGTAATTGTTGAGGAGCGCAATCCATGCAGAGTGAATATTGCCTTCTTCGGCGCCCCACTTGCATCGCGACCGGTAATGATGGTGATAGGATTATTGGGATCTTCCGCATTGAGGCGAAGCTCCAGCTCTTCCAATGCATCATAAAAAAATTGAAGTATGACCTTGTAGCTAGGTGGCGCCTCGTTGCCTCTTGGTCCGACATTCAGAGGGTATCTAAAAATATAGAATCGGTCGGGAATCAGGGCTTTCACCGCGTCAGTCGGGTCGTCAATAAATATCCCGTATGGAGTCTTTGAGAGCGGCAAAGGTCCTGCTACGGGGTTATATTTTTCTTGCCATTCTCGCATCTCCGAAAGATTGTTTAGCGCCTCAATAAATTCCCAAGGCATCTCATATCCCGAATTTTCGTCAAATAGATTGGGCCTGTCCTGTGTTTTATTCGAGTTTATCCAGAATCCCGTTAGAGTGCTGATATTTCCACCAAATTGGGACTGAATCTCTCTAAATACTCCACGTCGGGTGTTTTTTGCGCCGACAGATTTCCAGTAATCGGCATGTGGTCCTTCGGCTGGGCCCCATTTATTCTCCGTGGGATTCCAGTACCGGCTGTCGCCCTCGCCGCTATCGAGCCGTCGGACCTGAACATTTCGCAGAGGCAAATCCAACATAAGCAGGAGCATTCTAGGCAATACCTCGCAGAATACGGGTTCTGCATGCCCAGTGTCAGGATTTTTCCACGTAATCCAATGGAGCGGTCGCCCGTCGGCGCGAGATTTAAGGCCTCTTGCCCAAGCAAAGTTATTGTCGGATATTATTTTTTTCAGTTCGACATGCATTCGTGTTGGCATCGGCTTGGCCGCGACATCGCCGTTTTTCGATGTCGTATTTTTCGACGCCTGAGACATTCTGAATCGTTCAACGTCTCCGTACGAGAGAGCCACTTTGAATAAAGTATTTCCATCTCGATCACGATTTTCGTCTTCCATCCAGCAGAAAAAATCGAAGATCCGCCCGATCGAATTTATGCGTTGAGTTGAAGTTGACCAGGTCTTCGCGAACTCAAGTAGGCCAAGCATGTTGGACCGAGAGAGCGCTTTATCCGGTTTGTCGACCTCCAAAGAAGGGCGGGTGCTAAAAAATTCTTCCAGCAAGCGTAGCGCGCGAAGATAAGCTTTTTTTTGAAGTAGCACTCTCTCGCCTAGCCAACGGTTGAAATTTTCTCGGAGCCATTGCAGGTGGGTAGTTTCAGAAAGAATGCTTTCGGTTCGGCTGCTCTTCCTCCTGCGAACTTGTCGATTTACTTGAATGCAGAATTGCGGATTGTCCGTAACATCAGCAACTAGGCGCACCAGGCGATTCAGGCTTCGTCGGTTTGACTCAGATGTCCATTCCGCCCAGATCCCGCTGGGCCGCAGCAATCGTCCTAGCTCAACGATGTGCGCTTCTTGAATACTTTCGAGATAATCAATATGGTCTGAGGAGAACTTGAGCACGGCAAGCCACTTCCAGATTGCGAATGAGCGATCTTGACGTTGTCTCGCTGGGAATTTCGAAAGATGCGAAAGCTTCTCTATTTCGGAACGTAGTAGCACGAAGTCGGGGTCAAGTTCTTGGAGGAAGAACTGGAACCATTGTGCGTTTATATCGCCGATAGCAGAGCGGCCGAAGAGGATACCCAATGGCCACAGGACGGCCCGCTGCGCGTGCAGGCCATGCAGTTCGTATAGGAAATCGTCCTGAGCCGCTCGGCTGCCATCCAGGCGACAGCTCTCCACCATCTCCTCGATCAGAGTAGCTAACTTCTCGCTGTCGGTATCGTTGATGCTTGGTATCAGGGCGAAACGTCGTTCGTCCGGGTTGAACCAAGCTTCGCCGAGATTCTGCGCAATTGTTACGTGGTTGAAGCGAGTTTCAAACACGCGCTCCTCCTGAGGTTATAAACTCGCTGAGAGCAAGTAACGCGGCCGAGCTTTCATGGCCGATAGGAGGGATCTGAACGACCTCTCCCAGCATGCGTCGGCGGGCTGCTTCTAACTGCGCGTTAATCTGCGCCTTGGTCGGTACGACGTAAGGTACATGTGAAAGGTAGTGTCGGTGGTGCAGTCCCTTCTTGATCACAGAGGGGGGGACACCAAGGTTCGAAAGGGTTTGGCCGTAGAGATGGCGTAGTCCGTGGGTTGTCGTCCCGCGCGCTTTCGAATGCTCTAAACCGATCCGGCGCACGGCGGCCGCGTGGTTTCGTTCGTAGCCCTTTGGGGAGTAAGGGTCTCCAATCATTGCGCCGCTGGCTTGAGGAGTTCGTTCGGTTACAAAGAGAAATGGATGGTCCCTACCTCCAAGGCTTCGACGTCTTTCCATTATCGGATCGCGGATAAACCGCAGATAACCAAGGAATAGGATCCAAAACAGTGTCGAGGCATTGTCGTCGAGCCAGTACACGAAAGCTTGGTTGTCTTTGTTGAGATCCATACCTTTCCAACCCGCGTGATAGCGGTCTCGAAGAACTTCATTGCGGGGGCGCAAGCCGTATCGGCGCTCAAGAATCTCCGCTCGTGACAGCGAATATTCGCTTCCGCTCAACGGGTCCGAATATCGTATCCTGGCTTCGGCCGGATGATTGATTACGATCAGGGCATGACCCGGCTTTTCTGGCTCTTCCACAACGTCCTGGACCCAGAGATGCAAGCCTTCGCTGCGGCGGAAGCCTCCGTACGCATCAAGCAGAACCATCATTTGGTCCCGGATATTGTATCGTAGGTAAGGATCAGTCGTGTGGAGTTTTCCTGGTCGCTGATGGCCGATCCAAAGGAGCGGCTCCAACTGGTCAGGCGGGAAGAATTTTACCTCCTCCGCCGATTGTCCTTCCGTCGTTCGACCAAGATCGATGAGGCGAGGCGTTGTCCGCCTCACGTTTGTAGGGGTCAGGTGAGACAACATCGAAACTTGGCGTCGACGTGCCCAGACAAGGTGCTCGGAGAACGACAATGCATCGCTCGGAACGCAGCGGACAGGGAGTGTACGCAACGGGTTGTCGAGCCCCTCGGCATGAGCCCAGTCAGAGAAGCGTTCGATGGCATGCGCGAGCATTTTGGCTCTTGTGACCGGCGTGCGCGGCCAAAAGAGCCCGTCAGGATCATCGCCCGCTTCGATGGTGCCGCTGAGAAGAGAAATGGCGAACGCACGGTACAGTCGGCGTTGGACATTGAGGTTACGCTCTAGGGCATCGTCGGCGATTGCCTGTCCTCGAGTCTGGCAAAAGTCCCAGAACAATCCGAGGCCGCGAGATATGGTGTCCTGCCAAGTTCTAGACCGGCTTGGAAACGCCATCATGTAGTCGACGAGGGGTGTGAAAATCTCCACGGACCCGTCGGCTTTTCGTAAGAATAGGCCTCGGGCTGACCATCCGCACGGCATCGATTCAACGTTGATAGCGCTCGTCGCGTGATGAAGTGGTTGTGGCTCTCTCACGGGCGCTGAATCCTTCTGTCAGTGTAAATCTAGAATCGGACAGCAGAAATTCTTGATAACCGACCCTAAACAGGTCCGATTTCGGTGTATATATCGGCGGGAAATCCTTTATAAAGTGTGAATTGATCTGATTGAAACTTGTAATTGTCTTCAGTTAATAAAATATAGAGCGTATATTAGTGGGAGATCGGCGTTTCTGTATTTTGGTAATCTCGTGTTTCGGGGGCGTCTCGTTCTCTCGCTCCAGCAGATCTGCGTTCCGGTAGGGGGGGAGTCTCCCGGAACGCAGCTCCGGGAGACTGGCGGAGCGCTACAGGATTCAGGGAGCTGAATCCTTGGGAGCGAACATGGGATCCTTCAGCTATGCTCCGCTGTTGATCGGAGCCGACATTGTCCCCGTATCGCAGGGGACGGGCCGCATGCTTGCCGAGCCCTAGTTGCGCACGTGGCGACTCTTCGCTTCACCCCGCCCAACATGGACGGACACGCCGTGGTTACGTGTGGCGAGATTGCGGCCAGTACCCGCATCGAGACTTCGGCCGGGCTCCCGCTGGCAACGGCGGGGCGAGATGGCGCCAAAACGCAAGCCGATCGTCGTCGGCCGCATCGGTACGCGACCTATAGACTTGCGGGCGTATCCCGTGTCGAGTCAGGCCTGCCGGCTGCCAATAGGCCGAACGTGGCTGCCTTGAAGGATTCCGGCTGACTGCGGAAGGATTCGTTCGCGATGATCATGTCAGTCGGCCCGCGTTCCCTCGGCGCTTTCATACGAACCCCGCCGCGGTCGCGCGGTCTGGACATCCTGCGCGGTAGAGTCGCGGAATTATCGATCCGCGACAATCACACCTATGCTCGTTCGATGTCAGCGGTACGCGAGGCTGGGAGGAGAGAGCGGAGAGATAAGGTTTCGCCCGAAGCGGGGCCATTTGCGCCCGACGAAGTCGGAACCCGTGGCGGTCATCACGCGACTGTCTGCCGCCGCCAACTCTCCACGGCCCGATCGAGCTTGGCGCAGTCCTTTTCGTCAGCCCAGCGATCCCAGAATTCGATTGTTCCGCTTAATGGCTCATTGATGGGCTTTGCGATGCGGATGCGTGTTGGCAGCAGGATCGCATCGCCGACCACGAGCGCCTCCCCGGTATCGAGCACAGGCAGGAGATCGCCGAAACCTCCGAGACTGTCGGGCAGGAGGCGACGGACGACGGCCTGGTCGTCGCCATTCGTCAACCTCATGGCGATCAGGTTGTTACGCTGGCTGACGACTGTACGGTTCACCTCGGCCGGGCGCTGGCTGATAACGACCAGGCCGACGCCATACTTGCGACCTTCCTTGGCGATTCGCTCGAAGGTCGCTATCGCGTTCTCGGCCACGCCGGAGGTCGCCTCCTGCGGAATGTAAAGATGCGCCTCGTCGCAGAAGAGCGCCACCGGATGGCGGGAGTCCTGCGGGCTCCACTGCTGCACCGAGAACACCAGTCGCGCGACCATACCCACGATCAGCGGCAGGATGTCGGAGGGCACCTCCGAGAAGTCGATGATCTTCACGCCGCCCTTGCCGCCTCTGGCGCTTCGGCCGCCCAGCAACTGCCTGACGACGTCGTCCAGCCACGCGTAGCCATCCGCCACCCCAGCGGCGGGAAACAGGAACCCGAGACGGCGGTCCGTCAGCTTGCCTTCGAGCCGCGGGATCAGGCGGCTCAGTTTCCCATTGAAATCACCCTGCTTCTCGCCGCGGCTGGACGGCACCATCTCCGTATTCAGTGCATTCAGCTCCGCCAGCACGTCCGCTATCGAGAACGGAACGGGGCTGTCGATGGTAAAGTTCGCGAGCGCCTCGGCGTGCCCGCCGCGTTCGAGAAAGGCGGTCTTCGCCTTCACGATGGCGCGTGACATGACCATGGCCTGATTGGGAGCGGTCAGGTCCGAGCGGTCGACGAACATCGAGACGAGCGCCTCGTAACTCAGCAGCCAATAGGGCAGATGAAGGACGCCCTCGTCGAGGGGTCGGTCAGCGTCGATGTCCGCCGGGCCGGCCACTTTCAGGTGCGCGAAACCATCACCGACTAGGGAAGCGTACTCGCCATGCATGTCGAAGACGATCGCGTTGGCGCTGCCAAGCTCCGCCACCTGCTCCAACAGCCGCGCCGTCGTCCAGGACTTGCCCGATCCGGTGCTTCCGACGATGACGGCGTGACGCTGGAACAGCCGGTTGCCGTCCACGAAAGCTTCCGCGCCTAGGTCGAGAGTATAGGCACCTAGGGAAAGCCGTCGTCCCTCGCCGGACAAGCGTTCGCCCTCGAGCGCGAAGCACCAAGCGTCGATCTCGGGCACGGTCTCCAGCGTGCGGCGGAAGATGTTTGACTGCGATCCGTCCCGGTCAATCAGCGTGCCGATCAGCACGACACGGACCAGGTTGAGTTCGGTGTGCGCCCTGTCCCGGCTTCTATGTCGGCTAGCTTGACGTCCTCCAGCGCTGTTCGCGTGATCTTGTTGATGATCCCGATGAGCTTGTGACCCGATCGGCTGCTTTGTAGCGCGACCAGCCTGTTGACTTGCAGCTTGCGGAGGGAGCTGACGTCGTCGACACGGACGATCACCACCGTGGTGTCGACGGACTGGACGTGCCCGAGCGCTTCGCCGTCGTCGAAATCGAGAATGCTCACGGTCCGCTCCCTATGGTGAAATCGAGGAAGACATCGAGGCGCCAGACGGGCCGTTCGATGAAGAAGCCGTCCGGCACGTCGTGGGTGTAGGCGGTGGCACCCTCGCCGCATTCCTCGAAGGCCACGTATCTTCGGCATCGGCCTCCCGTCAGCAGCGCCTTGGCCGCGGGCGAAAGCACCTTGGCGAGGATGACGAGGGGAACCCTGTCCCGGCCGCAGCGCTCGACCAGCTTTTCCTGGAGATGCTGGTCGTTGAAGCCGTAGCCGACGCAGAGATAGGCCCTGGCCGCCTCGAGCGCGGCGTCCGCACAGCCGATGATTGTGCGGAACGGTTCGGTGTGAGTGAGCCGGTACTTGTCGAGGCCGGGCGTCACCATCAGCGGCTCGTAGTTCGCCGGCGGCTCGATTCCACCGCGTAGGCCGATACTCTCTCGCGTCGGCGTCTGGAACCAGTCGAGCGAACCGTGCACCTTCCAGATGCAGACTGTCCGGGAGCGTCGGCTGCCGACGTGGACGCGCGTGCCGGGAATTGCCCCACCCGCCGAGGCGTTCGGACATGCTCAGGTCATTCGCGAGCACGCGGCAGCGCGCTCGCTCTGACGGGCCTCGTGGTTCAGGCGTTGCTGCGCAACCCGCTGGCCGAGTCCTATGTGCTCGGCATCTCCGCCGGTGCCTCGACCGGGGCGGTCTCGGTCATGATCCTGGGGCTTGGCGCCGGTGCACTGACCCTGTCCGGTGGCGCCTTCCTCGGAGCACTTGCCGCATTCGGGCTGGTTCTGATTCTCGCCCGCGGCGCGCACGGCGGCTCCGACCGCACCATCCTCGCCGGTGTCGCCGGCTCGCAGCTCTTCAACGCGCTCACCGCCTATATCGTCACGAGTTCCGCCGATGCCGAGCAGGCGCGGGGCGTGATGTTCTGGCTGCTCGGCAATCTCGGCGGCGTGCGCTGGCCGGATGTCTATCTCGCTGCGGCCGTCGCCATGGTCGGCCTGATCATCTGCATCAGCCATGCCCGCTCGCTCGATGCCTTCAGCTTCGGGGAGGAGGCGTCCGCGACCCTCGGCGTGCCCGTGCCCCGGCTCCGCCTCGTCCTGTTCGGCGCGACGGCGCTGATGACGGCGAGCATGGTCTCCGTCGTCGGCTCGATCGGCTTCGTCGGCCTCGTCATCCCGCATGCGGCGCGCATGCTAGTGGGCTCCGGCCATGGGCTGCTGCTGCCCGCATCGGCGCTTGCCGGCGCGATCTTCATGGTGATCGCGGACATCCTGTCCCGCATCGTGGTGCCGGGCCAGATCCTGCCGATCGGCGTGGTGACGGCACTGATCGGAGCGCTGGCCTTCGCCTTGCTGCTCTACCGCGCGAGGAGGCCGGAATGACCTTCTCGGTTCGTGATGTGAGCTGGGGCGCCGGGAGCCGGCTGATCTTCGACGAGGTGAGCCTGAACGTCCCGGAGGGGGCGACGCTCGGCCTGATCGGGCCGAATGGCTCCGGTAAGTCCAGCCTGCTGAAGCTGCTGTGCCGGCGGCGGCAGCCGCAGGGCGGCGTCATCACCCTGGGCGGCAATGATCTCGCCGGGCTGAGCCAGATAGCCATTGCCCGACGGGTCGCCGTCGTCGAACAGCAGGCGGCGACGCTGGAGGAGTTGACGGTGCGCGACGTCGTCCGGCTGGGCCGCACGCCGCATCGCGGCCGCTTCTCGTCCTGGACGGCGCAGGACGAAGCGATCGTCGGCCGGGCGCTCGATCAGGTCGATCTCGGCGGACGCGGCGGACAGTCCTGACACACCTTGTCCGGCGGCGAACGCCGGCGCGTCCAGATCGCACGCGTCCTGGCGCAGGAGCCGCGCGAACTGCTCCTCGACCAGCCGACCAATCATCTCGACGTCCAGCACCAGATCGAGATTCTCGCCCTCGTCGAGCGCCTGCCACTGACGAGTATCGTCGCCCTTCACGACCTCAACCTCGCCGCGGCATTCTGCGATCTCGTCGTGGTGTTGAAGGCCGGGCGCATCGTCGCGGCAGGGGCACCGTCCGCCATCCTCACACAGGCGTTGCTGTGGGACGTCTTCGGCGTACGCGCCCAGATCGGCCGCTCGGCGCGTGCCGGCCGGCCCATATCCAGTTCCTCTATGATGACCCCGTGAGGCGGGCGTGACTGGTTTCGAGCTTCCTCTACCGCCGCACGGACTCACCTGCGCTGCCGCGCCTGACGCCTCGATGGAGCGCCGCGCCGCCGCGCGCCGCTTCTGTTTGGACACGATCAGGGAAGTCTATGGCACTGAGTATCGACTGGACTGGCATGCCGATCTCGATTCGCTTCTGCGTCCGCCAGCGCAATGCTGGTTCTCCGGAGAGAACCGCGGCGCGTTTTGGAGCCTTCATTCTCCTGATGGAGAGATCGTCGCCTCGGCCGGGTTCTATGGGCTGATGTGGAAACCGAACTTGGTCGCCGCCTTCGCGGACCGCTACCCGTCGCCAGCCGGCGTCACGCAACTCGTCCGCGTCTACGTTCGGAAGGATCTGCGGGGGAGAGGGATCGGCCAATGGCTGACCACGCTCGCACAGACAGAAGCCCAGCGACCGGGATTCGAGACACTCTACCTCCACGCCAACACCGACACGGCGGCGACGATTGCGTTCTGGCGCGCACAGGGCTTCTGCGAATTCGCTGCGGCCGAGGGCTCCACGCATTTCGACAAGGCGTTGACGACAGACCCCGTGTCTCCTTGAAGGCGCTGGCCCAGCCGAAATTCTCGACGCCGCGATCGAGCAATCGCATTTGTCACATTGGTCTTTTGCTGAGCTGCTCGGACAGGGGTTTCCACCATGTGGCAAAGGTCCGCTTTCGGGCAAGGAGCCAGAGTCCGCTTCCGACGCGAAACGGACCTCTGGAAGGTCCGCTATGGGCGCTCCAACGCGCTTAGCAGAGCGGTTTGCGCTAGCAATCGCACTCCGCCAAGAGATTGCGCACGAGGCCTCCTGTCCTCAATCGTCGAAACTCAGTTCAGCCACCGTATTCTAAGTGAATGATTGGATAAGGCCGGCCTTGCCCGTCCAGTGGCGATCGACCTGTGCGCCTAAATCCGATTTTCTCGTAGAAGCCCACGGCTTGGCCGTTCTGTTCATTCACGTCAGTGGTCATTCTCGGGTAGAGTTCCAAGCCGTGGCGCGCGAGCGCAGCTCCAATGCCCCTTCCGCGGCAAGCTGGATCGACAAAGAGCGCCTCCATATGCCCCTCGTCGATAAGCATGAAAGCCAGCGCGTGATCATCTGGATCGACGGCAAGCCAAAGCGGCGCTTCGGGGAGAAAGCTGCAAACCAGCTCGTCGATCGCGAGGCGATCCTCCGGCGTCAGAAAATCATGGGTAGCGTCAACGGCGCGTCGCCAAATTTCGATTGCGCGCTCAGCATCGCTGGGGCGTGAAAGTCTAATCACATGCATGATCGAATTACATTCTAACTTTTTGAGCGCGCGCTCTATTTCGTTTCTATGAGGATAGCAAGCAGTCCTGCGACTGGCCCGTCCCGTTGGCTACGCGCTATATCCACTGCTCGCGAGGACGAGGAAGCCATGTTCACCGGCATTGTTCAGGCTGTGGCCAAGATTGCAGCCATCGAAGACGACCACGGCATTCGGATATTCACGCTCGATTTTCCCGCGTGGTTCACCGACGGGCTCGCAATCGGCGCTAGCGTGGCGGTGGATGGCGTTTGCCTGACCGTTACGACCGTCGTATCGAGCGAACGCGTCCTCTTCGACGTGATGCTCCAAAGCCTAACGGTCACTGCGCTTGGGAACTGTGAACCGGGGAGCCTGGTCAACGTCGAGCGTGCCGCGAAGGATGGCGCCGAGATCGGTGGGCACCCACTATCAGGTCACATAGACTTTGCGGCTCCGATCGAACTCATCAAGGAGTACGGAGGCAATAAGGCTATCCGGTTTTCCATTCCTCGCCCCTTCGAACGGTACATCTTCGCGAAAGGCTACATTGCCATCAACGGATGCAGCCTGACGGTCTCGGAATGCGACAAGGTCGAAGGCTGGTTCGAGATTTGGCTGATACCGGAGACGCGCCGGGCAACGAATCTTGATGCCAAGCGAGTCGGTGAGACACTCAACGTCGAGATCGAACGGGGAACGCAAGTCGTTGTTGATACAGTCCGAGACTCTGTTGCGGAAAGCCTCGGAGAGTTGCGGCCGATGCTCGAAGCCCTCCTGAAGGAGCGTGGCCTGGCTTTGGACGAGTTGGTGACCCCGCCAGCACTGTTGCCTCCACGGCACTGAGTCCCTAAGCGCCTGCTTCCTACCCCGTTGCAGACTTAGCGGGGGCCGGCTCCATTCCGGGAGAGGGCAAAGTCGGGTGAAGCGCTCAGATCCAACCTCGGCTTTTGAATATCGCCTGATAGATATCAAGCACCACATCCTGCTTGCGTCGATTATAGTCGTGGGCGGTGTCCACCCCATCTTTCGCCAGCATCTTCGCTTCAGCGTAGCGTTTCCTGTCCGCCGGCTGCTGGCGTAGCCAGTCACGGAACAGGACATGTCGCGCATGCTCCGGACAAGCGGGGCCGAACACATGCAGGTTCACGCGCGGCTCCTCGCGGCGCAGCATTCGATGCTGGTACCATGAGCGCTCCCTGATCGTCAGATCGTAGCCAAGCGCCTGCAAAGCCGGGACATACTGTTCCTCACGTTCGGGATCAGGAACGATGAGATCGATGTCGATAACCGGCTTGGCAGGAAGATCTGGAACTGCCGTGGAACCAACGTGTTCGATCTCTAGCAAGCCGGGAACGGCGGCGTTGATCTCTGCCTTGCCAATCTCATACTGCTCAGCCCAGCGCTGTACGCCTCTACCTTGATCCGTTCTTGCTTTGGTTGACCGTTGATCCAGGGGTTTTCGGCAGGATCACCTTCCTCAAACCGGACAATTGAGGCCTCAGTCGGCCGGGGCTGCATTCTCAAATCCATATCTCCAGCACTTGCATCGAATGACATGCGAGGCTAGCTTCGATCGCCGCCGTCAACTTATCGAGGTCATCGGCCTGACTAAACGACGCCATCGAGGAATGGGCTTGCGCAGATTGCATAGGGCTTGCCGCATAGTCCGCTTTCGACCGATTGTGTTGAAGAAGTCGGCGTTGGATTGCCTCCCGACCAAGGCTGGGTGGATCGGTGAGAGAGCGTTTGCTCTCATGCGCGGCCTGGGGTGGCGCTGGCGGCGTCATCAGCTTTGCCATTTTCCTGAGGTTCTGGGCGGTAGCGGCGAGGAGGAACTCGTCGCGGGCGCCGCATGGCGCTCGCAGCCGCAGGCGGTCGAGCTTGAGGATGCGTTTGAGATGCGCGAACAGCATCTCGACCTTCTTCCGCTCGCGCCTTGAGGTGACGTAGGCATTGGTGGTGGCGATGTCGCGCGCCATGTCACGGGCGCCTTCATGGATCGAGCGCAGGAGCTTGCGGGCGGGCGCTTTCGGGCAACAGCGCAACTTCAGTGAACAGGCGTCGCAGTCGAGCTTGCTGGCGCGGTAGCGCATCAGGCCTTCGGCATCGACGCCGTCGCGCGGCGTGTCGAACCGGCGGCGGAACTGCCGGAGCTCCTTGCCGCCTGGGCAGGTGTAGAGATCGCGAGCGTGGTCATAGGCGAAGTCGGACCGGCTGACGGTGCCGTCGCTGCGCTGGGATTTGTCGAACACCGGGATGTGCGGCTCAATCCCGCGCTCGTGCACCAGCCAGGCGAGGTTCTCGGCCGAGCCGTAGCCGGCATCCGCGACCAGCTTCTCGGGCCAGGTGCCGAACCTATCCTGCGTGCGCTCGATCAAACCCGAAGTTCCCACCGCCGCCTCCTGCAGCGCCGGCAGGTTGGTCTCGTCGATGGTGTGGGCGGTCATCCGTTGCCGACGAGCGGACAGTGAGCCACGGCCGTCGGTTTGAGGCTCGCAATGTCGCCACTCGCGAAAATCTTCGGCATTAGGTAGCAAAAACCACCAAGCATAAGCAACTGAATCTGAAAGGGTTCAGGCGGCGAGGTACGCCGATATTTTGACGACGCTTGCCGCATCGCCCATCTTCTAAGACGGTCCTAGTGAACCCAGACAGACAGCCAAGCTTACCCACCCATCTGCGGCACATGAAGCGGCTTTGGCACTAGCTTGATGTCGTTTTCCGCCAGGGTGATCCGGACCTTGGAAAGGATCGCCTTGCGGATCTGGAATTGACGTCCGGCCCGGGCCTTGTATTTGCCGCGGATCACCAGAGTGCCTTCCTCGAGCGCGGCAATGCCCTGGCTCTTGAACGGCTCAAGGAGATCGGCGTTCAGTTCCGGATCCGCCGCGACTTCCTGCCCGATCTTCTTGAACAGTTTTCGCACGGCTTCGACATCGGTGTCCAAAGCAACCCGGAACAGCATCTTCTCTATGACCCATTCGCGGCTGAAGTTCTGGATCTTCCCGATCTGCCCGAAGGGGATTGTCGCAACCGGGCCGCGCGGGTGCCTCAAGGAGACTGAGCGCAACGAAATTCTCTCGACGGTGCCCTTGGCACCCGAGGTCTCGATGTACTCGCCGTGGCGGAAGGCATCATCGACGAGGAAGAACAGACCGGCCACCACATCCTTGACCAGTGTTTGCGAGCCGAGGCCAATCGCCAGGCCGAAGATCGAGAGGCCGGTGATCAGCGGCCAGACATTGATGCCCAGCATGACCAACACGGTCAGGGCCCCCAGCGTCAGAAGCGCCGCCTTGGTGAGGCCTACAAGCAATGGGCCGACGGTGGTCAGCCGCGTGCCGATCACCGCGGTGGGGACCTGCTGATCGCCCTGGGTTTGGGGCCTGATGCGCGCGGCCATGATGGCCACCCAGTTCCAGCAGAAGGCAATGACCAGCACGAGCATCAGGATCTCGGTCGCTTTCAGCAGGACAGTGCCCCGCGGAATGTCGACGACATCCAGAATCGGCAGGAGCCAGAGCGTGGCCAGGGCCGCGAGGATCGATGCGGCCACCACGATGCGGAACGTGCGCCACAGCGCGCCGGTCAGTTCGCCGCCCTGCGACCGAGCCGCCTGCCAGCCGCGTCTTTCGATGGCGACGTCGAGATGAGGCCCGGCAAGAACGAGCAGAAGCGAAAGCAGCAACAATCCACCTCGCGTCGGCCTTCCGATCGTCAAGTCCAGTTGGAGGAAGACGAAGGCGAGCGTGACGACCGCCACCACGAGCCAGGGCCAGATTGAGGCCAGTTTCCGGCGAAGGGGTGCTGCCCTGCCGCCGAAGGACAGAGCCCTTATCACCAGCCGGCGATGACGAAGATGCGCCGCCGCGACCAGAACGGTGAACGGCAGGGACACCGCGAATGTTGCGAAGAGATCGCGTAGCGGATCGGCCGCATTCCAAACACGCAGACAGGCTAGTACCACCAAGCCGCCGGCCGCGATCCCGATCGCGACAGCAAGATCGCGTCGCCAACGCCAGAAGATCGACCTGCGATCAGCGGTCAATGGGAAACATATCATTGTCGCCACGGCCGAGATCACGACGCAGTTCAGCAAGGCGCGGCGCAGCGCTGAATCGGTGACGAGGCTCAGAATTAGAACCCACGAGGCCAGTATCACGAGCAAGGTGGCCGCGAACCAGGCCGCCGCAGCTAGAAGCGGCCTGGCCTTCGATCTGCCGAGGATTGAGCTGGCAACCGCTGCCCGTTGCAACAACGGCAGTCAGACAAGTCGCTACAATGCCGAGAGCCAGCAGCGCGGGACTATGACCGGCGGTTTCGAATCCCTGGATGAAATCGTGCCATGCACCACCAGAAGAGAGCCATCCCGAGAACCTCGCGGCCAGCCCGTTCTCGATCAGCATAGAGAAACGATGGAGCATCGCGGATGCAGCCTCGAGCTCGTCGGTCCTTGAATCGGCAGCCATGGTCTCAGTCTCGGGTAGAAGTCGACAACACTCGTCTGTCCGCGCCAAACGGTTGTCCAGCATGGAGAACGTTTTGAACCCTGGGCACAGCGAGGGCGGCTCGTTCCGCTCGGACAGAACCGCAGCCTCGGCGGCCCTAGCGGGCAGCCTTCTACGATGCAGGCTGCGCCTCCGGCATCTTCCACTTGCCGTTCAGGATCACGGCGCGAGGACGGTAGAGCCGGAATGTGTAATTCCACCCCTGCGTAATCGGCAGGCAATTCACGATCTTGCCGTCGCAGCCGCCGAACTGGATGTCGATGGCGCCATCAGCATTCTTCTTGCCGGTGATGCTGTTGACCGAATAGGCGTCGTAATCGTTCTTCTGGAAGAAGCCCTTGTCGTTATAGACGCTGATCGACCAGAATGCGTCGACGGGGACATCCTTGACCCTGAGCTTGTAAACCGTCTTGCCGTCGTTTTTGGCGGGGGTCACCGAGGGGTAGGATGCGTCCTTGTCGGGGTTGCCGCCCCAGCCGGCCGCCGTGCCGATCAGGTGCATGACCGGATCGACCTTTCCCTTCGGGCCAAAAGCGTTGGTGAAGCTGCCCGATGCGGCGGACAGCGCTTCGAGCGCGTCACGGATCTTCTTCTGCTGAGCCAGGTCCCAGTTCGGGGCCTCGAACTTGCCGGCCGACTTCTGCTGCACCTTTAGCGCATCCTGCAAGGCGTGAACCTCCGCGAGGTCCTTGGTGTCATTGGGATCGACAAGGATTCGGACCGCAACGAACGCATAGCGGGTGCCGACCTTGTCCTTGGTGAGCGTCGTGCGGCCCGGCTTGTAGACCACCATCGGGGTGTAATGGTCTTCGCTGATGACCTGCATCGAGACGAAGCGCTTGCCGGCATCGGGTAGGGTGATGGTCACCGGACCGGCGTCAAGGTCGAAGAGCGCCTGGGAATAGAGCGTGTCCCGGTTCATCCGGACGACAGGCTGCTTGTCGATTGGAGTCGGCGCCCTGTTGTGGACGAACTTGCCGAGGGCGCCGTCGCTGGCCGTTTTGGCCATGTAGAAATCGGACTCGGCTCGCTTGAAATTGCCGACATTGACCGGAACCGGCTGCGCGGACGCCACGCACGGCGCGAGAACCAGGAACCCCAGGCTACAAGCCATCATCATTCGCATTGAATGGTACCTCATTGACGTCGTCGATCCATTTGCTTGTTGGAGCGAGGCTGAACAGTCCACCCGCGCATTTCGGCTGAACACGATTGATGGGTCGAGATGTGATCTATGAAAAATCAGCGATGATGCTTGGTAATGTAAATCAGGTTATATCCGTATAAATAAACAATGGAATTGCGATAATCGTAATCTCAACGATATCTATCTTCATAAATATTACGAAAAACAGGAGTCGCAGCCGCGGTGCGGTGCGGGGATTTTCTCTATCGATGACGCCTGGCGTTCGAAGCTTAATCTAAGGTCGCAAGGGGCATTCACGACTCTCGGAGGCGCCGGACGACCCCGTCACTGTTCGGACAAAGCTGTCGTCTCAGCCGCGCAATCTGGCATCGGGCTCACCTGCTTCGCCTTCGCCGCCTTCACCTCTGCTTTTGCGGCCTTGAGATCGGCGAGAAAGGTCGGGTCGGTTTGCAATCGCGCAACCGTCGCCGCGCCCATGATCCGCCCAGCATCGACATCGCTCTGCCAATGGGCGTTGCAGATCACGCGGCTATGCCCGAATTCGATCCCGCGCTTCAGCAGCGCATCGGCGCGTTCGGGGTTGATCTGTGCGAAGACAAGGGCCCAGCCCCAGCCGGCGGCAGTGTGTCCGGACGGATAGGAGCCGTCGCTCCGCAGAATGGTCTCCTGATCCGCTCGGCAGGTCGCCTCGTTGTGAACCACGAAGGGGCGGACCCGGTTGTACCTGTTCTTCACGCCATAGGTGGAAAGGCCAAAATCCGACAGCATCTTCTGCATCGTCGCATAGAGTTGCGGGGTCTGTCGGCTATCGATCCGGAAACCCATCGCGCAGGAGAAATTGTCGGAGGCCTGCGGAAAGGCCAAGTCGGCGTCGCTATGAGCGAGCTTCCAGCGTGCGGTGTTTCGCAGGGGAATCGTCGCCTTGCGCGCCTCCTCGTCGCGCGCTAGTGCGGCCGAGTTCGCCTCCGGCGGTGGACCGAGCAGAACCAGGCTGTTCGGCAGATCGGACTGTTTGAGATAGCCCGGCGCAATCTTGAAATGCGGATCGGTGATCTTCGGCCGCGCCTCGTCCGTCTGCGCCACGGCTTGCCCACAGAGCGCGAGCAGCGCAAGCAGGGGAACAGATGCGCGCCTGACCGCACTCCCGATCTTCGGCATTCTCATCCCTTTCAATCCATGAAGCTCCGGTCAAAACCGGTATGTTGCGGCAATGGCGGGCCCGAGCCGGGTCATGTCGTACGAAAAGCCGCCTCTGCGACAGTCGACATGGAGCGGGTTCGGGGAAGTCGGTTGCCCTAGCCGAGGCGCGAGGGGAAGCGCACAGCAAGCCGATAGCGATAGCGCGCGCTCGTTACGCCTGACATTGCTGCTTGTCCCCCCGCTTGCCCGACTTCCGCGAGCGCCCAGGCCGGGCAGCATGCGATCGCGGCCGCATCGGCCAGCGAATGTCGTTGTGAGCATTTCGTGCATGGGGAGCCCGCTCGTCTTGCCTTTTCGCGACAATCGCCTCCGGGTACGGTTCGATCTCTTGGAGGCGCTGACCGGATGATCGCGGCGAGGTTCGATGGCTGATATCCCCTTGACGCGCGGCCAGTTCCTCCTGCCCTTCGTCAGCATCCTCGAGGAAATTGGCGCTCCGACCGAGACGCTTCTGGAGCGGTGCCGGCTGCCGGCGTCTCTCGCCGAGAAAAGCGATCTCTACCTTCCTCTCCTGCCGGCGCTGCGTTTCGTCGACAACGCCCAGAGAACACAGGGCATCGAGGATTTCGGCTTCCTGGCAGCGCAACGCCTGCATTTCTCCCACCTGAGGGAAAAGACACGCTCCTTGATTGCGCATTCCCCCACGCTGCTCGTCGCGCTCCGGCACGCCTGCTATTGGGCGTCGCGGGAAGACACCATTCTGAGCATGTGGATCGAGCATGATGCGGATCACGTGCGGGTTTGCAGCAGGCTCAGCGGCACGAGGGGGCTGCTGCATCTGAAGTATGCGCAATGGATCCAGAACATTTTCTCGATCTACATCGTCCGCGAATTCGCCGGTCTTGAGTGGATGCCGACGGCGATCGCCTTTGAATCGTCTTATGCGCCGAGCCCGGCGACGCGGTCCTCGTGGCCTGGCGTGCACTTTCTGTCAGAGCAGAATGCCGCATGGATCAGCCTGCCAACTGCGCTTCTCGGTCTCCCCAATCGATCGCCCGCTTCCGGCGTTCCCCTGCAAGATCACGACGCCAGGGCTTTCCAGTATGACATGGTCGGACTGCTCAAGCTGATGCTGCCAGCATATCTGGAGCAGGGAACGACCGCTCTTGCCGACGTCGCCGAGATCGCCGGCGTCACCTCGCGGACACTTCAACGCAGGCTTGCGCGTGCGGGCCTGACCTATTCGGACGTGCTCGACACTGTACGGTACGAGCATGCGAGCAGGCTCCTGCGGGACACCGATTGCAGGATCATCGATGTCGCCTTTTCCTCCGGCTACGCCGATCCGGCGCATTTCAGCCGCGCCTTTCGCCGGATGACAGGCGTCACGCCACGTCGGTTCCGCGAGCAGTCGCAGCCGCAGCTCGGCTGAATGTGTTTCGCCTTGAGCGGCCTGTCGATCAAATGACCGGCACCGCACTCGGTCGCGACGGCCGGAAGGGCGAATATCTCAGTGCCTACAAGCGCCTAAGGAGTTGCGCTGTCAAATCGCGTTGAAGGGCAGCCCCGTTATCGCGTTGAAGGCTAGTGCCAGGGATCAAAGACGACCTGATCGCGCTTGAAGCTGCGGGGATGGTCGGCGACCGTCTCGCCATCGAGCAACACAACGATCCGGTCGGCATAGGCGCGCACCAGCACGGCGCGGCCGGCGGCCCGGGCATCGACGCTGTACTTGTTGCGATCATGCGTGATCAAGCAGGTCGTGGTCGCCCGCATCGGCTTCTCGACGAAGCCGGCGAAGGGGCCCAGATACGGCATCAGCCGCGCCTTCTCCTCCTCGAAGACCTCGATGACAGACCGATCGCGGAACTCGGGATGCTTGGCCCGCCGAGCGTAGGCGACACATTGGTCGGCGAGCCAGGCGTTCAACTCGTCGAGCGTCTTCACCTTCGGCCGCGGGCGGAACAGCAAATCGCGGATCGTGCCGACCTGGTTCTCGACCTGGCCCTTCTCCCAGCCGGCCGCCGGCGTGCAGGCCACCGGCTCGACGAGGTGATGCGAGCAGAGCTGAAGGAAGCGCCGGTTGTACTCCCGGGCGCGGCCGACGAAGACGGCTTCCACCGCGGTCTTCATGTTGTCGTAGATGCCGCGCCGACAGACCCCGCCATAGAAGGCGAAGGCCTTGTCATGCGCGTCGAAGACCATCTCCTGCGTCTCGCGGAAATAGGCGCGCACGATCGGCATCCGGCTATAGGCCAGTCGCATCTGAGCGACCTTCACCACCACGGGCGGCCCGTGGAGTTCGATCGCCTCGTGGCTCCAGTCGAACTGATAGGCCTCGCCGGGATCGAAGCGCAGCGGAATGAAGGCCTGCGCCGGCAGCCGGGCGCGATCGGCACGCCAGGCCTTCACGAACCGATGGACGCTGTCATGGGCTCCGTCGTAGCCGCGCCCGCGCAGCTCCTCGAACAGCCGGATTGTTGAGCGTCGCTAGCGCCGCGGCAGCCGGTCTTCGGCCTCGAGGATCGCCGTCAGCGTATCGACCCAGGCTCCCAGCTTCCGCCGCGGCTGGACCTCGCGCTTGTAGATGAACTCGGTCGCGCCGGAGCGGAGCACTTTGCGAACCGTGTCGCGCGCGAGGCCGAGTTCCCGCGCGATCCGCTTGATCCCCTTGCCGTTCTGGAAATGCTCGAACCGGATCCGACCGATCGTCTCCACACCCGTCATCCCCGGACCCTTCCGAAAAGACGGAAGGATCAGCCGCAGCCGATAACAGGGGGGCTAACCTTCAAAGCGATAACCGCCCCTCACGGGGCCAACATTGCAGGCGATCTCACAGCCCAACCTTGTTGAAAGCATGCCGGGGGGGCCGGCCTTCAACCCATCCCAATTGGCGTTTGCTGGGATTGTTTCGTTGGTGCTCTACGGCGCCTTCGTTTTCATCCAGCTCGTGCGACGAGGACGCGCATGCGTCTCCGCCATCGAACCGAATTGCCTTGGTAAGTGTCGGGCTGCTGCTCGTTGCGCTCGTGCCGATCGTCGCGCTCGCCGAGTCTTTGACGCCGACTCTCTAGGTAGGCATTGCCTGGCTCGGTTTGCCCAAGGCGGTGATCGGCATCGTCATTGCAGCCGCCGTTCTGCTGCCTGAAGTCCTGGCAGCGCTAAATGTGGCCAAGGCCAACCGATTACAGACTAGCCTGAACCTCGCGCTCGGGTCCGCATTGGCGGCGATCGGGCTGACGATCCCCGCGGTTGCGGTCGTCTCGATTGTGCTTGGTCAGCCCCTGGAACTCGGGTTGGATGACAAGAGCCGCCTCTTGTTGGCGCTGACGCTCATTATGAGTGTCATCACCCTTGGTACCGGTCGAACGACGGTGCTCCAGGGCGCCGTTCACCTAGTCATCTTCGGGGCATTTCTGTTCTTTTCCATAGTGCCCTGAGACGGGCCCGAGTGGACCCACCTCGGCGGCATGTCGGCACCGCCAACACAACGAGGGCGGACATGACTAGAAGATCACCGTTCGCCCTCTTGGCGCTTCTCACGGCCCTATCGGTGACGCAGGCCTCAGAAGCGGTCGCCTCACGGCCCAGACCGATCCGCGCGGTTTACATCCTTCCCCACAACAAGGCGCATTTGCCAATCTTCCCCACGCTTCGCGACTGGAGGGTTCTCGAACGTATCCGCGAGAGGCGATCGCGCTTTCACGGTTTTATTTCGGAAACAGGAACTGGAGCTGGGCTCGGAGCTGCCAGTTGGCGGCTCCGCTGGGCTTGGCGACATTGTAGTACGCCGCAAACTGGGCGTTGACCGGCTGATGGCCGACGTGGAAGACGCGCCCAAAGCCTCCTCCAATCGGCACCGTCCAACGGTCGCCATGGCCGGCCTCCCAGTCGGCAGTGATGATGGGAGACGAGGTCAGATACCAGCCGCCGTGGAAATTATAGTTCACGAAGGGCTGCAGGGTCATAAGGTTGACGGCACTACGATTGCTCTTGCCTGCGAAAGACCAGACATTATTGGCCAATATTCCGACGACCCACGGCCCTTCGATGGCCAAGGCGACGAAGGCTGGCCCCGCCGAATACTTGCCGCTGGTCAGGCTCTTGTCGGTGCCTGTCGGGAATACAAAGGTCGGGCCGACCCCCCAGATGATGCCGTGCGTCGGTTGCTTCGGCGAGAAGAAGAAGCTGGGGTTGATGTCGCCCAGGCCGAACTCGCGGTCGCCATTCGCCGTCAGGGCCGGTTGCGCGATCACCGGCGTGATCCAGCGCGTGATCAGATTCCAGTCTTCGTTGAGCGTGATCGGGATCACGGGCTGGATGTTGAGGACATTCTGGAGCTGTTTGTGTGGACCGACGTTGAAATTGAAGTTGTTCTGGAAAGGCAGGCTAATCATGTCGGCAACGGGGTTCTGCGCCGCCTTGGCCAGATCGTCGCTGCTTTTCTCGCGTTCCTCCTGTGCAATGGCCAAGGAGCTTGGCAAGCCTATTGAGACGGCGAGCGCGAGTTTCAGTCCCAACCGTCCGCAGCGTTTGCGTCGTCCAGTCATGATGCGTTCCGTCTGAAGTCCAGACTGCCAGAATGCAGAAGAACAGAGTTCTCTTTGGCACGCCAGATTAAGCACCGCCCAGTCGCGCAAATCTAAGTTTGTGTTGCTTTCAGGATACATGCGGCGAGGGTTTCAGCGAGTTTCCGCTATACCTGAGGACAATAATCGGGCGTTAGGCTGCGATCCCGTCCGGAGAAAAAACCGGACGCGATGTTCGGAGGCTTTTGCACAAACTGGGACACGAATTCGACGGATCGTTTTTGCTGCGGGTCATGAACAGCAGGAAATTCATTTCCATGTCGGCCAGGCGAGGGGGGCCGAGTTCGGGTAGTCCGGATAAGTAAAAATGTCACAGCCATGGCTGCTTTGTGGAGGGAAGCAAGTTTCGCATTGAGCGGACGCAGTGTTCGGCGAAAGCTGGGCGTGGAATTCGCAGCATGAATCGCAAAAAAGGGGATTGCGATGACACTAAGCCACGCGAAGGCCTGCGGCTTCATGTCGATCATCCTCGGGCTCGGCAGCGCCGTGGCGCAGGCCGCCGACCTGCCGCCCCCGGCTGCACCCGTGCCACCCGTGATGACCTCGGCATGGACCTACCGGTTCACGCCCTATGGCTGGCTGATTTCGCTCAACGGAGATCAGACCGTGAAGGGGCGAACTGCGAAGGTCGATGCGAGCTTCATCGATATCGTCGATGCCACGCTCGGAGATGGCGGAACGTTATTTGCCCTGATGGCCGATATGGAGGCCCGCAACGGCCGGCTTTCCCTCCTCGGCAATTTCGCCGCGCTCAAGGTCGGCGTGGATCGCGGCGGCGTCCGGACACGCGGCGTGACGCCGGATATCACGGGGGCGATCGGCGCGTCCGGCGATGCCAAGGTCTCGATGGCGATCCTCGAAGCGGGGGCGGCCTACGAGCTGGCGCGCTACGGATCGGTCAGCTTCGACGTGCTGGCGGGCGCGCGCTACTGGTATCAACGCGCCGAGCTTTCCTTCGATGCGGGCGCGACCGTCGATGTCGGCGATCTCAGCTTCGGGCGTAACGTCGCGATCGCCCGTTCCGGCGCGGTGGACTGGGTCGACGGCTTTGCCGGCGCGCGCATGCGGGTCGCCGTCGCGCCCGGCCATGAAATCTTCCTGCGCGGCGACCTTGGTGGTGGCGGCAGCAAATTCTCGTGGCAGGGCATTGCAGGCTACAGCTTCGATTTCGCCGAGAAGAACGGGGTCACCTATTCGGGCGTCTTTGGTTACCGGGCGCTCTATGCCGACTATGCGCAGGGAGAGGGACGTCGGCGTTACGCTTTCGATATGTTGATGCATGGCCCGGTTGTCGGGCTCAGCCTGCGATTCTGAAGCAGGGCCAGATTGCGGTTTCGAAGGCGGGCGGATGCTGTCGAACTTGCTGCGCGCGGCAATGGCGCCGACCGGAGACGCCTCGTGACAAATACAGTCTGCGCGTAGGGGAAATGCGGATGAGAAGCGAGCTTTCGCTTTTCGTGGGCACCTTCACGACCTTGCTGGCCATCATCAACCCGTTTGAGGGTCCTGCCGGTCGTCCTCAAGCTGTTATCCGGCAAGGATAGCGTCACGCACAGCAAGGTCGCGTTGAAAGCCTCGGTCTATGCTCTATTCTTCTTCATTTTCGGAACGCTTCTGCTTCGGATTTTCGGTGTCCCACTGTGGGATCGTCGGCGGCATCATCCTGATGAAGATCGGCTTCGAGTTGTTCATGCCTAGAAAATCGGACGACGATCTGGGCTTTTCGGGCACCGACACCGACGAAGCGAACATTGCTTTCGTGCCGCTGGCAATGCCGCTCATGTTCGGTCCCGGCGGCATCGCCACGATCATCGGGATGACCGCGACAATTAAAGATTCATCCAAGGAGATTGTCTCGTTCCTCGCTATATCAGCGGCAATCGTCGCGACGATGTTCACCACTTATCACTGCTTGCTCTATGCCGAAAAGCTCACGCAAAGAATCGGCCCGATGGGGATCGATGCTATCACGCGCATTGTCGGGTTCTTCGTTTCCGCGATCGGGGGCGGGTTGATTTTTGACGGCGTGGTCGAAGCCCTGCAAATGCAAGGCATGACCAATCTGCACTGAGCGTCGCCTCCATCGGCGATCACTGCTCAACTGCCGGTATGGCGAACGACAAATCGTTTCCATGGTCCGTCACCTTCCGGTGGATCTTCCGCCTCATCTATATCTGTGGGTTTCGACCTCTCTTAAGGGGCGCCCGCTTTTGCTTCGACGATGAGAGGTCGATCGCGAGCACGCCGATGACGCGTCCGACGATTGCGGAAGGTGTCGCATTATCCCAACTCCGGTCCGGCTAAGCCGAGGACGGCTTAAGAACGGGCGAAGTGTGCGAAACGCCATCTTCATTCCTGGAAGGCAAAGACCTTTTTCCAATCCTTCTTCATGTCGACCACGGCCCATTTGTTCACAGCCGCGGCGTCGAGCGCCTTGTCGAGTTTTCCAAAGTGGGAATCGCGGTCGTAGGCGTATTCGCGTTCCGCGTCGGTGTGGTGAACGATCAGGCCGAAGCGCACCCCGCCGGACATGGTCGTCCATTGCAGCATTTCGAGATCACCATCTGAATTCCCGAACGCCGCAATCGGCCGGCGGCCAATCTGCTGATTGATGCCGATGGGCTTGCCCACCTTATCGTCGATGAAATTGATCTGCGGCAGACGGAAAATGACGGGCCTGCCATCGCGCATCTCGAACTGCGTCTTGATCGAGGAGCCGATGACCTGCTCGGGTGGGATTCCATAGACCCCGTCGGTCCAGGGACGCATGAATTCCACACCGCCGCCAGAGGCGATGTAGGTCTTGAAGCCATTGGCCCTGAGATAGGCGAGCAACTCCAGCATTGGCTGGTAGACCAACTCGGTATAGGGGCGCTTGAAACGCGGATGGCGCGCCGTGGCAAGCCAATCCGAGGTGATTTTCGCAAACTCTTCCGAGGTCATGCCGGCGTGCGTGGTGCCAACAAGCTGCATCAAGCCCAGTTCACCCGATGCCGCCAGCGCCCTCAAGTCGCCATCGAGGGCCGCCTTGAAAGGCTGTTTGGTCTTCCAGCCAGGGTTCTGCGGGGCGAGCGCCTTGACGCGTTCAAGCACGAACGCAAGCTGAACATACATCGGCTGCTCGACCCACAGGGTTCCATCGTTGTCGAACACCGCGATGCGTTCGGTGGGCGCGACGAAGTCTGGCCCACCTTGGGTCGCGACGCGCGTGACGAAATCGATGATCGCTGCCTTGGTCGGACCGTCGTTCCAGGACGGAAGCTGCTCAGCCTGTGCGTACGCCGACGATGATAGAAGGCATAGGGGCGGGATAAGAGTTGGCAGAGCAGCCAGCGTGCCAAGCAGCACGCGGCGGCTGAGATGGACCCGGGAGTTGGTGAGCTTCATGTTCGTCTCCCGTCAACGTGTGAGAAATCCGCCTCAATACATGAAAGGCGCGTCCCAGGGGCCGAAGTCGAAGCTGTTCTGCGTCATCGCGGCGGTCATCTGCCGCTCGTCGGCCAGTCTCTGCTGGAACACCATGCTACGATACTGGGCGTAGGCTGCTTGGTTGCCGAAATAGACGCATTGGCAGACGATCGGATCAGCGTAGACGTAGACGATCTGCGAGTTCTTGGTTTGCTGGACGAACTTGTTGGGCGAGAGCTTTTTCATCGCCGCGATGCGCTGCGGCGTGTTCGCGGGCTGTGGCGTGAAGCCGGCCGCCGATAGCAGGTCTTCCTTCTGCTGCACCACCTGTTGTGTGGACTGGCAGCCTGTCAGGGCCAGCCCGAACGAGATCGCAAATCCGGCTACGGCATATTTCGTCACGACGTCCTCCCATGATTAGGTCTGTGCGCGCCAACTCGACCTGAACGTTTGCATTGCAGCCTCCCGGTCTTCTTTCCTGCCAGGCTCGGGCGCAGCGCGAGCAGGCATTCACTTGCATAGCTCGGCGATCGTCCTGCGCGGGGCCGTCTCGGTCTGCTGCTGCGGTCCGGCTCGGCATCGAACTCAATCACCCGTAGGGGCCCCGAGTAGGTAGTCCTTTTGCCGCTGCCGGCTCGTCGAAGGATAGAGCGACTGGCACTCTCCCCAGTAAGAGCTTTTGGGCTGCCGATTGACGGGATCAGCACAGATCCGGGCGAGCTCGGCCTGTCTGGACTGCGGTGTCTGGCAGGCTGACAGAGCGATGCCAGCGAGGAGCGCCAAGCATATCAATCGAATGACGGTCATTGTCGCGCCTCCCTTTTGAAACCAGGTCTGCTGGGTATGATTGCAGAGCCATCATCGACCGCCTGGGTGCCAGCGAGGGGGGTTCCGACCGGATTTCCGTCCCATCGGCGCTCGGCCGCGATGCCCCCAAGCATCCGCCCTTCCCGTAATTTTCCAAACTGCGTGGAGTGTGCTGATGGCAGTCAGTCATGCGCACGAAGGTCGGGGGAAGCGGCCGCCCCATTCGGGACGGCCGCGTTGTCGCATTGTGAGCGGTCAATCGGACCGGCCCTTTGCGTTCTTGATCTGATCCATGACCTGATCGAGGTTGTAGCTCGCCGGGTCCTGCATGGGCGGGAAGTCCCTGTAGGAAAGGAGTTCCTTCATCCACAGCGCCTGGCCGATCGGCAACATGTTCCAATCGTAGACATAGGCGGTGGAAGGTGAGCCGATCGTGCCGCCCATGCCCATGAGCGTCTTGTATTGCGAACCGATCGAGGTCTCGAAGGGATCACGCTTGATATTGACGACCTGGGCCCAGTGGAAGGGCTGCACGCCCGAGATGAAGCCTGCCGGCGAGTCGGACACCATCGCGAAGTAGATCTTCCAGTTCTTGTAGCGCACCGCCGACGGGTCCTTGCCGGAATAGTAGAAGAACGTGTCGCGCGCCGATTTGTCCGACCGCCCGAGAAGATATTCGGTCTGGTCGAAGCCATCGAGCTTGGTCTTGACGATGCCCGGATAGTTGCCGGCCATGATGCGCTGGTTCAGCGCGTCGCCCTTGTCTCCGCCCGCGAGGTTGACGAGCGTCGGCAGCCAGTCGAGCGACGCGAAGATGTCGTTCTTGATCGTGCCCGCCCGGATACCGCCGGCAGGCCAGCGGACGAGGAGCGGCGCGCGCATGCCGCCTTCCCAGGTGCTCAACTTGCCACCTTTGAAGGGGGTGGTGCCGCCATCGGGGAAGGTGATCGTCTCGGCGCCGTTGTCGGTGGTGAAGACCACGATCGTATTATTGAGCTGGCCCATATCCTCGAGCTTCTTCAGCACGACGCCGATATTGTCATCCAGTTGCTTCATGCCGGCCTCGTTGAGGCCCCAGTCCTTGCCTCCGGGCTCGCCGATCATCGCCTCGTATTTCGGCGACAGCACGGTGGTGATGTGCATGCGCGCCGGGTTGTACCAGGCGAAGAACGGCTTGTTGGTTCGTCTCGGGTCGTTGCGCTCCAGGAAGTCGACCACCTTGGCGGAGATTTCCTCGTCCACGGTCTTCGAGCGTTCCAAGGTCAGCGGACCTTCGTCGCGGCAGGTCTGATTGGCCGCCGTGCCGTTGGAGGATGTGCAGAACATCACGGGACGTGGCGGCGTCAGGCAAACCGAGGTTCGCGGATCCACCGCACCGGGAACCGGAGGAAGACCCGGGATCGTCGTGTTGACGCATGGCGGAGCCACACTCTGCTGGGTCGGGCTCTTGTTGATGTCGGGGAAGCTCACGCCCTGCATCGCATCGAGGTGATACAGATAGCCCCAGAATTCCTGGAAACCGTGCGCGGTCGGCAGCGCGTCAGTGTGGTCGCCGAGATGGTTCTTGCCGAACTCGCCGGTATTGTAGCCGAGGTCGAGCAGGAACTTGGCCAGTGCCGGCGTGCCCGGCCGCAGGTAGGAGGGGCTGCCCGGCAGTTGGGGCGGGATCATGCCGGTGCGGAGCGGATGCATGCCGGTGAAGAAGGCATTGCGGCCGGCCGTGCAACTTTGCTCGGCGTAGTAGTGCGTGAAGAGCGCGCCTTCCTGGCCGATCCGATCGATATTGGGGGTTTCCCCGACCATCAGGCCGCGGTGGTAGATGCTCGGCTGCATGATGCCGATGTCATCGCCCATGATGAACAGGATGTTCGGCTTTGACTGCGCCGGCGCAGGGGCCTGGGCGACAGCCGGCGTCAACGCTGCAGCACAGATGAGCCCGGTGGCGCCCAGCAGAGCCGTTCGCGACGCGTCGCGCGCGCTGGCAAGCAGGCACTTCAGCCTGAGGCGACTATCCGTGGAGCCGGTGTTGCTCGTTTCAGCGAGAATTCCATGTTGCACGACATATCCTCCTCTTTCAGCTCTCTGGACCTTCTCGCCGGACGCATCGGAAGCCGATATGGCTTGCCGAGGTGTCGACGAGTTGGGGATGGCGGGCCGCCGGGCGGTAGCGCCGGCAGTAGTTGGGTGCGCACAGATGCGAGCCGCCTTTCAGGACCCTGCGCGGGATCCTGAGTTCCGGATGGCACGGGTCGTAGCTCTGGTCTTCGCGCCCGCCGCGCGGGTTTTCCGGGATGCAGCAGGCTTTCGGCGCATCGGCGGCGTGTCTTGGCGCATAAAAATCGCTCGTCCACTCCCAGAATTGCCGATCATATCGTGGAGGCCGTAGCCGTTGGGCGGGAAGGCGGTGACCGGCGAGGTGCGCGTGAACCCGTCCTGCGCAAGGTTCTGCCGCGGGAAATCGCCCTGCCAGGTGTTCGCCATGTGCCTGCCGCCGGGCGTGAACTGGTCACCCCAGGCAAACTCCGCGCCGTCGAGCCCGCCGCGGGCCGCGAACTCCCATTCGGCTTCGGTCGGCAGGTCTTTGCCGACCCAACGCGCATAGGCGAGCGCACCTGAAAAGGCGACGTGAACGACGGGATGGTTGTCGAGGCCGTGGACGCTGCTTTTCGGGCCGTGTGGATGCCGCCAGTCGGCTCCCTTCAAGTACGCCCACCACTCGCCCCAGAAGCGCAGATCAGCGGGATGGTCCGGTGGTGAGAAAACGAGCGAGCCCGCATGGAGCATGTGCGGCAGGGCAGCCGGGTAGTCTTTAGGATCGGGCGGGATCTCGGCCATGGTGACATGGCCTGTCGCGCGGACGAACTCCTTGAACTGGCGGTTTGTCACCGGTGTGCGGTCCATCCAGAACGCATCGACGGTGACGCGGTGGACCGGCGCCTCTTCGGGATAGTGAGCGTCAGACCCCATGTGGAACGTGCCCCCCGGAATAAAGATCATAGGAACTGGGAAGCCAAACTCCCTGACGCTTTCAGCAAGAGTTGGCGTAGCCTGCAATTGGACCTGCGCTATCACGGCGGCCTCCGATATTCCGGCCTGGATGTTCGGCTAGCTGGGGAGTGACGGCTATCAGGGTTTGCCCGGAAACAATGGGAGCGCGACCCTGATTTTGACGCAACGGTAGGTGCCCCATGACGACGCGCAGGAGCTCTGCCCCGAAAAGCTGACATCCAATCAATCAAGCAACTCGCCAACCGCCGCATTGCGCACGTTGCAGGTTACGACTCCTGATCACCTTGTCGGCATCTGTGAGCGCACGGAATGGCGCAACTCGACAGCGCAATGCCTCAGGGTTTAACGTGGGTTTTTGTAACCAATCTGCTCTGGAACTGTCTTCCTCTCTCGTTCACCAAAGGTGGCCGCGATGGACGACCTCGTCGCGCACGAGCTTGAGGTGGCGCCCAAGGGTTTGACCCGGCACCTCCGGCGGAGCGTCGCCGTAACCTTCGCCATCGTGGTCGTGGCGGCTTGCGCCATTCTCGTCACCATTCTTTTCTCGCGTGCGCTCAGCGAGCGACAGGCGATTCTCTACAAGGCCAACAGTGCCGCCTCCGCGCTGTCCCTCGCCTTCGATCAGGAGGTCGCAGCCGTTCAGTACTTGCTCAAGGGATTGTCAACATCGCCCGCGCTTCGCTCTGGCGACACCAAGGCCTTTTATGAGCAGCTCAAGGCGACACCGGTTCCGGATGGGTCCTGGCTGATCCTCAACGATCTCGAACGGCAACTCATAAATACATTGCTGCCCTATGGCGATCCGTCGCTTCCGGCCCACACGGCCTTTCCGACCTCCCCGGAGGCGCTTGTTAGGATTCGCGACCGGGGTTGGTCCGTTTCCGGTCGTCGGTTCGGAGTGGTTAAGCAAGCCGTCGTCGTTGCGCTCAGTCTCAGGATCGACGGACGTGACGGTAAGATGAGTCACTGGCTTACAACCATCCTCTCCGATGTGCGGCTGAACGCGATCCTGCACGATCAAACGAGTGGCCCGTCGTGGACGAAAGCGCTTTACGATCGCAACCTTCACATCATCGTCGCGGAGCGAGGGGGACATGCGCTAGCGGAACTGCCCGCATTGGCGGATTTGATCCCGCGCCTGGCCAATGCCGATCCGACAACCACAACGGTCGGACTGACCGAGGGTGTCGATGAAAGAGGTGTACCGGTCGTTGTCGCATATCGCCGGTCCGGAGCAACCAATTGGACAACGGCCGTCGCGGTGCCGCGTGCCGTCGTCAACGCTCCGTTGACCGCGGTGCTCTGGCAGATGGCGCTGCCGGCGGCGCTTCTATTGCTTGCGGGCGGGGCCGCCGCACTCTTCACGACCCGAAAGGTCGAACAGCCGCTGAAGTTCCTCTCGGATCTCATCAGTGTCGCGGAGGGTCGGGTTACGCAACTCTCGGATCAACTGCTCGCGGTGCAGGAGGACGAGCGCCAGCGTATCGCGCGTGAACTCCATGACTCAACGGCGCAGCATATCGTCGCCGCAAATATCGGCCTGATGCACTTGGAGACCGAGATCTCGCAAAGCTCCTCAGCTCGAAAGGTCTTCGCTCAGGTCGAGAATCTTCTCGAACGTGCCCTCCTGGAGCTTCGGGTTTTCACATACCTGCTGCATCCTCCCAATCTGGCAAGCGATGGCCTCAAGCTCACTCTACAGGACTTTACTGAAGGGTTTGCTGAGAGGACCGGGCTGAGCGCTTCAGTCAGAATCTCTCCCATGGTGAGCACGATCTCCCCTGACATCCAGCGGTCCATTTTGCGTGTGGTGCAGGAGGCGCTCTCCAACGTGCACCGGCATGCCGGGGCTACGCAGGTCATAGTCGGGATCAAGTTGGCGTCCGGCAGGCTGGTCATCCGGGTGCGCGACAACGGACGAGGCATGAAGGTCGCAGACGGATCTGGGGCGCGCCCTCGACTGGGCGTGGGCATTTCAGGTATGCGAGCGCGGTTGCAGCAGTTCGGCGGCGACCTGAAGATCAAAACGGGTGCTCATGGGACGGCGCTGATCGCGTTTGTCCCGATGTCTCCACGCGCCTCAACCCAAAACCGATCGGCCGCGTGACGCTTTGCGAGCGCCGTGCATTTCAGGGTCTCACGCATCAAGTTTCAGGGTTTTACGACAGCGAAGGCGCTTGTGTCGGCGGTATGACCGGCGCACGCTCGCGCTGGCCCGTAAGAGACTTTTCCCGTGCACTGCAATGAGGGGATCTACTGCTGATGCGGATCCTGATCGCAGATGACCACGACGTCGTTCGCTCTGGCGTGCGAGCCATCTTGGAAGGCCAGGCCGGTTGGGAAGTGGTTGGGGAGGCTGAGGACGGTAAGGCTGCGATTGACCAAGCGCTGACCACGCACCCTGATGTCGTCGTGCTCGACTACAGCTTGCCGGTGCTCAATGGCATCGAGGTCACGCGTCAGATCCGCACCCGGGTGCCCGGCGCGGAGGTGCTGATCTTCACCATGCACGACACGGCCACTCTTGTGCGCGAGGTGCTGGAAGCGGGGGCCAAAGGCTTCCTGCTGAAGTCGGACGCCAAGAAATTTCTGATCGCGGCGGTTGAGAGCCTGGCCGCTCACAAACCTTTCTTCACGGGCAAGGTCTCCGAAGCTCTCCTGGCCACCTTTTTGTCATCAGGGAAATCATCTGTCTCCCTCCTGACCGCTCGCGAGAAATCTGTCGTGCAGCTCATCGCCGAGGGCCAAACGAACAAGAAAATCGCTGAAGTGCTCAGCGTCAGCCTCAAGACGGTCGAAACCCATCGGGCATCAGCGATGCGCAAGCTTAATGTCGATACGACCGCGGCCCTGATTCGCTACGCGATTCGCAACAAGCTGGTGCAGGCCTGACCGCAGTGTGATCCGGATTGATCCACCCCCACTGAATTGGTCCACCCTGAAGTATGTCTTTTGGCAGACAGGAGGATCGAGATGCCGAGGAAGCGCCACAAGCCCGAAGAAATCGTCGCGAAGCTGCGCCAGGTCGATGTGCTGGTCTCGCAGGGGCAATCTGTTGCCGACGCGATCCGTTCGATCGGCGTGGAGGTGAGTTACTACCGCTGGTGTCGTGAGTTCGGCGGCCTCAGGTCAGATCAGGTGAAGCGGATGAAGGAGCTTGGCCGAGAATGCCCGGCTCCGCCGCGCCGTCGCGGACCTGACGACGACAAGCTGATCCTGAAGGAGGCGGCTTCGGGAAACTACTGAGCCAACGGTCGAGCCTCTTCCCAATGTGCTACGGCAGCGATTCACCTCGAACGCCATCGGCTCGGGTCGCATGGCACTACGTCGCGCCGGGCAAGCCGATGCAGAATGCCTTCATCGAGAGCTTCAATGGGCGCCTCCGCGATGAACTTCTCAATGAAACCCTGTTCTCGACGCTCGGCAAGGCCAGAGCCGCCCTGAGCGCATGGAGGTCCGACTATAACGGATCCCGACCTCACTCGGGGCTTGGCTGGCAGACACCGTCTGCCTTCGCCGCCACCTTCCACCCACGACGAGATTTGCCGCTGCGCTATACCAACGGCTTCGCACCAGATCCCGTCATCCACCCCGGCCAAAAGGCCACAACCTACCGCCCGAGCGAACTCCGCGCTGGATAGAAACTGGGGGCAACGTCACGCGATATACTAACTGGCTTAGCGTCTTCCTGCCCGATTGACGGGGCCTCCACGGTTCATTGGCGTGCCGGGGCGCACGCCGACGCCCGGCGCACCAACGCCCGGTGTCGCAGCCGCGCGGGCAACTGGCCTCGGACGCAACACAACGCCTGCACGAGCAACGCAGCCAGTTGGGTAGCCGATGTATTGGCAGTAAACGACGGCGCGCGCTTCTTTAGTGGTTACGCTGATGCTTCCTGCAATGAGTGCGGCGAACACGATTAACGTCTTCATTTTCCCCTCCATTCGGACAGGACAGCCTGGTTCTTTCCAGTTCGTTGGTTGGCAGAGCCTGTAGCCGTAAATACTGGCCGGACTTATCAGAAGGCGCGCAATCGTCCGGCCGTGCTATTGTACGCAAGTACAATGCGCCGCCAGGAAATAAAGCGCTCAAGGCGTACCTCGCGCGCCGGAATTTATTTGCGCAGAACGAATTCGTTCGCCAACTGAGCCGCTTTTCATGCTCTTACCCCTCGGAATAGGAATGTGGGGAATGCTCGTCTGGCTCCAGAAAGCGCGCTATGATCGCCAACCGGCCGGGTGGGCTTCCCGGAGACGTCGCCTTCTTCCGGTGTCGGACTTGGGGGGCACTTATGAAACAAAATGATCAGAAGCCGCTCAAGAAGGAAGATTACGAGCGCAAACTGCGCGATCTGCATGGCGAACTCGTCAAGCCCAAGGAGTGGGCGAAGCATGTGGGCGCAAAGGTCTGCATCGTCTTTGAAGGGGGGGATGGCAAGGGCGGCGTGATCAAGGCAACTACCAAGCGCGTAGGCCACCGGACCTTCCGGGTGGTGGCTCTACCGCCGCCCACGGAGCGCGAGAAATCGCAAATGTATGTGCAACGCTATCTGCCGCATTTGCCTGCCGCGGGCGAAATTGTGATCTTCGATAGCAGTTGGTACAACCGGGCCCGCGTCGAGCGGGTGATGGATTTCTGCTCCGAGGAGCAGGGCAAGAGCTTTTTGCAGGACGTATCGGGCGTCGAAAGGGCGAACGTCGATTCCGGCACCATCCTTCTGAAACTGGCTGGAAGTCGGCCAAAAAGAGCAAACGCACCGGATGCAGGAGCGCATCGGCGATCCGCGGAAGATCTGGAAACAGTCTCCCATGGATCTAAAATCATACTTCGCTGGCACGATTATTCGCGGGCCCGTGACGAGATGTTTCGCGCCAGCGATACGGCTTGGCCGCCCTCGTACGCCGTCTGCTTCGACGACAGGCGCCAGGCACGTCTCAACATCATCTCCCACATCCTCAGCTCGGTCCCGTATGAAGCGCCGCCACGGGAGAAAATTGAGTTACTGATGCGGCAGAACCCGGATGGGTACGAGGAGCGCGACTTCGCGCGGAATTGAATCGGCTGATAGGCTTGCGAAGCCGCTTTTTTCTGCGTGAAGGGGGCGCCAATCGCGGCAGACCTTGATCCCTTAGCTTATACCATTCGCTGCGAGGCGTAGCTCGGGGCAAATGCCATGAACATTGCGATCTCGCGTCTCTTCCTGTTGGCCGCTGCGGCGCTCGCGCTGCTTACGGTGGCCATCGTGGCATTTCTGATGTGGTCGCGGCCTCTGCACCTGCGGGTCGCTGCGGGACCGAAGGACGGAATCGATGCCAAGCTGTTGATTGCATTCAATCGTCTGCTCGAGATCAACCAGGCTGGGGTCCGCCTGGATTTGGTGCCTACGGCCGACGTCCATGCGAATAATCGCTTGCTTGAAAAACGAGAAGTCGATCTGGCGGTCACGCGTCTCGACGATCCGTTGCCTACAAGCGCGGCGCTGGTGGCGTTGCTGCGCACCAACGTCGTGATCGCTGTCGCGCCGGCACGACACAAGCTGGAGAGCCTTTCCGATGTGAAAGGCAAGCGCCTTGGTCTCGTTTCCCGCACGCCGCTTGACGAGCCTTCCTTCGTCAGGCTGCTCGAGATGTTGGGCCTCACGCCAGCGGACGTTCAATTGGCAATTATCAAGCCCGAAGATGTCGCCGGGCTGACCGCCCGCGGGCGAATTGACTGCCTCGCCGTTATCGGCGTGCCAGCAGATCCAGTGGTCAGGGCAGTTGTTGCGGCGGCGGGTGACAGAAAAAAGAACCCTCCCACCATCCTCAGTATCGAATTCGGTGAATCTCTTAAGAAGAATACTCCGGCCGCAAGTTCCGAGGCGATCGAGAAATTCGCATTTCCTCGCTTATCTATTCCAGACGAAGACGTCGACACAGTCGGCGTTCCGACCGTGCTTGCTGCCAATCGCGCCTCAACCGGCCCACTGCGCGTGCGGGTCTACAACAATGCGATCACGGAGGTTACCCGCAGCCTACTCGAGCGGCGCAGCGAGTTGGCGCGCGAAGTTGCAGTAGCCAACCTGATTGCGCCGCCGGAAAGCGAGAAGGAAGATGCACGCTTTCCAATTCACCCAGGCACCGCCGCATATCTTGAGGATACGGATACGAGCTGGGCGACCCTCTTTAGCGATCAGATCTGGAACGTCGTGCTCGTGGGCGGTGTCGCGAGCTCGATTCTGGCTGCCGCCAGTGGCTACCTCAAGAAAGGCGATCCTGATCGCATACCCGAGATCTTGGACCGCCTGAAGAGCATTACCGAGCGCGCCTGGGCCTCGATCGACCCCACCGACGCAATCGACCTGTCGCGGGAGCTCGGTGCTCTTACGATCGACATGGCAACCCTCGGCTATCGACGTCGTTGCAGCTATGAGGAGTTCGCGCCGCTGCATCTTGCATACGAGAGCGCCCGCGACGCTGTGGCCATGTTGCATTTAAGACGTGACCCTCCGCCGAAGGCCACGATCAGGCAGCTTTGAGATGGGCGTCGTGCTGGAGCCGCCAGTTCCAGGGGAGCAACTCGCTGAGGCGGCTCTGCGGCGTGTCGGCGATGTGGGCGAGGACGTCGGCGAGCCAAGCCTGCGGGTCGATATCGTTGAGCTTGGCGGTGCCGATGAGGCTGTAGATAACGGCGGCTCGCTCGCCACCACGGTTTGATCCGGCGAAGAGCCAGGCTTTGCGGCCGAGAGCCAGCCCTCTCAGGCTTCGTTCCGCAGCATTGTTCGTGAGGCAGATGCGGCCATCGCTGAGGAAGCGGGTGAAGCCATCCCAGCACCGAAGCATTTAGTCAATGGCCTGGGCGACGGGCGCATGCCGCGAGAGCGTGGCGCGATGCTCGCGCATCAGGCTTCGAGATCGGCGACAAGTGGAGCGCTGCGGTCCCGGCGGACGGCGAGGCGCTGCTCGGCCGCGATGCCGTTGATCTCGCGCTCGATGTCGAAGAGCTTGTCGATGCGAGTGACGGCTTCGAAGGCGATCGGCGAGATCGGCGCGGCGTTACGCCCGCGCCGGCGACTCGTGGCGATATCGGCAAGCTCGAAGATCTTCCCGCGAGCATGGGCCCAGCACAGGGCTTCGACGACCGGCCCAGGCTGGCGATCGGGCGCGAGCAGCCGGTTATAGCCGGCATAGGCGTCGGCTGCAGGACGCCGGTGAAACCGCGCAGGTGATCATTGGGGTGCCCGATCGCTTCGTCTGCGGTGTAGCCGAACAAGCGTTCTGCGCTGGCGTTCCAGCTCGTGATCGTGCCGTCGAGCGACTTGCTAACGATGGCGTCGTCGGCCCGTGGGAGTTGGTTTCGCAAACCAGCGTCTCCGGCTCGCCTGGCGTCTTGGCTGTTCGCCTGGGCTTCGGGCGCGAGGACCATGAGGGCATGGGAAGTAATCTCATGAGCGTCGGCGAAAAGGCCGCGCAGCGATTGCCGCGTTTTCGGATTCATCGCGATTTCGCTTGCCCTCAAACAATGAAACCGCGCCGGCTCGGGGGGACCGACGCGGCTCCGGTGATCGAGACGCTCAACCAATCACCACCGCAATCCGAGAGAGGCTAGGGCCATCGATGAGGAGTTCATCGGCTACGCGCGGCAGGGGAAGAACAGGACCTTGAGGTGCACGGTTCCTAAACGGCGTTGTGTCAGAACGACGCAGAAGATGCCGAGCAATTGGGATGCCAAACGTCGCTTGCCCCAACCCCGAAACGGGCGCGTACTGCCGAGGCAGTTGGCGGGGGCCGGCGATGTATACCGGGAAAGGCCTGCTTATCCTGCGGGACGGCCGGACGCTCCCGCTCAACTACCAATTTGGCAGCAACTCCGACGATACCCGCGCCGGGTACCTTTTCTGCGATCTCTCGGACGTCGATCCAGCCGCCCTCTTCTACAGGCTCCGCGTGGTCTGCGACGACGGTACGAATCTCGTCGTTGCAGCCGCGCATTCCAGCGACCGCTACCTTGCTGTCATCGGGCGGCTGTCCGCGCCACGCGATCCGCCATAGAAAAAGGGAGCCGGCGGGGGGGGCCGACTCCCTTCGATGGCCATCTTGGCAGAGGAACCATCTCCACTAACCCGCGCAGTGGATTTATCCAGAACGACCTCTCCAAGGTCTAGTTCCGCTAATCCGGTCAAAAATTTTAGATCAAGGGTCGTTCGCCTCGAATGACCTCCAC
>NZ_JBFTJI010000014.1:0-165316 GCF_056395345.1 Allobosea sp. 10L422
ACGGATTGCCCTTGCGAGACCAGCACATCGACCTGACGCAGCTTTGCGACGATCTCTTCGGGCTTGTGGCGCTTCTTCGGCATATCGGTCCTCCTGTCTGCCAAAAGACATACTTCAGGGTGGACCAATTCAACGGGGGTGGATCAGTCGCGACGAAGGAATAGAGAAAGATCACGACGATACCGGGCAGCGACAGCGGCAGCATGATCCGCAGCAGGATCGTAAAGCGCGAGGCGCCGTCGATGATCGCTGCTTCCTCCAGTTCGACCGGGATGTTCTTGAAGTAACCCGTCAGCATCCAGATCGCGAGCGGCAGGGTGAGAACCAGATAGACCAGGATCAGCCCGATCAGCGAATTCAGCAGGTTGAGGTAGCCCAGGAATATGTAGAGCGGCACGATCAGGGCGGCCGACGGGAGCAGATGCGACATCAGGATGAGCATTTGCCAGAGCGAGCGCCCCCTGAACTCGAAGCGCGAGAAGCCATAGGCTGCCGGGGTCGCGAAGATCAGCGCGATGATGGTGGAACCCAGCGAGACGACCGTGCTGTTCCAGAAATACCGCGGCACGTTCGAGTCGAAGAGCACCTTCTGGTAGTTCGCGAACGTCGTCTGCTTCGGCAGCCATGTGATCGGGATATGGTAGAGCTCGGCCAGGCTTTTGAACGACGAGACGATCATCCAGAAGAACGGCACGACCGTGATCGCCACGAGGATCAGGACCGGCAGATAGACCCAGGCACTGCGCGCCTTCATCTCAGCGGTCCTTCCGGCGGCCGTCGAACCAGATATGCGCGACGATGAACACGGTGGAGACGATGAAGAACATCACCGAGAGCGCGCTGGCCTGGTTGAAGTTGAAGTACTGGAACGCCTCGACGAAAATCTGGATCGAGGTGATCAGCGACCGGTCGGCCGGACCGCCCTTGGTCATCGCATAGATGATCGTGATGGAGTTCACGCCGGCAATGATCAGCAGCAGGGTGATCGAAGCCAGGATCGGGCGCAGCTGCGGCAAGGTGATGTAGAGGACCTCGTCGCGAAAGGTCGCGCCATCGACCTTCGCCGCCTCGTAGAGCGAGACAGGGATCGACTGCAGCCCGGCCAAAACCATGATCGCCACGAAGGGAAACATCTTCCAGACGTTCACGGCCGTCAGCGCCGGCAGCACGATGCTGGGATTGGTCAGCCAACGGACCGGCTCGTCGACGAGCCCATTCGACATCAGCACATAGTTGATCACGCCATAGTCGGTATGGAACATCCAGGCCCAGGTCATGGCGCCGACGACCCCGGGAATCACCCAGGGGATCAGCGTCAGCGCGCGGACCAGGGCCTGCCCCCGGAACCGCTCGTTCAGCACGATCCCGGCCGCCGTGCCGAGCACGAGTTGCAGGATGATCGACGAAGCCACGAAATAGATCGTGTTGACGGTGGCACGCGCCGTGCGGTCGGATTCGATGATATTGACGTAGTTGGCCGCGCCCACGAAGGCGCCGCTGCCGTCAGTAACGCTCAAGATCAGCGTGGAGATGATAGGGTAGATGATGAAGGTCGCCAGGAGTGCGATCGCTGGCAGGATGAAGAAGATCGGCCCGTCCTTATGGGCGGCGATATAGCGCCCGATCCGCCCGCGTGGGGCGTCGGCATGACGCTCCGGCGGGCGCGGCGGCGAATGGACTGGGATCGGGGCCAAGCTCTGTGCTGTGTTGGACATCATCGTCACGCTGCGGCGCGGAGGGGCATGCCGGGGCCACCACGTCGGCGCATGCGAGCGCCTGACGTGGCGCCTTGGCGGCTATTTCTTCAGGATCGCGTCGATCGCCTTGTCGGCGGCGGCCATCGCGGCCTGCGGCGTAGCCCCGCCGATCAGGATCTCCTGGACGCTCTTGTAGTAGACGCTGGAAATCTCGAGCCAGGTGCCGATGGCCGGTTGCGGCCGGGCATGGGTCAGCATCACCTTGAACGCGTCGAGCCTCGGATCGGCGAAGCGCGGCAGGTTCATCGCTGTCGTGGTGGTCGGGAAGGTGCGCGTGTAGAGCGCGAGCCGCTCGGGCTTGGCGAGGAACTGGAGCAGCTTCAGCGCCTCGGCCTTGTTCTTTCCGGCTTTGGGCACGATGAAGCCCCAGCCCCCCAGCAATGCGGAGGTCTGCTTGCCCTTGGGATACGGCATGATCGCGACGCCGTAATCCAAATTGGGCGCGTCCTGCGCGAAGCGTTCCAGTTCCGTCGGCGTGCCCTGATACATCGCGATGGTGCCGGCCATGAACAGGCGACGCAGTTCGAGGCCGCCATTCTCCAGCGTCGAGGGAGGCGCGACCTTCAGCGTGGTCAGCATGTCCGTATAGAACTTCACGCCCGCCACCGCCTCGGGCGAACTGAGCGTCGCCTTCTTCATGTCGGGGGAGAGGATGTCGCCGCCATTCATCCAGATATAGGGCAGCGAGCGATACAGCGTGTTGCCCTGGCCTTCGGCTCCGCCGCCGGCGATCCCGTAGCCATAGCGGCGCTGGCCCGTCTTGCTGGTATAGGTCGGCTTCTTCGAGACTTCGATCATCTCGTCCCAAGTCTGGGGCGGCTTTCCGTCATCGAGGCCGGCCTCGCGGAACAGATCCTTGCGGTAGAGCATCGCCAAGGCCTCGGCCTGGAAAGGTAGGCCATAGACTTTGTTGTCGACTGAAGTCGCTGCCAGCGTCGCGGGCACGAAATCGCCCAAGGGCACGCTCTGCCCGATCGCGGCACCGACCTCCTCGAGGGCGCCCGTGGCCTGATAGGACGGGATCCATGAGTTCTGAACTTCGATGATATCGGGCGGCAGCCCGGACCTCACCGCGATCATCACCTTGCCTTCGAGGCCACCATAGGGGTTGGCCTGCAGCTTCACGGTGATGCCGGGGTTCTCCTTCTCGAACTCGGTCGCAAGCTGCTGGGCCTTGACCCGGCCGGGCTCCGACACCCACCAGTTGATTTCGCCCGCCAGCGCTGGCGTCACCGAGATGATAGCAGCCGCGGCCATCGCCAGGCGGAGCTTGAACGTCCTGTATCTCACTGTCGGTCCTCCCTGAGATCGTTTTTATTTTTGTTGCCGCCGGGTCTTTTGCCCGGACGGTATCGTTCTGATTCCGGTCGCTCTGGCGGCGACCAGGTTGGGTGTATCTGTTCCTATTTGAATAGATCGTGTTCTGTTATGATCGTGGGCGGTCGGGCGCGGCCTGTCAAGAATTTGCTTGCATCGGGGCGGGCCCGATGCGTCTGCGATGGCGGCCGTTTATCGGCGCTCGAAAAACAGCTCCGTTCGTCTGTCGCGATAGGCTTTGAAGCCGGCGCCCGCCTGGAGCCTGGACTGCAGGTTCTCGTCGAGAGCCGCTGGTCCAGCGTCGAGGGTCGCGGCGTTGGCCCGCAATTGCTCTGCATTGTCGACGCCAAGTATGATCACGTCCGTGTCCTGGCGGCCGACCCAGGCCAGCGCGGTTCGCGCCACGGCCGCACGGTCGGTCAATCCCACCTCTTCGGCGATCGGAAACAGTTCCCCCTTGAAGAAGACCTCCCGCGCGATGACGCCGAGGCCGAGTTCCCGCGCGCGTGGAACCACTGCGTGCAAACCGTCGAACTCGCCGAGGCTGAGATCGAGATTGACCGCATCGAAGCCGCCGGAGCCCAGCTCGGCGAGGTAAAGCCTTTCACCGGCATGGGAGTCGGCCACTGCAAAACGGATCAGGCCGTCCTGCTTGAGGCGGGCGAGATTGTCGGCGAGGCGCGCCATATAGTCCGGCGTCTCGTCGATCGATCCATTGATCAGGCCGATATTGAAGAAGTCGACGATCTGGCGGCGGATCAGCTTCAGAACGCGTTCGGTCTCGGCTCGCAACAATGAGTAGTCGAGCATCTGCCGGTTGCCGGGATCGTAGCCGTAGCACATGCCTTCGGGGCGGGTCTGGACATAGACCGGATAGGGCGGCGGCAGTTCGGACAGGTTGCGACCCAGCGCCTCCTTCTCCGAGTCAATCGTGACGTCGAAGAGGTTGATGCCGAGATCATAGGCCGCCTTCAGGATCTCGAGCCGCTTGGGCCCGCCGAAACCCGGCGCGACATATCCGCGTGTGACGGCCTGGGCGAAGTTCTCGTTGAAACCGCGCGACAGCCCGCTCTTCAGAAATTCATGGCCGCCGAGCGCGATCTGCGAAAGGGAAAGGCCGGTCTTGCCGAAAGGCTTGAAGCGCATGAGAAGACCCGTCCGGTTCAGTAGCCGCGTGCAAGATCGACGGCGTTGGGAAGGGGGCGGCCCGCACGGAAGGCCTCGATATTGTCTAGGAAGATATCGAGGCTGCGCGGGATGTAGGTCAGTGGGTCGCCGGACGACATATGCGGCGTCAGGACGAGATTGGGCGTTGTCCAGAGCCTGTGCCCGGCCGGGACCGGCTCCGGCGTCGCCACGTCTAGAACCGCGCCTGCCAGCGCGCCGGCATCCAGTGCATCGAGCAGGGCATCCTGCTCCACGAGTTCGCCTCGGCCGATATTGACCACGCCGGCCTGCGGAGGCAGCAGCGCGATCCGCCTTCGGTCCAGCAGATGCGTCGTCTGGGGCGTCAACGGCGCGATCAGGACAAGGAATTCGGTGCCGGGCAGGATGCGGTCAAGATCATCCGTCGCGATGACGTCGTCGCAATGCGGGTGCGGCTCGGCCTTCGTCCTGACCCCGGTGACATGCAGGCCGAGCTCCTTCAGGCGCTGCGCGATCACGCCGCCGATGGCGCCCAGGCCGACGATCGTCGCCCGGCGGCCAGCCACCGAGGAGGCCAGCTTCCGGTGCCAGCGGCCCTCGCGCTGCTGCCCCGCAAAAAGCGGCATGTGGTTGGCCAGCATCAGCACGGCCATCAGAGCGTATTCGGCCGCCTTGACGCCATGGGCGCCGCTGTTGTTCAGCAGCGTAACGCCCGCCGGAATAAAGCGGCCCTTCGCCAGTGAATCGACCCCGGCATGGGTGAGGAAGATCAGCTTGAGTTGCGTCGGCTCGGCGGAGGGCAGGTAATTCTGCACCACCCGGGAGGTGGTGATCAGTGCGTCGACTTCGCCGATGACGGCTGCGAAATCGGCTGCGGTTTCGCCGAAGCTGATCTCCAGGCCATGAGCCTTTTGCCCGGCCCTCGCCACCGCGTCCTGCCACTGAGCCAGCGTCGCACGCGGATTGCCGTCATCGGGATGGTTCTGGATGTGGACGCGCATGTTCTGCTTCTGAAGGCTGCCGGAAGATCAACCCTGCATTGCCTTCCAGGCCTCGAACTTGGCCAGGTTCGCCTCGTTCGGCGGATACAGACCGAGAATGTCGCCGCCCTCAGCGACGCGGTCGCGGACCCATCCATCCAGCGCCTCCTTGTCGACGCCCATTTGGGCCACCTCGGCGGCCAGATGAACCGGAATGACGGCCACCCCATCCTCGTCGCCCACGATGATGTCGCCGGGGAAGACGAGCACGCCGCCGCAGCCGATCGGCTGCTGGATCGCCATCGGGATGAGCGCCGAGGGGCTCGCCGGGGCGGCCGGCCCCTTGCAGAAGGTCGGCATCCCCAAGGCTCGGATCTCGCTGACATCGCGCATGCCGCCATCGGCGACGACGCCGACCACGCCGCGCACCTTCATGCGGGTGGTCAGCACGTCGCCTAGCCCACCGACAGCGCCGACGCCGCACATGTCCATGACGAACACGCTGCCGGCCGGGATCTGCTGCGTCGCCTGCAGCATCGCATTGGCGGGATTGCCGATGTCGACCGTCAAGGCGATATCCTCGCGCATCGGGACATAGCGCAGGGTGAAGGCCGGGCCGACGAAGCGGCAATGGGCCGGATCGATCGGACCGATGCCCGGAATGGCGCGCATGCGCAGCCCGTATTTCTTCAGCAGGATGCCGGTGATCGCCGCCGTCGGCACACGCTTCAGCAACTGGATCGTTTCGGGGCTGCAAGCCGTCATGGTCGTGTCCTCACGGGAGCCGGCTCGGGTGCCGATCTGTTGGAACTGTGGTTGAAGTGTCACCCTGAAGGCCGCCTCGGTTCAGGCGGCGGGCCCCGCGTAATCGCCGGTGCCGAGATCGATCAGCTCGATGCGGTAGCCGTCCGGATCGTCGATGAAGGCGATGTGCACGGTGCCGAACTTGAGCGGTCCGGGTTCGCGCACGATCCGAACGCCGGCCTCCCGCAATGCCTGGCACACACCGTGGAGGTCGCGGACACCGATCGCGAGATGGCCGAAGCCGTTGCCCGGTTCGTAGGTTGATATGCCGTAATTATATGTCAGCTCAATCATCGGATCATTCGACTCGCGGCCGTAGCCGATGAAGACGTTGGTGTATTTCGCCTCGGGCACATCGACTTTCTTGACGACGGTCATGCCAAAATGCCGCGAGTAGAATGCAACCGAGCGATCCAGGTCTCCGACCCGGATCATCGTGTGCATGATCCTGAAGCCGTTCGTTGTAGTGCCCGTCATGTCGTTCCTCGCGGCCGGTCCGTCCCCCGTCGCATCGGACGACGCGAGGAGCACCAGCGGTTATCAGTTCCCATTTGAACTTTATCAGTTCCTGTGTAATCATCTGCCGATTGTTCGGGCTGTCAATTGTAAATCGATGCTGGGCGTCGGTTGCCTCGGCCGGCTAAAGTTTGACACCGCCGCCGACGTCCTGCAGCGGCGCCGGCCGCAAGGGAGACAAGGTTGATCACGATGAGCGAAGCGACCGACGCGGCGGGCACGAAGCGGCGCGAGGGAAACCAGGTTCCGGTGATCGAGCGCATGCTCGACCTGCTGGAGATCATAGAGCGGCGCCCGGCCGGCACCTCGATCCGCGAGTTGAGCGAGTTTCTCGATATGCCGCGCTCGACCGTCTACCGCATCCTGAATACCCTTGAGGCGCGAGACGTCGTCAGGAGGAGCGTTTCGGGCTCCTACCTGCTCGGGCCGCGTCTTCTGTCCCTGGCCGCCAATGTCGTGACCGGGCATGATTCCGAGCTGGTCAAACTCGCCAACACTCATCTCGAGCGCCTTTCTCAAGCCACAGGCGAGGCGAGCAAGCTCTCGGTGCTGGATGGCGACGGCGTCCTGGTCATCGCGGTTGCGCATAGTTCCGGCGCCTATGGGCTGACCGTCAAACCTGGTCGGCGCCTGCCGCTGCATGCCGGCGCAGCCAGCCGGATCTTGCTTGCTCATATGGACGGCGGCGACATTGCTCGGATCCTGAACAGTCCACTGCCGCGCTATACAGACAGGACGATGTGCGAACCCGAGGAGATCGGCAGGAGTCTCGCCCAGATCAGGCGGTCAGGCTCGGCCCTCGACGATGGTGAATTCTCAGTTGGCGTGATGGCGGTCGCAGCTCCGGTTCATGATCGGCAGAACAAGGTTGTGGCAGCGGTCAGCATCCCTTTTCTGCGCATCCAAGATCGCTCGCGCATCGAGACGCTGCGCACCGCCGTCACCGGGGTTGCGAAGCTGATCTCGCAAGAACTACTGAACCGCCCGACTCACTCAGGGTAAGGGCTGAGCGGGCTTGGCTGCAGGGGCCCGGTCTCGTTAAACCGTTCCTCGATGGCCGCTTCCGGCCGATTGTTTTGGTGCCCTGCGCGCTGACATCGCTCATCTTCTCCTCGACACCGCCCGCGTGCTCGATGACGAGCCCCCCGCCGATGCGTGCGGTTTCGCCGAACGGGTGGGCAGAGTGGTCGCGAGAGCCGGAAAAGGCTGAATGATGCAATTTCAGATGAGCGCGGACAGGTCCCACCTACTTTCTTCGGTCGCGGCGAGCGGGGGAACTTTCCGCTGCGCTGCTAGCACGTGCATACTCCGCTTCCTGGCGCTGAGTTGAAGTCAGCTCTTGGCGCTCGACGGCAACGACACAGCTTTTGGCGAACCTAGACCGTATGAAAACGAAAGGTCGTGCTGCGGCGGTAGGCTTCGCCTGCATCCAGTCTCGTGGACGGATAGTCCGGCCGGTTGGGTGCGTTTGGCCAAGCTTGTGGTTCAAGACAGAAGGCCTCGGACTGGCGATGGAGGCGCCCGCCTTTCCCTCCCGAACCGCCATCGAGAAAGTTGCCCGAGTAGAACTGTAGGCCAGGCTGGTCGGTGATCAGGTCGAGGGCACGGCCGGAGACCGGGTCGACGACGCGGGCCGCGAGCCGCGGCGCGGCCGAGACCTCGTCGGCCAGGACGAAGCAGTGGTCGTATCCGCGAGCGCGCCGCAATTGTTCGTGGTCGGCGCGGATGGCGGCGCCGATCGTCCGTGGCGAGCGGAAGTCGAATGGTGTACCGGCGACATTCGCTGGTGCGCCGAGCGGGATCAGGCCGGCATCGACCGGCAGATAGCGATTGGCGAACAGCGTCAGTTCGTGATCCAGGATGTCGCCGCCGCCGACCGCCCCGCCGAGGTTGAAGTAGCCGTGATGCGTCAGGCTGAGGATCGTCGGGCGATCGGCCGTCGCCTCGAATGCGATCGTCAGTTCCTGCGGGCCGGTGAGCCGGAAATGGACCCGCGCCGCCAGGGCGCCCGGAAAGCCGCCCGCCCCATCCGGGCTCGTATGGCTGAGCGTCAGCGACGGCATCGGGTCGCAACCGATGCTCTCGACGGTCCAGAGCATCCGGTCAAAGCCATCCGCGCCACCATGCAGAGTGTTCCTGCCGTCATTGGCGTCGAGTTCGTGCCGGACGCCGTCGAGCGTGAAGGTCGCGCCGGCGATGCGGTTGGCATAGCGCCCGACCGTCGCCCCGAAGAAATCCCGCCGCGTCAGATAGGGCTCCAGCGTGTCGTGGCCGAGTACCACGTCGTCGCACCGCCCGTCGCGATGCGGCGCCCAGAGAGCCTGCACGGCCGCGCCCCAGGTGATGATCGAGGTGGCGAAGCCGGCCTCGCCGCGAAGCGTGATGCGCTCGACCGGGCGCCCGTCGGGCAGGTCCCCAAAAACATCGCGCGAAATAGGCTCCGACATCTCGGGCAACCTCGTTCTCACCACGCGAAATCTTCGACGATGGATCGCCGGCCGAGCATGAACGCGTCGGCCAGCAGCGCCAGCGGCACAGTATCGACATCGCTGGCGCCGGAGCGGACCAGCTCGACGAAGCGGTGATAGACGCCGCGATACTCCTGCTCCGGCTCGTCGACGAGAGCCTCGCCATTATGGCTCAGCTGGACTCCGCCCGCGCTCAGCACGAGGCGACCCACATCGGTCTCGACCTCGATGGACCAGATCTGCTCGCCGCTCTGGCGAAAATCGAATACTGCGTGGATCGGCAAGCCCGACGCGGTCGCGAGTTCGAGTTCCGCCGCGATGGGCGCTTCCCGGTTGGCCGGGAAATCCAGTTTGGCGCCGGCCATGAAGACCGGCTCAGGCAGGATCGCCGTCAGGATCGAGAGCGTATTGATGCCGGGGTCGAACACGCCAAGGCCGCCGGGCTCGAAGATCCAGTCCTGCCCCGGGTGCCAGACGCGAACATCCTCCTTCCAGAGAATCGTGACGCGGCAGGCCCGATGCCGCGCCAGAACGGCGCGCGCCGGCTCGACCGCGGGAGCGAAGCGCGAATGCCAGGCGGCGAAGAGCGTCCGACCCCGCTGCTCCGCCAGCATCCTCAAGGGAGCGAGCTCGCTCACGGCAGCGCCGGGCGGTTTCTCCAGCAGGACATGCTTTCCGGCAGCGAGCGCCGCCAGCGCTTGATCGCGCCGCGGCATGGGCGGCGTGCATAGCGCGACCGCATCGACATCGGCGACGTCGGCCAGAAGCTCCTCGACCGTCGCGAAACCATCGACGCCATCCAGACGCGCATTGCGGCTCGCCACCGCGACGAGCTCGATTCCGGGCGTGGCCGCGATCGCCGGCAGGTGCTGGTCGCGCGCGATCTTGCCGAGCCCGACCAGGGCGAGACGGATCGGTTTCATGCGCTTGGTCAAGTTCGGGAGGAATTCGCGGCGCCGGACGGCAGGCACAAGAGCCCAGGGCACCCGCAGGAATCAGAAGAACTGCAATCGAGATTGAGAAAGCGGTTTCTCATTGCGCATATCTTTGGTAAGCCACTTGAGAAACCGGTTTCTCAGGTCAATGCGGCGAATGTCAAGCACAGTGTCGAGCGAGCGGGTGACGATTTACGACGTGGCGCAAGCTGCGCGCGTCAGCACCGCCACGGCCTCGAAGGCGCTCAACGACACCGGGCGCGTCTCCCTCGAAACGCGCGACCGCATCAAGCGAGTCGCTCGGGAGCTCGGCTTCCGGCCCAACGCTCTGGCGCGAAGTCTGACACGCAAGCGCAGCTTCAGCGTCGGCTTGCTGACGAACGATACCTATGGCCGTTTCACCCTGCCGCTGATGGCCGGGATCTCAGAAGGGCTGATCGACCACGGCGTATCGGTCTTCCTCTGCGCGATCGGTGACAATCCCGACCTCGCCAGGATTCATGTCGATGCCATGCTCGACAAGCAGGTCGACGGTATCATCGCGACCGGCAAGCGCATCGACAAGCCGCTGCCGGTGGATCTCGCCCATCTTTCCGTGCCCGTCGTCTATGCGCTGACCGCCGGCCCGAGCGATGGTGTCACACTGGTCCCGGATGACCACCAGGGTGCGACGGCGGCGGCGAATCATCTGCTGGCTCAAGGGCGCCGTCGTATCGCCCATATCACCGGCCCGTCCGAATTCGAGGTGGTGCATGAACGGGCGCTCGCCTGCACGCAGGCGCTCGCAGAGGCCGGGGTCTCGGCCGAGGACAAGGTCCTGTTCGGCTCTTGGTCCGAGCATTGGGGCCATCAGGCGGTCGAGGCCCTATGGTCTGGCAACGAGAAACCGGACGGCATCTTCTGCGGCAATGACCAGATCGCACGGGGCGTGGTGGACGCGCTGCGCGAGCGCGGGGTGAACGTGCCCCGCGACGTCTCGGTGGTCGGCTTCGACAATTGGGAGATCGTCGCCAAGGAGACGCGCCCGCCGCTGACGACGGTCGATATGAACCTGAAGGAACTGGGCCGGCAGGCCGGGCTGGCGTTGGTGCGGCTGGTCAATGGCGAGGCGATCGAAACAGGAGTCTGGAAGCTACCCTGCAGCCTGATCATACGCTCGTCCTAGCGAGCCCCATACGCGAACAAAAACGGCCACAAAAACCAGGGCCGCAATCGGAGGAGACACAGATGAAGGGATTCAAGGCAGCCTTGCTCGCCCTCGTTGCCGTGCAGGCATCGGCCGGCACAGCCCTGGCACAGCAGAAACTGACGATGTGGTCGCGCTCAAGCAGCGAGGCCTTCATGCCTTCGCTGGTGAAGGCGTTCAACGCCGCACACAAGACGCAGATCGAGCTGCAGATCGTCCCGAATACCGAGATGGTGCAGAAATACGCGATCTCGGCTGCCGGTGGCTCGGCGCCGGACCTGCTCTCGCTCGATCTCGTCTATACGCCGGCCTTCGCCGCGTCCGGGCAACTCGAGGACCTGACCGACCTGGTAAAGGGCTTCCCCTTCTTCGACCAGCTCTCCAAGGCTCATCTCGGAGCCGGAACCTATGAAGGCCGGATCTACGGCGTGCCGATGTCGGCCGACGCTTCGGTGATGCTCTGGAACAAGAAGCTGTTCAAGCAGGCCGGCCTCGACCCCGAGAAGGGTCCCACCAACTGGGCCGAGATCGAGGACTATGCCGGCAAGGTCAACGCGATCGGCAGCGACATACGCGGCTTCTATTTCTCCGGTGCCTGCGGTGGCTGTAACGCCTTCACCTTCATGCCGCTGGTCTGGGCATCAGGCGGCCAGATCCTGTCCGATGGCGGCAAGAAGGCGACGTTAAACACGCCGCAGATGCACGATGCGGTGGCGCTCTATCGCGGCCTCGTCGCCAAGGGCTATGTGCCCGAGAGCGCCAAGACCGATCCCGGCTCGAATTTCTTCGGCGGCTTCGCCACTGACCGGATCGGTATGTCGCCGATCGGGGCGTTCGCGATCGGCAATCTCGTCAAGAACTACCCCAAGGTGGAGTTCGGCGTGACCTTCCTGCCGGGCAAAACCGGCGGCAAAGCCTCGTTCGCCGGCGGCGATAATTTCGTGGTCACCGCGGGTCGCAAAAACCTCCCCGCCGTGAAGGAATTCCTGACCTTCGTCTATTCCCTCGAAGGCCAGACCCTGCTGGCCAAGCTCGGTAGCCTGCCGACGCGGGCCGACGTCGCGCCCGAGGCGGTGAAGGACCTCGACCAGCGCTATCTGATCGCGACCGAAGCGATGAAGATTGGCCGGACGCCTTCGTCGCCGGTCTACAACGACATCATCAACAGCAGTACTGGCCCGTGGAAGCAGATGCTCAACGAGGTGTTCTTCGGCAACGATGTGCAGGGCTCGCTCGTCAAGGCCGAGAAGACGATGCAGTCGATCATCGACCAGTCGGGGAAGTAAGCGGGCGATAGCTCGCCGCCCTCGTCGTTCCGGGGCGCTGCGCAGCAGCGAGCCCGGAACCCAGAACCGATGCGTCCGATGGGGAGGCTGCGGATGACGCTCGACTTCAATTCCGATGACATCGGCTCTGGGTTCCAGGCCCGGCCCTGCGAGCCGTCCCGGAATGACGCAGCGCCTGCCGGAGCCCGCCCTCCAAACCTTGCCGGATCATTCGAGATGACCCAGCCCGTTCCCGCCCTGCAACGATCCGCCACGCGGCGCGGCTCGCGCCTGCGCCGCCAGCAAATGGCCGGGCTGCTGTTCGTGGCGCCCGCGGTGCTGCTCGTGACTGTCTTTTTCCTCGTCCCGCTCGGGATGGCGTTCTGGATGTCGCTGCACAACTGGCCGCTGCTCGGCCGGCCGCGCTTCATCGGCCTCGCCAACTACCTCAACCTCATGGGCGACCAGCGCTTCTGGAACGCGATGCGTTTCACCGGCTATTACACGGTGATCGTCACCATCGCGATCTTCGCCGTCGCCTTCCCTCTCGCGCTCTTCGCCGAAAAGGCGCGGCCGCTGATCAAGCTCTACCGCACGGCGATCTTCCTGCCCGTCGTGATCGGCTTCGGCTCGGCGAGCCTGCTCTGGGCCTGGTTGATGAATGTCGATGTCGGCCTGTTCTCGCCGCTGGCCTACCGGCTTGGGCTGACGGAAAGGCCGGTCAATCTCCTCGCTTCCTTTGACACGACTTTCTGGTCGATCACCGCCATGGTCGTGTGGAAGACGGCCGGCTTCAACATGATCATTCTGCTCACCGGTCTGCAGGGCATCTCCTCGGAGGTCCAGGAGGCGGCGCGCATGGATGGCGCCTCGTCCTGGCAGCGCTTCCGCCGCATCACCCTGCCGCTCATGCGGCGGACGATCGCCTTGGCGCTGATCCTCTCGGTAGCCGGTTCGATGCTTGCGTTCGACCAGTTCTACATCATCGCCGATGGCGGGCCGCAGAACAGCACGGTCACCGCCGTCTACTGGATCTTCAGCCAATCCTTCGTCTCCTTCCGCCTCGGCTACGGCGCGGCGATGTCGATGGTGCTGCTGCTCATCCTCGTCACCATCAGCGTCGTGCAACTGCGCCTGCTGCGTACGCCGGAGGGCGCATGATGTCCGCGCGCCAGGTCCGTAAGGTGGCCACTGCTCGACGCCGCCTTTTCGCCGCGACGCGCTATCATGCGATCGGCCTGTTCATATCGCTCCTCTTCATCGCGCCTATCGCCTGGAGCGCACTGGTCTCGTTCAAATCCTCGGCGGAAGCCGCGCGCCCGCCGCTGCCGCCCTGGCCAGTCGAGGGCTTCAGCACGCAAAGCTACGAGAATCTGGCGAAATACGGCGTCGGCATCTGGACCTATGCCGGCAACAGCCTGATCGTTGCCGCGGCGACCGTGGTCGTCACGGTCATTATCAGCCTGCTGGCGGGCTATGGCTTCTCGCGCTTCAAGTTCCCGCTGAAGAACGTCCTGTTCGTGCTGATCATCTCGACGGTGATGATCCCGTTCCAGTCGATCCTGACGCCGCTCTTCCTGATCCTGACCAAGCTCGGCCTGCAAAACACGCTCCCCGGCATCGTCCTGATCTATGTGACGCTGCATCTGCCGTTCTCGATTTTCATGATGCGCAACGCCTTCGACGCCGTGCCGAAGGAGATCGAGGACGCCGCCCGCGTCGATGGCGCCTCGGTCCTGCTGATGCTGCGCAAGGTGATGCTGCCGCTCGTGCTGCCGGGCGTGGCGACGGTCGCGATCTTCGCCTTCCTGGCCTCCTGGAACGAGTTCCTGGCAGCGCTGATCCTGCTGACCGATCAGAAGAAATACACCCTGCCGGTGATGATGGCGGCCGTCCGTTCCGGGCAGTTCGGCACCATCGACTGGGGCGCGGTCCAGTCCGGCGTGATGCTGATGATGGCGCCGTGCCTCGCACTTTTCCTTCTGCTGCAGCGCTACTACATCCGCGGGCTCACCGCGGGCGCCGTCAAGTGAACCTTCTCGACAACCAAGCGGTGACATCATGACCTCTCACGACCAGCCCCGGGCCAGCGGCTACAGGCCGCCAGCCGTGCCCGACGTCGATGTTCGCGGCTTCTGGGGCGAGCGCATCGACGCCGTCGCCGACAGGACGGCGATGATCCTCTATGACCGCTGCGTCGCGGCCGGCATGTTCGACCAGATCGATCCGGCCCGGCCGGTGCCGCCGGTGAAGATGCCCTGGCACATGCGCGCGGATGGCGCACCCGACACCGTCAACGTCCAGATGTTCTGGGATTCGGACGTCGCCAAGGTGATCGAGACTGCGGCTTATGCGCTCTACCGCAAGCCCAATGCCGATCTCGAAGCGAAGATGGACGCGATTATCGAGATGTTCGCAGGCCTCCAGCAGCCGGACGGCTACATGAACTCTTGGTTCGTCAGGATGCAGCCGGGCCGGCGCTGGACCAATCTGCGCGACTGCCACGAGCTCTATTGCGCCGGCCATCTGATGGAAGCGGCGGTGGCCTATTTCCACGCCACCGGCAGGCGCAGGCTGCTCGACGTGATGTGCCGCTATGCCGACCATATCGACGCAACCTTCGGGCCGAAGCCCGGCCAGAAGCCCGGCTATTGCGGGCATGAGGAGATCGAGCTCGCGCTGATCCGGCTCGGTCGCGCCACCGGCGAGCAGCGCTATCTCGACCTCGCGCGCTATTTCGTCGAGCAGCGTGGCCAGCAGCCGCATTACTTTGATGTCGAGGCGGCGGCGCGCGGCGTCGATCCCGCCCAATGGCGCCACAAGACCTATCTCTACAACCAGTCGCATCTGCCGGTGCGCGACCAGGGCAAGGTCGTCGGCCATGCGGTTCGGGCCATGTATCTCTATTCCGGCATGGCCGATGTCGCGACCGAGTTCGGCGACGACAGCCTGACGGCGGCGCTGGGCGGGCTCTGGGAGGACCTGACCTCCAAGCAGATGTATGTCACCGGTGGCATCGGCCCGGCGGCCAGCAACGAAGGCTTCACCGACTATTACGACCTGCCCAACGAAAGCGCCTATGCCGAGACCTGCGCGGCGGTGGCGCTGGCGATGTGGGCGAGCCGCATGCTCGGGCGCGGGCCGGATCGGCGCTACGCCGACATCATGGAGCAGGCGCTCTACAACGGCGCGCTGTCGGGGCTTTCGATCGACGGATCGCGCTTCTTCTACGACAACCCGCTGGAGAGCCGCGGAGGCCATCATCGCTGGACATGGCATCGCTGCCCCTGCTGCCCGCCCAACATCGCCCGCACGGTGACGGCGATCGGCAGTTATATGTACGGCGTCTCGGCGGACGGAATCGCCGTGCATCTCTACGGCGCCAGCACGGCGCGGCTCAGTGTCGGCGCGGAGGTGGTGACGCTCACGCAGGATACGAACTATCCGGCTGACGGAAAGGTGGCCGTCACCATCGGGCTGGATCGGCCGGTGCAGTTCACCTTGTCCCTGCGGATGCCTGGCTGGTGCGGTCAAGCCTCCGTCACGCTGAATGGCGAGACTGTGCCGATGACGGAGGGCCGCGATGGCTATGTGCATCTCGCCCGTGAATGGAAGGATGGCGACCGGCTCGCGCTCGACCTGCCGATGCCGGTGCGCGCGCTCCATGCCCATCCGGCGGTCAAGGCCGATCTCGGCCGGGTCGCGATCGCGCGCGGGCCGCTGATCTATTGCGCCGAGGAGGTCGACAATGCCGCCGACCTCAACGCCCTGATCGCGCCGGCGGACCTCTCTGGCGCCAAGACGGTTCAGATGCCCGATCTCGGCGGGGCAGTGGCGATCGATCTCCCGGTGCGGCGCGAGCAATGGCCGCGACGGGAGGGGCGCCTCTACGATACGCATCCGCCGGATCATGCCGCGACGACGGCGCGCCTCGTGCCCTATCACCTCTGGGACAATCGCGAACCCGGCGAGATGCTGGTCTGGATCAGGGGCGGCCGATGAACGCGCAGCACGATCCGGCGCAGGACAAGGCCACCATCGAACTGAAGGGCGTGCGCAAGAGCTTCGGCTCGGTCGACGTCATCCATGACCTCGACCTCAAGGTCGAGGGCGGCGAATTCGTCGTCTTCGTCGGACCGTCCGGCTGCGGCAAGTCGACCTTGCTGCGCATGATCGCTGGGCTGGAAGAGGTCACCGACGGCGACATCCTGATCGCAGGCCGGGACGTGACGGATCTCGACCCGGCCAAGCGCGGGATCGCCATGGTCTTCCAGTCCTATGCGCTCTACCCGCATATGAGCGTACGCGAGAATCTGGCCTTCGGCCTGGAGATCGCAAAAACGCCTGCGGCCGAGATCCGGCGGCAGGTCGAGGCGGCGGCCGAGATCCTCAAGATCGGCCCCTTGCTGGAGCGCCGGCCCGGCCAACTTTCGGGCGGGCAGAGGCAGCGCGTCGCGATTGGACGCGCGATCGTGCGCAAACCGCTGGTCTTCCTCTTCGACGAGCCGCTCAGCAATCTCGATGCCGAGTTGCGCGTCAGCATGCGCGTCGAGATCGCGCGTCTGCATCGCGAACTCGGCAACACGATGATCTACGTCACGCACGACCAGACCGAAGCGATGACGCTGGCCGACCGCATCGTGGTGCTGCGTGACGGCAGGATCGAGCAGGTCGGCTCGCCCAGGGAGGTCTATGAGCATCCCGCCAATCTCTTCGTCGCGGGCTTCATCGGCTCGCCGCGCATGACCATCATCGACGCAACCTGCCTGACCGCGAACCGGGTCAGCATCGCAGGAACGGAGATCGCGCTCGACCGCCCCATGCCCGCCGCGCCGCAGGAGGCGATCAAGCTCGGCATCCGCCCTGAACACTGGGCGATCACGGACAGCCAGGACAATGCGCTGCCGGCACGGGTCGAGTTCGCCGAATATCTCGGCAGCACGCGATATGTTCATTGCAAACTCGCCAACGGAGACCTCGTCACCATCGAGCAGCGCGGCGGCCAGGACGCCAGGCCGGGCGAAAGCATCTGGTTGAGCTGCCACCAGCCGGCGCTGAAAATCTTCTCGATGTCCGGCGAGGCAAGGTGAACTGCATGGCGCAGAGACATTTTCCGCTGCCAATCGGCTGCGCCCGCCGGCGGTATCGAGCATGTGTCGAACATCTTGCAGGATGACGCCGAGCCAGGCGGCACTGCAAGGAGCAATGTTTGAAACTGTGGAGGCGGTCTTCAGAACGCCGGAGGTAACCGTCCGCTTTCGGGCAGAGCCCTAATGTCCGCAAATGGCGCCAGCCTGCCGTCTGTCCGCTCGGCTCGAAGCGTCTTTACCCGCGAAGTCTTGGATCAAGGATGTCGCGCAGGAAGTCACCCAGCACATTGGTCGCCAGGACGAGAGCGAAGATCACAAGGCTCGGGATGATCGCAACATGCGGCGCGAAGAAGAAGAAATTGATGCCTTGAGCCGCCATTGTTCCAAGCTCAGGCGCCGGCGGCTGCGTGCCGAGGCCGAGAAAGCCGAGCGAGGCTGCGAGGAGGATGGCCTGACCGAGCCGAAGCGTCAGGAAGACGACGATGGTCGAGAGGCAATTCGGCAGGATGTAGCGAACCAGCAGTCCTCTATCCGTCAGGCCGATGACCCGTCCGGCGGCGATATAGTCTTGTGCGATGACCGTCAGCGCCGCGCCGCGAGCGATCCGCGCCATGAGCGGGATGGTGGAGATCGCCAGTGCGATGATCACCGACTGCGTGCCCGCGCCGATGATCGCGGCGATCGCGAGCCCGAACAGAATGGCCGGGAACGAGAGCAGCACGTCCATCAGGCGCATGATCAGCCCGTCCAGCCGCGGATAGAACGCTGCCAGCATTCCCGCCGCGGTGCCCAGTGCGCCGCCGATGGCGATCGCGCAGAAGCCCATCAGACCGGTGAGCCGAAGGCCGAACAGAACGCGGCTGAAGATGTCTCGCCCCTGGCCGTCGGTGCCGAACCAATGGGCCGCGCTCGGGGGCTGCATCACCTGCGTCATCTCGATCCGAAGCGGGTCGTATGGCGCCAGGACCGGTGCGAACAGCGCCCCGGCTGCCAACACGACGAGCATGCCGAGGGCGGCGGCGGCAAGCGGATCGGCCGCGAGGCGTCGCAGCAGCCGCGCATGATTTCTCTGCGGAAGGGCGGAGCCCGGTACCAGTGTCATCGGGCCTGGATCCTCGGATCGAGCACGGCATAGAGCAGATCGACAATGATGTTGATCGCGATGAAACCGAGAGCCAGGGCGATGATCGCGCCCTGGGCCACAGGAAGGTCGTTGGCGACGATCGCGCCCACGGCGAGGCGGCCGACGCCCGGCCATGAGAAGATCGTCTCCGTGACGATGGCGCCGCCCATCAGATAGCCGATCTGGAGCCCGATCAACGTCGTCACCGGGATCATGGCATTGCGCAACGCATGGCGTCCGACGATCAGGCGCTCCTCCAACCCCTTGGCCCGCGCCGTCCGGATGTGGTCTGCCCCCAAGACCTCGAGCATGGAGGTGCGCGTGATCCGCGCGACCGGGCCGACGAAGATCAGGCCCAGGCATAGCGAGGGCAGCACCGCATGGCGAAAGCCGTCGAGGGTCCAGAGCGGGCCGCCGCGCCCGGTAAAGGGCAGCCATTGCATCTGGAAGCCGAAGATCCACAGCAGGACCATGCCGATCAGGAAGACGGGCAGGGAAATGCCGGCGACGGCCCCGCCGATGATCAGCCGGTCGAGGAAGCCGCCTCTCGCTACCGCGGCGGCGACACCGAGGAGGATCGCCAGCGGCACGGCCCAGACCAGGCAGAGGGCCATTAGCTCCAGCGTCGCCAGGAAAGAACGGGACAGTTCTTCCGCCACTGACATGTTGTTGACCAGCGATGTGCCGAGATCGCCTTGCAGGATGCTGCTGACATAGCGCAGGAATTGCTCCCAGAGCGGGCGGTCCAGCCCCATTTCGCTGCGAATCTGGGCGATGACCGCGGCGCTGGCCGTCGGCCCGGCGCGCACGGTTGCCGGATCCGACGGGACGAGGTTGAGCAGGGTGAACCCGATCAGCAGGACGCCAAAAACCACCGGGACCGCAAGCAGCAGGCGCTGCGCCGTGTATCTCAGCATGGGACTGCCTTTCGGGCTCGCTTGCGATCAGGCCTGAACCGGCTCGGGGGCCTGGCGAGGCTTGACGTCGTTCGGGCGCAGGACCTGCACGAGGAAGTGTTCGAGCTGCGGCTCATAGGCCTGCCAGAGCTGACGCAGCTTCGCCTGCGGCTCGGGCTCGAGGTCGACGCGCAGATCGACCAGCGGCCAGTCCTGCTCGTCGACGACGAGGAGAGCGGCCGACATGATCGGCTGCGTCTCGCCCCCCGCGGCCAGGCCGGCGTCGATCGCGCCCAGCAGTTTCTCGACGAACGGCACGCCAGCGGCGCCCTCGAAATATTCGACCATCGCCTTGGGCACGTCGCGGTTCGCGATCACGTTGCCGGTCGAGACGCAGTTGAAACCCTGATAGCCCGAATTGATCGAAGGGATCTTTGGCCCGGTATAAAATGCCGTTCCGCCGTTCCGGTCGATCGCTGCGACCTGGCGCTGATCAGGAAATTCGCTCTCGTCGATGAGGCGACGCACGGTCTCCTCGGCGCTGAGCCCGGCCGACAGGAAGTCGAGCCCCTTCGGGCCGAGGCGGATGTCGCTGCGGTGCTGCGAGGTCACGGCACCGACCTTGGCGCGGGCCCAGGGGCAGCGGTTTCCGACGGCAATGCTCGACGTGGCGATGCCGATGCCGAACATCCCCGTCTTTTCATCGCGGGCGATCAAAGAAAATGTCATCTCGTTCTCCTGAATTGAACAATGGGTCGGGATCAGCGGAGCCAGGACCGCGCCCTGTCCTGCAGTGACAGGGCCATGGTCATCGGCGCCATGAACCAGGGGATGCCGTTGTAGTAGGGACGGCTCGGCAGCTCCTGCCGGGCGAAATGGCTCGTCGAATGGCCGGACAGGACCAACTCGGCTGTGCAGCGGCCGAGATAGCTGCCCATCACGATCCCCGAGCCGTTGCACCCGAGCACATGATGAATGTTGCCCCGTCTGCCGATGTGCGGGATGCGGTCGAAAGTGAAGCCGACGCGGCCTTCCCAGGCATGGCTGACGCGAGCCTCGGCGAGCGAGGGAAAGGACTGCACCATCACCTGCTTGAGGCGCCGCGCGATCGCGACGGGGTCGACGCGGTCCACCTGCAGCGCCCTCCCGCCGACGAGCAGGCGCCGCCGATCGGGGCTGACGCGAAACGCGAATGCGAGCTTGCGCGTATCGTTGACCAGTTGCCCTCCTGGCAGAAGGCGCTCGACGACGCCCGCCGCCAGCGGTTCGGTTGCGATCATATGGCTCCCGACGGCGATGACGCGCCGGCGATACCAGGGCAGCTCGCGTCCGGTATAGGCGTTGGTCGCGAGAATGACGTCCCGAGCGCGGATATCGCCGGCCGCCGTCATGACCGAGGTGGTCCTGCCGCTCTCGGCCAACCCCGTCACCGGGGTCTGTTCGATGACCTGGACGCCCTGCGCGCGCGCGAGGCGCAGCAGGCCGAGATGGTACTTTGCGGGGTCGATGCCTCCATCCTCGGGCAGCGCCATCGCGCCGTGATAGAGATCGGTCACCACATGCGCGGCCAATCCGCCCTTGTCGATGGTCTGGGCCGGAATACCGAAGGTCGTGGTCAGGAAAGCCGCCTGGCGGCTGAGCAACTCCATGTCCCTCGCGGTCCAGGCGCAGATCAGCCGGCCCGACAACGAGAGGTCACAATCGATGTTCTCGTCGCGGATGAAGCCGCGGAACCAGCCATAGGCGCCCCAGGTCTCGCTGAGCAGCGCATGCGCCTTCTCCGCCCCGAAATCCCTGGCCAGCGCGGCGTAGCCCTGCCGCAGGCGACCGCCGATCATGCCGACGCTGCGCGTACTGGCCCCGTGGCCTGCGCTGCGAGACTCAATGACGACGACCTCGCGGCCGGCGCGGGCGAGCGCGATCGCCGCCGAGAGGCCTGCATAGCCGGAGCCGACGATGACGACATCGGCCTCGGCAGGGGCCGGCTGGCGAGCGGCCGTGCCCTGGGGCACGGCCTCCCACCAATAAGGCTCGGCCTTGAAGCCTTCCGCCAGCAGGGTTCCGCTCACTTCGCGATCTCGATGTCGAGGCCCTTGTAGACGGCGCTGTTGTAGATGCCATGTACATCGACGCCCTTGACCCGCCTGGTCGAGAACAGGAACAGGCGCTCGTGCACCAGGGGGATCAGGAGGGCCTGGTCGGCCACGATCTTCTGGACGGCGGCATAGGCTTCTGCCTTCTTCGTCGCATCGAGGCTGGTCTGGCCGGCCGCGAGTAGATCGTCCGTGGTCTTGTCCTTCCAGTTAAATCGGTTTGGCGCCGGCACGTTGGCGGAATGGAACATCATCAGCACCTCGCCCGCCGTGGCGTAGGGGGAGAACAGGGCGTAGCCGTCGAAGTCCGGCGAGGTGTTGATCTGTGCCATCGCGGCCGCGGGCTCGACCAGGACGAGCTTCAGGTCGATTCCGACCTGCTTCATGTAGCCCTGGATGGCCTCCAGGCGGGACCGCCACCCGGCCGTGCCAGCGGCCAGGATCGAAGGCGCGAGACGCTCGCCGTCCTTGTAGCGGAAGCCGTCATTGCCGAGTTTCCAGCCGGCTTCGTCCAGCAGCGCCTTGGCCTTCGTCGGATTGTAGCCCGCCTCGGTCGCGCCCGAATAGTCGATGGTGCCGGGGCTGACGAGCGTCTTTGCAGGCCGGGCCTGGCCGAACCACATGCTCTTGGCGAGAGCCTCACGGTCGACCGCCAGGATCATCGCCTGACGGACGCGCAGGTCGCTCGTCATCTTGCGGTTCGGACGCAGGCCCAGATAGGCGGAATAGTTCGAGATGCGCGGCTCGGCCTTGGTTAGCATCGGGAGCTTGCTGAGCTGATCGATCGACCATTCCGGCAGGACATAGGAGATGTCGCCCGCGCCCGTCTGCATCGCGGCCAGGATCGCGCTCTCCTCGGGAATGACGCGCCAGACAATGGCCTCGACCTTGGCCGGGCCCTTGTTGTCGTAGATCGCCGGCCCCCATTTGTAGGCGTCGTGGCGGGTCAGCACGAACTGGTCGCGCGGACGCCACTCGCCCCAGCAGAATGGGCCGGTGCCGTTCAGGCCCTTGACGCCGAAATCGGCGCCCAGCTTCTCGACATTGGCGCGGTCGATGATCGAGCCGAAGCTCTGCGCGAGGTGAAGCAGGAGCTCGTTGTGCGGCTCCTTCAGCGTGTAGATGACCGTCGTGTCGTCCTTGGCCGTGATGTCGGCGACCTTGCCGAGGCGCCAGGCGGCCGGGGACCGTGTCTCGGGCGCGATCAGACGCTTCAGCGAATAGACGACATCGGCGGCCGTGAGCGGCTTGCCATCGCAGAACTTCACGTCGTCGCGCAGATTGAATGTATAGGTCAGGCCGTCACCGGACAGGGTCCACGACTTCGCCAGCAGGGGATGGAGCGTCTTTTGGTCGTCCTCGACCGAGACCAGCGTGTCCGCCATCATGAACAGGATCTCGGCTGCGCCGCGGCCGGTCGACTTGTGCGGGTCGAAGCCGACGGAATCGTTCCTGACCAGGATGGTCGCCGTCCGCTCCTTCGCCGGCGGATTGGCTGCCGGTGCCGGCAGGGCGCCGAGAAGAAGCGCCGCTGCGATAAGACAAGCCCGAGCCATAGCCATTATTCTCCTCCATTATTGGTTGCGAGATAGTCGATTGCCGACAGCGCATGGACGCGCAGAACGGCGAAAAGCTCGTCGAGCGTGACGTGCTCTTCGCGGTGGCCCATCGTCTTGGGAGAGGGGCCGTAGAGATAGGCCGGAACCCCGCGCCAGCGCCAATAGCGAGCGTCCGAACCGCCGAGGCTGACGATCGGCACCGCCTCCCGCCCGGTCACCTGCCGTGTGTTGGCGCGCAAGATGCCGGCCATGTCGCCCTCGGGGTCGCACCAGCTCGAGGGATAGCTGTGGTCCGGCCGCGTCTCCCGCGTCACCATCGGATAGCGGGCGATAATGCCGGCGAGTTCGCTCTCGACCCGCTCGATGCTCAGGCCGGGCGGCATCCGGACCTCGACTTCGAGCAGGCACTCGTCCGGCAGCATGTTGACCTTGAGCCCGCCGCGGATCACCCCGATATTCACCGTCGTGCGGTCGGCGATGTCGGCCGCGCCGTCGCCGAGGCTGATGTTCATCGCCTCACGTGCCGGCGCGGAGCCGATCACGGCACTGACCGTTTCCGGCAGTTCGGGCAGGAGCTCCGCTAGCGCCTCCAGATCCGTCGCCAAACGACAGGCAATCTTGATCGCGCTCTCGCTGAGATGCGGGTAGGCGCCATGGGCTCCGCGGGTGCGAACCGTCAGCGCCATCCGCAGTGCGCCCTTTTCCCCGAAGCGCAGCGTGGCGAGCCCGCTCGGCTCGCCGTTGAGGCAGCAATCGCCGATCACCTCTTCGGGGATTGACTCCATGAGGTGGCGCGTGCCGTAGCGGCCGCCGGTCTCCTCGTCGGACACCACCGTCAGCGTCAGGCGTCCACGCAGCACCGGCATCAGCTCGGCAAGGTAGCGGTAGGTGTAGATCGAGGCCGTCGTACCGCATTTCATATCCGCGGCGCCGCGCCCGTATATGCGGCCGTCGGTGACTTCGCCGCTCCATTGGCTGCGCTGTCCCGGCAATTCCTCGATCGCTGGGAAGACGTCCATATGCCCGTTCAGGACGAGGTGTCGCCCCGGTTGCGCCGCCGAGACCGAGCCGACGATGTTGGGCAGATGCTCCTGGGCGCTCAACACGCGAAACGGCAATCCGCGTTCGGTGAGGAAGCGCTCCACATGGGCGCTAGCGAGCCGCGTATCGCCGGGAGGGTTCGGCGACTTGGCCTGCAGGAACGCCGAGAGGAAGGCGATGATCTCTTCGCGATCACGCTCGATCCAACCGAGCACGCGCTGCTTCAAACTATCTGCTTCGGTCACGATAAATCCGCTTGTTAGCGCTAACGTTATCGCTAACATCCAGGTTTATGTTTTGCCCGCTGTCAAGTAGGGTACGACTCAAACAGCCTCAACGATGCGCAAAAGGCGTGCAGCAGAGCCGATCAATGAACCATGATCCCGTGAAGCGACTACCGGGCTGGGCCACCATGTCCGATGTCGCGCATGCCGCCGGCGTCTCGCTTATGACGGTCTCGCGCGTCTACAAGAACCCGTCCGCCGTGAGCGCCGGGACGCGCGCGCGCGTGTTGAACGAAGGCGAGCGCCTGGGCTTCGTTCCGAACATGCTCGCCGGCAATCTCGCCTCGGGCCGCAGCGCCATGATCGGGATCGTCGTGCCATCCCTGCGCAACTCCAATAACGCCAACAGCATTCAGGGCATGGCTGATCGCCTCAGGCAGGCCTCCTATCAGTTCATGATCACAAACACCGGCTATTCGCCGGATGCGGAGGCCTCGGCGGTAGAGGCGTTCATCCGCCGGCGCCCGGACGGCCTCGTGCTGACGGGCACCCGCCACAGCGATGAGACCTACGCGCTGCTGCGCGGCTCCGGCCTACCCGTGGTCGAGGTCTGGGAGACTGAAGGGCCGATCATCGACATGGCGACAGGGTTCCGAAACCGCGAGGCGGGAACCGAGATTGCGAACTACCTGATCGCCAGGGGCTACGATCGGATCGGATATGTCGACTACCCCGTATCCGGCCTGCGGCGCTACGAGGCCCGCCGAGACGGAGCGCTGGAAGCGCTGCGTCAGGCGGGCCTGCCGGCCGATATCGTGGTTTCACCCGTGTCTTCGGACGGGACGGAGGATGCATCTAGCTTTCGTGGAGGAGCGAGCGGGCTGCAGCAGTTGCTCGATGCTGGCGGTGTGCGGGCCGTGCTCTGCGCATCGGATCTCCTGGCCGTCGGTGTCATCTTCGAGGCGCAACGCCGCGGCATGCGGATCCCGGAGGATCTCGCCGTTGCAGGATTTGGCGACTTCGAGATCGCGGCCGAGATCCCTCCCGGTCTGACGACCATCAGGACCCAAGGCTATCAGATGGGTTGGGCGGCCGCTGACATGCTGATCTGCCGCATCGAGGGCTCGCCGATCGATGCGGCGATCAAGAATGTAGATTATGCTCTTGTACAGAGAGGCAGCGCCTGAGCGAGCTGGGTTGCGGGTAATTTAGCCGGCCCGGCACTACGCCCGATGGCCGCTGGTATTTTGGCTGCCGCCGTCGTGTTTGTGGGCGCGAATTCGGCCTCCGCAACTGGGTGCAATGCGCATCGCGTCCCGCACCGGGAAGGTCCGGTTTCGGACGAGGAGCTAGGGTTCGGTTCTGGCGCAAGTGGCGCTTTTGCGATGTCCGGAACGCCGCATCACGGGAAAGGCGGGCAGCACGCCACCTAATTTCTTGGCAATAACCCCCTTCCAATTCAGATTCTTAACAAGCGTTTGGTGGTCTTTGCTGCTGAATGCCGCATCGTTCCTTCCTTCATGGCGCGACGATCTCGCCAAATGTTAGGCCCGCACTCTACCGATTTTGCGGTCTCAAGGTGTCACGAGCCGACACGCACGGTTATGCGTGGCCTCGGTCGCCTTTACCCGTTGAACGGGCGTCGGATCCGAGGCCTAATGCCGGGCTGGACGGTGAAACCTGCATACGAACAGACAGAGCTGCGACGAGCTCATCTCCTGCCAGACAGGACAAAGATTTTGCGATTCCTTGCGCGCCTATTCAAGAGGTTGCTCATTTTCTGCCTCGGCGCCTTCAGCGTCTGGCTGATAGTCTTCGTCGTATTCGACACGGCGGACCACCGACTTCCGTGGATCCTGGCAGTAAGCCTCACTTACGGGCTGGCAGCCTATGTCATTTTGCCAAATGTGGTCCGAATGGGGCTGAAGGTTCTCCACCGGAGACTTATCCCTAAATACACGATCACCGGAGATGGCTTGGCTGGCGATCCGGTAAACCTCGTCCTCATCGGCCCCCTTCAACAGCTCTGCGATGCGTTTGCAACGGCGGGTTGGTCAACAGCCGATCGTTTGGGGGTCGCGAGCTCGTGGCGAATGATACGCGCGTTTTTACTCAACTCTCCGTATCCCACAGCTCCTTTCAGCTCCCTCTATCTCTTTGGACGGAGGCAGGACATTGGTTTCCAGGAGCCGATCAACAACAGCCCGCGCAAGCGCCATCACGTCCGTTTCTGGGCGTTGAGTCTCGCCCACTCGGAGGACGATATGGCAGCGGCGAGCTTCTGGTTGAACACGGATAAACCGTCGACCGATCAGCGCGTGCTGTGGGTTGGGGCGGGCACCAGAGACACCGGCCTATCGCTGGCCCGACTAACGCTCCAAGTCACCCATGCGACCGATTCAGACACGAATGCGGAACGCAACTACGTCGTCACCCAGTTAAAGGCAAAGCGGGTGATCGGGGAGGTCGCATTGCACCAATCCGGATCACGGTTGCAGACCGGAAAGGTTAACCACTACATCACCGATGGTGAGATCGCCTTCGCTAGCCTGATGGAAAATTGAACAAGGATCTGTACGACCGCTACTCTCGCTCGGATTCGTGGATCCGCGCTGGAATCGGTGAGCACCCAAGGCGGCAGTCGAGCTTGAAACCGCTTGCCGACAAGAATTGCAAGACCAGCGACGTTCTGGCTCGCGGTCTCTGCACTCGCGTTGGAAAAGTCCGCGCGATGATCGGCTTCAGTGAGCCATCGCTCAGCCCCTCCAGGACGAACGCCTTGGGCGCACCGGATCTCCTGTGATTTCGTGGACCAGATAGCCGCGCAACGGCAGACCTTTGCTCAGCACATTGAAGAGGGGGAAGGGCGTCGCCTCGGAGCTCTTGCCGCCATAGTTGATGAGGATGCCGCCTCGGATCATCGCGGCGGTGAGCGGCATGAAGGCGGGGACGCCGACTGCGTCGAAGACGGCCCGAATGCCAACCTCGCCGGTGATCTCCTTCAGCCAGGCTTCAATATCCGCCTCGGCGGAAGCAACGACACGCGCGGCGCCGGCCTTGCGCAGCGCCTCAGTAGGGGCGGCTGCCCTACGACGTGCACGCACTCTAGTTGCAGACGCCGCATTTGCCGCCGAAGGTCGTGTCGCGATCGACGCGCTGGCGGCAGAGCTGCCGGGGCTGATGCGAAGCAGCACCGGCGCTGGTTTTGCCCAAAGCGGATCAGTCGCGGCGCCGACCGTTTTTCGACCAGGAAGATCTCTCCTAAGACGCTTCCATTCGGCTGCCGTAGCCAAAGGGTCGAAGCAACTCCCCGAAGGTCTCAGCGTCCACTTGCCGGCAAGGCGCCAAGTTCCGCTTATGGCGTCCTGCGCTACCTCGGTCCCGCAGCTGAGCACGCCTGCCCAACTCGGCCGATCGCGAGAGCCACATGTCCGCAGGCGCAGCGAATAATTCATGGTGCCTATCCTCCGCGACCTTGCGGGAAGGGTTCGGCGAACGGCATCAATCTCAGGCTAAGATGCGGCAGTGCCTGCGCCCGACCATGAAGTGCGAGCCGGGTGCCGAATGGATCTTAGCCGACCCAGCAACAGCTGATCTTTGCAGGCTCCGAGCGGCGCCGGGCCGAACAGCATCTGGCCGACCGCCTCGAGCGCGCACATTCTTCCTCGCTTCCTCTCGATGGCGCGAATCCTATCGGCGAGAATGGGCTTCTGGGCATCGCCATGCGTGTCGAGGACGGTGGCCAAGCACGGAACCCCGATGGCCCCAATCAACGCGATCAGGCAGGTCGCGACGGTCCCCCGGGCGATTTCGTCCAACTAGAACAGAAACTCGTCGACCTCGGCTTCCGCCGCGACGGTAACCGGCGTACGCGCCTCCTGCGCCAATCCGCATCGTTCGAGCACAGCATTGTGGATCTGGCGTTCTGCCGCCATGGTGTAGCTCGGCCAGATCACTCGCGCGATGAAATCCCCCGCCTGCGCGAGCAGATGCGTCTCCGGGAGTTGCGCTCCGGCCGCGAGCAACAGCTCACGGGCCGCCCCCATGATGAGATCGCGCATAGCTCCGGTGCTCGAGAAGGATAGCCCGGCCTGCTCGATCACGGCGCCGAACCTCTCGCCCTGCCGCAGCAACTCGTCCAGGCTCGCACCGAGCCGATCGCCGCTGTGGCGCATGATGGCGAGCGAGTTGCGCATCATCTCGTCGCACGCGGCGAAATAGGTAGCGTCCAGCTTCCCTTCGCGCTTCAGCACCGACGAGGCGGCCTGCATCTGCGTGAACGCTGGAGTCAGCTTCCGCGAATCGGTGGCCACCTGGTCGGCCGCGAATTTCAGCTCCTGGGCGATCACCACGAGACTGCGCCCGCCGGTGCCGATCCGCGCCGCGCGCAGTCCCGCATTCATCCCGATCAGGACGATGTTCGTGGCGGTCGCAGCAAGCGCCTCGACCGTGCCCTGGCAATCATCGAGAACGCTCGCGACAGCTTTGGTGACGCGGTCGACGCCGGCGCGGGCGATGTCGCAACGGCCGAGGAGCTCAGAAGCCTCTGCCAGATCGGCCTCCAGCTCTACCAGGAACGATGCGGTGCCGCCACCGCGATAGAGCGACCTGACGAGATCGATCAGTTGCGTGGTCTCGCGGTCAAGCAGGACGAGCGCGCTGTTGATCTCTTCGACATCGGGACCGAGAGCGCCGGCTGCGCCTTCGAGCTGCGCCGATTGCAGCCGCAACAGCATATCGCCGCAGGCGAGGCGCACCGCGCCGTCCAGATCGGCCGCGCCCCCCGGCACCTCGCCCAGACGCAGCCCGGAAATGGCGTGTTCAAGCCTCTGGCGTATGCTGTCGCCGGCCTGGAGAGCGATAATGGCGCCACCGGTGGCCAATGTGATTCGGCCCGAGATCGCGGCCGCCTCGGCGGTCAGCGCGACGCTGCGGCGCTGACGCTCGGCGACCTCCGCCAGCGTCTGGTCGAGCTTGCCTGCCAGCGCCGCCAGCGACTTTCCGTACCGCCCTTCGAATTCTCGCTGTGCCTTCAGCGCGGAATCGAGGAGGCTACAGAGCCGCGCCTGATCGCGCGCGCAGCGTGTGATCGTGCGCTGGGCTTCTGCGGTCAGCGTGCCGATCTCGCCGGCAAAGTCGCCGAAATCACTCCCCACCATCGGAATGGATATGGCCTCGATCCGTGCGCCGCGTGCGAGGATGGTGATGAGGCGCATCTGCTCGAGCAGCCGTTCGAGAGCCTGAGAGGCGATGTGGCTGTGGATCGACAGGTCCTGAAGCGCGCAGGTTTCGGAGGCAAGGGCGTGGTTCAGCACACGCAATTCGCCGGCGAGACGATGCAGCGCCGTGCGGGCCTGTTCGATCTCGGTGCCTGCCAGTTCGCGCGACAAGGCTCCAAGCCGCTCATTCAGCGCCTGAAACAGTTCCAGACCGTCGCCGAGCTGCTGCCCGGCGGTGGCGAAGGTCACATCAATCGCGCGCGCATTCGCATCCAGCGACAGGATCAGCCTCGATAGTCCTTCGTTATCCCGAAACATTCTGCCCCCGACGCAATGCTACTCATCCTCAGGCGGTTTGTGCGATCTCGCCTGCCCCGCCGCGCCCGTGATGCGGCCAGGCCATGATCTCTTGGGGCACGCGCGCGAGGCCGATCACGCGCTGGGCGGCACCAAGCTCGATCGCCTCCTTAGGCATGCCGAAGACGACGCAACTCTCCTCGTCCTGCGCCAGCGTGTGCGCGCCTGCCTTGCGCATTTCGAGCAGCCCGCGAGCGCCGTCATCGCCCATGCCAGTCATGATCAGGCCGAGTGCGTTGGCGCCGGCATATTGGGCAGCCGAGCGGAACAGCACGTCCACGGACGGACGGTGGCGCGAGACATGCGGGCCGTCCTTGATCGCAACGCGATACTGCGTCCCGGCGCGCTGCAGAAGCATGTGACGATTTCCCGGCGCAATCAGGACGCGGCCGGCCCGAAGCTCGTCGCCGTCCTCCGCTTCCTTGATCTCGACCGCGCAAATGCCGTTCAGCCGGCGGGCAAAGGCGGCCGTGAACTTCTCAGGCATGTGCTGCACCACCGCAATGCCGGGACATGTGACCGGCAGAGCCGTCAGGACCTCCCGAAGGGTCTCGGTCCCACCGGTCGAAATGCCGATGCAGACGATACGATCCGTCTCGCTGCGGACGCGGACGGGAACCGGTGGCGGCATGATGACATCCGCGGTCAGCTTCTTTTCGACCGGCGAACGCGCCGCCCTAGGGCGCAGCCGCGCCTGAGCGGCCGCCCTGACGGAGTGCCTCAGCCGATCCGCCGTCTCGATCAGCGCGTTGCGCGTGTCGATGCGCGGCTTCGGCAGCACGTCGACCGCCCCGGCTTCCAGCGCATCGAACAGCGCCCGCGACCCCGCCTCGGTCAAGGTCGAGCAGATGATCACCGGAATGGGCCGCTGCGCCATGATCTTGCGCAGGAAGGTGAGCCCGTCCATCCCCGGCATCTCGATGTCGAGGATCATGACGTCCGGCAATTCGCTCTGCAGACGGCGCACCGCGGCAAAGGCATCGGCTGCCGTTCCCATGACCTCGATGCCCGGATCGGCACTCAGGATCGAGCTGAGCACCTGGCGCACCGAGGCTGAGTCGTCGACGATGAGCACGCGGATCGGTTGACGGGTCATTCTGCTGCCCTCCTGAGCGCGGCGGGAGCGGCCTGATAGACGGTCGGGACGATCTGCTGCACTCCGGCGATGCCGCTGCCCGCCATCGATTCCGAATGGCCGAGCATCAGGTATCCGCCGGGTCGAAGATGCGACACCAGGCGTTCGATGACRGCCYTCTGAGTCGGCCCGTCGAAATAGATCAGCACGTTGCGGCAGAAGATGACGTCCACGTCCCGGTCGAATGGATAGCTTTCGTCCATCAGGTTCAGCCGCTCGAAATGGACTTTTCTGCGCAGTTCCGGCGCGACCCTGACGACTTCTTGCCGCGGATCCTTCGATCGCATGAGGTAGCGCTGCTGCATGGCCGACGGCACCGGCGCAACGAAGGCGCGCGGATAGATGGCCGCTCTCGCCTCGCGCAGGACCTCCGTCGAGATATCCGTGCCCAGGATCGAGAAGCGGATCGGCTTGGCGGCATTCACCAAATCCTGCAGCACCATGGCGACCGTGTAGGCTTCCGCCCCCGTCGAGCAGGCGGCGCTCCAGACCTTCAGGCCGGCCGGGAGCGAGTCATGCCGCTGCAGCAACTGCGGCACGGCGACATTGCGCAGAAACTCGAAATGGCTCGGCTCGCGAAAGAAATCGGTCTTGTTGGTGGTCACGCAATCGATCAGGTGTACAAGCTCGTCGTCGAGCCCGCCGCGTTCGAACAGATGGGCGCCATAGCCGGACACCCCTGCCAGGCCAAGCGCACGGGCGCGCTTTCGCAGCCGCCCCTCGACCATGGTGCGTTTGGTGGGTGGCAGCTTGATGCCAACCCGACTCTCGATGATCGCAGCGATGGCCGAAAAATGCTTATCAGCCAGATAATCCGAGGTGTCCGACATGGTTGGCCTCATCGGCGTCAAGCTGCCTTGCCGGCAGCGAGATCGGCCAGAGGAAGACCATCGGCTTCCATCAGGCGCTCGAGATCGAAGATGACGATGAAGGCTTCGCCCTTGCGGCCGATCCCGGCGATGTAGTTCGATTGCCAGCGGCCGCCGACATCGGGGGCGGCCTCGGTCTGGTCGGCATCGAGGCCGGTGACCTCGAAGACGCGATCGGCGACGAAGCCGACGCCCCGGGTGCGGCCCTTGACCGGCACGTCCAGGATGATGATGCGCGTCGCCTCGGTTGGCTCGGCGCGCGGCAGGCCGAGCTTCGTGCGCAGATCCACGATCGGATAGCCGGCACCGCGAACATCGATCATGCCGAGCAGGAAGGCCGGCGCATGCGGCAGCTTCGAGATCGGACGCATGTCGAGGATCTCGCGGACATTGCGGATATCGATGCCGAAGAGCTCATGATCGATGCCAAGGGTCAGGTATTGTGCGGTGTCGGCCATGGGAGACTCGCGATGCGGCTGGGGAGCCAGGCGGATTGAGGCGCGGAGAGGCCGGCCCCGCCGCCTGGGCGGGGCCGGCATGCGCTCAGGCGCGGTGGAAAGCGGCGTCGTGCTGGTCCTCGCCGTCATCCATGTCAAAGGCGAAGCCGCCATTGACGACCTTCTTGGCCGGACGTGTGCTGGAGGCAGGCGCCCGCTTCGGCTGCAGCGCGCTCGCCATGGCCGTGGCCTTGCCGCGCAGCATGGTGACGGCCCTGTCGACCCCAGCCGGGCGCGGCCCGTCCTTGCGCGCGCCGCCTTCGCCGAGCCGGAAGAAGGCAATCGTGGCCTGTAGCGTCTCGGCCTGAGCCGAGAGTTCCTCGGAGGTTGCGGAGACCTGTTCGGAGGCTGCCGCGTTCTGCTGCGTCACCTTGTCGAGCTGCTGGATCGCCTGATTGATCTGGGCGGCGCCGACATCCTGTTCGCGGCTGGCGGAGGTGATCTCCTCGACAAGCTCGGCGGTCTTCTTGATGTCGGGCACCAGCCTGGCCAGCATCGAGCCGGCCTCCTGCGCGACCTTGACGGTATCGGACGACAAGGTCCCGATCTCGGCTGCAGCCGCCTGGCTGCGCTCGGCGAGCTTGCGCACTTCCGAGGCGACCACCGCGAAGCCCTTGCCATGCTCGCCGGCACGGGCCGCCTCGACCGCCGCGTTCAGCGCCAGCAGATCGGTCTGGCGGGCGATCTCCTGGACGATGTTGATCTTGGCGGCGATCGTCTGCATCGCATCGACCGCCTTGCCCACCGCAACACCGCTCGCCTCGGCATCCTTCGCGGACTGCGTGGCCATCTTCTCCGTCTGGCTGGCGTTCTCGGCGTTCTGCTTCACATTGGCCGCCATCTCCTCCATCGACGAGGAGGCTTCCTCCGTCGAAGAGGCCTGCTCGGTGGAGCCTTGCGAGAGCTGTTCGGCGCTGGCCGACAGCTCCTGGCTGCCCGCCGACATGTTCTCGGCGGCGCTGGTCACCTGGCCGACGACATCGCGCAGCTTCTCGACCATGTTCTCGAGAGCGATGCCGAGGGTGTCCTTCTCCGACATCCTCTTCGCCTCGACGGTCAGGTCGCCATTGGAGATCGCATTGGCGACAGCGGCGGTATCGCTGAGATTCGCCGTCATCGCGTTCAGCGCGGTGACCAGATCGCCGATCTCGTCCTTGCTCTTCACGGAGATCGACTGTCCGAGGTCGCCGATCGCAACCGCGTTGGCCAGTCCGACCGCGCTCGACAGGCCGCGGCTGATCGAAAGAGCAATCCAGGTGGCCGCGATGATGGCGATCAACAGCGAGCCCAGGACGATGCCGATGAGGAGCGTCTTCGCGAAGGCCGCCTGTTCGCTTGCTTCCTTGGCGGCGGCGGCAGCCGACTGCTTGATGAAGTCGGTATACTCATCAAGGCCTGCCATCATGTCGGTGACGGCCTCGCCGCCCTCGCCCATCGAAACCGTGCTGGCCTTGATGTTCCCCGCCTCGCCCGCAACGGCTGCGATCCGGAGGGCAGCATCGATCCCCTTGTCGAAGGCAGCGAGCATGTTTGCCGGCGACACCCCCTGCTCCGCAAAGGGGGCGGCCGCCTTGGCGAGCGCGGCGCGGACGTCGCGGGCCTGCGCCTCGGCCGATTTCTGCAGCTTCTCGACCTCGGCCACGCTCGTCGCGCCGAACAACTGCCCGATCGACCGCGTCAAGCGCAGCCATTCCAGCCGCACCGACTGGAAATCGAGAGCCAACCGCAGCGCCTCCGGCGAAGCGGAAGGCTTGGTGAGCTCGTTCAGGACCGCCGTGGAGGCGACCGTGACGCCTTGGATGAGCGGCGTCATCTCGCTGCCCCAGAGTTCCGCGGCACGGTTGTTCGAATTCAGCTTGGCGTTGCGGATAACCTCGTCCTGCGCTGCGAAGAAGCGGTTGATCTTGGGCGTCAGAGCCTCCCAGCGGCGTTTGCCGGCCTCGCCGGCCTGGGCCTGGATTTGCTCCTTGAGCTTCATGGCGTCGAGGCGATTCTGAACCGCACTCGCGGCTTGAGCGAGTATCTCCTTGTCGGTTGCCGCCATGACGGCATTCTTTTCAGAACGCACCGATCTGTTCATCATGCTGCGCACGTCGCTGATCTGATCCAGCCGGTTGGTCCAGTTGATCAGCACGCCCTGCGTCTCGGACATGTCGGACAGCTTTTGATAGGAAAGCCCGCCTGCCACCATGGACAAGGCGATGACGATGCCGAAGGCACCGGCCAGTTTGGTCTTGATCGTCAATCTCATACTCAGTCCCCGATAAGCAACGTAAGGATTTCATGCGCTGGATTGGCAGCGCTTCAGCTCAGAATCTTCTCGAGATCGGGAACGATCACGAATTCGTCGTTCCACTTGGTGATGAAACGGATGAATTCAGGCCGCCAGTGCATTCCCAGGCGCGGCGTCTGCTGAATCTGGGCCGTCGAGATTTCGGTCACCTCGTAGACCTTGTCCGCCATGATCCCGAGCGCGACGGGATCACCGTCGATCTCGATCTCGACGACAACGATGCGCGTGTCCGCCGTGTCGGCTTGCCGTCCCATGCCGAAGCGCAGRCGCAGATCCGCCAAGGGGATGACATTGCCGCGCACATTGATCAGCGCCGGCAGAAAGGCGCGCGCCCCTGCAACCCGCGTCGCAGGGACCGGGTCGATGATCTCGCGCACCGCCTCGGCTTCGATCGCGAAGATCTCGCCACCGAGGCCAATCATCAGGACCTGAAGCTGCATCTCCCCGGCAGGCTGCGCGCCATGGCTGGCGCTGCCCTGTATCTGAATCCGCATCATGCCGCCTCAGGAGTCTTTTCGGTTTCGGCGCGGCTCTGGCCGAGCGAAATGAGTTGAGCGACGTCAAGAATGAGCGCAGCGGAACCGTCGCCGAGGATCGTCGCGCCCGAGAACATCGTGACATCGGAATGGAGCTTGGAGAGCGACTTGATCACGGTCTGATGGCTGCCGATGATCTGGTCGACGACGAGGCCGGCGCGCGTGTCCCCCGTCGTGGTGATGATGACCTTCTGGTGCGGGTCGGCCTCGCCATCAGCCTCGAAGAGATCGCGCAGCCTCAGGAAGGGCACGAGGTCGCCGCGGACGTTCAGGAAGTTGCGCCCGCGCGCCCGGGCGTCGTCGGCCGCGGTCAGTTCGACGCATTCCTCGATCGCCGAGAGCGGAATGATGTAGCGCCCCTCGCCGACGCGGATCAGCAACCCCTCGATGATGGCAAGCGTCAGCGGCAGCCGCAGCGTCACCGTGCTTCCATAGCCAGGCACGGTCGCGAGATCGATCGTGCCGCGCATGGCTTCGATCGTGCGCTTCACCACGTCCATGCCGACACCGCGGCCTGACAGCGCGGAGATCGTCCGAGCGGTGGAGAAGCCGGGATGGAACAGGAACTGATGGATCTCGTGCTCGCTCAAGGGCGCTCCAGCCGCGATCAGCCCCTGCTCCTCGGCTTTGGCGCGGATGCGGGCTGTGTCGAGCCCGGCGCCGTCATCCTGCACGGTGACAAGCACTTGAGCGCCGACATAGCGCGCGGCGAGTTCGATGCGCCCCGTCGCCGATTTGGTGGAGCCGGCGCGTGTCTCGGGCGCTTCGATGCCGTGGTCGATCGCGTTTCGGATGAGATGGACCAACGGGTCGGCAAGACGCTCGATCATGGTCTTGTCGAGTTCGGTATCCTCGCCGACGGTGATGAAATCGACGGGCTTACCGAGATCGCGCGAGAGGTCGTGGACGAGACGGCGGAAGCGGCCGAAGAGCGAGCCCATCGGCACCATGCGCACCCCCATCGTCGAATCGCGCAGTCCCGACGCCAAGCGCTCGATTTCCTCGGCGATCGATTTGATCGCGAGGTCGGTTCCGGAATGAGCGAGCTGGCTGAGCCGCGCCTGCGCAATGACGAGTTCGCCAACGCGGTCCATCAACTCATCGAGACGCTCGGCCTGGACGCGGACGGTCGAGGTCTTGTCCTCGCCACGGCGGACGGCGTCGCTCCGCTCACCCGTTGCACGCTCCACCGGCGCGGGTTGCGACTCTTTCGCAATGGCGACAGCGGGGGCCGCGGCGGCAACCACCTCCTCGTCCTCTATCCTCGTGAGCTGCTGCGCATCCGCGCTCGCGGCCGGGCCGCGCGGCGCGATGCCAAGCTTCATCTCGTCGCGGACGAACATGAAGACATCCTCGATGTCCTCACGCGAGCAGCCGCTTTCGAGCTCGACCGACCATGCGATCATGCACGTCTCCGGATCGAGCGTGCCGAGGTCCGGCAGGGCGTCGAGATGCGCGGCAACCGTGCATGAGCCGAGCGCACGGAGATCGTCCAGCAGCACCAGCGGATTGGTGCCGTTGCGCAGGATATCCGGCTCGAAAGCGATCTCGATCAGCCAGCCCGTGCCAGATGCGGCAGGCGCGGCAGGAGTCTCGTCGGCAGCAACGCTGGCGGGGGATGCTACGGCTCCTGCCGTGCCCGAGGCGATCAGGGCCTGGAGTTCTTCGACGATCGCCTCGCCAATGATCGGATCGGTCGAGTCGGGATCGTCGATCAGCGCGCGAATATAGTCCTTAGCGGCCAAAGAGACGGTGATGATGTCACGCTCCGCCGAGATCTTGCCCTTGCGGATCATATCGAAGGCGGTTTCGAAATCATGGGTGAAGGCGGCGACCCGGTCGAAGCCGAACATCGCCCCCGACCCCTTGATCGTGTGCAGCGCCCTGAAAGCCGCATCGATCAGATCGCTGTCCTGCGGCGTCTGACCGAGATCGAGCAGCGCCGCTTCCAAACTGTCCAGCAGGTCGCTGGCCTCCTGCCGGAATGTTTCAGCCGGGTCCAGCTCCATCATGTCCGCACCAGCTTGGCGACGACCGCAAGCAGTTGCTCCGGCTTGAAAGGCTTGGTGATCCACCCGGTCGCACCCGCGGCCTTTGCCTGCTGCTTGATCCCGTCATCGGACTCGGTTGTGAGGAAGACGATCGGCACTCCCGTGAAGGACGGGAGCGCACGCAAGCTGCGGATCATCTCGAGGCCGTTCATCACAGGCATGTTCAGATCGGTGATGACGAGTTCGAAGCGCTCCGCCTTCGCCTTGGCCAAGCCTTCGGAACCATCGCCCGCCTCCACCACCCTATGGCCGGAGGGCGCCAGCACGAGCTTGATCATCTGCCGCACGCTCGGGGAATCGTCGACAGTCAGAATTGACGCCATGCCACTCAAGCCTTGTTGGTGAGATTGCAGTCACCGAGCTGCGCGGGCGAGATCCCTGCGCGCGCCAGCGCGGCGTTCAAGATTTCGGACGGCCCCCGCAGACTGATGCGCTTGCCCGCGGCACGTGCGGTGCGGCCGGCCGAAACCAGGAGCTGAAGCCCGGCGAGGTCGATCATGCTGAGGGCCGAACAATCGATTTCGACCTCCGCCTCCGCCTGGACAGCAGAGCTGATCTCATCGAACAGGTGGCGCACCGTTCGGAGCGAGCAATCCCGCGGAAGCATTAACGTCAGCACGAATCGAACCTTTTATGCTTGGGCGCACGTTCCTTCCGGTCACCGAGATCTCATCTGCGATCTAATGTGGAATTCAGCCATTAGTTGGCAGAATTACACGCGAACAATTGAGATAGTTTAGACCTGAAACGTTTGAACAAGCCCAGCTTTACGTTCAATTCTGATCAATATATTAATCGCGAATCAGATGTTGCGCTGTTTGTCAGGCGGTTGCGCCCGGCGAATCCAAGTTGCGCAATCTGTCTCCTTGCTACGCCTACCGCAAAAAAAACGACGGCGGATTCAGGCGATCCGCCTGGCCTAGGAATTTCTGGATGGGTCGACACCTGGGATATCCGGCGCCGCCATGCGGCCAAGCGCGCGGCAGCAAGCTTGCCGCCGTTAATTGTCCGGGCCGCGCGCCGAGATCGAGAGTGGCGTGATGACACGACACTATCACCGCGCACCGGCGCGGCGGCAGGCACTGCATCACTTCGTCACCCACGACCCCAACGAAGCGATGGAGCACTTTGCAGCATTCGGAGCGAGCATCGCGATCTCGCAGCCGAACAGGCCCTCGGGACGCATTGAGATCAGCACGCTCAATCATGCGTCGGATGGCATTGTCTTCACCCGGACGAGCTTCGAGGATCCGGTCGAGATCCAGCCGCGGCAGAGCCCATGTGGATACGAGCTTCTGCTGGCGCTCAAGGGGGCGACAAACATCGAACTTGAGGATCGCGTCATTCGCTGCGAAAGGCTGCAGGCGGCGATTTTCGACGTCGGCGAGACCAAGGCGCTGCATCGCTCGGCTCACTCCGAAAACTATTCCGTCCTCCTCGACAGAAACCTGCTGACCAACCGCCTGTTCGAACTGACAGGGGCGCCGGTCATGCACAAGCTCAGATTCGAGGCCGAGCTCGACCTCGAGCAGCCTTCGGTCGGCGCCCTGCGATGCTTCCTGATGGGGCTCGATCTGTCGATGCTGGTGGAATTGCTGCAGGATTCCCGGCATGGCGCGAGACGTTTGAGCGCTCTGCTGGCGGATCTCATTCTCGAGGTGCTGCCCCATAACCATACCAAGGCGCTGGAACGGAGTTCCCATGTCATCGCGCCAAAGCACGTCAAGCGGACSATCGAATTCATCCGGGAGAATGCCCGCMGGCCGATCMCYCCCGAGGAACTCGCTGCGGTCGCAGGCGTCAGCTTGCGGGCTCTGCAGTACGGCTTTCAGAAGTTTCTGAGGGTATCGATCTCGGAGTACGAACGGTCGGTGCGGCTGGAGGGCGTCCGACGCGAGATCGAAGGCAATTCCGGTGAATCCGTCGGAGAAATTGCCCGCCGCTGGCGCTTCTCCAATTTCACCCGCTTCAATGCTCAGTTCGAGGCAGCCTTTGGCGTGAATGCGGTCGCGCTGCGCGCTCAACTCGGCCAATTCCCGTAATCACGAGCACCCGCGAATTGGAATCGGATGCAATGATCGGCACGTTTTCGTCGTGCTTGCGCCCGATACCACCGGTCGCCCGTGGAATGCCCGACCGCGACGGAACTGGGACGCGATGAGGCAGGGCTTGCGGCCGGCCTACGCGCCGCGGAATCTGGGCGTATCGTTCTCATTGGAGCGCGATCGCGCCCGATGATCCGGATGGGCCGATGGTCCGGCCGCGACGGTCGGCCCGGCACGAGCATGGGATTCCGGCGAGCGGGGACCCGGTGCAACAACTGCGTTCGCCACGCCGTCATTCCTGCGGAGGGTCTGGCGGAAGATCTGGCCACTGCCGATATTGCTTTGGATATCGGTGCTCTCCGCGGTTCCATGAACCTGACAGCGCCGGGCGATGTGCTCAGCACGATGAGCGCGTCGGTGCGGCGAAAAGGGGAACGAACCCAACTCCGAAAGGTGAATCGCCATGACGAAGCTGATCATCCGCAACCCGGAGGAATGCGTTGCCGCGGTAAAACGCGCCCAGGCTTTGAGCGGCGCCACAGCGGGAAGCGAACAAGAGCAAGAGTTTGAAGCGCTCTCCCATGCGATCAAGGTCTATGAAGATTCGATCGCGATGATGCGCGGCGTTGGGCGGAAAGCCTCCGAACAACCAGAAGAGGGCGTCTCCGATATTGCCGGGCAGGAATGATAGCCGAGACTGCCAACCCGCTGGCCGCAACGGCTAGACCGTCATCCGCGTGCTTCGGTGGCAGGCGCGCAAGATCGTTCAAGTGATCGAGCGATCTCCCGGCAGCGAAATGGCAGGCCTCGCTTCGGCGGGACCGGCTCGTTGGCTTAAGGCGTGATCTCGCCCAGCGCTTTTCAAGCGGTACTCGCTGCCGATATTCTGGCGGCGACCCATTGCTTGCGGGAAATCAAAACAAAAGAAGGGGGCCGGAACATTAAGGCCGGCTCCCTTCAGGTGGCGCGGTGCTAGGCTTATACGCCGCGCAACGGAATAACGCGGACCACGCTGCACAAGTTCCCTTTGGGTAAGCATATGCGCTGGGGAGCCGCGGTTTTCCGGCAATCCTTCCGGCAGATCGCACGGCGTTAGACCTCGCCGGGGCCGGCCCGTCTTCGAGATCGAAGACCCGACCTTTCGATCGCGCGTGGCGCTGGCGCCGGGCTGGCGAGACGGCGCCAGCATCGGCGATTGACAACGCAAACGCCTATATTTCAAACTTAAAATATTAGACCCAGGGGAACGGGCATATGCGGGTGATCATCGTAGGTGGCGGCATCGGCGGATTGACGCTGGCGCTGATGCTTCACGCGCGCGGGGTCGCAGCGACGGTCTACGAGCAGGCCAGCGAGATCCGTGAGGTCGGCGTCGGCATCAACACCCTGCCGCATGCGATCCGGGAGCTCGCCGATCTCGGCCTGCTGCCGGCGCTCGACGAGGCCGGCATCCGCACGCGCGAGCTCGTCTACATGAATCGCTTCGGGCAGGCGGTCTGGCGCGAGCCGCGGGGCCTGCATGCGGGGGCGCCAGTGCCGCAGTTCTCGATCCATCGCGGCAGGCTGCAGCGCGTCATCCGCGACGCCGTCGCCGAGCGTCTGGGTGGCGACGCGATCCTCACCGGCCGTCGCCTGCTCGGCTTTATCCAGGACGAGGGCGGCGTCACCGCCCATTTCAGCGACGCGCGCTTCGGCGAGGCCGGCGAGACCGCCCGCGGCGACGTCCTGATCGGCGCCGACGGCATCCACTCTGCCGTACGGGCCTGCTACTTCCCGAACCAGGGACCGCCGTGCTGGCAGGGCGTCCAGATGTGGCGCGGCGCCTGCGATTGGCCGGTCTTCCTCGACGGCGAGAGCATGATCATCGCTGGCGGCATGGCCGGCAAGCTGGTGCTCTATCCGATCGGCAAGGGAGCGAGCACGACCACGCGGCTCACCAACTGGGTCGTCAATATCCGCAACGGCGACCCCGAACGCCCGCCACCGAAGGAGGCCTGGTCCAAGCCCGGCCGGCTCGAGGACGTGCTGCCTTTCGCGCGCCGCTTCAGCGTGCCGGACATGGATATTCTCGGGCTGATCCGCGCGACCTCGACCTTCTGGGAATATCCGATGTGCGACCGCGACCCCCTGCCCCGCTGGACCCATGGCCGCGTCACATTGCTTGGCGACGCCGCCCACCCGATGTATCCGGTCGGCTCGAACGGCGCCTCGCAGGCGATCCTCGATGCGCGCTGCCTCGCCGACTGGCTGGTGAAGGCCGAGCATCCGCGCCAGGCGCTCGCGGCTTATGAGGCACAGCGCCTGCCGGCAACGGCCGAGGTGGTGGCGATGAACCGGGTCGGCGGGCCGGAGCGGGTCATCGACGCGGTGGAAGCGCTGGCGCCGAACGGCTTCGACGATGTCGAGCGCGTGCTGGGCTATGCCAAGCGCGAGCAGATCGTGAAGTCCTATGCCGGCAAAGCAGGGTTTTCGGCCGAGCAACTCGCAGTCCGCAAGGGCTGATCAGCCGGCTTCGGTCAACTGGCGGATGCGAGCCTTCAGGCCGACATTGGCCGTCTCGCAAGCCTTGAGACGGCGCATCAGGTCGAGCGGCACCGCCGCGGCCGGCTCGGTGAAGACAATGCCGATCCGTTCGCCGCTACGCCAGACCGCGCGGGCCGAATATTGACGCTGCCGCGACGGGATTTCGATCTCGAAGGCCTGCGGCAAGGCGACCGCATCCGACAGAACCATCAGGGCGCCGGCCTCCGACAGATTGCGGATCGTGCAATCCAGGGTGGAGCGCCCGCCGTTGAAGGCGGCCACTCCGCTCAGCAGGGTGCGCTGGCGCGGTGCTCGGCGACGTTCGGCATCCATGGTGACTGCCCCTCCCCGGCTTCACAACCTTAGATTGCAAAACATTAAGCAGAGGCTGCGCGCCTTTACACGCTCAACGATGGATTATCCTTAACGGCAGCGCCGGTCGGGGCTGAAGCGGCCGGTGGCGAATGGATGCCGCCCGCGCGCGGCCGCCCGCTCATGCCCCGTCGGGTGGGGGCGGCAGGAAGTCGACCTCGTGCCTCGCCGAAAGCGCGACGACATCGGCCGGCTTCTGCTCGGCCATGGAATGGATGCCCCAGAACAGATCGTAGAGCCGACCGGTCGGCGAAACCCAGAACAGGCACTTCACCGTCGCATCGCTCTTGTTGAACAGGCCGTGCGGCACATTGCGCGGCAGGCGGATCAGGTCGCCGGCAGTGGCGAAGCTCTCCTGCCCATCGAGCACGAGATCGAGCCGGCCCTCCAGCATGTAGACGAACTCGTCCTGCGTCGTGTGGATATGCGGCGGCACGAAGGTGCCGGGCGGGAAGGTGGCGTGCCAGGAGAAGCTGTCCTCCGACAGCGTTTTCGGCACATAGGTCTGGCCGAGGATGTTCCAGGAGATTCCGTCGAGGCCCTCATTGGCGCGCGTCACGCCGGCGGTCAGCGGTTTCATGGGTGTTTCCTCTCTGTTGAAGATCGGTTGATCGTAGAACACATGGTCATCCCGGACGCAGCGAAGCGGAGATCCGGGATCCATCGTCGAGCGCCGGCGTCCTTCGATGGATCCCGGCTCGGCGCGGCTTACGCCGCTTGGCCGGGATGACGGCGCGGGTGAGTGAGATGTCCGGAGACGCGAAAACTCGATTGTCCTCTGCCCTCAGAAATGCAGGAAGCGATCCTTCACGGCACTGTCGCTGCGTAGCTCCGCGCTGGTGCCGCGCCAGACGACGCGCCCCTTCTCCAAGACGACATGGCGGTCGGCGATCCGGACGAGAGCATCGACGTTCTTGTCGATGACGAGGATCGATTCTCCTTCAGCCTTCAGCGCCGTCAGGCAGTTCCAGATCTCCTCGCGGATCAGGGGTGCGAGCCCCTCCGTCGCCTCATCGAGGATGGTCAGCTTCGGGTTGGTCATCAGGGCGCGGCCGATCGCCAGCATTTGCTGCTCGCCGCCGGAGAGCTGATTGCCGCGGTTCTCCCGCCTTTCCCTGAGGCGCGGGAAGAAGGCGTAGATCCGCTCCAGATCCCAGCGCTTCTTGCCTGAGCGATCGGCCGCAGTGGCAATCAAATTCTCTTCGACCGAGAGCGTCGGGAAGATCTGGCGCCCCTCTGGCACGAGCCCGATGCCGGCCTGCGCAATGCGGAAGGGCGCGGCGCCAGTCAGATCGCGGCCGCCGAAGGCGATGCGCCCGGCCCGCGCCGGCAACAGCCCCATGATGGCGCGCACCGTCGTGGTCTTGCCCATGCCGTTGCGGCCGAGCAGCGTCACCACCTCGCCTTCGCCGACAGCGAGATAGACGCCGAACAGGATCTGCGCTTCGCCATAGCCGGCATCGAGCCCTTCGACGCTGAGCATCGCTAGCCCTCCTCGCCGAGATAGGCCTGCCGCACGGCAGGGTCGGCCCTGACCGCCGCCGGCTCGCCCGAGGCGATCACGCCGCCATAGACCAGCACGGTGACGCGGTCGGCGAGCGCGAAGACGGCGCTCATGTCGTGCTCGACCAGCAGCATGGCGAAGCGACCCTTGAGGCTCTTCAAAAGAGCGATCAGCCGCTCGCCCTCCTCATGGCCGACGCCGGCCAGGGGTTCGTCGAGCAGGATGAGCTTCGGTTCCAGCGTCAGCGCCATCGCGATCTCCAGCGCGCGCTTCTCGCCATGGGACAGGCTGCCGGCGGGCGCATGGGCGCGACCCGCGAGACCGACCGCCTCCAGAGCCTCCCAGGCGGGTGCGTTGAGCGCCTCGTCACGCGCCGCGTCGCGGAACAGCGAGAGCGGATGAGCGCTGCGCGCTTGCACGCCGAGCGCGACATTCTCCAGCGCCGAGAGCGAGGCGATGGTCGAGGTGATCTGGAAAGTGCGGGCGAGCCCCGCTTGCGCCCGCTTTTGCGGCGGCAGGCGGGTGATGTCCGTGCCGCCGAACAGGATAGCGCCGCTGTCCGGCCGCAGCGTGCCGGAGATCTGATGGACGAGCGTCGTCTTGCCGGCGCCGTTGGGGCCGATCAACGCATGGAGCTCGCCCGGCGCGATGGTGAGGTCGACCCCGTTGGTGACCTTGAGCGCGCCGAAGGATTTGGCGAGCCCCTTCAGTGCGAGCGCCGGTTCAGCCATTGCCGGGCCCTTTGCGCTTGGCGATGAGGCCGGCGATGCCCCCACGGGTGAACAGCACGAAAAGCACGATCAGCGGGCCGTAGATCGCCTTCCAGTTCTGGGTCAGCGATGACAGCACATCCTCCACGGCCAGAAGGGCGATGGCGCCGACGATCGCGCCATAGAGCGAGCCGACGCCGCCGAGCACGACCATGAAGATCAATTCGCCCGAGCGCTGCCAGGACATGAAGGCCGGGCTGACGAAATCGGTCTGGTTGGCGAGCAGGAAGCCGGAGACCCCCGCCATCATGCCGCTGATCACATAGGCGGCGAGCCGGACATGACCGACATCATAGCCGGTCACCGTGACGCGCACGGCGTTCTCTCGAGACGCCCTGAGCACGCGGCCGAAGCGCGAGGCGACCAGCCGGCGCGCCAGCCAGTAGCAGACCGCCAGCGTGCCGAGCGCGATGTAGTAGAAGTCGGTGCGGTTGGCGAAGATCTCCCGCCCCAGGAACGTGCTCTTCTCGTAGAGCGTCAGCCCGTCATCGCCGCCATAGGCCGAAAGCGCCTGGGCGAAATAGAAGGCCATCTGACCGAAGGCGAGCGTGATCATGATGAAGGCGACGCCGCGCGTGCGCAGCGAGACATAGCCGGTGACGGCCGCGAAGATGCCGCAGACGATGAGGATCAGCGGCAACGCGACCAGCAGTTCGGTCTGGCCTTCGGTGATTAGGATGCCCGCGCCATAGGCCCCGATGCCAATGAAGGCCGCGTGGCCGAAGGAGACGAGACCGCCGACGCCGAGAATGAGATCAAGCGAAAGCGCCGCGATCGCGAAGATCATCGCCCGCGTCACCAGCGTCAGCCAATGCGAGGGCAGGCCGAGCGCGGTCGCGATCGGCAATAGCGCCAGTAGGCCGAGGATGACGAGCGGCGCCAGCCGGCGGGCGGTGGGAAGCGCCGGGCGCCCGATGGCCGAAGGCGTCGTAACCGCGCTCATGAGCGCCCCTTGGCCGGCAGCAGCCCCTCCGGCCGCACGAACAGCACGGCCGCCATCACCAGATAGATCAGCATCGAGGAGAGGGCCGCCCCGGTCGCCCGCGCCGAGGCCGGCGCCATGAACAACCGCAGCAAATCGTTCATGAAGGAGCGGCCGAGCGTGTCGACGAGGCCCACGATCAGCGCCCCGACGAACGCACCGCGGATCGAGCCGATGCCGCCGACGACGATGACTACGAAGGCAAGGATCAGCACGGTGTCGCCCATGCCGGGCTCGACGGAGAGGATCGGCGCCGCCATCACCCCGGCAAAACCGGCGAGCATTGTGCCGAAGGCGAAGACGATCATGAACAGCTTGCGGATGTCGACGCCGAGCGCGGAGACCATCGGCGCGTTCGAGGCCCCTGCCCTCAGCAGCATGCCGGTCCGGGTCTTCTCGACGACGAACCAGAGCAATGCGCCGACGCCCAAGCCAGCCGCGATCAGGGCGAAGCGGTAGACGGGATAGAGGACGTCGCCGAGCAGCCGGACGTTGCCTGAGAGGAATTCCGGCACCGGCACCGAGAGCGGCGCCGCGCCCCAGATCATCTTCACCGCCTGGTTCAGCAGCAGGATCAGCCCGAAGGTCGCCAGCACCTGATCGAGATGGTCCCGTTCATAGAGGTGGCGGAAGACCAGGAACTCGAAGGCCAACGCTAGTAGCAGCGCCGCCGCGAGCGCCAGCACGAGCCCGAGCATGAAGGAGCCGGTCAGACCGACGAAGGTGACGGCGAGATAGGCGCCCAGCATATACTGGACGCCATGGGCGAGGTTGATGAAGTCCATCACGCCGAAGACCAGCGTCAGGCCGGCGGCGACCAGGAACAACAGGATGCCGAACTGGAGGCCGTTCAGGAGCTGGACGATCAGGAGGCTCGTGGTCATCGCGCGGTCCTACGTCAGGGCCGGTCATGAGACGTCATGCTCGGGCCTGACCCGAGCATCTCGTGACGAAGAGATCCCCGGGTCGAAGCTTCGCTTCGCCCGAGGATGACGCTTCGCGTCACTTCAGCGCGCAATCCTTGGCGTGCGGATCGGCATAGTCGGCAAACACCTTTTCCGCGATCTCGGTCTGGAACTTACCGTCGGCGCGCTTGGCGACCTTGACGAGGTAGAAGTCCTGGATCGGATAGCCGTTGGTGTTGAACTTGAACTTGCCGCGCAGCGAGGTGAAGTCAGCCTTCTTGATGGCGTCGCGCAGCTTGTCGGGATTTCCGGTGCCGCCGGCCGCCTTCACGGCCGAATCGATCAGCATCGCCGCATCATAGGCCTGCTGGGCGTAGGAACCCGGCACGATCTTATAGGCGGCTTCATAGGCCTGGACGAACGCCTTGGTCTGCGGGTTGTCCATATTGGGCGCCCAGGTCATGCCGCCATAGAGCCCGACCGCCGCATCCTGCTGCGCCGGCAGGGTCGATTCATCGACCGTGAAGGCGGAGAGGAAGGGGATCTTGCCCTGCAGCCCGGCCTGCGACCACTGCTTGACGAAGTTGACGCCGAGGCCGCCGGGGAGGAAGGCGAAGACGACGTCGGGCTTCGTCGAGGCGATCTTGGCGAGGTCAGCCGAGAAATCCAGCGCGTTCAGCGGCGCATAGACCTCGTCGACGATCTCGCCCTTGAAATAGCGTTTGAAGCCGGCGAGCGAGTCTTTACCGGCCTGGTAGTTCGGCGCGATGATGTAGGCGGTCTTGTATTTCTGGTCCTGCGCGTATTTGCCGAGGACCTCGTGCACCTGATCGTTCTGGTAGGAGGTGACGAAGAAATTCTTGTTGCAGGCCTTGCCGGCCATGGTGGAGGGGCCGGCATTCGGGCTGATCAGGAAGGCACCGGAATCGAGCACGGGCTTGGCGATGGCGCCAAGGATGTTCGAGAAGACCGGGCCGACGACGAAGGCCGGCTTCTCGCTTTCGACATAGCTGCGCACCCGGTCGACCGCGACGTCGGGCTTCAGCTCGTCATCGATCACCGTGATCTTGACCGGCACGCCGCCGAGCTTGCCGCCGTTCTTGTCGACCGCGAGCTGGAAGCCGTCGCGGACCTGCTGGCCGAGCGCCGCCCCGGGGCCGGTCAACACGCTGACCACACCGATCTTCATCGGCTCCTGCGCGTGTGCGGATGCAATAGAGAATGCCAGCGCCCCGCAACCCAGCGCGAGTGCGAATTTGAGTGTCGTCATCGATACCCTCCCGGGACGAACGAGCGAAAAGGGGGCGCGGCCGGGTTCCCTTGGACTTCTATGGCTCGCGCCGGAGCATAATGTTTCAAGCTTAAAATATCTGCAAGGGTGTGCCCGGCAGAAATTTTGCGCCGCCGCGCCCAAATGATTCACACTCTGATGCCGGACGCCAGTGGGGCGCGCGCATTCCAACGCGACCGCTTGCGAATTCAAACGACGCTAATAATCTGGGAACCTCCGTCCTCCGAGCCGGGTGTCGCCGTGTCATTTGTTACACAGCCCGTCGTCGCCCTCTTCATTTCGCTGGCTCTCGGCTATCTCATCGGCAAGATCAGGGTGGGGCCCGTCCAGGTCGGCGGCGTCTGCGGGACCTTGTTCGTTGCCCTCGCCCTCGGGCAATTCGGGGTGACGATCAGCCCGGATCTGAAGAACGTCGCCTTCGCGCTCTTCATCTATGCGCTCGGCTTCACCGCCGGGCCGCAGTTCTTCAACAATATCCGCGGCGGACTGCGCTACGGCGTCCTCTCCTTCGTCGAGGTCGCGACGGTGCTGGCCCTGGTCGCGGTCGCCGTGCTGCTGTTCAATCTGGATGCGGGCACGGCTTCGGGCCTGTTCGCGGGCGCGGCGACGGAATCGGCAGTGCTCGGCACGGCTTCCGACGCAATCTCGCGCCTGGCCCTGCCAGCGGCCGAGATTTCCCGGCTGCAGGCCAATATGGCCACCGCCTACAGCGTCACCTATCTGTTCGGGCTCGTCGCCATCGTGGTCTTTACGACGCAGATCGCCCCGCTTCTGCTCGGGATCGATCTGCGCAAGGAGGCCACGGCGCTGGCGCAGCAGCTTGGGGCGGAGGGCGACAACGGCACGGAGAACGGCGTCCCCGAGATCGTCTCGCGTGCCTTCCGTGCCGGCCCCGTCAGCGGCAGCACGGTCGGCGCCTTCGAAAGCAGCGTCAATGGCGTCGTCACGATCGAACAGGTCGGGCGCAGCTCGGGGTTCATCAAGGCGACGCCGGAAACCCAGATCGAGCCCGATGACGTCGTTCTGATCATCGGCCGTCGTCGCTCGGTCATCGCGGTCAGCGAGCGCTTCGGCGCCGAGGTGCCGATGCCGGCCGGCGACAATGTCCCCCTGGTCGAGCGTCAGGTCGTGCTTGTGCGCCGCGAGGTGACCGGCCTGCGCATCCGCGACCTGCGCCGGCTCGCCAGCGACGAGCAGCGGCGGGGGGTCTTCATTTCCCGCGTGCGGCGCCTCGGCCAGAGCATCCCGGCCCTGCCCGGCACCGTGCTGGAGCAGGGCGATATCCTGACGCTCTATGGATCCGAGGATGCGATCACGCGCGCGGCGACCGAACTGGGTCATATGCTGCCGACAACGTCGGCGACGGATTTCGTCATGCTCGGTCTCGGCGTCGTCGCCGGCCTCCTGCTGGGCGAACTCGCGATTCAGGTCGGTCCGCTCAATCTGACGCTCGGCACAGGCGGTGGCGCCCTGATCTCGGGGCTCGTCTTCGGCTGGGTGCACATGCACCGCCCACTCCTCGGCGCCATTCCGCCCGCAGCGGCCGAGTTCATGAAGGATTTCGGCCTGGCGACCTTCATCGCGGCCATCGGCCTCTCCGTCGGCCCGGACGCCCTCGCGCTGCTCAAGCAATACGGGCTGATGCTGCCGGTGCTGTCGATCCTGGTTTCGGCCGTACCGGGCCTGATCTCTCTCTATATCGGCCACCATCTCCTGAAGATCGAGGCACCGATCCTGCTCGGGGCGATCGCCGGCCAGCATTGCAGCACGCCTTCGATCAGCGCGCTGGTCTCTCTTGCAGGCAATTCGACGCCTGTGATCGGCTACACCGTGACCTATGCGATCTCGAACGTGCTGCTGCCGCTGATGGGGCCCGTCGTCGTCGGCATGATCGAGCTGATCCACTGAAACAGCGGCAGCCGCAGCACGGGAAGACCGCGACACGTGATCCTGGCCGACCGGCCGCCGGTCAGCCTTGACCTCGTTTTCCGTCTTCTCTTTAAATCCGAAGCGGGGGGCGCCGCAGGGATCACCATGCTACGCGCCATCATTCTCGCTGCCGGGCTTCTCGCTCTTTCAGGGCCGGCTCATGCCTATAGCAATGCACTCAGCCGCGGCCTCGCGGATTTCCTCAACATCTTCAGCGAACAGCCGATTCCGCGCCAGGTCGTGCCGTGGAGCGGCCAGCAGCCTCCCGGTACGGTAGTGATCTCGACGAGCCAGCGGCGTCTCTACTACGTCCTCGGCAGAGGCCAGGCGCTGCGCTACGGCGTCGGCGTCGGGCGGCAGGGTTTCAGCTGGGCCGGCACCAAGACGGTCTCGATGAAGCGCGAATGGCCGGATTGGCAGCCGCCGGCGCAGATGCTCAAGCGCCGCCCGGATCTGCCGCGCCATATGGCCGGCGGCATGGATAATCCGCTTGGCGCGCGCGCGATCTATCTCGGATCGAGCCTCTACCGCATCCACGGCTCCAACGAGCCCGACACGATCGGCGCGGCGGTCTCCTCCGGCTGCATCCGCATGACCAACCGCGACGTCATGGACCTCTACGACCGCGTCCGGCTCGGCACGAAAGTGGTGGTGCTTCGATAGGGTTGCCTAACCAACCCGAAGCCCGCTTCAGTGCACCGGATTCTGCCGCCCGCCATGTCGCCGCATGGGCCGAGGCGGAGCGAGCGAGATTGCTGGCACGCGGTTCCAATCTCGGCAGGAGGGCGAAGAGTACGGTCATCGCCATCGCGAAGACCGACATGGCGAGAAGGGCGATCAAGGGATCGGCGAATCGGTCCGGCTGCCCGGCTGCATCAGATTGGATCGCGTTTCCTGCGTCGGGCGGCACCTGCCTGAGCGAAGGCGGACGCGGCGAGCATCGCGGCGATCACGAGACGGCTTTCGAGGAGCGACGACCGGATCACGGCTGGTGTGACCGTCGTGCCACGTTTGCCGCTCTCTGGATAAGGTCGGCTTCGGACAGGACTGCGACATGGCCGCGGCCTCAAGAACGCAAAAGCCAGCCGGATAAGGGCTGGCTTCGGTCATCTACCAATGCTGATGAATAGTGATTTGGTGGAGCCAGGCTCCGCACAACCGAAGTCCGATCTAGTCCGACTCAGCTCGCTCGAATGCAGTTTTTCCAAAGGTATGCGGGGCATCCTGACTGTTCCAGTCCATTCCAGCTTGATACGATCCGCGCCAACTGTTGGGGTAAAAGTTGGGGTGTGGAATGGCCCGTGCAGTCAAGAAGCTATCGGCCAGGACGGTCTCGACGCTGACGAAACCGGGACGTCACGGCGACGGCGATGGGCTGTATCTGGTTGTTGATCCGAGCGGCGCGCGGCGGTGGCTGTTCCTGTTCCGCTGGCAGGGCAAACTTAAAGAGATGGGCCTCGGAGGCGTGTCCACGGTTTCGCTCGCCGACGCCCGAGACAAAGCAGCCGATGCCCGCAAGAAGGTGAAGGCCGGGATCAACCCGATCGAGGCGAAACGCGAAGCAGAAGCGGCCGCGGAGGCCGGTAAGACGTTCGGCCAGTTTGCCGACGATCTAGTAGAGGACATCAAACACGGCTTCCGGAACGAGAAGCACAAGTGGCAGTGGTCGCATACGCTCAAGACCTATGCGAGCTCGCTGCGCCCCGTTCCGATCGACGCCGTCGCGACAGAGCATGTCCTGGACGTGCTCAAGCCTCTCTGGTCCACCAAACAGGAAACGGCCTCACGCCTCCGCGGTCGCATCGAGCGAGTGCTGGATGCCGCGAAAGCGAAGGGGCTTCGAACAGGCGATAATCCGGCGCGATGGCGCGGGCATCTCGACCACCTTTTGCCCAGGCGCCAGAAGCTGCAGCGAGGCCACCATCCCGCAATGCCCTATGCCGATGTTCCTGATTTTGTGACGGACCTCCGGAAACGAGATGCCACCGCCGCGCTCGCTCTCGAACTTACAATCCTTTGTGCCAGCCGATCAGGTGAAGTGCTCGGCGCGACCTGGGGCGAGTTCGATCGCAAGGCGAAGGTTTGGACGATCCCCGGCAAACGCATGAAGGCCGGCCTAGAACACCGTGTGCCGCTGACCGACCGTGCCTTGGCGATTCTAGACGCCGCCGAAAAGGTAAAACAGAACGAGTATGTCTTCCCTGGCGCTCGCAAGGGGAAGCCTCTGTCCAATATGGCTATGGCCAACCTCCTGAAGAAGCGCATGAAACATGAGGGGCTGACGGTCCACGGCTTTCGCAGCTCATTCCGAGATTGGGCAGGGGAATGTACGTCGTTCCCTCGCGAGGTTGCGGAAGCCGCTCTTGCCCACGTCGTTGGCGACGAGACCGAACGCGCATATCGCCGCGGCGATGCGTTGGAGAAGCGACGAAAGCTGATGGAGGCCTGGAGCCGTTTTGCTGGCTCACCCAAGACAAAGGCGACAACGTGACGCCTATTCGCGCGAAAGCTGAATAGCCATTGAGACGCATGGGGATAGCCCGGCCAGGCGACAAGTGGGGAAGCACCGCCCCGCTTCCCCATGCCCGCACGGTGCATCGCGGTGCTGCGATGAGAGATAAGAATGAGGAATTTCGGCAACGCTTTGCGCGGCTACGAGATCGGGTAGACGCGACCGACCGCGCGCTTTCATATTCGCGCGGGTGCGCCCGGCATTGCGCGCCGCAGCCTGATCTCGGTGCATAGTTCTATTGGCTTCCACGAGACTGGCGAGGCGCCGGAGCCATTAGAGAGTCGTGCAGCAGTAACCTATGCTCCTGACTGGGGTGGGTAGCAGGCGCCACCACGAAGCTAGCCAGCGGCCACGCCTGAGTCACGGCGGGGCTATCTGCCTTCCTGCGTAGGCTTCTCTCGGGTGGCAGCCGCCAGAAACTCGTCCGAGGATTCTAGCGCAGCCTCGACGATGGGACGGACGAAGGCGCGCAGATCGCGCCGCCACTCCTCCGATGATTGCTCCCAGGTGAACTGACGCCTCTCACGAGCGCTTTCGTGGAGAGCCTTTGCCCCGGCCTCGATAGCGAGATCGATTCGTGCCTCCGCCATAGCCTCCTCGAATTCCCTTTCGAGCTTTAGTGGCAGGATGACGAACTGCTGTCCGAACAACTCGAGGGGTCGGAGCTCGTCGACCAAGATCCAGAATCGGAGGAATAGTCGCCTGAGGCTGCACGAGTGCTCGTGACGCGATAGCGCCGGTCGTCTCTGGCTGAGATCCAGAGCGCGAATCCGGCGACGGTGAGGACGAAGAAAAGTCCCAATGCTGCCGAGTAGAGCGCCTGCATTGCCGGAGAATGCCACATCTCGGAACGGGCTCCAAATAGCCCACGTTCGAGGGCAGCAGGCCCATGCCCTCCTGTGCGGTGCGCCCCTGCGCCCAGTCTGCCAGCCTTTTGCCGGACTAGGATGGAGGCTCCGATGAAGTCGAAAAAATTCCAACCCGGCACAAGCAGCTATGATGTCGATCTAAAAAACATCCACCGCCAAGCGGCCGAGGCCAAACAGGCCGGGCGGATTGTTTGCAGAAGGCACTCGCCCGCGAGACGGATTTTCTCGCGAAGGCGTGGGGCTCGTTAAAACCGCCCGAGCGGACGGGTTAGCGAACAGAGCTTCAGCAACACCAATCGGAAACGACCTCTGCGTCCAAGGCGGTAAGCTTTGTGCGGGGGAGACCGGCGCACGAAGTCCGCTCTGAAGCAGGCTCCGTGCTTCAACTTTCTCTCGCATGCAAAACGTGGCTTGTTCTGTGCTCCGGGGGGAGGCGCGCTTGCAGTATCAAATCGATCGACGGGTCATCCTGTCCACCGAGGGCGAGCTTACGTCGCTCTATCCGTGGTCAATTTCGGAGGTCGTGCCCGACGGGCAGTACGGAGCTCGGAAGCAGGTTCCATGGGTTTGGACGCTATGGTTCAACGCTTCCGACATCACGCTCTATGACACGCTCGAAAGGCGGACTGGCTTTCTTGAGGAGCCGTCAGACGATTCTGGCTCAGTCAGCCATCGACGGTCGATTACCGCAAAGCTACAGCCGAGCAGAGGGCGACGCGCGGCATGGGAGGTGTGCCGATACTCGTTCTTCGGGACCGACCGCTATCTCTCCAACATCGACTTGAGGGTCGAGGAGTTGCCGATCGGCGAGGACAAGGAGCGATGCGAGGTATGGGGCTCACCTAGCTATTCCGCTGAGGGTCCAGATTTCCGGCAAGAGACGCATGAGGACTATCTGGGTTTCCACCTGTACGTGAAGCCCGAGACGTTCGCGCGGTTCGCCACTCAGATATCCCTTTCGGCTGTGACGGGCGCAGCTTTCGGTGTGGGAGGCGTGCCCGGGTTCTATTCGGACTGGTCTCCGACCGTCGTAACCAATCGCGTCAAAATCCTCTCTTCGCTGCGCGACCACAAAGTCGAGATTCCCGCAGGCAGCGAAATCGATCCACCCCGGCTCGGCCGGGCCAGAGAATTCCACCTCGTGCTGAGTTCGGCCCACCAGCTGAAAAAGGAGGACAGCGAGGATGAGGGTCGAAACGATGAGCTTGCCGACGAGCCGAATTATCGGCCGGTCGCAGCTCCGGCGCCAACTCCCTCGCTTGCACCGGCTCAGAGCAATCTCGCGGGCGCCCTGAATCAGTTGCGCATAGCGGCCTGGTTGATCGTCGCTCTCCTGGTGATCAACCTGGTTCGCTAGCCGCCGTCAATTTTTGAAAAACAATCAGCGGAAATCAAAGCAGTCAAAGACCGCAGCTGCCTGTTTGCTGGAGGTCGCGGACATCTCCTTCCAGCCAAGGCTCCCCTCCTGCTTTGGAGGCCCAGCTCGGATAGAGTGCCTCTTGAAGCAAAGAATGAGGGGCTGGAGTGAAGTTGGCACTGTATGGATTAGCGGGTGCGGCCGGGGCTTTTGCCCTGTTCCTCGTGTACGCAATTCATGACGACCTAAGCAGAGGTTTTTCACCACCGCTATGGGCATGGTTGCTCACCTGCGGAGTGGGCGCTGCCGCTGCGACTTTGTTCATATTCGCACGGAGAGGAACGGTCCGAGGCTTTGCTCATAAGACAAAAGAGGCTTCACTCAACGTGGCAGCAAGCGCACTAAAGGCCTCACGCGTAGCTCGTGAAAAAACCGAGGCCCTCGCTCGGGAAATCGACAAGCGCTCACGGCAATAGCGCACTGGCGCGCAGCATACTCCGACACTCGTCGACACGACGTCGGAACTCGGCGAGGTTGCCAAATGAGAGCGCGAGCTTGGCGAGCATGCTGTCCCAGATGTCCCCCATTCGGCGCTTCGCGTCGAGCGTACCGCTCCGCCAACCATGCCAGTACGAGCGCGACCGGTTATCGCCGCAGGGCTGACCATCGAAGCCGTCGCGATAGCCTTCCTGCATCTCCTCGTCATCCAGTCGAGCCAAAGCCATGAGGGAGATTACAGGCTCACGGTTCGGGTTCTTATAGTCCGGTTCGATCGTCATGCTGGATCCCTCACGCTGCCGGCTGCGGCCACTCTGGCTCGATAAAGAGGGATGTGCCCTCGGCCGTCGCGACCGTAATTCCGTTGTGCCCGCCAAAGACCAGGCGCGCGGCCTTGGCAACGCTCCATGCCACTGACGTCAGTTCGCTCGGCGCCGTGGGGCACATGCGGGCACTGAAAGCCGGCGCAGTCTTGCTGTTGCACTCAACGCGATCGATCGAGGACAGGACATCGGCGTCCCACATCAGTCCCAGCATCGCGCGCACGTCCTCGATCTCCGCGATGACGTCGTGACGGCTGACAACCTCGATGTGACACGCAGGGGCAATCCGGATGATACGACTGCGCGGGAATTGGAGAACGTTGGATTCGACCACACTCACCTCCTGCTAATTCCGCATATCGGTAAGGTTGCTTCGTCTCCGCCATGCCCTTGGCGCTAGCGAGCGCCGCATTCTCGCCATAAAGGGTGACGGGTGACGCTTGATGACGGGTATTTCCCTATACCGTTCCCGCTGCGAGACATCGCTGACTTCCTTCAAGGTCGCAGTCGCATTTGACCAACTCCACCCCGTGAAGGCCCACGTAAGAGCCTCCTGGAGTCGAACAACCCTTCCTTCGGGCAATCCCAACCTGACAACCAACGTCGCACCCCGCGACGCACCATGATGCGGACGGGAAAACCAGGTGGTGCGCCCCGGCTTTTCGGCTGGCCAGCCTATTCCCGTCCGTCTCGACCGCCGTACCCAAGCCCGGCGGAACTGTTCGTTTTAGCGCGCGGATCCTTTGAACCGCCGCCATTTGCCTACCGTGCTGGGACTGACCCCGACCCGCTTGGCGATTTCGCGATCCGACAGGTCCGGCGTCGCGTCCAGAATGGACAGAACGTCCCTCTGCTTGTCCGCAGTCGTCCGGTGAATCGGGGCAGCGGCATGGGCAGAACCCCTTTGCTTTGAGGGTCGTCCAGCGCGCAGGTGAGATATGTCGGCGGCGAGCTCTTCGAAGTCTCGTGTGAGCGTTGCCACAAGGACCTTCAGGTCGCTCGCTTGCTCCGCCGGAACCTCTGCGATGGCGGACTTAAGCCAGGCCAAACGAACCCGAAGGCCCGCCGCCGTCGGCTCCTGCCTCGTGTTGAGCAAGTGCCGCAGCGCGACAAGACGGACCATTACGTCTGGCGACGGGTCGTAGGACGGATCAACAATCAGCCGGTCCCGCATGAGTTCCATCCACCAGCGGTGTTCAGACAAAAGGCCCGCGAGGTCCTCGGGAATCTTGTAGGCAGCACGCAGGGCAGCCCAGACAGGTTCGGTCGCGCCACCCGGCGAGCATCAGATTCTTATCAAGCGGCTGGTCCGCGGGCTGCCTTTAGGCATGACGCTCCCCGGAAATCGGAGCAGCGCAGCCTCGATCCGCGTTCGCATGCTCAATCCCTATCGGGAATGGGAAATCCCTGTCCGGTCTTTACTCGGGCTGATCCGCTGCATGGGCCCGGTACCCGCCCACATCCGCCGCATCCGCCTGTCCGACGACGAAATGCGCCGCGCAGTCGCGGCCGAACGTCTCTCCGCCGCCTAACCACTCATCGTTCTCAAAATCTCAGGAGATACCAGATGCCGAGCGCCATCGTTCGGGCAGCCGCTACCGGCTTGTCCTCTGTCCTCTTCGACCGTCGCCGCATGCTTCTCGGCCTCGCCGCCGCATCCACCGCCGCCGCGACCGCAACCGCTGCCTTGGAGCCCTCCGCATCCGAGAATCCCGAGCTGATCAGGCTTGCAAAGGAATTGCCTGCTCTGGCGGATCAGTATCACGCCGCATGGAAGCATCAGCGCGACACCGAGGCGAAATGGGCCCCGCAATGGCCCACCGCTCCCGACGAAATCACGCAGCCGGGCACCAAAGGCGGCTGGGGCGGATGGGAAAAGACCTTTCAGGGTGCGGCGCGCAAGCGGTCGAACGAAGACCATCCACGCCAGCTCATCCCCTCGTCGAGCTTTGGCTACAGCGTGCGCCGCGCCGAACGAGCTTTGAAGAGTAAGCGGCTTCTGACGACCGGCTCGGCCGAGGGCCGGACCCGCGCCGAGTGGGAGGCAGAGCTTGCCGAGGACAAGCGCTGTCTGGCGCTCGCCCAGGCTTACGAGGCCGAAATCAAGCGCATCAGCGAGACTTCTGGTTATGAGGCTTCATGGAAGGCCCATCACGCGGCATCGAACGCGCTGGCCGATCACGTCGCACTCATCATGGCCGAGCCCGACCGCACGATGGAGGGCCTGATTATCAAGGCCGAGGCGCTCGAGGCGTGGAGCGGAGTCGAGTGGTTCCACCGCGCCACCCGGCCGGGATCGGCGGACTGGCACGGCCAAATCGCCGCATCGATCCTCCGCCATGCGAAAGCAGCGGCCTGAAGGTCAGCGCTACACCTCTGACCCCTCCCTTCCTAGAGGAGTGCCCCATGTCCTCATCCCGTCGCGCTTTCCTGAACACTGCCGCCGTGGCTGCTGCTGCAACTCTACCAGGTTGCATGGCCGTCGCGCCTGCCGCTGCGTCCATCTGCAAGGCGGCACCGTACATCCCCGATGTCGAGAATCCCGACCCTGTCCTTGCTGCTATCGACCGCTGGCGCCCGCTTCAGTCGCGGCTAAAGGAGGCTCTCGATGGCAACGACGAGGACGAGATCAATCGGCATTGGCGCCCCGCCTATGACGCCCTGACAGCCATCTATGAGACCGAGCCCACCACTCCTGCCGGGCTGATGGCAATCATGGTCGTGATGCGCGAGGAAGACAGCGTGCACCTAGATATCGAGCGCTACGAGGATTGTTGCGACGATCTGCACCGAGGTCTCTGGCGCCTGTTTCGTTCGGCCGAGCGGTTACTCAACCGCGTGGTGCGCTCATGAGCCGGACCCGCATCTCAGCCCGCCGCACCAAGAGGTGGCCGGCCCGCGTCAGCTATATCGTCAAGCCGGTAACGCTGCCGACGTTCTCGTTCTATGACTACGTCGCTGGCGAACTGGTCATCGGGCGTCGCGCCATTCCGATGGAGCCGCGTCGATGAGCCTGGTTGAACTCCGCCCCTTTATCGTCGAGCAACAGGCGCTGCTCCCTTTCCCTTCGGCTCAGCAGCCCCACCCGTCTCTGCAATGTGAGCTGGAGGGTTTGTTCCTGGATCCACTCTCGCCCGCGGAGCGGAGCGACGTGTGCGAGATCCTGGACCTCGTCGCGACGCGGCTTTGCCAGCAGGCCGAAACGATGGCGTCCGCCCGGCGTCGCCTTGAAGCGATAGTCTCCGACCTCATCGCGACCATGGATATGATCGATGGCGACTGCGACCTGGAGCCCTACTTCACCGGGCAGCCCTCGCCTGTCGCGCCTGACGAGGCCGAGCCCGACACTGACGCCGAAACCTGTACTGCCACCGAGACGCACGGTCGCGGGTTTCATTGGACCCCGCTTGTGTTCCAGGACGATGACGAGGACGGCAACGACGACGAGCCGGTGGAGGCGGCTGACGCATGAAGCTGCGGGATGTCATTGACGCACTCGTCGGCGAGGACCTGGCCACGATGCGCCGAGCATTTGGCGCACTTGTCGCGGGACAAGAGGTCGTAGAAGCCGCTTCACCTGGAATGCTGGTCGTCATGCTCAACCGTCTATGCGTCGCCCTCAAGGATGATCCGGCCGAGATGCCAGCAGCGACGTGCGGCGCCCTCGATCTCCCTGCCGGGTCAAGTTATGCGGATGGCGCCGTGCGGGCAAAGCGCGAGGGAGCAAGGCTAGCGCGGCATTTGATGACTGCGAATTGAACGCCAGTTGGTCGTACGATCCTCGTGAAATGAAATTGCGTGTTGGAACAGAAAATTAGCGTTTGAGTTTCAAAAACGAATCTCTGAGTCGAAAATGCCTTGACGATCCGCAAAATCAGGAGTCAAGGTATTTTTCATAAAAAGGGGTCGCCGAAGCGACCCCAAGTTTCGTTTGAGAATACCCGCTAAGTCTGACGGCAAATCAGGACTTAGCTTCGTCCGAAAAGGTAGGCGAGAAAAGCCACCTTAGCAGCTCGATAAGCACCAGGACCGAATAGGCATAGCGTTTCGAACGCCAGCCACTTCCGCGCCTTTTTCGAGCCATGGCGGCTCACGCGCTCCTGATAAGTCTTTTCAAGACAGCCTTCGTACTCAAGCGCCTCGGGTCCCTTCGGATAGGCGACCTTGATCGCAATGCGGGTGAGCTTCGGAAGCTCCGAAGTCTCACCCGTACTCTTGTCAGGGGGGTCACTCATGTAACCTCCCTCCTTCTCTGGCACCGAGTTAGACCTGTCGCCCCGGCGGGTGCCTACGCCGGAGTTAGCTCCAGCTGATGCCCAACTAGCTGCTCGCCTAGCTGAAGCGCGAGTTCGCCAGTCGGGGTGAGAAGATACAGGCGGCGAGGCCGTCCACCATTTCCGCCCGTAGCAGTACCACCGGCTTTGATGAGGCCCTTTCGCTCCATATCCAAGATTGCGTTGTAAACTGTTGCTAGGCGGGGCTCCTTTCCTGTTTCTCGTTCGATGAGCGTGACGACATCCGCGGCGCAGATGCCGGTCGGGTTGAGTCGCACAGCTTCAAGAATCGCGATGTCACGTCCGTTCAGGGCGATAGTCGTTGCCTTGTCGCTGTTAAACAGCTGAAAAAGGCTCACAATCTTTATCCTCGTATCCAGATTGCGTTTGGGGTTCTTGGCCTCCAGCGGAGGCAAGATCTGGTTAGAGAGGAGTGCCTCGGGTTTCAAAGCGCATTGGGTCCATCCTTCACTCTGTAGCCGCTGGCGGGATTGGCAGCAGCGCCGCTTTTGCGCGGCTCCCCGTAATTAACGGATATCCGTAAAAAACTCAAGCACGATCCCCGGAGCTACGTTGAGCGGTGCCTGGACCTGCTTAGACCCGGTCCTCGAGATCTGCCGCCGTGATGGTCGGACTCAACCTGATCAAAGGAGGCAGGATGAGAAGCTGTGAGGAGCGAGAATTTGCTTGCGTCGAGAGCCGCTCTGCGCTGCTAGCGAAAGATGGCCGCCTACAGATTCAGCCCGGCTGAGCGCTATGCCGTCTTCACCGTTCACCGCGAGGTGTGCTGGCTATGTGGAGAACCTGTCGCGCTTGGAGCGATGCAGGTCGATCACATCGTGCCTGAGCACCTAGAAGGGAAGCCTGAGCTTGATGCAGCCAAAGAGGAACTAGGGCTTCCCGCGAGCTTTAGCATCAATGGCTTTGAGAACTGGAAGCCCGCCCACCCCCGCTGCAATCGGGATAAGGGAGGGCACGTTTTCAGGCCCTCGCCGTTGATCCAAAAGCATCTGGAGCACGCGGCAGCCAAGGCGAGCGAAGCCGTCGAGCTACGAGACAAGTACATCACTGATCGGAAGATCGACCTTGCGCTCGAATTGCTTTTTAGCGCGGCTCGGGACCGAAAGCTGTCTCCAGAGCAGGCTGTGCGGATGAAGGAAGCTGCAGCCTTCCATGATAGCAACCGAGCGCCTGAGGATCGTGGCAAGCCGTTCCTGCTCGGCCCGTGGCTCACAATCCTAAGCGAGGGAAGCCAAGGATACATGCTGCAGGGGCCAACCGGACTCATAGGTGGCCGGCCGAGAGGCGAGCATGTCGATTCAAGCTTCGATTGCCCTCGTTGCGGTCCGACCGGGTGGAATGGCGCTCGTTGCATCGTCTGTGGGATGCTGAATGACGAGTAGTTCTCGCGGCAGGGATCTGGGCGGCATGGCCAGGCAAAAAAACGAGCGGCTCCGGGATATCCGGATGCTCTACTCGGTGCGGGATCTCCAGCTAGCGTTGTCGGCTGCGGACTTCCTCACGGAGTGCGATCCCGACCGCAAGATATCGAAGATCGAACTGCGGCGGTTCAGAAGCTACGAGACGATGATGGTCGTTGCGTACGCTCGGCCGTTCTCCCAGACAAAGGGTGACGTCCCCTCGCTGTCGCTGAAGATGGCGGGTGCTAAATTGACGGCCGAGCAGATGGCTCTCCATGAGCGGATGATCGAGCTGCGAAACAGAGCGGTCGCTCATTCCGATGGCGACATGATGCGGATGGTGACGAAGCCGCATGACATCGATCTGGGTGACGGGAAGTCCTTCACCTTCGTGGAGATGGTTTTCGATGAAGGCCTGGAGTTCATCGGCGACGCCGCCTATCGGGCGATAGACCTGATCCGCGCCGTCCTGTTCAGCTTGAACCATCGATTGATAGCGGCAGCCCAGGAGAGGCCAGCCGATTTCGATCTCCGGCATGATCACCTTCATCAGGGAGGGTAGGCGAGCTGCCGCTCTTTCCCAACAAGGCAGTCGGGTCGCTCGAAATCGGCGGCATTACCTTTTCGGCAACAGCGAGACAGCGGGCCGGGCGTCAGACTGAGAAAATATGATGAATGAGAAGCCTCGGAAGACGATACCTCAGCCGCTTGGCCTATACGCAGGAGATCTGCGTAGGCGCGCCCAAGAATTCCTAACCGCTTTCGAACGCCTTTCCTCGGATAGTCCAGAAGATCTGGCCTTCCCGCGCTATTTCCTGATGGCCCATTCGATAGAGCTATTCTTGAAGGCCTTTCTTGCGGCTCATGGGATGTCCAAGTCGGAGCTCCGCAAGCGGTTTTCCCACGACCTAGAAAAGATCCTACCTGCTTGTCTTGACCTGGGGCTGCAACTGAGGAGCGAGTATCGCGCCGGCATCCTCAACTTCCACGAAATGAATCGTCACTACGACCTTCGTTATCCCAGCGCATATCGGCTGACTTTACCCTCGCCTCCTCTCGCGATGGAGCTGGCGACAGCAATCGATCAAGCAATCGCTCCGACGGTCGAGGGACAACGCATTAGGGACGAACTCAAATTTCATAGCGAGCATCGCGGGTTCAGCGTTCAATGGATCGACGAGTGAGCACCCGCTTTGCAGACTACGACCTGATGATGGCTCTGCTCGGCATCTATGCCAGTTCGCCACGTCATCTGCATATCGGCAACGTGCTTGGAGCGCCGGGTCGCCCTTCGACCCTAGAGCATGATTTGAACGCGGGGGAATTCACGCTTGAAGAGCGTGCGCAGGCGATGCGCTGCGCACGAGAGCTTCAAGACTTGGGTCTGATCGTTCCAACTTACGCGGATCTGGCCGCACCCGAAGAATGGAGGCGAATCACTACCGCCGGAAAGGACGCTCTTGCGCGGGGCGCGCTGGACGATTTGGATCGGGCTCTTGAGGGGCTGTCACCCGACTTCGTCACCATGAGGCGCGGAGCTTGGCGCGCGGCTCAGTCAGCCTCTGAGGATACGGTTCGGCAAGCTGCGCACTCCGGTCGCGAGCTCATTACCCAGGTACTGCACTTGGTGAGCCCCAACGCAGAAGTGCGGGCACAAAGTTGGTTCCACGTCGACCCCACTAAACCGGAGCTGGTGCCCCGGAGAGCCCGTTATCGCAACGCCATCCAGAAGCGCGCTCGCGGATGGTCAGAGAGCGATTTGGACGTGGCACAGAAGGCAAGCGATCTGCTGGAGGCGCAGTATCAGAAGCTCAGCAGCAGCGCGCACCAGCGGGGGGACGCGGACAGGCAAAGCGTGATCGATGCGCTGAACACTGCCGAGATGGTTTTGCGCATCCTACTGCTCTGACGACCGGCCGACCGGAGCTCTACTTCGAGTTCCGCTTCTTTCGATCGTCCTTGGCCGGCTCGGTAGCCGATTTTGTGGCCCGGTTGAGCGTGTCGATCGCGAGCGGCGGCTTGCCAGACTTCTCGGAGATGATCCGATCCTGTTCCGCGATGGCGCCGCGCGCCGGTTCATCTCCGTCGAGCCCACCGAGCAGCGCCGTCGGCACGCGCCGATTCGATGTCCGCGATCCGTCTTCATAGACGACATCGAACATCGTGAATTCGGTATCGAGCGCTTTGGATTTAAGGCGTTTGGCCATCGCGGTCTCCTGTTTCACCGGCCAGCACCAATCGGAAAGCTCTCACGCCTCGCGGGGCGACCGCCCTCGCATGCGAATCACTTGGATACGCGACGGATTGTCATTCCAGCCCGATCCGGTCCGGACCGAGTTGCAGGTGCTGTTGGGGTAAAAATTGGGGTAGCGTCTAAACGCTGATCCGAAACGCTAGATTTTTCATCTGCTTACGGAAGGAATTTGGTGGAGCCAGGCGGAATCGAACCGCCGACCTCTTGAATGCCATTCAAGCGCTCTCCCAACTGAGCTATGGCCCCACACGCGACGACCGAGTTGGGATTCGGCCGTCAAAACCGGATCTTTCGAACCACCTCGGTGGTTCCGTCCGGGCCGCCGTCCAGCGACGCAGCGGTCTATAGGCGGCCCGGGCTGAAGACACAAGCGCTTAATGTCGCCTTGTCGTCATCTTTTTTCGAGGCTGTGGATCAGTTGTCCTCGTCGCCCTCGATATCCCCGTCGATCAGGTCGGAAACGTCGTCGTCGCCTTCCTCATCTTCCTCGAGGAAGGTGTCGTCGTCCTCAGCGCCGATGTCGTCTTCGACCTCGATGTCGTCCTCGGTCGTGACGACGGCGTCCTTCTCCGACGCTTCCGCATCGGCTTCGTCGAGCGAGACGATCTCGACCGCGCCATCGGCAACCTCGGTCTCCTCCTCCTCTTCGGCCGCCGGCTTGCTAGGCGCCTTGGCCTGCGGCTCGAACATCGTCCGCGGATACGCCTGCCCCGTATAGGGCGAGACGATGGGATCCTTGTTCAAATCATAGAACTTGCGCCCCGTGACCGGGCAAACGCGCTTCGTTCCGAGTTCCGGTTTCGCCACTGCGTCGGACCCTTCAATCATCATGTTCTGAAAAGCAGGCGCGTCCGTTAGTCGGGGCGCGCCGCGCTGTCAAATGCTGATTTGATCTATGCGGCAACTGCGCGCAAGAGCGGAACCGTTTCAACCGCCCGTCAGGCGACGGCGCGACCGCGCATTGGCGCGGCTTGCGCCAGCGTGCTAGAGCCGAATCCGGTCAGGTTGAAGCAACCTGATCGGTGAATCCGTCTCTCACATACCGATAGAGAACGCGTGATCCGATCAGGTTGCATGGCAATCCGATCGGCGCGTGCTCGAGGCGGGCACGCATACGTTGCTTCCGGAGCGCAGAGACCCCGACCCCGTGTCCCACGACCACGAACCCGTCCCCGTCACCGCCCGCGCAGAAGGCCCGCTCAAGGGCCGGGTCCGGGTGCCCGGCGACAAGTCGATCTCGCACCGGGCGATGATCTTCGGCCTGCTGGCGATCGGCGAAACCAAGGTCATCGGCCTGCTCGAAGGCGAGGACGTGATGCGCACTGCCGCTGCAGCGCGGGCGCTCGGCGCGATCGTCCATCACGATGGCCCGGGGACGTGGCGTGTGCAGGGTGTCGGCGTCGGGGGCCTGCGCGAACCGGCTGATGTGCTCGATTTCGGCAATGCCGGCACCGGCTCGCGGCTGATGATGGGCGTCTGCGGCTCGCATCCGATCACCACGACCTTCGATGGCGACGCCTCGCTGCGCAAGCGGCCGATGCGGCGTATCCTCGACCCGCTCGAGCAGATGGGCACGGTCGTCGTCTCGCAGCAGGAGGGCGGGCGCGTGCCCCTGACCCTGCGCGGGCCGAAGGAGACGATCCCGATCGTCTATCGCCCGCCGGTCGCCTCGGCGCAGATCAAGTCGGCCGTGCTGCTCGCCGGCCTGGCCGCGCCGGGCGAGACGACCGTGATCGAGGCGGAAGCGACGCGCGACCATACCGAGAAGATGCTCACTCATTTCGGTGCCGAAATCATCGTGACGCCGGAGGGCGAACATGGCCGGCGCATCGTGCTGAAGGGCCAGCCCGAGCTGCAGGCGGCGCCGATCATGGTGCCGGCTGATCCCTCCTCCGCCGCCTTCCCGCTGGTCGCGGGCTTGATCGTGCCGGGCTCCGACATCCTGATCGAAAGCGTGATGACCAATCCGCTGCGCTCGGGCCTGCTGACGACGCTGCTTGAGATGGGCGCCGAAATCACCATCGAGCGCGAGGCCAATGAGGGCGGCGAGACGGTCGCCGACCTGCGCGTGCGAGCCTCGAGCCTGAAGGGCGTGACCGTGCCGCCCGAGCGCGCTCCATCGATGATCGACGAGTACCCGGTGCTGGCGGTGGCCGCGTCCTTCGCTCACGGCACCACGCGGATGCGCGGATTGCAGGAGCTGCGCGTCAAGGAATCGGATCGCCTCGCGGCGGTGGAGGTCGGGCTGAAGGCGGCAGGCGTCACCTGCGCCATCGAGGGTGACGATCTGATCGTAGAAGGCTCGGGCGGCGCGCCCGTGCGTGGCGGCGGCCCGATCGCGACCCATCTCGACCACCGCATCGCGATGAGCTTCCTCGTCATGGGCCTCGCGACCCAGGAGCCGGTCGTGGTCGATGACGGGCTGATGATCGCGACGAGCTTCCCGAGCTTCGTCTCCCTGATGAACGGCCTCGGAGGCCGGATCGGATGAGCTCCGGCAAGCGCAACCTCGTCATCGCCGTCGACGGCCCTGCCGCCTCCGGCAAGGGCACGCTGGCGCGCCGGCTCGCGGCCCATTACCGCCTGCCCTATCTCGACACCGGCCTGCTCTACCGGATGGTGGCGCGAGCTATGCTCGACGCCGGCCACGACATCCGCGACGCCGCGGCGGCAGAGCAGGTCGTCGGCAGCTTCGACGAGACCGCCTTTCCGGAGGACCGGCTGCGTGGCCGCGAGATCGGCGAGGCGGCATCGGTTGTCGCGGCCGTACCGGCCGTGCGCGCCGGCTTGCTCACAAGGCAGCGGCGTTTCGCGGCGCAAACCGGCGGCGCCGTGCTCGACGGACGCGACATCGGCACGGTGATCTGCCCGGAGGCGCCGGCGAAGCTCTTCGTCACCGCGACGCCCGAAGTACGTGCCGCGCGCCGGCACAAGGAACTCGCCGGACGCGGCGAGGCCGTGACCTTCGACGGCATCCTCGCCGATATCCGCCGGCGCGACGCCCGCGATTCCGGGCGCAGCGACGCCCCGCTCAAGGCGGCGGAAGATGCCGTCACGCTCGATACCTCGGCCCTGACAGTCGAGGAGGCCGTCGCGGCCGCCATCGACATCGTCGAAGGGCGCCGCGCCGGCTGAGACCCTCCTCCTCGCGCATTTGCCATCGAACCGGGCGCAGTCAGCCGGATTTTCCAGCTTGGCGATCATCGCAGCCGGAGGCACACTCCTTTCCGCGACAGGACGAAGGAGGTGGCGATGCGGCGCTGGCTGTGCGGTCTCTCATGTCTGGCAGTGGCGGCGCTCTGGCAGCCTGCCCTGCCGCGGGCCCAGACGGCCGGCGCTCCGCCCGAAGAGGTCGATGTCGCGCTCGTGCTCGCGGTCGACGTCTCCTATTCGATGGACCTCGACGAGCTTGCCCTGCAGCGCAACGGCTATATCGAGGCCTTCCGCTCAAAGCAGCTCCATGACGCGATCGCCAAGGGCGCGATCGGCAAGATCGCCGTGACCTATTTCGAATGGGCGGGCACCAGCTTCCAATACGTCGTGCGGCCATGGAAGGTGATCGATGGCCCGGCCGCGGCCGTCGCCTTTGCCGAAGAGCTGGGCGAGGCGCCGACGCGGCGCGGACGACGCACCTCGATCTCCGGCGCGATCGATCTCGGCGTGCAATTGCTCGAACAGGCCAACGTCACGGCGATACGGCGCGTCATCGACATCTCCGGCGATGGTGCCAACAATGACGGGCGGCCAGTGACGGCGGCGCGCGACGAGGCAGGCGCCAAGGGCATCGCGATCAACGGCCTGCCGGTAATGCTGAAGCAGGCCGGCTATTTCGACATCGACAATCTCGACGTCTACTACAAGGACTGCGTCGTCACCGGCATCGGCGCCTTCGTCATCCCGATCCGCGAGAAGCACCAGTTCGTCGAGGCGACCAAGACCAAGCTGCTGCGCGAGATCGCCGAGGCGCCGGCCGATGCGACCGTTCACAGGGCTCAGGCGGGCGACACGGCCTCCTGCCTTGCCGGCGAGCGGCAATGGCGCGACCGCATGGGCAATTGAGGGGAGGCGACGCCGTGGCAGCCCGCCGTCATGCTCGGGCTTGACCCGGGCATCTGGAAAACCAGCGCCCTCCCGCCCGGAGCTTCTCGGGTCCGCGCTTCGCTCCGCCCGAGAATGACGCTGGCGCTCAGGTGCCTCTGGGCTTGGCCCGCGTCGTCGGCAGCGCGGCGGCGGGATCGTCCGGCCAGAGATGGCGGGGGTAGCGGCCTTTCATCTCCGATTTCACCGCTGCCCAGGAACCGCGCCAGAAACCGGGCAGGTCGCGCGTCACCTGGATCGGGCGATGGGCTGGGGAGAGCAGCTCCAGCACCAGCGGCACCCGTCCACCGGCCAATGCAGGATGCGTCGCAAGACCGTAGAGCTCCTGCACCCGAACTGAAATAGTCGGCCCGGCCTCGGCGGCGTAGTCAACCGCGAGCGACGAACCCGTCGGCGCAGTGAAATGAGTCGGCGCTTCGGCATCGAGCCGGCGCTTCAACTCCCAGGGCAGCAGGCTCGCCAGGGCCGAATCGAGATCGGACGGCTGGATCGAAGCGAGTGAGGCGCGGCCGACGAGATGCGGCGCCAGCCAGAGTTCAGGCTCTCGCGCAAGCCCCTCATCCGACAGGTCGGGCCAGTCTTCCTCCGGTTCCGCTTTGCGCAGGAAGGCCGCGCGCTCGCGCAGCTGGTTCTGAGCTTTCGTCCAGGGCAGGAGACCGATGTCGAGCGAAGCGATGCCCTTGGCCAGCGCCTCGGCATTCCCCAGCGTATCCGCGACGGAGAGCGGCCGCTCGGACAAGGCGAGCCCGCCATAACGCCGCACCGCCCGAACCCGCAGCGCCCGGGCCGTCCGGTCGAAATTCGCCTCCTCGCGCTCGGCGATGGTGAAAGGCGCGAGCCCGTGACCAACGAGCGTCGCGATCTCGGCCTCGGTGATCGCGGCGGCGGCCATGATGCGGGCCTGCTGGGCCGCACCGGTCATTTCCGCGACGACGATATAGAGTTCGCGCGCCAGACGTTGCGACGGTTCCAGCGCGCCGCCCCGGCCATTGGCGAGGAGATATTGCCCGGACCCCGGCGAGCGGGTTTTGGCGACGCGGTCCGGATAGGCGAAGGCGAGCAGGAGACCGGCAGAAAGCAGTTCGCCTGCTTCGACCCTGTCCTCAGCGCTTCGCTCTGCGGTTCGTGCCCAGCCTTCGGCGAGGCGGCGCATGTCCCCGGCCCGGCCGCCGCGCTCGCGACTGAACCGCTCCAGTCTTTCACCGAGATCGACGGCATCGCCGCCGAGCCCGCGCTCGACCAGCACGGCGGCGAGATCGGCCGCGGCGTCCGCCTGACCGAAGCGGGCGGCCGCCACGACCATGCGGGCGAGCCGTGGCGGCAATGGCAATGCCTGCAAGGCGCGCCCGTCCGGCGTGATGCGGCTGTCGGTATCGAGCGCGCCGATATTGCTCAGGAGGGAACGCGCTTCCTTGAGGGCGGTGGCGGGCGGTGGATCCAGGAAAGCCAGCGTCGTCGGATCAGCCACGCCCCAGGCCGCGCAGTCGAGCAGCAATGGGCTCAGATCGGCAGACAGAATTTCGGGCCGGGCGAAAGCTTCCAGTGCGCCGGTCGCGGCCTCCTCCCAGAGCCGGTAGCAGACACCCGGCTCTGTGCGGCCGGCGCGGCCGCGGCGCTGGTCGGCGGCGGCGCGGCCGACGCGGCGGGTCTCCAGCCGGGTCACGCCGATATCGGGCTCGTAGACCGGCACGCGAGCGAGGCCGGAATCGATGACGACGCGCACGCCCTCGATAGTCAATGAGGTCTCCGCGATGGCCGTCGCCAGCACGATCTTGCGCATGCCGGCCGGCGGCGGCAGAACGGCGCGGTCCTGATCGCGCTGGTCGAGCGCGCCATAAAGCGGCGCTATTTCGACGGCGGGGTCGCGCAATTTCTCGCGCAGGCGCTCCTCGACGCGGCGGATCTCGCCCTGCCCGGGCAGGAAGACGAGCTGTGAGCCCGGCTGCTCGTTGAGGGCGAGTAGGATCGTCTCGGTGACCTGATCCTCGATGCGCTTCAGCGGGTCTCGGCTGCGATAGCGCGTCTCGATCGGATAAGCGCGACCTTCGCTCTCGATCACCGGGGCATCGCCAAGCAGCCTCGCGACACGCGCACCGTCGAGCGTCGCCGACATGACGAGGATACGCAGGTCTTCGCGCAGGCCGCCCTGCGCATCGAGCGCCAGCGCCAGCCCGAAGTCGGCATCGAGCGAGCGCTCATGGAACTCGTCGAAGAGCACGGCGGCGACGCCCTCCAACGCGGGATCGTCGAGGATCATCCGGGCGAAGACGCCCTCGGTGACGACCTCGATGCGGGTCCTCGGACCGATCTTGGAGCCGAGACGCACGCGCAGGCCGACGGTATCGCCGACCCGTTCGCCCAGAGTCTGCGCCATCCGGTTTGCGGCACCGCGCGCCGCCAGCCGCCGCGGCTCGAGCACGATCAGCTTGCCGCCCCTGGTCCAGGGCTCGTCGAGCAGCGCGAGCGGCACGCGCGTGGTCTTGCCCGCGCCGGGCGGGGCGACGAGCACGGCGTTCGGCCGCGCCCGCAGGGCGGCTGCGAGGTCGCCGAGAACGGCATCGATCGGGAGGGCGGTGTCGAAGGCGCGCATGCCCGGCCGATGTGGCGCAGGCTCGCGCCGCGCGCAAGCCACTCGCCAGCCAGCCCTTCCCATGCTAACCGCAGGCGCATGACAGAGACCGGCCAGACCCGCATCCAGAACCGCTTCCAGGCCTGCGCCCGCGAGGGGCGAGCAGCGCTCGTGACCTTCGTCACGGCCGGCGACCCCGATTTCGCGACGGCGAGCGCCATTCTCGGGGCGCTTCCCGGAGCCGGCGCCGACGTGATCGAGCTCGGCGTGCCCTTCACCGATCCGATGGCGGACGGCGTGCCGGTCCAGCTCGCCGGGCAGCGCGCGCTCAAGGCCGGTCAGACCCTCAGGAAGACGCTCGCAATGGTCGAGAGCTTCCGCAAGGCCGGGCACGACACGCCGATCGTGCTGATGGGCTACTACAATCCGATCTACGTCTATGGCGTCGAAGCCTTCCTGACCGAGGCGCGCCGCGTCGGCGTCGACGGCCTCATCGTCGTCGACCTGCCGCCTGAAGAGGACGAGGAGCTCTGCCTGCCGGCGCTCAAGGCCGGCGTCTTGTTCATCCGCCTGGCCACGCCGACGACCGACGACAAGCGCCTGCCCAAGGTGCTGCAGAACACCTCGGGCTTCGTCTACTACGTCTCAATGACCGGCGTGACCGGCGGCGCCATTGCCGATTACGGCGCGGTCGGCGATGCCGTTGCCCGCATCAAGCGCCATACCGACCTGCCCGTCGCGGTCGGCTTCGGCGTGAAGACCGCGACTGACGCCGCCACCATCGCCAAGAGCGCGGACGGCGTCGTCGTCGGCTCGGCGCTTGTGGAGCGCGTCCGGCTGTCGCTCGACAGCGAGGGCAAGGCCACGGAAAAGACGGTTTCGGCTGTCACCTCGCTGGTCAGCGAACTCGCCCAGGGCGTCCGCTCGGCGGCCAAGGCGGCCTGAGGCCGGTTTCGTTCAACAGTCGCGTCGCTTGCCCGCCGGCAGGCGCGACCCCATTTTTCGGCGTGACGGCGCCAAGGCCCAGAAAGCCTCCGCCGAAAGCCCATCAGGGATTCATCCGATGAACTGGATTTCCGAAGTCGTCCGGCCGCGCATCAAGACGCTGTTCAAGCGCGAGACCCCGGAGAACCTCTGGGTCAAATGCCCCGATTCCGGGCAGATGGTGTTCCACAAGGATGTCGAGGCCAATGGCTACGTCATCCCCGGCTCCGAGCACCATATGCGCGTCACCGCGCCTGAACGGCTGCGGCTGACCTTCGACGACGGCAAATGGCTCGACGTCGCGCTGCCCGAGGTTGCCGTCGATCCGCTGAAGTTCCGCGACGAGAAGCGCTATGTCGACCGGCTGAAAGACGCGCGCGCCAAGACCGGCGCGCAGGACGCCTTCAAGATCGGCTATGGCCGGGTCAAGGGTCTGCCGATGACGGTCGCCGTGCAGGACTTCCACTTCATGGGCGGCTCGCTCGGCATGGCCGCCGGCGAGGCCTTCGTGAAAGGGGCCGAGACCGCGCTGGAAAAGAAAACCCCCTATGTCGTCTTCGCGGCCTCCGGCGGCGCGCGCATGCAGGAAGGCATCCTCTCGCTGATGCAGCTGCCGCGGACGACCGTCGCGGTGCGCCGCCTGCGCGCAGCCGGCCTGCCCTATTTCGTGGTGCTGACCAACCCGACCACCGGCGGCGTCACCGCCTCCTACGCCATGCTGGGCGACATCCACATCGCCGAGCCCGGCGCGCTGATCGGCTTTGCCGGGCCGCGCGTGATCGAGCAGACCATCCGCGAGAAGCTGCCGGAAGGCTTCCAGCGCTCGGAATATCTCAAGGATCACGGCATGGTCGACATGGTCGTGCATCGCCGCGACATCCCGGAGACACTCGCCCGTCTCGGCCGCCTGCTGACGAAGCAGCCGGCCGTAAAGAGCGAGCCGGCCCTGGCCGCGCCCGCACGCCCGGTGGCCGAAGCGGTCTGACGGTTCCAGAGCAGAACCGCGTTTCTCCGAACCGCGAATCTGCTTTAGCCTTTTATTTTCTGCATTCTCTTCAAGCGAACCGGTACGCACTTCGCTTGAAAATGCTCTAGGCCGGGAGCGGTCTCATCATGGGGTCTTCCGACACGCTGCTGGCGCGCTTCATGGCGCTGCACCCCAAGCTGATCGACCTCTCGCTCGGCCGCATCCTCACCTTGCTGGAGCGGCTGGGCGATCCGCACAAGCGCCTGCCGCCGGTGATCCATGTCGCCGGCACCAACGGCAAGGGCTCGACCATCGCCTTCATGCGGGCGATCCTCGAGGCTGCGGGCCTCTCCGTCCATGTCTACATCTCGCCGCATCTGGTGCGCTTCCATGAGCGCATCCGGCTCGGCGCGCCGGGTGGCGGGCGCTTCGTCGACGAGGACACGCTCGTCGAGGCGCTGCAGCGCTGCGAGGCCATCAATGCCGGCGACCCCATCACCTTCTTCGAGATGACGACKGCGGCGGGCCTTCTGCTGTTCGCCGAGAACCCCGCCGATGTGCTGCTGCTGGAGGTCGGGCTCGGCGGGCGCTTCGACGCGACCAATGTCATCGCGCACCCGGCCTGCACGGTGGTGACGCCGGTCTCGCTCGACCATTCCGAATATCTCGGCGACACCGTCACCAAGATCGCAGGCGAGAAGGCCGGCATCTTCAAGCGCGGCGCGCCGGCGGTGATCGCGCCGCAGGAACCGGAGCCGACCGCGGTTCTCGAAGCCGCAGCCGAACGGGCCGGCGCTTCCAAGATCATGATCGGCGCGCAGGACTTCAATGTCCATGAAGCCGGCGGGCGGCTGGTCTATGAGGATCAGGACGGATTGCTCGACCTGCCGCTGCCGCGATTGGCCGGGCGGCATCAGCACATCAATGCCGGAACCGCGATCGCGGCGCTGCGTGCGGCTGGCTATGGCGCCCTGCCTGCCCATGTTTTCGAGGAAGGCATGCGCAATGCCGACTGGCCGGCGCGGCTGCAGCGACTGGCGCGCGGGCGCCTCGCCGAGATCGTGCCGGAACGCGCCGAACTCTGGCTCGACGGCGGCCACAACCCCGATGGCGGGCGCGTGCTGGCCCAGGCCATGGCCGATCTCGCCGACCGCAACCCGGCGCCGCTGGTGATGATCGCCGGCCTGCTCTCGACCAAGGACGCAACCGCCACGCTCGGCCATTTCAAGGGGCTGGCTCAGGCGCTCTATGCCGTGCCGATCCAGAACTCGCTGGCCGCACGCCCGGCCGAGGAGGTTGCCGATGCCGCCCGTGGCGCCGGCCTCGCGGCCGAAGTCTCCGGCTCCGTCGAGCAGGCGCTCAGGACGATCGCGGCGCGCGACTGGCCGGCACCGCCCCGCATCCTGATCTGCGGCTCGCTCTATCTCGCCGGCGAGGTTCTCTCGGCCAATGGAACCCCGCCGACCTGAGCAGTGCGGCGACGGCAAGCCCGGCTGTCGCGGGCCCGACAGCTTCGGCGCGCGCGATAGTGACGGCTCGATCCGCCATGCGCAGTTGGGGTCGAGGTCTACTCAGGCTCAAATTCCGCTCCAGCATCAGGGGAGAGCGTCATGAAGCGCAGCTTCGGAGCCGCGGGGCCGACCGTTTCCGTCATCGGCCAGGGCAGCTGGTACAGCGAACAGGGCGACCGGCGCGAGGCGATCACCGCCTTCCGGCGCGGGCTCTATCTCGGGCTCGATCATATCGACACCGCCGAAATGTATGGCGACGGGCGCTCCGAAGCGCTGATCGGCGAAGCCATCGAAGGCCGGCGCGACGAGGTCTTCCTGGTCTCGAAGGTGCTGCCCCACAACGCCTCGCGGCTGGGGGTGCGCGCCGCCTGCGAGCGCTCGCTCAAACATCTCAGGACCGACAGGCTCGACTGCTACCTGCTGCACTGGCGCGGTCCGCATCCATTGGCCGATACCTTCGCCGCCTTCGAGGCGCTGAAGCAGGAAGGCAAGATCCTGTCCTGGGGCGTCAGCAATTTCGACGAGGACGATCTCGACGAGGCACTCGCCGCTGCCGGCAATGGCAGGATCGCCTGCAACCAGGTGCTCTACCATCTGCGCGAGCGCGCCATCGAGCACGCGGTGATCCCATGGTGCGAGCGGCACGGCGTCGCCGTCACCGCCTACAGCCCCTTCGGCCATGACGATTTCCCGGTCTCCGGCAGCGCACAGGGCAAGGTCCTCGCCGAGATCGCCACGGCTCATGGCGCGACGCCACGGCAGGTCGCGCTCGCCTTCCTCACGCAGCGATCGAGCATCTTCGCTATCCCGAAGGCGGGCAGGGTCAGCCATGTCGAAGACAATGCCGGAGCGCTGCATCTTGCCCTCGCGGAGGCCGACATCGCCCGCATCGACGCCGCCTTTCCGCGCGGCCGCAAACCGCATTCCCTGCCAATGATTTGATCGGTGCCGGAAACCACGTTCCGCCTTCCCACTTTACAGGCTCCGTCGCCCGCGCTTTCCTAGGGTCAAGGGCGATGGCCGCCAGAGCCTCACGAACGCCCGTTCAGCAGTAGCGTCTTCGGAGTTCGGGCGATGCGTCGCGTTCTCGGCATCTTGGCCGTCTTGTTCCTGTCCATGCTCGGCGCCGCACAGGCGCAGGCCGGTGTCGACGTCAGGGTCGACATCGCCGGCCAGCGCATGAAGGTCACCACCGGCGCAGGCGAGGTCTATGACTGGAAGATCTCCTCCGGTCGCAGCGGTTTCCGCTCGCCCAACGGCGTGTATCGGCCGACCCGCCTCGAGAGGAGCTGGTATTCGCGCAAATATGGCGGAGCGATGCCCTACGCGGTGTTCTTCCGCGGCGGCTACGCCATCCACGGCACGACAGCGGTCGGCGCGCTTGGCCGCCCGGCTTCGCATGGCTGCATCCGGCTGCATCCCGCCAATGCCGCCAAGCTGTTCGCGCTGGTCAAGAAGTACGGTGCCGGCCAGACCCGGATCGCTCTGAACGGCGCTGCGACCGACAACCTCTCGCGCTTCGCCAAGGCGTCCGCAACCTCGAAGGCCAAGTTCGCCAAGGCCGCGCCCTCCAGGCAGACGTTTGCCAAGGCGAAGCATCGCGGCCAGGACAGCACGATCGCGCAGCAGCGCCAGGGCAATGGCTGGGAGGCGGCGCGCGGCCAGATCCTGCTGCGGCCCGCCCTGCCCGCCAATGCCTATGGCTATCAGCCCTACTATCCCAGCGGCTATGGCTGGCGCTGAGCCGGCGCCGAAAGCTAGAGCGCTTCCGGCACGATCCTGAGCCAACCCTCCAAGGCCTCGCCGGGCGCAAGGCGCTTTAACGGCGCAGCCGCCCGTGCCGCCGGCTCGCTCGGCGCGCCGATGGCATGGCTCTGCGGCTCGACACAGAGGAAATCCGCTCCGGCCGGCGCCCAGACGACAGGGCAGTTCAGGCTTTCGCTCGCCGTCAGCGTCACGGCGAGCCCGGTAGAGGGCGTCTCGATCCGGGCAAGGCCGTCCCAGCCGAGGAAGCTCCAAGCCGTTACGGACCCGGAACGGAACGGGTGCGGATCGACAAAGGGACCGCCCTGCATAAAAGCCTCCTGCCCCGTGGCGCGAAAGGCTTCGCCGAAGATCAGCGCGCCGGAGGCCCGCATCGCCAGTCGCGTATCGGCCGCGCAGGGGAACCAGGGATGGTGACCGATCCCGAAGGGTAGTGCCGTTTCAGCCGCGTTCTCGATCGAGAGGCGGATGGTCATCCCGGCTTCGTCCAGGACAATCTCCTGGCGGGCGCGGTAACGATAGGGGTCAGGCCCCTCCGCGCGTCGATGCTCGAGGAGGGTATGACCGCGGTCATACCGCAGCACCTCCCAGACCGACTGCCAGCCGAAGCCATGGATGGTGCCGGCCGGATCATTGGCCGGAACCTCGAAGCGGCGCTCGCCGTCATCGATGACGCTGCCGAAGGCCCGGTTGGCAAAGGGGAGCATGGCCCAGCTGCCGAAGAAATTGGGGGAGGCGATCGAGGGCTCGCTCGCCGGCGGGCGCAGAATGTCGTGCCGGCGTCCGTCGGGCCCGGTCCAGATCAGGCGCGAGACGATGCCGCCGATCTCGGGAATGACCACGGCCTCCAGACCGCCAGCTTGCAGCTCCAGCATCGAATTTGTCCGATTCGTCCGTTATCCGAGGGCGCAGCGTTGCCGCGATTGCAGGGCGGGCACAAGCCGACCCGCCTTGACCCGGCCCGGCACCGCAGTGACAGTCGCACGGCTTAACCGGAGCCTGCCATGCCCAAACCTCTGATCGCGCTCGACTGGGGCACCACCCGCGCGCGCGCCTTCCTGATCGCGGAGACAGGCGAGGTTGTGCAGCGGCGCATCGCCGATCAAGGCATCCAGTCCGTACCGGCCGGCGGCTACCCCGCCGCCTTCGAGGCTCTTGCCGGCGATTTCCGGCGCGCCGCTCCGGACGCCGCCATCGTGCTCGCCGGCATGGTGGGCAGCCGCAATGGCTGGATCGAAGCCCCCTATGTTGCCTGCCCGGCCTCGCCGGCCGCGATCTCCGCCTCTGCGATCCGGGTCGAGCTCGACAGGGGGACCACGGCAACCATTGTCCCCGGCCTGAGCTGCGACGATGGCGCCTTCGACGTGATGCGCGGCGAGGAGACGCTGATCGTCGGGCTCGGCCTCGAGGATGGCATCGCCTGCCTGCCCGGCACTCACTCGAAATGGGCCGAGATCAAGGGCGGACGGATCACGCGCTTCACCAGCTTCATGACGGGCGAGATCTACGGGCTGCTGCGCAACGGCTCGATCCTGGGCCGGCTGGCGGAAGAGCCTGCCGAAGGCGACGCCGCCAGCGGCGCCGCGCGCGGACAGGCCGGCGCACAACGCCCCGGCGGCCTGCTCAATACGGCCTTCGCCGCGCGCACCGAGGTTCTCGCCGGCCGGATGCGCGGCGGCGAGGTCGGCCCGTATCTGTCCTCGCTTCTGGTCGCACAGGAGATCGCCGGTGCCCAAGCCATGTTCGGACGGCAGAACCACGTACACCTCGTCGCTGACGGCGCTCTGGCCGACAGCTATGGCGGTGCGCTGGATGCTGCGGGGCTCGCAGTGACCGTGGTCACGCCCGAGGCCGCCTTTGTCGCGGGCATCCGGCGGCTCGCGGGCGATATCGCCGGATAGGCGTCGCCGACGTCCCGGCGCAGCTATGCCAACTGCCGAAAGCTCGGCCGGTAAGCGCCGATTAAGTCTACGGATAATCCGCGCCCCGGCACCGGCCATTGCGGAGAATCCCGTCTAACCTCTTCACCCTTCCTCAGGCACGGCGTGCAACGGTGTCGCCTGGATAAGGTTGGGGAAGACCGTGACATCGCACTCGATAGCTTGGGCCTTGGGCGTGGCCGGCTTCGCCGTCGTCGGCTCTCTCGGCTACGCGCAGTGGCTCGCCCCTCGCCCCGGGAACCAGGCGCCTTCGCTGGCGCTCGCCTCCACCGAGCCGGCCCCTCCGGGGCCGCGCCAGCCCGTCACGCTCGCCGTCGCAGCCGATTATCGCGGGCACTACATCGTCCATCCGAGCGTCGACAACTATCGGATCAAGATGATGGTCGACACCGGCGCCAGCATCGTCGCGCTGACCGCGGCCGACGCCCAGGCGCTCGGCATCAGGTCAGATGCCAATGCGCGCAAGATGATGCTCAGCACGGCCAATGGCACGGTCACCGGCTATCGTACTGTGCTGCGTGAAGTCCGCCTCGGCGCCATCGTCGTGCGCAATGTCGACGCCGTCGTGCTGCCCGCGGGCGCCCTTTCGATGAGCCTGCTCGGCAATTCATTTCTGAGCAAGCTGCAGGGCTACGAGGTGCAGACGGGGCGAATGGTGCTGCGCGGCTGAAACAGGTCGCCCCGGACAACCCCGCTGCGTTTGCGATCCGTTTCGACCGACCTGTCCGCTTCAGTTGAACTTGGGACACCCGGTCACGTCGCCGCGCACGATCTGCTCGATGCTGTTGTCGCCGGCGGGCCTGCCGTTGCGGGGACGCGTGTAGATCGGGTTGCCGCCGAGCGTGACAGCGCCGTTTGTCGCTTTGCCGCCAAAGAACTCGAAAACCTTGTCGCTCACAGGAAGCGCGAATGCGTAGCTGGCCTGGGCCATGATCACGGAGGTGTTGGCGACGCGGGCGCTGGCGGGAACAGTCACCGTGTCTCCGCGCGCCGGCATCGATGTGCCGAGCGGATAGCTGCTGGCCCAGCAGACCTTGGCGACGCTGTTGGCGTCAATGACGATGCTGGCTATGACCATCTTGGCCTTTTGCCCATCGTAGGGGAGCAGGACCGTCATCGCTGCATTGAAGATATTGCTGATCTCTGATGTCGACACCGTCGGAAGACGTGCCGTCAAATCGCTCAAGGTCGATGTCAGCTGCGTCATCTTGCGATTGACCATGACCATCTGGGCGATGTTGACCATCCCAACATAGGCCACCAGAATAACGGGCAGCACCATCGCGAACTCGACGGCAGCCACGCCACCATGGTTGCCACAGAAGCGGCGCCATAGGCTTAAAGATTCAGCCGAGCTCGTCTTTGCTCCGAAGCGCATCATGGGACGAACGGCTCCGCGCGAAAGGCCACGCTCGCGACGATCCCGCGTCGGCCAGAGCCTATGTTGGCAAGATTGCTCGACGCCCAGTTCGTGAGAAACAGCTTATAGTCGAGCACGGCCCTGACAACGACGATCTGGTTGGTATCCGGCTGGCGGTAGGAAAAGCTGCTGGTATCGAGATTGCCACCAGCCAGAGGGTTGCTGCTGGACGTCCCGGAACTGGCCGCTGAAAAGTCGCCATAGGTGCGGACGTCAATAGCTAGCTTGCTGCAGTCGATCAGCTTCATCGCTGCGCGCGCGCAGACATCGTCGCGGAATGCGGCAGCATTGACGGATGCGGTTGTGGATGTGTAGCGGCTACGCGATTCACCGGTCAGCAGGAGGCGCGACGCCTGCGACAGCGATTCCTCGAGAACCTGAGTAGTCCAGAACATCAGCCCGGTCTCGATGATCGCCCAGATCAACATGAAGAAGGGCAACGCAATGAAGCCGAACTCGACCGCTGTCGCTCCATTCTCGGAGCGCCGGAAGCGCCCGATGACCGAACGCATGCCTCGCGGCTTCCGTCCGGCTGTTCCGTTCGCTTTCTCCGCTCGCGCAATAGGGTGAAGCATTCGCTGACCTCGCCGAGCCCGTCACTCCGACCGGCCGATATGTACGGCAAAACGATTTCCGATCGGTTAGGGCCAATTCGCTGGCACAGGCGGAACGGCAAAGATCTTATTTACCTTGCGCGTCGAACGGCCGGCGCGCTCAAGCATGCAAATCCGCAGTGGACGACGTCGGCTGCCGCCGCCGAGCCGGAGATTCCGGCAGCTCGCGCGCGCCGCAGGCTGTTTGCCGGGTCTCTACTTGGACGAACCGGTCGCCTGGGCATTGCGGCTCGTCGCCTGCGCCTCAACCTCGCCGAAATATTTCTGGCCGTCACCTAGCTGGGCCGAAGGCTGGCATGTGGGGGTGCAGGAATAGCTCTCGCGCTCCATACCACGCTGCACTGTCAGAACGTTATCCGACGCCGCACCTACACGGACCAGCGATTCCGCAAGCAACGCGCCGGTCCCGTCGAGCGCAATCAGATTGGTCACACCGAAGCTCTTGCCGGTAACCACCATGACGCCGTTGCGCTGAACGGACACATCGGCGATGGCCGGGTTGCCGACGATGACGGTCTGAGCCTTCTCCGGCAGGCGCACGACCTTGGCGTGATCGACCAGGACGAGCACGCTCTCAGCCTGCGTTTCCTGAGGCGCGGCGACCGCTGAATCGGTGGCTGAGCCGGCAAGGGCCAGGATCATGGCGACCGCCCAAGGCGCGGGCAGACGGCACCTTTCCGGCGTGTGATGGGTCGACATGGCAATGCCTCAAGCTCTGCGATACCGTCAGACAAGCGCAAAATGATAAACCGAACCTTAAAACCGTTGGCGGCAAGGAAATTCACTGCCGTCATCGCAGTCGAAGAAGCGGAACCCGCGCCGCGAACGCAGCACATTCGCTCCATCAATCCAAATGCAACGAACGTATGACGTTAGTTCAATAAATAATTTACCGATACTTTCATAGATTAAATCTTAGATACCATACAATATTTGTTCTATATATTCGTTAAATGACACGTTAACCACGACGAAAACATCGCAATGGAACGTTCAATTCTTTGATCGCCTTAACTGATCAGCAAGACGAGCGAGCTAAATTGGTTCCTGTCGCTGACCGAAGCCGCTTCAGAGCGAAGGCAGCCGTCAAACCGTGGTGCAAAGGAGTTCCATCATGACCAACGTTTTCAAGCGCTTCGTTAAGGACGAGTCGGGCGCCACCGCCATCGAGTACGGCCTGATCGCCGCCCTGATCGCCGTCGTCTGCATCAGCGTCTGGACGACCGTCGGCACCAACCTGATCGCGCGCTTCCAAGAAGTCGCCACCGGCCTGGATAAGAAGTCCTGAGGTTTCGCCACAGCGGTCTACAAACCGCCAAGCGTATCAGGGAACGCTCCGGCTCTGCCGGGGCGTTCTGCCGTTTAGGGCACGTTCCGACGATTTCCGCCGTTGCCGTAAGGCTTTGGTGAGACCTGCCTGGGACAATGCGAGGGATAGTGGACCGGAACCAGTGCCTATGTCGCTCCCGCTGATCATCATGCTCGGTGTGTTCCCCTTCGCCATGGCCTATGCCGCGGCGAGCGACCTCATCTCGATGACGATCTCGAACCGCCTCTGCCTTTCCCTCATCGCCGCCTTCGTCCTCTGCGCCGCCTTGCTGGGGCTCAGCCTCAGCGACGTAGCGTGGCATGTTGCGGCCGGCTTGATCGTCCTGGCCGTATCCTTCGGGCTATTTGCCGCCGGCTGGATCGGCGGCGGCGACGCCAAGCTGGCGGCGGCCACTGCCTTGTGGTTCGGCTTCGACCAGCTCATCCCCTATTTGATGATCGCCGGCATCTTGGGAGGGTTGCTGACGCTGTTGATCCTGCGCCTGCGCGCATATCCCCTCCCCTTGCCTGCCGCCGATTGGGGCTGGGCGCGGCGCCTGCACGCGGCCAAGGAGGGCGTTCCCTACGGCATCGCCCTGGCATTCGCCGCCCTGCTCGTCCTGCCTGACACCGCCATCTGGCGCGCTGCGATCGGTCTCTGAGAGAGCACGGCGACCTAACGTCACCTCACGTCAAACAATATACGTCCGATTAACCATAAGTTGACGTTTCGCGGCGACGATCCGGGATGAGGGCCAGCTCCGCCTGGCTGAGGATCGTTCGTCGATGAGTCCCGCACGCATCATCATTCTCGTGGTCGCCCTGGCGGCAGGCTTAGCCGCCGCAGTGCTCGTGCAGCGGCCATCGCAGGCACCGGCTCCGGTCGCCAAGGTGGAGCAGGCGCCGACCGTACCCGTGCTCGTCGCGGCCAGCGACATCCCGATCGGCAACACCGTAACGGCCAACGACCTGCGCTGGCTGAACTGGCCGATCGCCGGCGTGCCGGGCGGCGTCATCCGCAAGGACGAGGCTCCTGAAGCCGAGAAGGAGATCATCGGCCAGGTCGCCCGCTACGCCATTCTCGGCGCCGAGCCGATCCGGCGCGAGAAGCTGATCAGGACCGACGGAACCGGCTTCCTCTCAGCCGTGCTGCCCTCCGGCATGCGCGCCGTGGCGATCAGCACCGACAGCCGCGGCGCCAATACCGCCGGTGGCTTCATCCTGCCCAATGATCGTGTCGACGTGATCTGCACCTGGCGCGGGGAGTCGACCTCCGGCCGCGGCGAAGCACAGGTCAGCGAAACCATCCTCCGCAATATCCGCGTTCTGGCGATCGGCCAGAACGTGCAAGAGCGCAACGGCGAGAAGGTCGTGGTCGGCGAAACCGCGACGCTCGAGGTCGATCCCGGCCAGGTCGAAGTCCTGATCCAGGCGCAGAAGAGCGGGACACTCTCGCTGGCGCTGCGCAGCCTGAAGGACGTCAACCAGCCGGCTCCCCCGCCCTCTGCCGACAATTCGGTGACCCTGGTGCGCTACGGTGTCATCTCGAAGAGCGTGAAGCCATGACCAGATGCTCGTTTCGCCTCGCAACGGCTGCCGCGCTCGTCCTGATCGCCGGCGGCGTCCGTGCGCAGTCGCCCGCCCGGGACGCCGCTCCGGTGCTCAATGTCGGAACGAGCGAGCACGCGATCTCGCGCAAGCTCGACCTCTCGATCGGGCGCTCGCTCATCGTCGAACTGCCACGTGACGCCAAGGAGGTGTTCGTCGCGAATCCGAAGGTCGCCAATGCGGTTGTACGGACGGCGCGCAAACTCTTCGTCATCGGCATCGCCGACGGCGCGACTTCGATGTTCGTGATGGACGGCGAGGGACGCCAGATCACCGCGCTCGAAATCAATGTCGGGCGAGACCTCAATGTCCTGCGGCAGACCCTGCGCACTGCGCTGCCGAATTCGCAGATCGAGATCAAGCCGGCCGGCGATTCGATCCTCCTGGTCGGGACCGTTCCCAACGCCTCGGAGGCGACGCAGGCCGTCGACATCGCCAACGCCTTCGTCGGCGTGTCCGACAAGAGCAATGCCAAGGGCGCAGTGATCAACTCGCTGACGATCCGCGACCGCGATCAGGTAATGGTCAAGGTGACGGTGTCGGAAGTCTCGCGCAAGGCAATCAAGCAGCTCGGCATCAATTCCACCGGCGAGTGGAAGCTCGGTAACTTCTCGGTGACGCCCACGATCGACAACCCCTTCTCTCTGTCCCCCCAGGCCCTGTCCGCCACGGCGATCAAGGCCGGCATCGGCAATTCGCAGAATTTCAGCCTGCGCGCCCTCGAGCGCGCAGGCCTCGCCCGCGTTCTGGCCGAGCCGAACGTCACCGCGATCTCGGGAGAGAGCGCCAAGTTCACGGCAGGAGGCGAAGTTCCCATCCCCACCGGCTACACCTGCGACCCGGCAAAGGCCGTCTGCTCGCTCGGTATCCAGTACAAGCCGATCGGCGTCGCTCTCAACTTCACGCCGATCGTGCTTTCGGCCAACAAGATCAGCCTTCGCATCGCGACCGAGGTCACCGAACTCGACTTCGAGAACCAGATCGTGCTCCAGGGCGACCGAAACCAACCCACCGTCACCGTCCCCGCCTTCCGCGTGCGCAAATCCGATACGACGGTCGAATTGCCTTCCGGCGGCACGCTGGCCACCGCCGGTTTGATCCAACGTGTTTCCAAGACATCGATCAACGGCCTGCCCGGGCTGATGAACCTGCCGATCATCGGCGTGCTGTTCCGCTCGCGCGACTATCAACGCGAGGAGACCGAGCTGATGATCGCGGTCACCCCCTATATCGCCAAGCCGATGCAGCCCAACGAGGTCCAGCGGCCCGATGATGGCTTCGTCGAGTCCCACGACGCCCAGGCCTACCTGCTCGGCCGCCTCAACAAGCTCTACGGCAGTGGCGGCGGCCCGATCCCACAGGCCTACAAAGGCCGCGTCGGCTTCATCGCAGACTGACCGAACCGGATGGATAGCATCATGATGGATGTCCCGACCACGACGGTCCCCCTCCGGGAGAAGGCCATAGCACCGCGCCTGCTGACCCTCGCTCTGGCTCTCGGCGCCCTTGTCGGCGGCTGCGCCGGCAAGGGTCCGAACGCAGATCCAGCCGCCCTAGCCCCCGTTGATGTCCGGGAGCGGCATCCGATCGTTCTGCGCGACGCGCCGCGTTCGCTCGACGTCTTCGTAGGCCGGGCCGGCGCCGCGCTCGACAGCCGCCAGGCGGAAGATGTCGCCGATTTCGCCGAGGCCTATCGCAAATCCGGCAAAGGCGGCCTCGTCGCGGAGGTGCCGACCGGTTCCCGGCGCGAGCGGGCCACCCACGACACCCTCAATGGAATCCGCGCGGCGCTCGCCCGCAACGGCGTGCCGGCGGGCGCCCTCAGCATCCGCAGCTACCCGATCCAGGATCCCGGCCTTGCCTCGCCGATCCGGCTGAGCTTCGCTTCGCTGCAAGCCGTCGTGCCACATCAGTGCGGCCAGTGGCCCACCGATCTCGGCGTTTCCGATTTGAAGTTCTCGGCATCGAACGAGCCATACTGGAATTTCGGCTGCGCCTCCCAGGCCACGCTGGCCGCGCAGGTTGCCGATCCGATCGATCTGGTGAGAGCGCGCGACGAAGGCCGCCCCGACATCGTCAAGCGGATGGGCGCCATCGCGAAGATCCGCGACGGAAAGGACCCGTCGACCCAGTATCGCCAGCAGACGCCGCAGATCAATTCGACGGTCGGAGGCAGCAACTGATGCAGCCCGCGACAAGCGAAACACCCTCGGTCGAGGCGGCCGGCGACGCGATCATCGCGCCGCTGCCGCGCATCACGCTGCAGGCCTTCTGCGAGACTCCTGCCGTCGCCGCGACGATGCAGGCGGCGGTTGCCGACCGGCGCATGGACAAGACCCATGCCCGCATCCAGATGGGCGGAGCGGCCGCTGCCGTGGAAGCATTCCGGACGGCGCCTACGCCGAACGTCATCGTGCTCGAGACCATGTCCGACGCAGCGACCCTGGTCGGGCATCTCGACGCGCTGTCGGAAAGCTGCGACCCCGGCACGAAGGTGGTGGTGATCGGCCATGTCAACGACGTGCAGCTCTATCGGGAGCTGCTGCGCCGCGGGGTCAGCGAATATCTGATCGCGCCGCTTGAGACGCTCGACCTGCTGCGCACCCTGTCGGAACTCTACGTCGCTCCGGAAGCCCGCCATCTCGGCCGCGTCATCGCAGTCGTGGGCGCGAAGGGCGGTGTCGGCGCCTCCACCATCGCACACAACATGTCCTGGGCGATCGCGCGGAATCTCGACGCCTCCACCGTGATCGTCGATCTCGACATCGCCTGGGGCACCGCAGGCCTCAACTTCAACCAGGATCCGCCCCAGGGCATCGCGGAAGCGGTCTTCGCCCCGGAGCGCCTCGACTCGAACATGCTGGACAGGCTTCTTTCGCGTTGCAGCGACAATCTGGCCCTGCTCGCGGCGCCAGCAGTTCTCGACCGGACCATCGATCTCGACGAGGACGCGCTGGAGCAGTTGCTGGAGTTGCTGCGCGCCAGTGTGCCCTGCATCGTCCTCGACGTGCCGCATCAGTGGAGCAGCTGGGTCAAGCGGACGCTCGTCGGTGCGGACGAGATCGTGGTGGTCGCCGAGCCGGAGCTGGCTTCCCTTCGCAATGCCAAGAACATCGTCGATCTGTCGCGCGCGACCCGGCCCAACGACGCGGTCGCCCGTCTCGTACTGAACAAGGTCGGCGTGCCCAAACGGCCGGAGATCAGTGCCGGCGAGTTCTCCAAGGCGCTTGGCATCGACGTCCTCTGCACGATCCCCTTCGACGCGCAGCTCTTCGGCACGGCTGCCAACAACGGGCAGATGATCGCCGAGGTCCAGGCCGGCAGCAAGGCGAGCGAGGCGTTCACCCAGGTCGCCAGCGCGCTGACCGGCCGCGGCGAGGCCAAGCGCGGCCGACGCAGCCTGTTCGAGCCCCTGGTCGCAAAGCTGAAGCGTCGCAAGGCTTCCTGATGACGCGAAACGGGCCGGACGGACAGTCTGTCGGAGGATCGGGCCGGGCAAGCAGGAATGTGCGTGCGCACGCGGCACGCGCGGGAGTGTGTTGAGATGTTCGGGAAGCGATCCGCGGGCGCGACCGTCGCGCCGAACCTGAGCCCAAGGAGCCTCGCGGCCCTTCAGCCGGCGCGCATGCCGGAGCAGGTCCAGCCCTCGGCCGAGGAGCGCAAGCTGGCGCCGGTCGAGGCGGCGACGCGCTCCGAAGAATATTATCAGATGAAGAGCATGATCTTCGGGGCGCTGATCGAGGCGATCGATCTGTCGCAGCTCGCGAAGCTCGACTCCGAATCGGCGCGCGAGGAAATCCGCGACATCATCAACGAGATCATCTCGCTGAAGAATGTCGTGCTTTCCATCGCCGAGCAGGAAGAACTGCTCGACGACATCTGCAACGACGTCCTCGGCTACGGCCCGCTCGAGCCGCTGCTGGCGCGCGACGACATCGCCGACATCATGGTCAACGGCTCGAACCGCACCTTCATCGAGACGGGCGGCAAGATCCAGCTCACCAACATCCGCTTCCGCGACAATGCGCAGCTGATGAACATCTGCCAGCGCATCGTCAGCCAGGTCGGCCGGCGGGTCGACGAAAGCTCGCCGATCTGCGACGCGCGCCTGGCCGACGGCTCGCGCGTCAACGTCATCGCGCCGCCGCTCGCGATCGACGGACCCGCGCTCACGATCCGCAAATTCAGGAAGGACAAGCTGACGCTCGACCAGCTCGTCAAGTTCGGCGCGGTCTCGCCGCCGGCCGCCGAGATCCTGAAGATCATCGGCCGCGTCCGCTGCAACATCGTCATCTCCGGCGGCACCGGTTCCGGCAAAACGACGCTGCTGAACTGCCTGACCAACTTCATCGACCATGACGAACGCGTCATCACCTGCGAGGACGCCGCCGAGCTCCAGCTCCAGCAGCCGCATGTGGTGCGCCTCGAGACGCGCCCGCCCAATCTCGAGGGCACCGGCGCGGTGACGATGCGCGATCTCGTCAAGAACTGCCTGCGCATGCGTCCCGAGCGGATCATCGTCGGCGAGGTGCGCGGACCGGAGGCCTTCGACCTTCTCCAGGCGATGAACACCGGCCATGACGGCTCGATGGGCACACTCCACGCCAACTCGCCGCGCGAATGTCTCAGTCGTATCGAGTCGATGATCACCATGGGAGGCTTCTCGCTGCCGTCGAAGACCCTGCGCGAGATGATCTGCTCCTCGGTCGATGTCATCATCCAGGCGCAGCGCCTGCGCGACGGCTCGCGCCGCATCACCCACATCACGGAGGTGATGGGGATGGAAGGCGAGGTCATCACGACGCAGGACCTGATGCTCTACGACGTGCTCGGCGAGGACGCCGCGGGCAAGCTCATCGGCCGCCACCGTTCGACCGGCATCGGCCGTCCACGCTTCTGGGAACGGGCTCGTTATTTCGGCGAGGAGCATCGGCTTGCCACCGCCATCGACCAGCTCGAGCAGGTCAATGAAGGCTTTGCAGCCTGAGCGGAGGCCCTTGTCGGGAGTCAGCCCATGAATTCGAGCACGCTCGCCATTGCCGTCCTCGCCATGTTCGCCGTCGGCGGAGTCGTCTATGCGCTGCTGTACCCCACGCTGAGCGGCGAGAAGCGAGCCGAGAAGCGGCGGAAGGAATTCGCCGGCCCGAGCACGATGCGCAGCATCGACCGGGAAGCGCAGGCCAGGGCGAAACGCGGGCAGGTCGCGCAAAGCCTCAAAGAGATCGAAAACCGCGAAAATGCGCGCAACAAACTGACGCTTGAACAACGTATCGGCCAAGCGGGTCTGGGCTGGACCCGCCGGAAATACTACATGACTTGCGCGGTGACCGCCATCGTCACAGGCCTCGTCCTGCTGATCTTGAGCGGCAATATGATCATGGCGGCCGTCGGTCTTTTCATCGGGGGGCTGGGCCTGCCGGCCTGGTTCCTGAAGCACTGCAAAACGAAACGTCTGAAGCGGTTCGCCATCGAGTTCCCCAACGCGCTCGACGTTATCGTCCGTGGCATCAAAGCCGGTCTTCCCGTCAATGATTGTCTGCGCATCATTGCATCGGAAGCCACTGAGCCCGTCAGGGGGGAATTCCGGCAGATCATCGAGGCCCAGACGCTCGGCTTGCCGCTCGCCGAGGCTGCGGGAAAGCTCTACGAGCGGATGCCCTGCGCGGAAGCCAATTTCTTCGGCATCGTGATCGCCATCCAGCAGAGAACCGGCGGCAACCTGTCCGAGACCCTGGCTAATCTCTCGCGCGTCCTGCGCGAGCGGCGCAAGATGCGCGACAAGATCCAGGCGGTCTCGATGGAGGCCAAGGCGTCCGCCGGGATCATCGGCGCCCTGCCGCCGACCGTGGCTCTGCTCGTCTATATCACCACCCCGCGATATATCGAGCTCCTATGGCTTACCCAGATGGGCAAGCTCGCGCTCGTCGGCTGCGGGATTTGGATGCTGATAGGCGTCTTGATCATGCGCAAGATGATCAATTTCGAGATCTGAGGTGGAAGCGTGATTTCCCAGATCGTCGACAGGCTCACCGATCCGCAATTCATGCTCGCGCTGCTGGCCGCCGTCGCCGCGGCCGCCACGGTGCTGACCGTCGCCATCCCACTGACGGAGGGCAACACCCTCCAGAAGCGCATGAAGAACGTCGCGACGGAGCGCGAAAAGATCCGAGCCCGCGAGCGCGAGCGGCTCAATCGCCAGAACGAGAGAGTGAGCCTGCGCCAGGAGCCGAAGGCCTATATGAGGCGCATCGTCGAGCAGTTCAAGCTCGGCGACTGGCTCGGAACCGAGAGCGCCAGGAGGCAGCTCACCATGGCAGGCTATCGTGGGCCGCAGTCGGAAATCACCTTCCTGTTCTTCCGGCTGGCCGTCCCCGTCGGCTTTTTCCTGTTCGCGCTGTTCTATCTCTTCCTCATCAACGGTTTCGGTCAATCGCTGCCGATGAAAATCGCGATCGCGATCGGCGGCGCCTATCTCGGCATCAAGGCGCCGGAGGTCTTCCTGTCCAACCAGATCAGCAAGCGGCAGCTCTCGATGCGCCTGGCTTTTCCGGACGCGCTCGACCTGCTGCTGATCTGCGTGGAATCAGGCATGTCGATCGAGCAGGCCTTCCGCAAGGTCGCGAACGAGATCGGCGGCCAGTCCGTGCCGTTGGCCGAGGAGTTCGCTCTCTGCACGGCGGAGCTTTCCTATCTGACCGACCGCAGGATCGCCTATGAGAACCTTGCGATGCGGACCGGGCTCGAAGGCGTCAAGTCGGTCTCGACGGCCCTGATCCAGGCGGAACGCTACGGAACTCCGCTCGGCACGGCGCTGCGCACCCTGGCGCAGGAGAGCCGCGATCAGCGCATGAACGCCGCCGAGAAGAAAGCCGCGTCCCTGCCGCCGAAACTGACCGTGCCGATGATCCTGTTCTTCCTGCCGGTGCTCTTCGTCATCATCATGTTTCCGGCGCTGGTACAGGTTTTCGGCTGGAAGTGACCGGGCCCGGGCGGATAGGTGTCGGATCTCGTCCAAGGACAGATTGTCTGGGCGGCTAAGAGGACGAGGGTCCCGGCCCGGCACCGACCGACTGTCACGGCGATGCGTTCTGGGGTCCGATGTCTCGCGCTAACACGGCGCAGTCCGCCGTCATGTGCAGCTTGAGAAAATCAACGAATGCGCTGCCCGCAGTTGGCGAGATAGCGGCAGATGCTGAGTTCCAGTTCGGCCCGCTCTCGTCCTCTGGGAGCATCGCCGGCCTCGAATTCAAGACACCGCAGCCGCTCCAGTGCGTCTCGAAATTGTTCGGGCGTTTCGATCGGATTAGGGGCAATGAATGGGCGATTTTCTGTCACGATAAGCATCGTCATCCTCCAGCGAGGATACGGCGTGGATGATCTGTCGAGCTTTGTGGAAGCCGTAAACTAACAACCCTTGCCCGGCAGCGAAGTTCCGACCTGCGACACGCCATGCACGATCGAAACAAACGCGGCTGAGACCTGCAGGCGGCGCGGGCTGCACTGACGGACCGTCCGCAGATGTAGCCTGAAAGCCGAGAGCCGGGACGGCGGATTCTAACCGTGCCCGCGCCGTCGCAGCCCAGATGCTGCCGAAGAGCCGCCCGGAACCTTGTCCTTCGCCATTCTCAGCGAAGCCGGTCTATTGGACGTTTCGAGGCCCCGCGCCTAGCTGCTAACAATCGCGCGAGTCGAACGCTAATTATTTCAGATGGTTATACCGAACCGCTTATTTGATCACGGGTCCTTCATGCGATAGCCGGCCGGCACGCCGGCATGGGCATTTTGCTGGACATCCTGACCGGGGGACCTAGTAAGCCCAGAGACGTCTATCGAGAGGGCGGATCGCTTGCCGTATTCCCCTGGCAGAATACGAATTATCCGGCGCTCCCGCGCCTTGGCGGTGACGCCGCGCTACTGGCGCCAACGGCTGGTCTTCTGGCTCGGCGCGCTGGCCATCGGCGTCGTCAGCGCAGCGTTTGCCATGCTGGCCGACAAGGCGCAGCTCCTGTTCGAACTGGTCTCCGGCCGGGAGGGCGGCCTGCGCTTCCTGCCTCTGTTGGTCACGCCGCTTGGGTTCTTGTCCTGCGCCTTCGTGGCGGCTCGCTTCGTGCAGGGTTCGCAGGGGAGCGGCATCCCCCAGGCCATCGCCGCGCGTCACCTGCGTGAGGATAGCGACCGCTCCGGCTTTCTGTCCTTGCGGATCGCCGCGGGCAAGATCGTCTTGACGGTCATGGGCTTGCTCTGCGGCGCGTCCATCGGCCGCGAGGGGCCGACCGTGCAGGTCGGAGCGTCGATCATGCTGCAAGTGGCCCGGTGGGGCGGGATGGCCCGGGCGCGGGGCCTGATCCTCGCAGGCTCCGCCGCCGGCATCGCCGCCGCCTTCAACACGCCGCTCGCGGGCATCGTCTTCGCCATCGAGGAGATGAGCAAGACATACCAGGCCCGAACGAACGGCATCGTCCTCTCGGCGGTCATCATCGCCGGCCTCGCCTCCCTCGCCATCGTCGGCAATTACACCTATTTCGGCATCACGGATGCAACCGCGGATCTCCGGCGGGACTGGTTGCTGGTCGTCGCCTGCGGTGTCGTCGGGGGCGGCTTCGGAGCCTGCTTCAGTATGGGCTTGATCGCGCTGACGCGACGCATTCGGCGCTGGCGAGGTTTCACGCCCCTGGTCCGCACGCTCATTGTTGCGGCCTGGACCGGATTGCTGGTGGCCGTCATCGGCATCGCCTCCGACGGGATGACCTTCGGCACCGGCTATGCACAGGCACGAAGCGCGATCGAGGGAACACCGCTGCCGTTTTCGTTTTTTCTAGCGAAGTTCTTCGCGAGCCTGGCCTCGTCCGTCTCAGGCATTCCAGGCGGGCTGTTCGCGCCGTCGCTATCCGTCGGCGCCGGCCTCGGCAGCACTTTGGGCACTGTCCTCGGCTCTCCGGTCGGCCTTGCCGCAGTGCTCGGCATGGCGGGATATTTCTCGGGCGTCGTCCAGGCTCCGATGACCGCCTTCGTCATCATTCTGGAGATGACGGGGAACCACGACAATGTGTTGGCACTGATGGCAGCTTCGATGCTGGGCTATGGGACCGCGCGCCTGATTTCGCGTGAATCGCTGTATCACGCGCTTTCCCGCCTTTTCATCGCGGACGTGCTTCGCAACAAGCGCGCACAGACGATCGCGGCCGGGCCACCGGCGACGAGTTAGCCGGCAATTCTCTGCGGCCGGGCGGCTAGCCGTTTGCGCTCGCCTCGCGCGCATCCTGGATCGCGCGCCAGATCCGGGCCGGTGTAGCGGGCATGTCCAGATGCGTGACGCCGAGAGGCCGAAGCGCGTCGAGGATGGCGTGGATGACGGTTTGGGGAGCGCCGATACAGCCGGCCTGCCCCGCTCCCTTCGCGCCGATCGGATTGGCCTCGGTCGCCAATTCCACCATGGATAGCTCGAATGAAGGCAGGTCCACCGCGCGCGGCATCGCATAATCCATGAAGGTTGCGCTCAGGAGCTGGCCGCCATCTGGATCGTAGCGGGCTTCCTCCATCAGTGCCTGCCCGATGCCTTGCGCCAGCCCGCCATGCACCTGCGCTTCGGTCAGCAGGGGATTGATCAAGGAGCCGTAGTCGTCGACGGCGACATAGCGCCGCAGGGCGACTTCTCCGGTATCGGGATCAACCTCGACCTCGGCCGCCTGCGCGCCGTTCGGAAAGGTCAATGGAGCGTCGCGCCGCGCGCCATGGCTGGCGAGCGGCCGGCCTGTCGTCTCCGCGACGTGGCGCGCAACACCGGCGAGACCGACTTCGCCGGCTCCTGGAGCACGAAAGCGGCCCCCCTCGAAGGTGACCGCGCCGGGATCGCTCTGGAGGAGTTGGCCCGCAGCGAGCTTGCCGGCCTCGACCAGCGCCCTCGCCGCGAGGACCAGCGCGCCGCCGCCCATATGCAGGGAACGCGCGCCGCCATGGCCGCCTCCGCTGGGCACGCGCGCCGTATCGCCCTGGACGAGATGAAAGTGCTCCAGCGGCAGGCCCAACTCGCGCGAGAGCAGTTGAGCGAAGCTTGTCTCGTGACCCTGGCCGTTCGACTGGGTACCGACCGCCATGTCGACACCGCCATCGACGCGCAACGACAACCAGGCGTCTTCGTTCGGGGCGCCGCGCGAGGTTTCCAGGAAGCAGCCGATGCCAAAGCCGCGCAGCTTGCCGCGCCGACGCGATTGCGCCTTGCGGCTGCGAAAGCCGGGGCGGTCGGCCGCGGCCAGCACGCGGTCGAGATTGCCGCCGAAGCTGCCGCAGTCGAGCACGGCGCCGAAGGGCTTCCGATAGGGGAAGCGACGAATGAAATTGCGCTTGCGCAAGGTGGCGGGGTCGATGCCCAAGCGATGGGCCGCTTCGTCCACCAGCCTTTCGATCAGATAGTTGGCCTCCGGCTTGCCGGCGCCTCTATAGGCGTCGATCGGAACGGTATTGGTGAAGATGCAGCGGACATCCATCGTCATCGCCGGGATGTCGTAGAGTCCTCCCATGGCCGGAGTGGGCGCCGTCGTAGCGCTGCCCGGGCCAAGCGAGGAGACATAGGCGCCGAGATTAGCGATGGTTTCGACTTGAAGCGCCAGGAAGCGCCCCTTTTGGTCCAGGGCAAGCCGCCCCGTCGTCAGATTGTCCCGGGCGTGGACACCGCCCGAAAAATCCTCGATGCGCTCGGCCAACCAGCGCACCGGCCTGCCGAGGCGTTCGGCCGCGACGAGCACCAGCGCATATTCCGGATAGGTGACATTCTTCATGCCGAATCCGCCACCGACATCGGGGCAGGCGACATCGAGTCGTTCGGGCGCGATGCACAGCACTGCCGCAAGCTCGCGGCGGATGTCGTGGACCGAAGCGCCGCTGAGCGACAGCCGGTAGCGGCCGCTGGCCGGATCGAAACGTCCCAGCGCAGCGCGCGGCTCGAGAGCGGCCGCCACGATCCTGTTGTTCACGACCCGGCAGCTCACGATGTGAGCAGCCCGCTCGAAGGCGGCAGCCACGACGGCTTCGTCCCCGAGGCGATAGCGCAGCGCCAGATTGCCGGGCGCCTGCGGCCAGATTGCCGGTGCGCCGGGCTCGGCGGCGGCAGCGAGGTCGGTGACGGCCGGCAGGATATCGTAGTCGACTGCGATGAGCTCGCAGGCTTCGCGAGCGTGATCGAGCGTCTCGGCCACGACGAGGGCGACGGGATCGCCGACATGCCGGGCGCAATCACGCGCGAGAGCCTCCCTGGTTGGCACGATCAACGGCGCGTCACCGGCAATCGCCAGCGAGCAGGGCAGCGCGCCGAGGCCGGCGATATCCGCCGCGGTGTAGATCGCATGGACACCCGGAAGCTCGCGGGCGGCCGAGGCATCGACGGAGAGGATCGCGGCATGGGCGTGCGGCGAGCGCAGCACCATCGCATGCAGCACATCGGGGACGAGCTCGTCGTCGACGTAATGGCCTCGCCCCGTCAGGAAGCGCTCATCCTCGAAGCGGCGCAGGGAGCGCGGGTCCGCCGAGGCCGAATCCACGACGGGCGCCTCATTCTCGTGGCTCGAAACGCTCGCATGCATCAGGCTGTCACTCGTCCACCGGCCATCAAGGCCATACTCCGATTCTTACGCCAGTGTCCGCCTCGTCGTTGGCGGGGGGCACTCAGGCGAAGCGGGCGAAAGCCGCCGCTTCCCGTCCGGCGATGCGGCCGCTGAAGCAGCTGGGGCCGACCATCATCCCTTCGAGCGGCTTGATGCCGCCGATATGGCCGCCGGCCATCCCCGCCACCTCGCCCGCAGCATAGAGGCCGGGCAGAGTTCCGCCGAGCTCCAGCAGGGCGCGGCATTGCCGGTCGGTCTGCACCCCGCCCATCACCTTGCGGCCGATCGGCACGAAGCGGACCGCGTGGAAGGGCGGTTCGGCCAGCGGCGAAAGGCCGGCGAGCGGCCGATGCGTCGCGGGGTCGCGTGCCAGCCCTGCGGCAAGCGCGGCGTTCCATTGCGCGACGGTATGTCTGGCGCCATCCGCATCGATGCCGGCGCGGCGGAAGAGTTCGTCGAGCGTATCGGCCTGCCACGCCCAAGGGGAATGTGCGAGATGGCGCCTCGCAGCCTCGTTGCCGGTTTCCGAGCCAGGCGGGACATGATGGTCGTCGACGGTGATCGCAGGCAGCATGGCTTCGTCGAAGATCGCCCATGCCGTCGCACCGGGCTGGGCCAGCAGGCGCGGCACGGCGAGGTTGCCGCTGGTCGACTGGCTTTCGTCGTGGAAGCGCGCGCCGACCCGATTGAGCCAGAGCCAACCGGTATTGCCCCTGAAGACGACGCCGCGCTCGCCGGCCGGGTCGCGATAATCCGGAACGCCCGTCGCGTAGCAGTAGAGTTCGTCGAGATGGTCGAAGCGAACGCCATGGCGTTGCAGGATGCTGATCGCCTCGCCCTGGGCGCCGGGGCCGCCGCCCGCCAGAACCTGCGGCACGCCCGCGAGCCGGCGGGCATGGCGGCGGATCATCGCCAGGCTGCCAGCGAAGCCGCCGATGGCGATCACGACCGCCGGGGCGCGCAGCCGCTGCTCGCGCCCCTCTCCGTCATGGCAGATCACGCCGCCAACCCTGCCATCGGCGATAATGAGTTCGGTCAGCCGCCAGCCGAAGCGCCAGGCCGATGGCGAGCCGCATTCCCTGATGCGCTGCCAGAGCACGTCCATGAGCCCGGCACCCCCGTCCAGCGGACGGTGGAAGCGCGGAACGCTGTCGCCTTCGAAATGCCTGATGTCCGGAAAGCTCACGCCGAGCCCGGTGAGCCAATCGATCAGTTCCGCGGAACCACGCTCGAAATAGCAGCGAGCCCAATCGCGGTCGAACTCATGACCACCGGCTTCGAGGTCCGCGAGGGCGAGATCGGCCGAGTCGACGATGCCGCGCGCGGCCTGAAGCGATGTCCCCGGCACGCACATGCCGCCGCCAGCGAGCCGGGCGGTGCCGCCGAAACCGGGAGCCGCGTCGATGCCGATGACGACGGCACCGGCCATCGCCGCTTCGAAGAAGGCGCTGGCGCCGGCCACGCCTGCGCCGACGACGATGACATCGGCGTCCTTGCCCTTCTCAGGCGCCATGGCAGTCCTCCGTTTGGCCGGGTCCGAGCAGATCCCGCGTGAGCTCGCCTATGGTGCGACTTCCGGTCAGCGCCATCGTGCGGTCCAGTTCGGCTTGCAGCAGGCCGAGCACGTGACTCGCGCCCGCCTCGCCCGCGGCCGCGACGCCGTAGAGCGGGGCGCTGCCGGCGAGCACCGCTCGGGCGCCCAGCGCGAGCGCCTTCGCGATGTCGCTGCCGCGGCGGATGCCGCCATCGACCAGGACGGAGCCGCTGCCGCCGGCCGCGGCGACGATGCGGGGCAGAGCGTCGAGCGTGCTGGCGGCACCGTCGAGATTGCGTCCGCCGTGGTTGGAGACGACGACGCCGTCGCAGCCGAGGGCGAAAGCGCGCCCCGCCTCCTCCTCGCGCATGATGCCCTTCAGCAGCAGCTTGTGCGGCCAGCGCTGGCGAAGCCTGGCGATGTCGTCCCAGGTCACGGATGGGCAGAGCGAGGTGCGTCGGGCAATCTCCTCGGCTCCGAGGCCGGAAGCCGGCGGTGGACGATTGACAACGCGCGGCAAGCCGCCGGTTGCGAGATAGCGCAGGGCAACGCCGGCGAGCCAGCGGGGATGGCGCAGCATCTCCACGCAGGATGCCAGCGAGGGGCCATAGGGCGGTAGCAACCGGTCGCGCCGGAGATATTCGCGCCGGCCGAGCACGGGCGTGTCGACCGTCACGACAAGGACGCGAAAGTCCAGATCGCGCGCCCGGTCGACGATGGCGTCGGTGAGCGAGCGGTCGCTCCAGAAATAGAGTTGTTGCCAGACGGTCGCCCCCGTCGCCGCGACATCGGCCATGGCGACGGTGGAGTAGGTCGAGAGGGTGAAAGGCAGATTGGCGCGTTGCGCGGCCTTGGCCAGCGCAAGCTCGCCGCGATACCACAACAGGCCGGCCGGCCCGGCTGGCGCGACCGCGAGCGGCATGGCATGGCGCCGGCCGAACAGCACGCATTCGGTCGAGCGTCCCGCGACGTCGACGAGCGTGCGCGGCAGAAACGTCAGCGCGCGGAACGCGGCGCGATTGCGGTCCCGCGCCAGATCGTCTTCGGTTGCCCGGTCGATGAAGTTGAACAGGCCCTTCGGCAGCCGCCGCTTTGCGAGGCGGCGCACATCCTCGACATCGAAGCAGCGCGCGAGCGCCATCGCCTCAGGCTTTCGACATCGCGGTTTCCTGCGCCGTGATGAACTCGAGCAGGACCGGCTGGCCTTCCTTCGTCCTGGCGATACCGCGCTCGATCGCGCCGCGGATCTCGGACGGGTCGGTGATGCGCTCCGCATAGGCGCCAAAGGCGCGCGCCATCTCGCAGTAATTGCCGGTGATGCGATTGGCGGCGTAGAGGCGTATCGCATTGGGGATGCTGTTCAGCTCAGTGGCCATGCCGCCGTTGTTGAACAGGATCGAGAGGATCGGGATGCGCTCGCGCGCCGCCGTCTCGATATCCATGCCGGTAAAGCCGATCGCCGCGTCGCCCCAGACATTGATGCAGAGCTTGTCCGGCCGTGCGAGCTTTGCGCCCATGGCGATGCCGAGGCCATAGCCGAGCTGGGTGGTCTTGCCCCAACCGACGAAGCTCAGCGGGTCGCGCGCGACCCAGAAGGGCGTGAGCTGGTCGCGCGGGCGCCCGGCGTCGTTGGTGATGATCGTTGGCTCGTTGCGCGTCGCCGCCATCAGCTCCCAGACGACGCGGTAGGGATTGATCGGCGTCTCGGCCGAGGTCAGCTTCGGCATCCATTCGGCGAGCCAGGCTTCGCGGGCCCCGCGGATGCGGGCGGCAACGGCCTCGCCCTTGTCGGAGTGTACGCCGCGCCGCTCCAGCTCGGCGAGCAGCCCCTGCAACGCCAGTTTCGCATCGCCGACGAGGCCGATGTCGGCGGGCACATCCTTGTTGAGATGCCCCGAATCGAGCGTCATGTGGATGATGCGCTTGCCCTTCGGCACCGGCACGGCGAACAGCGTCTCGGTGAAGCTGCAGCCAATGCCGAGGATGACGTCGGCCTCGTCGAGGAAGGCCTTCACCGGCATGGGATAGGTCAGGCCGCCGGAGCCGAGCGAGAGGGGGTGATCCTCGGGGAACGCGCTCTTGCCGGGCAGCGTGGTGACGACCGGGCAGGCGAGGCGCTCGGCCAATGCGCGCAGCTCGTCCCAGGCTTCGGCGTAGTGCACGCCCTGGCCGGCGTGGATCACGAGGTTGCGGGCCGCGCCGATCAACTCGGCAGCGCGGATGATGTCGTCGGGATCGGGCGCCGTGCGGTGGCCGCGGACCGGGACGTAGTCCTCCGGCTGCGCCAGCTCGGCGGTCCAGAGATCGTTCGGCACCTCGACGAGCACGGGCCCACCGCGGCCGTTGCGAAGCTGGCTCAGGGCACGGCGCATCACATTGACGACCTCGCCGGGGAGATTGAGCTGCTCCGCCGACTTGGTGATGTCGCGCATGCTCTGGACGGCGTTGAAGTTGGGCTTGATGCCGGAGACCCGCTGCGGATAGCCCTGCGGGATCACGAGAACAGGCACCGAATCGGCATAGGCCTGCGCGACGGAGCCGTAGGAGTTCTCGATGCCCGGCCCGTGCTGCATGGCGAAGACGCCGAACTTCCGGCCTGAAGACAGCCGCGAATAGGCATCGGCCATATGCATGCCGGTGCGTTCCTGGCGCACGACGATCGGCCGGATGCCGACGAGGGCGGCCTCGTCGATCAGCTTGTTCGTCGGGTAGCAGAACAGCAGTTCCACCCCTTCCTTCTTGAGGATGGCGGTCATGGCCTGGGCAACGTTCATTGCGCACTCTCCGGTTCTCAGGCCTGATCGGCCGCTCGACGCAAATCGGCGAGGGCAGGCGCCCCCAGCATTCCCATGGTGATCCCGAGTTCGTTGGCGAGGATGTCGAGGATGCGGCCCGCTCCCTCCGCTCCCCCGATCGCCACGCCATAGAGCGGCGCGCGCCCAATGAGGACGCCGCTTGCGCCCAGCGCGAGGAAGCGGGCGATGTCGGCGCCGCGGCGCACGCCGCTATCGGCCAGGATCTCCAGCCGGCCGGCGACCGCATCGGCGATCGCCGGCAGCACCTGCGTCGGGCCGGGGGCGCAGTCGAGATTGCGCGCGCCATGGTTCGATACGACGATGGCGTCGACGCCGTGAGCCGCCGCCGCCTGCGCATCGTCCACCCGCAGGATGCCCTTGAGCACGAGCTTGCCGCGCCAGTGCCGGCGCAACAGCTCGATGTCCTTCCAGGTCACGTCGGTCGCCAGGCTGAGTTCGTCGGAAAGCGAGGCGCGCCCGAGCTTCGTGCGGAACTCATCGGGATAATGCGCATAAGTCGGCACGCCGCCCGTCGCCAGCGCGCGCAGCATGACAGAGGCGGTCCAGCGCGGGTGCAGCGCGAGGTCGAGGCCGGCCCGCCACGAGGCCTTGAGAGGGATGCCGAAGCCGTTGCGGAGGTTGTATTCGCGGTTCGGGCCGACGGCGGTGTCGACGGTCAGGACAAGCGTCTCGGCGCCGGCAGCCCAGGCCCGGTCGAGCAAAGCGAGCATGCGCTGCCGGTTCTTCCAGACATAGAGCTGGAACCAGAGCCGGGCGCCTGACTCCGCCGCGATGCGTTCGATCGCGGTGATCGACTGGGTCGAGACGCAGAACGGAACGCCCGCGGCCGCCGCCGCTTTGGCGATCGCGATCTCGCCATCGTGCCAGACGAGGCCGGCGACGGCGGTTGGCGCGATGACCAGGGGAAGCGGCTGGCGGCGGCCGAGGATCTCGGCCTCGGTCGAACGTTGCGAGACATTGACCAACACGGCGGGAGAAAGCCTGATCGCATCGAGCTGGCTGCGATTGGTCGCGATCGAGACCTCGTCTTCGCTGCCGCGATCGACATATTCGAACAGACCGCGGGGCAGCCGCCGCGAAGCGGCGCGGCGCGCATCGGCAACGTTGAGGATATGGGCGAAGGCGGGCCTGGCATTCATCGCGGCAGCATCGTCCCGATGCCGCGTTCGCGCGCTTGGCCGACGACGAGATGCGCAAGCGCCAGATCGGCAAGGGCAAAGCCGCGGAAGCAGAAGAAGGAACGGCTGCCCGGCGCCGTGGGATGGGCTGCGTTCGCAAGCTCGACCAGATCGTGGCCGAAGCGGACCGTCGTCACCGGGTTGCCATCGATGTCGTAGGGCGCCTTCGACTGCGCCAGGCTGTCCGTGACCAGCACGTCGAAGGCCGGCAGGTTCTCGGGCATCCAGCTGCGGCCGATATCGACGGCGGCGGCAAAGGCGCTCGGCTTCATCAGCCGGACATCGAGGAAGGGCTTCAAACCCGGCGCGCCCGGCACCATCGAGATAACGATGTCGCTGCGGGCGAGCAGCGTGTCGGCCTCCGCGACGATTTCGGTGGCGAGCCCTCGTTCCGAGGCAGCCTCTGCCAGGCGTTCCGCCGAGGAGCGGCTGCGGCTCAAGGCCAGCACCGTGGTCAGGCCGGGATAAAGGTCGAGGAAGGCGGCGAGATGGGCATGGGCCTGTAGACCGCAGCCGACGAAGCCGATGGTCTTGGGCGCGGCTGGCGCCATGCGCGCGGCGGCGGCGGCCGAGAGCGCTGCGGTGCGGATCAGCGTGATCTCGTCGCCGTCGAGCACGGCCAGCGGCGCGCCGCTGGCGTAGTCGCTGACGCAGATCAGGGCGTTGATGCCGGGCACCGCGCTGCCCGCGCCGACCGGCGCCATCGCGACCCATTTCAGCGTGGCGATCCCGTCCGCCTGCGAGGCGGCCGTCATCGCCTGGAAGCCATGGCCGGGACCGAGCCCCAGCGCGCTCTTGGGCAGGCTGCGGTTGAGGCCGGCTGCATGGTCGCGAAAGGCGCGGAGCACGGCCTCGCGCGCTTCGCCGGGGGCGACGGCGAGGCTCTTCACATCGTTACGCGAAAGATAGAGCAGGCGCTCGCTCATCGGCCGAATCTCCGGGCGGAATAGGGAGCAGGATCGAAGGGCGGCTCGCGGCCGTCGATCAGCGCAGCGACGAGCTTGCCGGTCGCCGGCGCCTGGGTGAGCCCGGTATGGGCATGGCCGAATGCGTGCAGGATATCGGGCGAGCGGGACGCAAAGCCAATACAGGGCAGGCCATCGGGCGTGGAGGGGCGGTTGCCCATCCAGCGATCGATTGCGGGGGTCCCGAATCGATCGGCCTGTCCGGGAAACATCTTGCGGGCAAAGCCGAGCAGGATCTCGGCGCGGCGCCAGTCCGGTTCGGCGGCAGGATCGGCGAGTTCGACCTGCCCGGCGAGCCGCAGCCCCTGTGGCGTCGAGACGACGCCCATCTGGCCATCCGACGGCATCAGCCCGGCGCCCAGCTCGACGCCCGGCTCGGGGATGACGATGTGATAGCCACGTTCGGAGATCAGCGGCACGCGGTCTCCGGCGAGCCGGGCCAGGCCGGCAGAGCCGATGCCCGCTGCAAGGACGGCGCGCTGGCAGGCGACCGGCCCTTGGTCGGTCATGACGGCGCGCAGCTTGCCGTCGTCGAGAACAAAGCTGGCCGCGCGCGCGCCGACGCGCTGCGCTCCGCGCGCCTCCAGGAGCCGAGCAAGGGCGGCGCAATAAGCGCCGGGATCGGCGATCTGGCCGGCATCGTCGAGCCGCGCGCCGAAACGGTAACGCGGCGACAGCTCCGGCTGGAGGCGGCGCAGTTCGGCTTCCTCGACCTCGCTGAAGCGCACGCCCAATTCCTGCCGCATCGTCCAGATCCGGCTCTCGGCAGCGAAGGCTGACCGATCCGGATAGACATAGACCAGGCCTTGCTGCCGGATCAGGTGGCCGACGCCGGCCTCGGCCGCATAGGACTGATGATCGGTCACCGTATCCTTGCAAAGCGGGTAGCGCCGGCGCGCGATCGTCGCGATGCGATCCCAGTCCCGGCCAGCCGCGATGAAGCGGGCGAGCCAGCCCGCATGCCGCGGCAAGTCCCGCCATCGCACGGTGAACGGTCCGGTCCGGTCAAGCAGGAAGCCGGGTACCTTGCGCCACAGTCCGGGCAGGGAAATCGGCGCGATCGCGCCGGGGTTGATCCAGGTCGCATTGCCGTAGGAGGCTGCCTGCCGGCCACCGGGATCGCCTGGTTCGATGAGGATCACATGATGACCGGCGCGCTGGATTTCCAGCGCCGCGCACAAGCCCACGATTCCGGCGCCGATCACGGCGACGGTCAGGGGCGCATCCTTCTCCATCTGCCCGCCTCAGCCGCGATTGTGGAAATGGCTGAGGAAGATCCGCGTTGCTTCGTGCTGAGGCTGCTCGATGACATCGCGTGCCGGGCCTTCCTCGACGATCACGCCATCGCGCATGAAGACGACCTTGTCGGCGACCTCGCGAGCAAAACCCATTTCATGGGTCACGATGATCATCGTCATGCCCTCGGCGGCGAGATCGCGCATCACGCCGAGGACCTCACCCACGAGCTCGGGGTCGAGCGCCGAGGTCGCCTCGTCGAAGAGCATGACCTCAGGCTCCATGGCGAGGGCGCGTGCGATGGCAACGCGCTGCTTCTGGCCGCCGGAGAGCTTGTTGGGGAAGACGTCGACCTTGTCGCTCAGGCCGACCTTGGCCAGGAGCTTGCGGGCCAGTTCCTCGGCCTGCGGCTTCCGCATCGCCTTCACGGAGACCGGACCTTCCATGACGTTCTGGACCACCGTCATGTGCGGAAACAGGTTGAAGTGCTGGAAGACCATGCCCGTATTCGAGCGGAAGCGGGCCTGCTCGCGGGTGCCGGGCAGCTTCGAGCCGTCGCCGAAGGCGAAGCTGTCCTCGCCGATGCGGATGCGGCCGCCCTCGGGCATGACCAGCAGGTTGAGGCAGCGCAGCAGCGTCGACTTGCCGGAGCCGGAGGGGCCGATCAACGCGACGACCTGCGCTTCCTCTACCCTGAGGTTGATGTCGCGCAGCACTGTGAGCGAGCCGAAGCTCTTGCGCAGGCCGGAGACCTCGATCTTGTAGCTCATCGCTGCGCCCTCAATTGCTCTGGGCAAGCCGCTTCTCGGCTTGCTTGACGATCGCGGTCAGCGGCAGCAGCACGATCACATAGATCGCAGCGACCACCGTGTAGACTTCGAGCGCGCGGTAGGTGTCCATCGCCGCCACCTGGCCCTGATAGAGCAGGTCCGGGACAGCGAGGACCGAGACGAGCGAGGTGTTCTTGAACTGGATGATCGACTGGTTCATGAGCGGCGGGATCATCCGCTTGATCGCCTGCGGCAGCACGATGCGGCGCATCACGCGCGCCGGCGTCATGCCCAAAGCCAGCCCCGCCTCGCTTTGACCGGGATCGATCGAGACGATCCCGCCGCGAATGACCTCCGCGTAGAAGGAGCCGCCATACAGCGTCAGCGTCACGATCGCGGCGGTGATCGCGTCCAGCTTGATCCCGGTCAGGATCGGCAGCGCGTAGTAGAACCACAGCAACAGCACGAGCAGCGGCGTCAGCCGGAACATTTCGATATAGGCCCAGGACAACCATCGTAGCGCCGGGGAACGCGAGAGCTGCGCGATGCCGGCGACCAAACCCACGATCAGGCCGAGGATCACGACCGCGATCGTGATCCCGATCGTGACGCCGGTTCCGGTGAGGAAGATCCAGCGGTAACTCCAGACGATGTCGAAGTTCCAAGTATAGGACATGCCAACCCTGCCCGCGCCCAGCGCGGCCTCGCGGACCGAAGCCGTTCACAAGAATGGATGGGCTTCCCGCGGGCGAGCGCGGGAAGCCGAGGAAGCGTTAGAGGGTGATCCCCGCGGGGATGTCCTCGGGCTTGACGCCGACCTGGTCCAGGCTCTCGACGACGGCACTGCGGACGAGGCCGAGGCCGCGCGCATAGCCGACCCAAGTGTTGACGAAGAAGAGCCAGGTCTTGTCCGCCTCGCGGCGCACCGCCGCATTCGATGTCGATCCGAAGAACGGCTGGGGCACGACCACCTTGCCGAGGCTGGGGTCCGCCTTCACGGCACGCACGCCGCCCATCCAGAAGATGCACTGCGCATCGACGCGGCCGCTGCGCAGCGCCAGCATCGCCTCGTTGATGGTCTTGAAGCGCGTGATCTGGGCCTTGGGGCACAGGAGCGTAGCGATCTGGTCATGCGCCGAGCCGACGTCGACCGAAATCTTGACCTCCGGCTTGTTCAGATCGGCCCAGCTCTTCGGCTCGAAGCCCGGCTTGGCGATGACGACCAGCGCGCTGTCATAGACGCCATTCGAGAAATCGACGACCATGGCGCGCTTCGGCGTCGGATTGAGGCCGAACATGATGTCGATCTTGTCGGCCTGCAGATCGAGCACCGCGTTGCCCCAGGTCGTCTCGACCAGCTCGAGCTCGACGTCCATGTCCTTGGCCAGCGCCGAGCCGATCGCATAGAAGTGGCCGCTCCATTTGCCCGAGGCGGGGTCCTTGGTGAACCAGGGGGCGCTCGAGGTCACAGCGCCCAGCCGCATCTTCTTGTTGGCGATGATGCGGTCGAATGTGTTCTGCCCGGCAGCCTGTGCGCGTGCTCCGTTGGAAGCCAGCGTCAGCGCGCCGGCAGCAACCGCGCCAGCGCCGATAAGGCCGGCCAGATCCCTGCGTGTCGTCATTTTTCTCTCTCCCGGCGTTGTGAGGCGAACCCCGTTCTGTCTGGTGAGGCAGGCTCCCGCTTCCCCCGCGGGCTTTCCGTGATCTTCCGCCCCTCACCGGAGGCGGCAGCGGATTTTTCCGTCGTTTTCAAACCGCTTTCGGCGCGAGCAGAACACCCGGATTGATCAGGTTCTGCGGGTCGAACAGCGTCTTGACCTTGTTCATCAACTCGTAGCGCAGCGGATCGGCGAGGCGTTCCAGCTCCTCCGTCAGCTTGCGGCCGACACCGTGTTCGGCGCTGAAGGTGCCGCCGAAGCGCGCCGCGACGTCATGGATCGCCCGCTCGACCTCCAGCGCGAAGGCCTCCGCATCAGGCAGCGCCGCCCAGAATGCGTGCGTGAACATCAGGATGTAGTGCACGTTGCCGTCGCCGAGATGGCAGACCACCTCGCTGTAAGCTTCCGGAAACAGCTTCGCCGCGACCTCGTCGGCCGCCGCGATGAAGGGCGCGACATCCGAGGAGCGCACGGCGACGTCATGCGTGATGCTCATGCCCTCCTTCTTGTTCGCTTCGGAGACGGAGTGGCGGATGTGCCAGAAATCGGCGGCCTGCTGCGCGGAGGTCGCAACCACCGCATCGAGCACATCGCCCTTCTCCAGCGCCGCACCGAGGACCTCTTCGAGGATCGTCGACAGTGCCGCCGTCGCGTCCTCGCTGCCGAGCTCGATGAGCACCGACCAAGCCGGAATCTCCGCGAAGGGGAACCGCGCTCGCTCCGCATGCTTACGCACCAGCTCGAATTGCGAGGCCGAGACCAGCTCGAAGGCCTGGATGTACGAGCCGGCGCGATCCTGCAGGGAGGCGAGCAAGGCGACTGCAGCAGCGGGATCTGGAGCAGCGACCCAGGCATGGGCGGTGTTCGGGGTCTGCGGATGCAGCCGGAGTGCCGCACCGGTGATGATACCTAGCGAGCCTTCCGCGCCGATGAAGAGATGGCGCAGCATGTAGCCGGTATTGTCCTTGCGCAGCGCCGCGAGGTCCGCGAGCACCCGCCCGTCCGGCAGCACCACTTCCAGCCCCGCGACGAGATCGCGCATCGGGCCGTAGCGGACGACGCCGGTGCCGCCGGCATTGGTCGAGATCAGCCCGCCGATCTGGGCGCTGCCCTCGCTGCCGAGATGCAGCGGGAACTGTCGCCCCGCCTCGGCGGCGGCGTTGTGCAGGTCGCCGAGGACGACACCGGCATCGACCGTGGCGATGCCGGTCGCCCGGTCGATGGCGCGGATGCGGTTCAGGCGGCGCAGCGAGAGCACGATACCCGGCTTGTCGCTGCGGTCGCTTTCCGGCACGGCCCCGAAGCACAGCCCGGTATTGCCGCCGACCGGGAAGACCGGTTGCCCCTCGGCCGCGCAGAGCGCGACCACGGCGGAGACTTCCTTGGTCGAAGCCGGCTGGACGACGGCGAGCGCGCGGCCGCGACGGCGCTGGCGCCAGTCGGTGAGCCAGGGCTCCATCTCCGCCGGATCGGTGATCAGCCCCTTGTCGCCAACGATGCCACGAAGCGTCTCGATCACGACACCGTCTCCGCTCAGGCGAGGCTGACGGCTTTGGCCCGCTCGGCGGCCAGCTTGAGCTTCGCCAGCGTGTCCGGGCTCGGCCCCAGCAGCGGCAGGCGGACTCCGCCGACCGGCCGGCCGGCTAGCGCCATATATTCCTTCAGGGGCCCCGGGTTCGTTTCGACATAGATGGCGTCGACCACCGGATCGATCTTGTCCTGAAGCTTGAGTGCCTCCTTCAGCTTGCCCTGACGGGCAAGTTCGAAGATCTCGATCCAGATTCGCGGATAGATCGTCGCCGAAGCGAGCACGCCGCCGCGCGCGCCGAGCGCGACATGGGTGGCGAAAAGCGGCTCCTCCCCCGAGAGGATCGCGATCTTATCGCCCGCGAGCTTCATCGTGCGGATGAAGTCCGGCATGTCGTAGGACGAATACTTCATGCCGATGATCGAACCATCCTCGGCCATGGCCTGCACGGTCTCGGCGAAGGCGGCGACCGTGGTGCGGCGCGGGATCTGGTAGAGCATCACCGGCAGATCCAGCGCATCGCGATAGCGGGCGAACCAGGCGCGCATGCCCTCCTGGGTGCCGGGCGCGTAATAGGGTGTCACCGTCATCACCGCCGAGGCGCCGACCTTGGCGAAGTCGCGGCCCGCCTCCAGCGCATCCTCATAGCCGGTCGCGAGCACGCCGGGGATCACCGGCTTGCCGTCCGCGGCGTCGACGCAGGCAGCGACGATGTCCCGGCGTTCGGCACGCGAGAAGACTGGATATTCGCCCGTGCCGCCGATCGGCACGATGCCGGCGGCGCCGGCGTCGAGCTGGAAGCGCACCAGCGCCTGGAGCCCCTTGATATCGACCGCCCCATCGGCGGCGAGCGGCGTGACGATCGCGGTGTACAGACCGCCGAGGGAGTCGTGCGTAAGCGTCATCTAAGCATCCCCGCAGTGATGCTGCCGGTTCCCCGCGTGTCGGCCCCTCGCCAACCGCGCTCAGTTTCTTGCCGGCGCATCGTTGGGAATGGAGCCTCTTTCAGGGGCGGGAAAGTGTCAACACAAAAATACATAAATGTCGGATACGACAATTATTGGATCATGCGGGACGTGATTCTCTTTCCCTCCTCGCAACCAGAGATTATGACAGGACGATCCCCATCAGGGGGGCGAGGAGAATCGGGATGCCGGAAATCTCGGCGGCGGAACGCGGGGATATCGAACCACCTGAGGCTTGGCAGGCCGGCGACGAGTCGCGCGGTGGCGTCGATATCGGTGTCCGGCTGCTCAAGCTGCGCAAAAGCCGGGGGCTGACGCTTCAGGACGTCAGCGCGATGACGGGAGTTTCCGCCTCGGCCTTCTCCAAGATCGAACGCAACGAGCTATCGCCGACGATCTCGACGATGCAACGCATCGCTCACGGGCTCGATGTCGAGCTGGTGACACTGCTGTCGAGCGGTCAGGACAACGGCACGGTGAGCTTCGCCGGACGCCGCGCCATCAGCCGGGCCGGCAGCGGCAGCAAGCATACGACCGGCACGTGCAACAACGTCCTGCTCTGCGCCGATCTCAAGAACAAGCGCGCCACGCCGATACTGACGACAGTGACGGCGCGTTCTCCGGATGAATATCCTGCCTGGGCGAAGTCCGAAGCGGAGATCTTCGTGATGGTGCTGGAAGGCACGCTCGTCGTGCACAGCCGACTCTACGAGCCGCTTGAGCTGAACAAGGGCGATTCCGTGTATTACGACGCCACGACGGAACACACCTGGACTTCAAAAGGGGTCGCCAACGCCGTGGTGCTGTGGGTTCTTGTCGATCTCTGAGGATAGCGCCCGAGACGCGGCTTGCCCCATAGATTAGGTGAATCTGCAAAATTTGGAGCTAGAACAAGACTCGCCAAGATCGACGTCCGGTCTCTCAGGATTGGGCAAGCGTACCGTCAGAAGCATTAAGGGGCCGATCGCGGGCACATTCGGCATCTCGAGCCAGTCGTCCGTTCGTGGAACGGATCGTGCTTAGCGCATGGCGTTTTTCGCACGAGACCCATCACGATGGCCGCCGCCGCTTGTTCCGCCGGACTCGACACCGGATTCGCCGCCCTCGACTTCGGGCAGGTCGCCGTGCTCGGGCTGGTCCAGGGTGTCAGTGAGTTGTTGCCGATCTCCTCGACGGCCCATATGCGGGTCGTGCCGGCCCTGCTCGGCTGGCCCGATCCCGGCTCCGCCTTCTCGGCGCTCATGCAGCTGGCCGCACTGGCGGCCGTGATCAGCTATTTCAGGCGCGATGTCGGCAGCATCGCCGTCGGGGGGCTCGCGGCGCTCAGGACCCGCAAGTTCGACACGGGCCCGGGCCGGCTGGCGCTCGGCATCGTGGTCGCGACGGTCCCGATCGTCCTGGCTGGTGTCGCGCTCGCGCCCATGCTCAACCGCTGCGGCTCGCCTTTGCGTTCGCTGGAAGTGATCGGCGCGACATCGCTGGTGATGGCATTGCTACTGGCGGCGACGGAATGGTTCGCTAGCCACCGCCGCTCGGTGGAGCAGGCGCGCTGGCCGGATTTCCTGCTGGTCGGTTTGGCCCAGGTCGGAGCCCTGATCCCGGGCGTCTCTCGATCCGGCTCGACCCTGACGGCGGCGCTGGCGCTCGGCTTCAAGCGCGACGAGGCCGCGCGGCTGTCCTTCCTGCTCGGCCTGCCGGCCATTGCCCTGGCCGGGCTCAAGGAAGCCTGGGAGATCGCCAAGGTCGGCATAGACGCCCATGCCGTAGCATTGCTGGCGGTCGGCCTGATCGCGGGCTCGCTGGCTTCCTTCGCCGCGATCTGGGGCTTGATGCGGTATCTGGAGCGGATGTCGAGCTGGGTCTTCGTGATCTATCGGGCTGGGATGGGCATCTTCCTGCTGTGGGCCGTCGCGACCGGACTGTTCGTCTAGATCCTGCCGTGCGAGGCAAAACGCAATCAGCAGGAGCGTCCGGATGAAGCACTTGCTTGGGAGAGGCGAGCACCGATTCGCGATGTTTGCGCTTCTTCTGATGTATGCGCCGGCCCTGCCTGCGCTAGCTGGCCCGGCGGCTGGCTGGCGCTTCTGCTATGCAGGCTCGGAGCAAGACCGTCATTTCTACGTTTCGCAGCCCTTTCCGACGACCGAACCTTTGGAAACCCTTGAGCGGAAATGGGTCGTCTGGTTGGGTCGGCAGGCGCTGCGATACGATACGACCGGATGTCCGCGCGGAGCCGATCCTTCCGAGGTCGAGGCCTCCGTCAAATCCGCCATTCGCTACAATGCCAGGCAAGGCCGCAGTGCGGTCGAACTCGACTGGAAGCCCGCTCCCTGAGCGCCAGGCCGTCAGCTGGCTCGTCCCGGCCTGCGAAAAGGCCGCTCGACGCGCCAGTTGCCGACAGCCCTGCGCCGCAGGCCTACCGACATGACGGAAAATATTTGAAAGATGCCCCTTCCGGAGCGATTCCATGCAAGTCATCGTTGACGGGCTCGATCGGGGCCTGGGTGCGATCTGTCTGGCGGCCCGATGGCTCGCCTTGCCGCTGATCCTTCTGCTGTTCCTGCAATGGCCATTGCGCGATCTGTTCAAAGGTTGGTCGCGTGAAGCCAACGATCTCGGACAATGCGTGTTCGCCCTCTATGTCGCGGTATCACTGACGGCAACCACACGCTCCGGTGCCCACCTGGCGAGCGATGCCCTGGCGCATCGGCACGGGGAGAGGCTGCGGCGGGCGCTGGAGATCGGGCTCATCGTGCTTGGGCTTCTGCCCTGGTCCCTGTTCCTGCTGATCGTCGGGTGGCCGGCGTTGCTGGCCAGCCTTCGGGTCCTCGAATCGTTCCCGGATACCGGCAATCCCGGTTATTTCCTCATTCGCGCCTCGGGCTTCATTCTGGCTGCGCTCGTCTTCGCGTCCGGCTTGCTCGGTTTGCTGCGGAGGCGCGCGTGAGCCAGTGGGTCGGCCTTGCCATGCTCGGCGGCGTCGCGCTGGGCGCGATCGCGACCGGGCTGCCCGTCTGGGGCGTTCTGATTTGCCTCGCGGCGGTAGGTGCCGCCGTGTCGGCCGTGCTCGATGCTTCCAGCATCGCGCTCTTTGCGGCGCTGCCGAGCCGTCTCGTCGGCCTGCTGGAATCCGATCTGCTGCAGGCGTTGCCGCTGTTCGTCTTCATGGGAGCGCTGCTGAACCGCTTGCCGCTCGCTCGCATTCTGTTCCACGCGGCGCTGCGTCCCTTCGGTGGCGCACGCGGAGCGACGCTGGCGCTCGGCGCCATTCTGGGACCGATGAACGGTTCCGTCAGCGCCAATGCGATTGCCCTGACACGAGCGATCGATCCGGCACTGGCCGAGCATGAGGTCCCGCCCGCCGAGAGCGTTGCATTGTTGACGGTTGCCAGCACGCTCGGCGTGCTGGTTCCGCCTTCGCTCGTCCTGATCTTGCTCGGCGATGCGATGATGACAGCTCATACGATCGCGCTCAATGCGACCGGGCGGGTAGATCGCATCGTCAACACGCAGGACGTTTTCCGCGGCGCCATGTTGCCGGCCGGGTTGTTTCTCGCGGCCTGTCTCGCCCTGACGTTTCTGCGCCGGGAACCCGGCCGGCGCCTGCCGGTGCCGACGCTGGGGGAGACCGCTCTCGCGCTCCTCACCGTCGGCTTCATCGGCGGCCTGCTCGTCGGCGTCGCGCTCGGCTATTTCTACGCGGTCGAAGCCGCGGCGATGGGCGCGGTCGGCCTGCTGGTCGCGGGAGTGTTGAGCCGTCAGCTGGATCTTGTGCGGCTCAAGGCGGTCCTCGACGACACGCTGGCGATGACCGGTGCATTGATGGCGCTGCTGGTTGCGGCGACGACTTTCACACTCGTCTTTCGCGTGCTCGGAAGCGACCGGCTCGTCGCTGGCTGGATGGAGGCGGTGCCAGGCGGCCCTCTGGGAATTCTGGGGGCGGGTCTCGGCCTGATCTTCCTGGCGGCCTTCGTTCTCGATGCCTTCGAGATCATCTTCGTGCTGATTCCGATCCTGCTGCCGCCGATCTTGATGCGGGTCGAGGATGCGCAATGGGTCGCGGTCCTGACCCTGCTCATCCTCCAGACGAGCTTCTTGCTTCCGCCTCTCGGCTATGCGCTGACGATGACCCGGGCGGCCTCGACCCGGCGTGCGCCGTTGCGGGCCGCTATGGCGTCGCTCGCTCCCTTCATCCTGGTGCAGCTATGCGTGACGGCGGCGGTCGTTTGCTGGCCGAACCTGGCGCATTTGGGGAGGACGCCTGAGCAGGCCGTTGCGGCTCCTTCCGAAGCCGACGCCACACGCCGCCTGCGCGAGATTGCGCCTCCCGCCGACCTGCTGGAGATCGGGCCGCCAAAATTTTGAAATAGAGATTGCTGTGCTGCACCGTTCATGGGGGCGTCGGCTGCGCCTGTTCCGCGCGATTGAACTGCTACGCGGCGGGAGGGCCATGATCGATACCGCACTCGCTCGGTCTGAGACGAGGCCCGCTTCAGATGCTGTCTTCAAATCGCCTCCCTTGGCGGCGGAAGGACTGCTGCCGTTCGGTCCCTTGCCATCGCGGCGACAATCGCGTTCCTTGAGGCATCCGACCGGCAACGGTAGGCGTCAATCCGACGCGCAGCGAAAGAGTTTGCCGAGCACGTGCGCATCCTGTTGGTCGAGGACAATCGTGAGCTTGCGGACTGGCTCTCGCGCCTGCTCCGGAAGAGCCGCTACGTGGTTGATTGCGTCCATGACGGGCTCGACGCCGATGCGGCTCTCGCGACGCACAGCTACGATCTCATTATCCTCGATATCGGCCTGCCGAATATGACCGGGCTTGAGCTGCTGCGCCGCTTCCGTCAGCGGCGCGGATTGGCCCCGGTGATCATCCTGACAGCCAACGATGCCGTATCGAGCCGGGTCGCAGGGCTCGATGCTGGCGCCGACGATTATCTCGTCAAGCCCTTCGAGCCGGATGAGCTGGAGGCACGGATTCGGGCTCAGCTCCGCAGGCGTCAGAATAGCCGCACCGCACATGTCAGCTTCGGGCCCCTGGTCCTGGAAACGGATGCGCGCCGCTTCATGCTCGGTGGTGCTCCCCTTGACCTGACGGCGCGCGAGTACAGCGTGCTTGAAGCGCTGGTTCTAGCGGGTGGTCGCATCGTCCCCAAGGCGAGCCTGATCGATACCGTTTTCGGCCTCGACGATGATGCGACCGACAATGCGCTCGAAATCTATGTTCACCGCGTTCGCAAGAAGCTCGGCGGCGGAGGGGTCTCGATCGGCACCTTGCGCGGCCTGGGCTACGCCCTGAGGCTGAAAGGTGAGTAGGAGCCTGCGCGCCGAGCTTCTGGCTTGGCTGCTGCTGCCATTGGCCGCCGTCGTCGCCTTCAACGGCTGGACCCTGCGCCGGGACGCGACGCGGACGGCAGATCTGATCACCGATCGAACCCTGCTCGCTTCGGCGCGCGTCATCGCGGAGCAGGTCAAGGAGAGCGATGGGCGGGTCGAGTCGCTGATCCCGCCCTCGGCGCTGGAAATGTTCGCCTCGCCCGACCGCGAAAAGGTGATCTACCGGGTGCTATCGCCGTCCGGGGAACTCATTGCGGGTTTTCCTGATGTGGTGGAGCCGCCAGCGCCGCCCCAAGGGTTGGAGCCCGCCTATTACGAGGGCCAATTCCGCACAGAGCCCGTGCGCGCGGTCGCCCTGGCTCAACCCGTGATCTCGAAGGTGGAAGGCGGCAACGCGCTCGTCATCGTCGCGACGACCCTGCATGGCCGTGACCGGCTGGTGAACGAGATCTGGCAGAGCTCGCTGCGAGACCAGCTCGTGCTGGTCGGCATCGCCGCCCTGCTGGCCCTGCTGGGGTTGCGGCGCGGCCTGGCGCCCTTGCTCCGGCTGCGCGACGAACTGCGCAATCGCGACCCGGAATCGTTGACAGCGCTGGACCGCAATCGCGTGCAAGGCGAGCTCAGGCCGGTCATCGATGCGCTCAACCATGCGCTCGAACGCGTGCGCGTCTACATCCTTCTCCAAAGGCGCTTCGTGGCCGATGCTTCACACCAATTGCGCACGCCGCTGGCCGTCCTGAAAACGCAGGTTGCGATGGCGCGCCGCGACGACGATCCGCAGTTGCGGCACGAGGCGCTCTCAGCCATCGAGCGCGGCGTCGACAACATGGGCCGGGTCGTGAACCAGCTCCTGACCCTGGCGCGGGCGGAACCGGGCGGCGCGGCGCTGCGGAAGGAACGGCTCGATTTCGGCGCAATCGCGCGCGACGTGCTCGTAGGCCTTGGAGCCATTGCCTTCGATAAGGACATCGACCTTTCCTTCGAGGCTCCCGATGCCGCCCTGCCCATCAACGGCCACGTCACCTTGCTGCGCGAGCTGGTGACCAACCTCGTCGACAACGCCCTGCGTCACATCCCTGAAGGGGGCAGCGTCGCCGTGAGGCTGGCATCGTCAAACGCCGCGATTCTGCTCGTCGTCGAGGACAACGGCCCGGGTATTCCAGAGGCCGATCGCGAGCGGGTTTTCGAGCGGTTTCACCGCCTTGCCCCCTCGACGGTCGAGGGCACCGGGCTTGGGCTCGCGATCGTGAAGGAGATCGTTGCGGCCCATGACGGGACGATCGCGCTCACGGAAACGCAGCCCCCGCCGGGGCTGCGTGTCGAAGTCAGGCTACCGATGGCCGAGGACCAGCCGTCACCTTCGGTTTGAGCCTCACTGCTGATCCTGCAGCGGCTTCGGGCGCCAGGTCGCGAGCCGGCCCTCGACCCAGGTCATCAGATACTCGGCTACGAGCGCCACGATCATGATCACCACGATCGCCGCATACATGCCGGCGGAGTCGAAGGTGCCCTTGGCGATGTTGATGAGCAGGCCGATGCCGTGGCGCGAGCCGACGAATTCGCCGACGATCGCGCCGATGATGGCGAAGCCGAAGCTCACATGCAGCGAGGCGAAGATCCAGCTCATCGCCGAGGGGATCACCACCGAGCGGGTGAGCTGCCAGCCGCGCGCGCCGAGGATCTGGGCGTTGGCCATCAGGTTGCGGTCGGCCTCGCGCACGCCCTGGAAGGCGTTGGCGAAGACGACGAAAAAGACCATTACGAAGGCGAGCGCCACTTTCGAGCCCATGCCCAGCCCGAAGATCATGATGAAGATCGGCGCCAGCACCACGCGCGGGATCGAATTGAACACCTTGATATAGATCGAGAAGATGTCCGCCAGCATCTGGTTGCGGCCAAGCGCGATGCCGACGACGATGCCGGCGACGGAGCCGAAGACGAAGCCCAACGTCGCCTCTTCCATCGTGACGTAGAGGTGCAGCCAGAGGGAGCCTTCCGAAGTGCCCTCGATCGTCCATTCGACGAGCCTGCTCCAGATCGCGCTGGGGCTCGAAAAGAAGAACTCGTCGATGATACCGGTACGGGCCCCGAGTTCCCAGCCGCCGAGGATGGCGAGCAGGATGGCCCAGCGCCAGAACAGCACCTTGTGACGGCGAAGGCGGGCAGCCTTGGCCGCGGCGGCTTCGATTTCGGCGTCGGACGTTCCGGGGCGGAAGCCGGTAGAAGTGGTGAGAACTGCGTCGGTCATGGCGCCCTCCTCAGGCTGCGCGGGCTTCGTCGCGGGCAGCGCCGCGCTCGACTTCGGCGCGAAGATCGTCCCAGATCCGGCGGGACAGCGCGATGAAATCGTCCTGGTAGCGGATCTCGCTCACAATGCGCGGCCGCGGCAGCTCGACGGGGTAGATCGCCTTCACCGTGCCGGGGCCGGATGTCAGCACATAGACCTTGTCGGCGAGCGCGATGGCCTCCTCAAGGTCGTGAGTGACGAAGATCACCGAGGCCTTGGCCTCCGACCAGAGGTTGAGCAACACCTCGTGCATGACCACGCGCGTCTGCACGTCGAGCGCCGAAAACGGCTCGTCCATCAGCAGCACTTGCGGTTCGTTGATGAAGGTCTGCGCCAACGAGACGCGCTTCCTCATGCCGCCGGAGAGCTGGTGCGGATACTTGGTCTCATGGCCGCTCAGATGCACGCGGGCGAGCCACTCACGCGCCTTGGCGTAGGCTTCGTCGCGCGGCTTGCCGCGGAAAAGCGGGCCGGCGACGACATTGTCGATGACGCTGCGCCAGGGAAACAGCGCGTCCGTCTGGAAGGCGAAGCCGATACGCGGGTCGATATCGGTGACCGGCTGGCCGAACAGCCGAACTTCGCCGCTCGATGGCCGCGCGAGGCCGGTGACCAGGTTGAGCGTCGTGGATTTGCCGCAGCCCGTCGGGCCGACGACGGCGACGAATTCGCCGCGCGCCACGCTCATGTTGAAGTCCCGGATCGCGGTCATCGACTTGCCATCCGGCGTGATGAAGCGGCGCGAGACGTTGATGAGCTCGATGACCGGGCTATTGGCCGTGTCGGTTGCAGGCATGAGGCCTCCTTCGCCGCGAGGCGGCGTCGCTCGATTGCGCTTGATCAGAGGGGGCGGTGAGATGCGGCCGGCCTGTTCCGGCCGCTCTCCGCGCCGAAGCTTACTTCGCAGCCTTCACGAACTCGGTCGTATAGGTCTTCGACAGGTCGATCTGCTTGCCCTTGATGTTCTTCGAGAAGCCGGAAAGCACGGCGAGAACGGTCTCGGGGCCGCCCTGCGGCATCACGCCGTCGGCGGTGAACATCGCCTTGCCGTCGGCGAGCGCCTTCACATAGCCGTCCTTGTCACCGACATAATAGTCCTTCGGCATCTTGTCGGCGATATCCGCGGCGCTGTGGGTGTTGATGTATTTCAGCGTCTTGACGAAGGCGTTCGCCAGCTTCTGGACGATCGGCTTGTTTTTCTCCACCCAGGCGGTCGGCATGTAGAGCGAAGCGGCAGGATAGGTGCCGCCGAGCGCGGCCTTGGTTTGCTCGATCGTGCGCATGTCCACGAGAATGCGCGCCTCGCCGGTCTTCAGCAGGCGCGAGATCGTGGGCTCGGTGGTCATGCCGGCCTGGATCTTGTCCTGCTGCATGGCGGCGATGAAGGTGGCGCCCGCGCCGACCGGCAACGAGGTGAAGTCGCTGAGCTGCACGCCGGACTTAACCATCAGATATTGGGTCAGGAAATTGGTCGAGGAGCCGAGGCCGGTGACGCCGAGGGTCTTGCCCTTGAGATCGGCCATCGACTTGACGTCGGGGTATTTCGATGAAACCAGCTCGACCTCGCCCGGGGCCTGGCTGAACTGGACCACCGACTGAACGAATTTGCCCTTGGCCTGCAGGTCGACGCAATGATCGTAGAAGCCGACGACCCCCTGGACCACGCCGGCGAGCATCTCATTCTCGGCATCGACACCGGCGGCTTCATTGAGAAGCTCGACATCGAGACCTTCATCCTTGAAGTAGCCCAGGCTCTCGGCAAGCTTCGCGGGCAGGTAGATCTGCTTCTCGTAGCCGCCGACCATGATGGTGACCTTGTCGGCGGCGAAAGCCGAGGTGGCGGCGAAGAGCGAAACGATGGCGATAGAACGAATGGCAGCGCGCATGCGCATGGCGAGGCTCCTTGTCTGGTTTCCTACCCGGTTCGCCCCACTTTATGAGGAGGCTTGTCGCCGGGTTATCGGCCAGTAGCCCGCCAACCTTTCGCCAACCTTTCGACCGAGCGTTCGGCGTTCGCTCCAGAGCATGGCTGTCGAATCTTCCGCTTCCCTCCATTCGGAAACGCTGGCCGGATCATCCTCGATATCGGCTTCGCCACCGACTCGCTTGGAAATTCGCAGATCTCATCCATCGGATCGACCGCATCGCGACACGAAACAACGCAAATCTACGATCGATTTCAATGACGGATGTCACGGCCTGACATAGGTCCAGCCTCGCTCCTGCAACTCCATCACGCGCACCACGCCAGATTTCACCAGCGACGCCTCGGGCACGAGAGCAATTTCCTTGTTCTCAGCCTTGGCCATATTCTCCTGCGTATTGCCGCAGGCCTTGAAGGAAATTGCCGGGGTGCTCGCCGCGATCGCCTTGATCCGTGCCTTGACCGGGGAGGTGTCATCGCGAAGCATGTGCAAGCCTGGGCCGAAAGTGACAATCTCTATTTCCACCGGCTCTCCAAGATCCTTGTAGTATTGCGCAACGTTCGTCGCGTTGTTGAGCGCCAGATTCATCGTTGCAGGCTCGTTGGAGTTGACCTGCAGGATAAGGCGGTGCGTTTTTGTTTCCGACGCGTTTCGCTTTGATGCCTGCGCAGTGGCCTGCTTCCTTTCCTGCGCCACTGACGGCGGCATGGCGATCAGGAGCGCAGCGACGCCGGCCAGTGCAGCCCGCGCGATTTTCACATAGCCAGTCATCACTGCTTCTCCCTTGTCGGTTCGAGGATTATCGACTGTTTGGCCTGGCAACGACGTTCGGCCACTTGCACGCTGCGGCGACCTTGGCTCGCACGACCTTCAGCCCGGCCAGCGCAAACTGCCCCTCATAGGTGCCGGCTCGGGCCACGAGGCGGATATTGAGGCCGCCTTCGTCGGGCAAGGAATACAACAGATGCACGACATCGGCCCTGAATGCGGTGCCGGAACCGAATGACGACGCCCCGGCTGCGACCTGCAGTGGCTGAGCGCCGTTGATGCGGTAGATGATGATACCGTCGGCGCTGCCACCGGCCACGGCCGGCCCTGAAACCGCCAATTCGGTTCGGCCGCCACGGCAATAGATGGACAGCCGCGTCAACGCGCCTTCTGATCCGCCGCTCGCAAGCGTCGTCGCGGTGACGATGGGAGCATAGTCGATCGGCGAGGTGGTCTCGCTGACGATCCAGTTGTCTTCGCCAGGCGCCGGGCGATCGGTCGGCGCGATGCTACGCGACAGCTTGTCGAGGCACTCCAGCCGCGCAGCGGGCTCCAGCACGGCGCAAGCGCGAAGATGCATCACCGGATCGACCACATCCTGCGCCAGCGCGGCTCCGCAAGCGATCTCGAAGACGATGGACAGCATGGCCGCCTTCATCGCAGAGCCCGCGGTGCTCGCGTTTGGCGGTCCAACCACTCCTGGGCGGCCGGAAAGCGGTCGAGGCCCGGGACGGTCGCGGCCAGGTTGATTGACTTCCATTTCGCGTCGAAGCCGGGACCCTGAAGCCTGTCGATGCGGGAGAACAGCACATCCACAAAACGGGCTACGCGCTGATAGCGGTTCGTTTGCGCCGCCCAGTTGAACGCGACGAGCGCGGTCGGCACCGCAATCGTCTGCACGCGCTCTCCCGGCTTGATCAGCCCCGGATACTCGCCCGCCTCCAGCACGGCCGGAAGATAGTAATCCTCGAACTTGCTGTCGTATTTGACCGGAAGGAACTTGAAGCCGGGCTCGAAGCGCCCGCGCACGAATGCGTCGACCGGCTTCGAGGTGATGAAAACGACCCCGGCCATCTCACCTTTGCGCATCTGCTCGAGCGCCACCTGATGAGGGATGAACGTCTTGTCGACGTTGATGCCGAGCCGGCTGAAGATCAGCGGCCCCGAATAGGCGGCAGCGGTGCCCTGCGTGTTGAAGTTCACCTTCTTGCCGGCGAGATCCTCCAGGCTCTGGATCTCTGGCCGAACGAAGATATGCAGCTCCGACGGGAAGAGGTTGAGGACATAGGTAATCCGACGCCGGATCTGGGGCAGCTGCGCCTTGTATTCGTCCAGAGCGTCGGAATTGATGATGGCCGTATCGACGCCGCGCAGGTAGAGCAACGAGTTCAGGTTCTCGGTGGCGCCCCGCGTAACGATCGGCAGGACAAGCAAATTCGGCCCGTCATCGACGACGCGCGCCATCTCCGCCGCGAGACGAAGGGGCGCTCCTTCAATCAAACCGCCGGCAAGACCGACGGTCCAGGCGTTCATCTTCTCCTGTTCCGTCGCCTGCGCCGGGATGCGACGCGACGAGGGAGTGGCCTGGGCCTCGACCTTGGCTGTCTGCGCGAACAAATCAGCCGGCTGAAGCCCCGGCATAAGCGCTATCAAGGCAGTCAGCAGGAGCAGGCTTCGTCTGGCAAACCTCGTCATCCTCGAACTCCCTCGCGAGCGCACTAATCGGACGATGAACCGAAGCCGCACGGCCTGGCAGGCGCATCATCGGCTCAAAGTCTCGAACCTCTCCTTCGCCTCCCGAATGCCGCCCGCATGCGCCTTCGCGTAGAGCTCGCGCGCCCTCGCCACCTCGCCCTGCGTTCCAAACGTTTTCCAGGTCGAGAGAACGTTGGGGTCGTATGTCTCGGCCAGCATGAAGACCGCGCGCGGACTGCCCATCTCCGCGGCACGCTCAAGCACGATCCGCGCTGCACCGATGTCGCCTTGGCCGAGCAGCGCGGCAGCGCGCGCAATCATCCTCACCGCCTCGCTGCCGCCCGGCACGTCCGGGGCAGCGGGCGACGCGATGGCCGTGCCGGTGGCAGATGCGACCTGCCGGGCAACGGGACTGCCTGTCGTCGCTTCCGGCTGAATGCGCGCGGCAGCCGCGCTTCGCGCGGCATCGAGATCGGCGGCCCCGGCTGCCGCCTTGTCGCGCTCCTGGCTGAGTGCCTGTTGAAGCGCCGCCACGTCTTTCTCATAGGCTCGCCTGCGGAGTTCCGTCTGTTCGCCGATCAGCCGGAACTGCACGGCCAGCTTTTGGTTCACCTGCTGCGCCGTTGCCAACTCGCTCGCCATGGCGCCATTCCGGGCTCGCTCTTCGTCGAGCGCCTGACGGAGCTGCGCCGTGTTAGCCGTCAGTTCCTGCCGCGCAGCCGCCGCATCCGCGAGGGCAGCAGCCATTTGCTGGCGTTGCTGTTCGAGTGATTGCGCGGCGTTGGCGGTGTCCGCTTGCTTGAGCGGCGCCGTATCGGGGTCGGCTTGGTGCGATTGCGCCGTCTGCGCCTCGATCTCACGCCGCGCCATCGCCAGCTCGCTCGCCAATGCGGCGCTGTGGGCGCGCTCCTCGTCGAGGGCCCGGAGGTGCTGCGCGGTGCTTGCGAGCAACTCCTGCCGCGCAGCCGCCGCGTGGTCCGCCAGGATCGCGGCCCGCTCGCGCTCCTGCTTCAGCACCTGCTCGGCCGCCGGCCCCGCTTGCAACTGCGCTTCCAAGCGCTCGATGGTACGCCGAGCTCGATCCAGCTCCTGCGCCAGGGCCGCCTCTCGCGCCAGACCTTCCGGCGGGTTCCGGCCCGTTGGTTGCGGCTCATCCGGCCCGGGCGCCGCCGCAGCTCGTTGCTCCCGCATAGTCGGCGTCTCCGACGCGGGCGGGCCGGGCTGCCTGTCGACGGTTCGGAGGACTTCAGGGACGGCGGTCTTCGAGTCCCTGCTCGGCAAGCCCGCATCCTGAGCGACCACGCCATCGCCCGCAGGCGGCTCGGCAGCGACTTGCTTTACACAGCACAGCAGCAGCGTCGCCGCAGCGATGACAGTGACGACGGGCGTAAAGAAGCCTCGCCACATCCGCTTTACGGCAGGATCAGCGTCAACCGATCCTGCGCCGTGTGGCTGGAAATGAACTCCGCGGGCGACCGGATGCCTATGCGTCCGCGTGAGCCTGATAGGGCCATCGTCCTTCCCGTCGGCCCAATCGCCCGCTTCCGGCGACCTGCCGCCGACGTCGCAATCAGCACTTGCATCGTCCTCGATGACGACGCAATGCCCGTCTTTCGGTGCGGTCTCGATCGCGTGGCGCATGTAAAGGACGCCTGCATTGACGGCGTTATCGAACCATAACTTCTCCGCTTTGCCTGAGAAAAAGCCCAAATCTCCTCATGGCAAGTATCCGGCACAGTATCGCGAATTGCCACGCCACGCCACACCGACTTCGCGGCCTGTCGACGTCTTGCGAGGGCCTGACCTTATGAAACGGCTCCGGCACCGACTGATGGGGCGGATGACCGCTCCGCGTGGATATATTCCCGCCAGAGGGACTGCCGGTGCCGGATCGCGATCATCATGCCCTTTTGAGTAGCCGAAGCGCATTCTCGCGCTCGATCTGCGTGAGATCGGCAGGGGACAGCAAGCTGATCTTCTGGAGGCCATCGGCGACGACCTTGCCGGAGAGATAGGGAAAGTCGCTGCCGAAGAAGAGCTGCTGGCTAGGCACCAGCTGGAGAAGCGCTGCGACCGAAATCGGGTTCGCCATCGACACGACGTCGTAGTTGAGCCGCTTCAGTTCATAGAGCATGCCCTTCGGCAATTTCTCCGGCAGTCCCGGCGTGAAGAACATCGCCGCGTTCAGGCGCCCGGCCAGGAAGGGCAGCGTTCCCCCGCCTTGGGCGAAGATGAAGTTGATGTCCGGGCACCGGGTCAGCGTCCCGCTGAACAGGAGGCTGGTGATGCAGCGCGTCGTGTCCGTGGGGAACTCGATCAGCGCCGAGGATACGCCTTCCTGCAGATTGCTGCAGCAATCCGGCGCCAGCGGATGGACGAATACCGTCGCCTTGCGCCGGTTCAACTCGTCGAAGACCGGCGCGAAGGCAGGGTCTCCCGGCCAGCGCGTGCCATAGCTCGTCAGGATGCCGATGCCGTCGAGCTTCAGCACGTCGAGCGCATATGCGATGGCTTTCAGGCTGCCTTCGATATCCGGCAGCGGGATCGGCGCGAACATGCCGAAGCGGCCCGGATATTTCTGCATCATCTCCGCCCCGTAGTCGACGCAGACCCTGGCGAGCCGCCGGCCCTGCTCGACATCCCCGAAGAAGATGCCCGGCGCCGCCACGGAGACGATCGCCTGGTCGACCCGGCTGCGCTCCATCTCGTCGAGCGAGCGCTGAGGCGTCCAGCCGATCATGGTCTCGGTCGGCAATCCCTGAGCCTGGGCGATGATCCGCTCGCGCACCTCATCGAGGTATTTCGGCGGGAAGATGTGGTGATGGGTATCGATCCGGAAGCGGCCTTCCGGCTGCGCCTGCGCGAGTCCGGCGCCCGCTGTCGCCGTCGCCGCGAATGCTGCGACGGTTCCCAGCAGCATGGCACGGCGGGACATGGTTTCGTCAGAGGTGGTCATTTCGAAATTCCCCTTTTGGTATTGTTGTCGTTGCCGGTCGAAACCGGCGCCTGCTCATGGTCAGGCAGGAGCGCCGTTGGGCTCGCCCAGCCCCTCATGCTGCCGCGGGGTGTGGGCCTTGCCGGGCAGGCAGCAGACGCCGATGAGCCCGATCAGCCCGACGAGGATGACGTAATAGGCCGCTGCCGCCTTGTCGCCGGTGGTGGCGACGGCGTAGCTCACCATCAGCGGCGCGGCGCCGCCGAAGATGCTGTTCGAGACGTTGAAGTTGAAGCCCAGGATCGAGGCGCGGATGCGCGGTTCGAACAGCGCGGCGTTCATGACGATTCCCAGCCCGACGATCACGCTGCCGGGAATCGCCAGCGCCACCTGCAGGGCCACAAGTCCCCAGAGCGTCGGCGCCTGGATGATCCAGGCATAAAGCGGGTAGACGATCAGCAGGATCGCGACCGTGGCGATACCGTAGAGCAGCCGCGGCGAGGCGCCGCGATCGACGCGGCCGGCCCAGAAGATCGCGCCCGCGGCCGAGAGGAGACCCGCCACCAGCGTGCTGATGAAGGGCGCATTCAGGCCGAGATTGAGCTCGCGGACCGCGAAGGTCGGCATGTAGATGAACATGATGTAGAAATTGCCGCCGCCGAAGGCGAGCAGGGCGAAGGACGCCAGGAAGGCGCGGCGCTGCTTCGTCCAGATCTGGCGGATGTCGTCCGACCAGGACGTCCTGGCAACACTCGCAACGTCGAGCGTCTCATCGACATGGCGCCGGATGTAATAGCCGACCGGGGCGATCAGCAGCCCGAAGATGAAGGGCAGCCGCCAGCCCCAATCGCCCATCTGCTGAGGCGTCAGCGTGTTGAACAGCAGGAAGCCGACAAGGCCGGCGAAGACGACGGCGAGCAGCGTGCTCGCCATCTGCCAGGCGACGAAAGTGGCCTTGCGGTTCGGCGGCGCCGATTCCGCCAGGAGCGAGACCGCGCTGCCATATTCGCCGGAGGCGGCGAAGCCCTGCATGAGGCGGGCCGTCAGCACGATCACCGGGGCGAGCAGACCGACGGTGGCATAGGTCGGCGCGAAGCCGATCATGGCGGTGGCCAGCGCCATGATCCAGATGGTGATCGTCAGGGCGCTGCGGCGGCCTTTCCGATCGGCGTAGTAGCCCATCACAAGAGCGCCGACCGGCCGCATCACGAAGCCGACGGCGAAGGTCGCGAGCGTCAGCATCAGGGCGACATTCGGATCATCGGCGGGAAAGAACAGCCGCGACAGGATCACGGCCAGATAGCCGTAGATGATGAAATCGAACCACTCCAGGGCGTTTCCCAGCGCGGCTGCGACGACGACGCGAACCGACGACCGTTGCGATTGCGTACGCACCGACATCTCAATCTCTCCCGTGATGAAATCGAGCTTTTGCTCTTGTTATGCGGCCATCGGCACATAGCCGGATTCCCGGATGATCCGGGCGGCGGAGGCTTCCAGCTCCCCGGCCTTGCGGCGCAGAAGAGCCGCATCATACCCGAGCACGCCGCCACGCTTGAGGACCTGCCCGTCGACGATGACGGTATCGACATTATGCGCGCAGCCCTGCTGCACGACCGTCCCGACCGGGTCGTGCACCGGAAACAGGTTGAAATCCGTGGCCTTGAGCAGGATCACATCCGCCTTCTTGCCGGGCGTTAGGCTCCCGATCAGATGCTCTAGCCGTATCGCCCTGGCGCCGCCGATCGTCGCCCATTCGAGCGCAACGCGTGAGAGCACCGGCAATTGCGTCAAAGGCGGCAGCCCCTGCGCATAGTTGGCGCGATGCTCGAGCGCCCGCTGGTAGAGCATAGCGAAGCGCATCTCGTTGAACATGTCGCTATTCGCCGCCGGAATGCTGTCGACCCCGAGTGAGGGCAGCGCGCCGAGGGCACGGATGCGTCCGGTCACCGGATCGGCAGGGTGGACATGCAATTCGATCATCGACGTCACCGTGAAGGATGCGCCGGAATCGACGATCAACTTGAGCTGCTCGTCGTCGATGTAATTGCCGTGGACGACGTTGTGGTTCTCGTCGAGCAAGCCCAGCCGGGCCGGGATCCGATACCCTTCCGGCGAGACCTGATCGGCCGGCCGGCGCGCGGCATGGGAGCTCGACAACAGGCCAAGCTCGCGCACCAGCCTGAAATCCTGCTCGACCACCTCGGGGACCGAGAATTGCGGGCCGAGGATCGCCGCCGCGAGGGTGACGCGGCGGTCGTCGGAGGAGAAGCGCTCACGCCGCAGCCTTACCAGCCGCTCGCGCGGATGGGGCTCATGGGTGAATGGGATGTCGGACACGGTCTTGAGCGGTTTGGCAGTGCCGTGGCCGAAGACGGCCCTGAGCCCGCTTTCTTCCAGCGCGTCGACCGAACGCTCGGCATGCTCGAACGAGGTGATGTTGTGGCACCAGTCGAAGAGCGTGGTGACGCCGGCATTGAGCTGCTCGAGGGCGCCGGCCAGTGTGCCGATATAGTTGTCCTCGGGCCGGAAGCGGGTGGCCATGTTGCCATGCATGATCCGGTGGTAGTCCGGGCCGGTCCAGTCCGCTCCGATCGAGCGCAGACCCGTCTGCCAGGTGTGGAGATGGGCGTTGACGAGGCCGGGCATCACGATCATGCCGCTGGCATCAATCACCTCGTCGGCATCGGCCTCGATTCCCGGCGCCACCGCGGCGATGCGATCGTCCTCCAGCAGAACGTCGGCGATGGCGAAATCGCCGATGGCCCGATCCATCGTGACGACCTGCCCGTTCCTGATCAGCTTCCTGCCCATGATGGCGCTCCGTAAATCCTCGAGATCGCAGTGCAGCGCCCGGCTATTCGCCGAAATGGGCGTAGGACGGATCCTGCCGTCCGATCGCGCCGGCATTGGCGTACTCGGTCGTGGCGGCGAGTTCCGCGGCGGTGAGGACCCTGACCTGGCGGTAGTCGCGGATGGTGCGGCGGTGCGCCAGCGACCAGCGCCCGCCATCGCAGCGCCAGCGGTCGAGATAGCGAGTGTGAACGGTGCGTTCCTCGATGTCGCCGTCGTCACGCTTGACGATCAGATGCGCGGTCGCCGAGGTCTCGCTGACCGCCCCCTCGCCCTTCAGCGCGACGAGGATGTTGCTCATGCTGTGCCGGTTGTAGAGCATGCTCGTATGCGCCTTCATCAGGAAGGCGACATAGTCGGCCCAGCTTCCGGAGAAGAGCGGCGGGAAATCCACGGTCGCGGTTTCATGCGCCATCGAGAGCAGGAGCTCCCGGTCGAGCCGGTCGAGCCCGCGCGGATAGGTGTGGATCAGCCGGTTGATCTCGGCCTTGCACATCAGTTCGTGGACGGCGTCATGCCCCATTTTGGGTCTCCTGCCGGCCGCCTATCGAACGGCCGATGCGTGATGGATCAGAGGACCGTCGTCGCGGCCGGAACGACGGCTTGCCGGGCGGCGTGAATGCAGGCCGGCAGAGGCCGGCAACGCGCCTGCCGCCAAGAGGAGGCCGGTGGGCGACGACAAGCTGAGCCCTCGCCCACCGGCGTGAGGCGGCTACTTCTCGTCGCCGACCACCGCGACGCACTGGACCTCGATCAGGAAGCCGGGAACAGCCAGGGCCGACACGGTGATCTGCGCGCTAGCCGGAGGATTCTTCGGGAACACTTCCTTGCGAACCGCTTGGAACTGGGCGCCGTTGCGCGCATCGGTGAGGTAGACCGTCATCGTGACGACATCCTCGAGCTTGCCACCCGCTTTTGCGAGCTGGCGCTCGATCTCGCGGAAGATGAAGCGGGTCTGGCCCTCGACATCACCGGCCAGGGACTTGCCCTGCTCGTCCTGCAGCGTGGTCACGCCCGCCAGCCAGACCTGCTTGCCGCCATGCGTGACGACGCCGGGGGAATAGCTTCTTCCGGCAAATTCCTTGGGGAGCGGCAAATACTCCCGTGCATAGACGCCGCAGCAAGCAGAGATGGCGGCCGCAAATGCCAGGACTACGGATGCAGGCCTGACGTGATCCCGAAATTTCATCTTCTTCACCCTCGGCGTTGTTTTTAGGACCCAGTAGAAGAGCCGACATCATTCCAGAACAGCGAATTGAGACGGGTCTATGCCCGGTATCGGCCGCTCAAAATCTTTATTCTTGGGGGCATTATGCTCAGCGGCCGGCCGCCAGGGGAAATACTGATTTCAGCTCAATGCATCGGCTTCCACGATCAATCGCCGGATGGGATGGAGCTCTGGCGATCGCGGGCATACGGCTCTGCGTTACCGACCCACGCCTGTCGTGCGCCGGCCTGGAGCCGGCTCGGGGCGCCTCATCCCGCGCGGACGTGACGCCATCCCGCCCCCCGCGGCTCAACCCATCCCGTTCCCGGAGTGGCGTTCCATGTCGGGTTCCCGGGTGCGAACGCGCCTTGACGGCCTGCGGCACGCCGGCGGCGCCTCAGGACGGGTCGATCAGGGCTTTGCCTTGCTCCCTGACGACATCGATGAAGGCCTCGACCGCCGGCGAGGGCGCCCGTTCCTTCGACATCACGATCGAGACCGTATGAAAGGCCTCGGGCCGCACCAGCGGGCGAAGCACCAGATCATAGGCGCTTGCCAGCGTCGCCGCCCAGGACGGCCAGGTCGCCACGCCCATCTGGGCCGCCACGAGGCCGAGCGTCGTGGTCATGTTCCTGACCTCGAAGGCCGGGCGAATTTCGACTCCGGCGAGCGCGAGATAGCGATCGATGCGCCGGCGCGCCGCGTTGTCCGGGTTGACCGAGATGAAGTCGTGATCGGCCAATTGCCGCCATTCGACCTCCTGCTCCGCCGCCAGAGGGTGATTGCGGGGGCACATCAGCATCAGGCGCTCGCTGAAGGCGGAGATGGCGGTCAAACCGTCATCCATCGTGTCGAAAACGCCGATGCCGCAGTCGAACAGGCCGCCGGCCACCCGGGACGACAGCAATTCGGGCGAAATCTCCTCGATGGCGACGCTGATCCCCGGATAGAGGCTACGGAAGCTCGCGATGATCTTCGGAAGCAGCGCAGCCGCCGCCAGCGGAGAGGCAGCGAGGCTCAACCGCCCCTTCTTGCGAGCAGCAAGTTCGCGGGTCGCAGTGAAGCCATTCTCAAGCTCCATCAGCATCCGTTCCGCGAAGGGAGCGAATTCGCGGCCGGCCTCAGTAATCTCGACCTTGCGGGTGGTGCGATCCAGGAGACGCGTCCCGAGTTCGGCCTCCAATTCGCGGATCAGCACGGAAAGCGACGATTGCGTCGTATTCAGCCGATCGCTGGCGCGCGTGAAGCTGTTTAGCCTGGCAATCTCGAGGAACGCCCTGATCTGCTTCAGCGTGATGTTCATGGGCGTTCGGTGGGGGCGTCGTTCAGCCAGCTTCCCACATGGGCATCGGGTCCACAAGCCGCCCCCGCCCCTGCGAACGCTGTTCGTCGGCGTCGCCTGGCGCATCTGCGCGTATCGCCTCGGCAGTTGGCCTGAATGCCTGCTTTGCCGGGACGCCAATGCCCGCTTCCGGCCAGCCGGGACAATGCACGACGCTTGCCGATACGGCCGAGGGGAACCGGGGGAAGCTTCTTCAGCTCGGCCTCAGCTACGGCGATCCGTATCGGCCGAGCCATCGGGCGCCCGGGCCAGCGGAGGCTTGGCGGCGGGTTGCTGCTTGCCCTTCGCGCCCTTGAGCAGGTCCCAGCTGTTCTGCTGGCTGACGCTGCGCTTGAGATAGGCGATCGTCGCGGCGGCTTCCGCCGGACTCTGGTCGCGCCGGGCCATGGCTTCGGCCTCGGCAAAGCGGCCCTGAAGCCCGAGCACGAGCACGAGGTTCTGACGCACGCGCGCATCGGCGCCCTGCGAGGCCGCCGCCTCGGCGAGAACGCGCTCCGCTTCCGGCAGATGTCGGGACAAGGCGAGCGACAGGCCGTAATTGGACATGACCGTCGGCTCGCCCGGGGCGAGCTTCAGAGCCGCCTGATAGATCTGCTGGGCCCTCTCATGATCCCCCAGCTGGTCGGCGACCGTGCCCTGCGCCGAGAGAATGCGCCAATCCGGCCGCTCCGGCGAATGGGCACGCGAGAGCACGTCGTCCGCCTCCCGAAACCGCCCGTTATCGGCGAGCGAGCGGCCATAGGCGCCCAGCAGCTCGCGATCGTCCTGGAAAGTCAGGACGGCGCTCTGGAGCACAGCCAGCGCCTGCGCATTCTGATCGAGCGCCCGGAGCGCCCGGGCATAGGCGAAGGCGGCGTTGCGATCCTTCGGATTGGCTTCATAGCGTTTCGCCCAGTTCTCGCGCTCGGCCTGCCATTCGGCCGCGGTGCGTGGCTGCGCCGCCGGGCTGCGGGAGATGGACCCCGTGACATCCCCGAGGCCGCCACGGCTCTGGCAACCCGCCAGGGCCAGCGCCCCGAGGCAGACCGCGATCGTCAATCCAAGTCGGCGAGCACGGAAGGCCGGCAGGTCGGAGGCGAGCTTCGTTCGAATCATGGGCCGGATCGCCTCGCGACAACGTCGTCTGACTGGGTTCCTCTGGTGGTTCGGTGATAAAACGTTAACCCTAATGCATCCTTAATTCCGGCAGCCGCCGCTGTCCCAGAACCGATCGACCGCCCCGTGAACAGTCTTCTGATCCCCACCTCCGACACCGCCGTTCCGATTCACGTGGTTTCTGCCGAGAGCTGGCCGGCCTTACAGACGCGGCTTTCCCCCACCCACCGCAATTTCGCGCTCGCCCAGGGCTTCGCGGCCGGTGCCGGCCAGCATTGCCTCCTTCCGGATTCGCAAGGGACACTCGCGGCCGTCCTCCTTGGTGTCGAAACCGCGCGGCGGCAGCGCGATCCTTTCGGGCCGGCGCGGCTGGCAGCCCTGCTGCCGGCGGGCGACTATGCGCTGGAAGGCGAGATCGACGATCCCGGGCTCGCCACGCTCGGCTGGCTGCTGCAGGGCTATCGCTTCGACCGCTACCGCAAGCCGAAGCCGCCGCGGGCGCGCCTGTCTCTGCCGGACGGCGTCCACGGCCAGGAGATCAGCCTGATCGCTGAATCGGCCGCACTGGCGCGCGATCTCATCAACACGCCGGCCAATGCGCTGGGGCCGGGCGAAATCGAGGCGGCGATCCGCGGGCTCGCCGCCGAATGCGGCGCAACGATCACCAGTATCGTCGGGGACGACCTGATCACCCGGAACTTCCCGATGATCCATGCGGTCGGCCGTGCCTCGACGCGGGCACCGCGGCTCGTTGATCTGGTCTGGGGTGATCCGGCCCATCCCAAGGTCACGCTGGTCGGCAAGGGCGTCGCCTTCGACACGGGTGGGCTCAACCTCAAGCCCGACGCCTCGATGCTGCTGATGAAGAAGGACATGGGCGGGGCGGCAGCCGCGATCGCAGCGGCGCGGATGATCATGCTGGCGAAACTGCCGGTGCGGCTGCGGCTGCTGGTTCCCGCGGTCGAGAACGCCGTTTCAGGCAATGCCTTCCGGCCCGGCGATGTGCTGGCGAGCCGCAAGGGCCTCTCGGTCGAGATCGGCAATACCGACGCCGAAGGCCGGCTGATCCTGGCCGATGCGCTGACGCTCGCCGACGAGGAGATGCCGGAGCTGCTGATCGATTTCGCCACGCTGACCGGCGCGGCGCGCACTGCGCTCGGCCCCGAGCTGCCACCCTTCTACACCCATGATGAAGGGCTCGCCGCGGAAATCGCGCGGATCGGTATGGCCGTAAACGACCCGGTCTGGCGCATGCCGCTCTGGCGGCCCTATGACGGCCTGCTCGATTCCAAGATCGCTGACGTCAATCACGTTTCCAGCGGCGGCATGGCCGGCTCGGTGACGGCAGCGCTCTTCCTCAACCGCTTCGTCGAGAAGACGGAATCCTACGCGCATTTCGACATCTACGGCTGGAACCCCTCGCCCAAGCCGGGACGGCCCGAGGGCGGTGAATGCCAGGGTGCGCGGCTGATCCATGCGCTGGTGCAGCAGCTCTATCCAACCGGTTAAGGCTGATCGCCAAAGGCGATTGCGCCATCACGACCGTGGGATAATGATACGGCTCCGTAACGATCGGGAACCGTGCCTTCATGCCCCTCGAGATCAAGCCTTCGCAGGCGCTCAAACTGTGGCGGCAGGTCCATCTCGATCTGGTACGGGACAGCGAAGCCGACCTCTCGGCGCGCCAGACGGCGATCCTGCTGACGGTCTATCTCGAGCTGCCGCCGCATACGGTGCGGGGGCTGGCGAAACAACTCGGCGTGACCAAGCCGGTCATCACCCGCGCGCTCGATACGCTCGGCAAGCTCGGGCTGCTGACGCGCAAGCGCGACGAGGCTGACCGCCGCAACGTCGTAATCCAACGCACTGTCGCCGGTGCGCTCGCGGTCGAAAGACTGGCCGACCTCGTCACCGAACATGCCAAGGAGATCGGCGGAAGCTGACGGCTCTCCCAGCACTGGCCTCGCCGCCGCTACAGCATCAGACCTGCTTCAGGAATCCGGTCCGATACCGCAGCCCTTTGTTGCCGCATCGTTTTCCGCCGAAAACCGGATCCACTTTTCGGCACGATGCTCTAGATTGCACCCATGACGATTCTCGACCGCCGCATCCATGCCTTCCGCCCCGATCTCGCCGCCCGCCAGCTCGCGGGGAAGGTCGAGACCGCTCGCTTCGCCGATGCGCAGTCAATGCGCGTCGTTGTTCCCTCGGCGCCGCTGCGACGTGAGCCGCGCCCTGACGCCGCGCTCGATACCGAGGCGCTCGCGGGCGAGCTGGTTGATGTCTACGAGCGCGAAGAGGGATGGGCCTGGGTCCAGCTCGCCACGGACGGCTATGTCGGCTACCTGCCCGACGACGCGCTGCGCCCCGACCAGCCGGCGCCGACGCATCGTGTCGCGGCGCTCAGGACCTTCGTCTATCCCGGCCCCTCGATCAAACTGCCGCCGCTTGCATCGCTTTCGCTGAATGCAGGCGTCGCCGTGCTGGAGACCAAGGGCGACTTCGCCATCCTCGCCGATGGCGGGCACGTCTTCCTGAAGCACCTCGTCCCGGCCGACCGCTTCGAAGCCGACTTCGTCGCGGTCGCCGAACGTTTCCTCGGCGTACCCTATCTCTGGGGTGGCAAGACGAGCCTGGGCCTCGACTGCTCGGGGCTGACACAGCTTGCGCTCACTGCTGCCGGCATCGCCTCGCCGCGCGATTCAGACATGCTGGAAGCCGCACTCGGCAGCCCCGTTCCCTTCGATGAGAGCCTATCCGGGCTTAGACGCGGCGACCTGGTCTTCTGGAAGGGCCATGTCGGCATCCTGACTGACCCGGATACGCTGCTGCATGCCAACGGCTACACGATGACGGTCCATCGCGAGCCGCTGCGGGAAGCGCGCGACCGCATCCTGACGAAGAGCTTCGGCGCGATCACAAGCATCAAGCGGCTGGGCTAGAACAGAAACTCAGGCCAAACCTTTCAGCCGGTAGAGCGCTTCCAGCGCCTCGCGCGGTGTCATCTCGTCCGGATCGATCCCGGCCAGGGCATCACGCAATCCGTCGGGCTCGTCCTCAGCGACGACTGGTGCGGGACGACGCTGCGGCGCGGCGAAGAGCGGGAGATCATCGACCAGCGAGGCAACCGGCTTCTCGCGCTCGGTCTTCTCCAATTCGCCGAGGATGGCGCGGGCTCGCTCGACCACGGCCGGCGGCAGGCCGGCGAGTTTGGCGACCTGGATGCCGTAGGAGCGGTCGGCCGCCCCCGGCACGACCTCGTGCAGGAAGACGACCTCGCCCTTCCATTCGGTGACGCGGACGGTCGCGTTGGCGACCCGGTCGAGCCGGTCTCCGAGCGCGGTCAATTCATGGTAGTGCGTGGCGAACAGGCTGCGGCAGCGGTTGATCTCGTGCAGATGCTCGATCGCCGCCCAGGCGATGGAGAGGCCGTCGAAGGTCGCGGTGCCCCGCCCGATCTCGTCGAGGATGACGAGCGCGCGCGGGCCGGCTTGATTCAGGATCGCGGCGGTCTCGACCATCTCGACCATGAAGGTCGAGCGGCCGCGGGCGAGATCGTCGGCCGCGCCGACGCGCGAGAATAGCCGGTCGACGATGCCGACATGGGCGCGTGCCGCCGGCACGAAGGAGCCCATCTGAGCGAGAACCGCGACCAGCGCGTTCTGGCGCAGGAAAGTCGATTTACCGGCCATGTTCGGGCCGGTGATCAGGCAGATGCGCCCGCCCTTGGCCTCGGTGCCGGGCGGCGACAATTCGGTATCGTTGGCGACGAAGGGCTTTCCGTCCCGCTTGAGCGCGGCTTCGACGACCGGATGGCGGCCGCGCTCGATGGTGAAGGCGACGCCATCATCGATCAGCGGGCGGCTCCAGCCCTCGCGAGCGGCGAGATCGGCAAGGGCAGCGGCGACGTCGAGTTCGGCCAATGCCAGCGCGGCGGCCTTGATCGGCTCGGCCTGAGCCAGCACGGCTTCGCCGAGCCCGGCGAAGATGGCGAGTTCGAGCTTGAGCGCCCGGTCGGCCGCGGAGGCGATCTTGGCCTCGAGCTCGCCGAGCTCGACCGAAGAGAAGCGCATCGCATCGGACATGGTCTGGCGATGCACAAAGGTCGCGCGCCAGGGCTCCCTGAGGAACTCTTCGCCCATCGCCTGCGGCACTTCGACGAAGTAGCCGAGCATGGCGTTGTGCTTGATGCGCAGCGTGCGGCAGCCGGTTTCGCTCGCGTAGCGGGCCTGCAGTTGCGCGATGACCTTGCGCGAATCGATCTGGAGGAGGCGCAGCTCGTCGAGCGCCGGATCATGCCCCTCGCGCACGAAGCGGCCGTCGCGGCGGTTGAGCGGCAACTCGTCGGCCAGTGTCGCGTTTAGGCGAACCGCCAGATCGGGATTGCTCTCGCCCAGCGCCTGCATCGCGCCGGAGAGCTCCGCCGGTAGCTCGCCGCGCCGGACGAGCAAGGCGGCGATCGCGCGGGCGGTGTCGAGCCCGGCGCCGAGCGCAGCGAGGTCGCGCGGGCCGCCGCGATCGAGCGAGAGCCGCGCCAGCGCACGCGCGACGTCCGGCACCTTCTCCAGCGCCTGCTGCAGATCCTCGCGCAGGGCGCCGTCCGCCACCAGGAATTCAACCGCGTCGTGACGCGCCGCGATCGCCGCCGCATCGGTCAACGGGCCGGCGAGGCGCTCGGCCAGCAGGCGCGCGCCGCCCGGCGTCACCGTGCGGTCGATCGTAGCGAGCAGGCTGCCCTGCCGCTCGCCGCCGAGGGTGCGCGTCAATTCGAGGTTGGCGCGGGTGGCGGCGTCGATCAGCATTGTCGCCGAACCGGAATCGCGCACCGGGGCGGAAAGGGGTGGGCGCGCTCCGAGCTGGGTGCGCTCGACATAGGCGAGCGCTGCACCGGCCGCCGCGATCTCGGCGCGGCTGAAGGCGCCGAAGGCGTCGAGCGTGGCGACGCCGAAGAACTCCTTCAGGCGCCGCTCGGCCGAGGCCGCATCGAGTCCGTCGCGGGCGAGCGGCGTCACCGGCACCGCGATCTCGCGCCAGAACTCCTTGAGTTCGGGATCATCATGGATCGCGTCGGGGCAGACGATCTCGCGCGGCTCCAGCCGCGAGAACTCGATGGCGAGCCGTTCCTGCGGCGTCTCCATCACCGTGAAGCGACCGGTCGAGATGTCGATCGCCGCGAGACCGTAGAGCGAGGCCGCCTCGCCCGTCTTGCGGCGCGCGACCGCGACAAGCAGGCTCGCGCGGCCGGGCTCGAGCAGCCGCTCCTCGGTGATGGTGCCGGGGGTGACGAGGCGCACCACATCGCGCTTCACAACCGATTTGGCGCCGCGCTTCTTGGCCTCGGCCGGGTCCTCGGTCTGCTCGCAGACGGCGACACGATGGCCGGCGGCGATCAGGCGCTGGAGATAGTCGTCGGCGCGCTCCACGGGGACGCCGCACATCGGGATGTCGTCGCCCTGATGCTTGCCGCGCTTGGTCAGCACGATGCCGAGGGTGCGCGAGGCGATCTCGGCGTCCTTGAAGAAGAGCTCGTAGAAATCGCCCATGCGATAGAAGAGCAGGCAGTCCGGATTGGCAGCCTTGATCTCGACGTACTGCGCCATCATCGGCGTGACGCGTTCGGCGGCAGCGGCCGGCGCGGCGGAAAGGGTGGCTTCGCTGGGGGAACTGTGACGCATCGGCCGGCACGCTAGCAAAAAGCGGCGCCAAGACCATCCGTTAGGACGGCTTTCAACAATTGAAAGCAAGGTCCATCGGCCGAATCGGCCGAAGGTCTCGACATTGCTGCTGATCAATCTCGTCCAGAGCCTGTTCTTCCTGCTCTTCGCCGGGCTCGTGCTGACGGTGATCGCCCCCAGGTTCAGCGGACGGGGCTGGCTACGGCCCTGCGCCGTGAGCCTGTTGTTCGCAGGCGGCGCGCTTGTCAGCATGGCGAACCCCGTCGAGATCCAGCCCGGCCTGCTGATCGATTCACGCAATACCTTCGCCATCCTGGCCGGGCCTATCGGTGGGCCCTGGGCGGCCCTCCTGACGGCCACTCCGCTGGTCGTCGCGCGCTTCCTGGCAGGCGGCGTCGGCATGGCGACCGGAATCGGCGGCATCGTGCTGCGCATGCTGATCGGAATCGCCTTCTCGGCCTGGCTGGCGCGGCGCCGACGCCCGCTGATGCCACGCGACCTTATCCTGCTGAGTTCTCTCGATGCCCTCTGCCTGCTGGCCTCGGCCCCTTTCATTCCGGGCGATGCGGGAGAGCTCTTCCTGCGCGAGGCAGTGCCAGCCATGATACTGGTGGGCACGATCGGCATCATCCTCACCGGCATCGTCGTCATCCACGACAACGACCGCCGCGAAACGGCTTATCGCTTGCGGACCCTGATCCAGCGGGCGCCCGGCACGCTCTATCAATGTCTTTTGAGGCCGGACGGCAAACTGTCCTACCAGTTCGCGTCATTCTCCATCGACAAGGCGCTGGGCATCGCGCGGAAGGATGCCGAAAAGGATCCGGAAGTCTGGCTCGGCAAGATGTTCGCCGAGGATCGCGCGCGCTTCGAGGATCGGCGCCGCGAGACGCCGGGCGACGACCATGTCTGGCGTTTCGAGGGGCGCTATCATGCTCCAGATGGCGGCACGGTCTGGCTTCGCAGCGAGTCGACGCGGCGCCGGCTTGCAGATGGAACATTCATCTGGGACGGCATCCTGCTCGACATCACCGCCGAGAAGACGCTGGAGGCGCGCCGTGCCGAAATCGAGACGCTCCGCAAGACCGCGCTCGACGAACTGGCCGGCAATCTGGAACGCACCGTCGGCAAGGCGCTCGCCGATGTCGGGGTTTCGATGCGCGACATGCGCGCCGCCGCCGGCCAGATGGTGCAGAGCGCGAGCGCGACGACCCTGCGTGCCGAAGGCGTGACCCGGGAGGCGGAAAGCGCATCGCAGCGGGTCGGCAGCGTCGCAACCGCGGCGGAAGAGATCGAAGCCTCGATCCGGGAACTCACCCGCCAGACCAGCCATGCCGACGAGACGGTGCGCGCGGCCGCCAGCTATGTCCGCAGCACGCGAAGCGACGTCACCGGGTTGACGGAGGCGGCCGACAAGGTACGCGCGGTGCTCGATTTCATCGAGGAGATCGCGGCCCGCACCAATTTGCTGGCGCTGAACGCCACGATCGAGGCCGCGCGGGCGGGTGTCGCAGGGCGTGGCTTCGCCGTCGTGGCGGGCGAGGTCAAGACGCTCGCAGAACAGACGCAGAAGGCGACGCGCGACATCGCCGAAACTCTCTCCGGCATCCGCGGTGCTGCCGCGGCCGCCGTCCAGGCCGTGGCCCATATCGAAGGCACGATGACCATGATCGAGCAGACGTCCGGCGCGATCGCCTCCGTCGTCAGCCGGCAGGCCGACATCGTCTCGACCATTGCCGCCGATGCGCAGGCCGTCGCTCTCAGCGCCGACGCCGTCACCGCAAATGTCAGCACGGTCGGCACCGAGGTGCGCGTCACCGGGGATGCCGCCGTCGGCGTGGCGGATGCCGCCCGCAGGGTCGACGAGCAGGCGGAAGCGCTCGACCGCTATGTCGGTGATTTCGTCCGCAGCGTGCGCAACCGGCTGTAGCCTTCCGACGCCGCCGCAATTCCACCGTTGCCCGGCAAGAGTTCTGTGGGCCTATAACGGCTTGTGGTCCCGTGGGGCGCGGCCGTATGGTCGCTTCCCCCGAGGAAACGCTCAAGAAAAGACTCTTCGATGAACGACCGCCCGACGACCAAGAGAACGCGCCCGACCTTCACGGACCAGGAAGCCCTGCTGTTCCACTCGCAGGGCCGTCCCGGCAAGCTGGAGATCGTCCCGACGAAGCCGATGGCGACGCAGCGGGACCTCTCGCTGGCCTATTCGCCGGGCGTGGCCGTGCCGGTGCTGGCGATCGCTGAGGACCCGTCGCGCGCCTATGACTACACGACCCGTTCGAACCTCGTCGCGGTGATCTCGAACGGCACCGCCATCCTCGGCCTCGGCAATCTCGGCGCACTCGCCTCCAAGCCGGTGATGGAGGGCAAATCCGTCCTGTTCAAGCGCTTCGCCGACGTCGACTCGATCGACCTCGAGGTCGACACGGAGGACCCGGACAAGTTCATCGACGCGGTGCGGTATCTCGGCCCGTCCTTCGGCGGCATCAACCTCGAGGACATCAAGGCGCCCGAGTGCTTCATCATCGAGCAGCGCCTGCGCGAATTGATGGACATCCCGGTCTTCCACGACGACCAGCACGGCACCGCGATCATCGCCGCCGCCGGCCTGGTCAACGCACTCGATCTGACCGGACGCGACATCACATCGACCAAGCTCGTCATCAACGGCGCCGGCGCCGCCGCCATCGCCTGCATCGAGCTCCTGAAGGCGATGGGCTTCAAGCCCGACAACGTCATCCTCTGCGACACCAAGGGCGTGATCTACCAGGGCCGCACCGAGGGCATGAACCAGTGGAAGTCGGCCCATGCCGCCATCACCGACAGGCGGACGCTGGCGCAGGCGCTGGAGGGGGCCGACGCCTTCTTCGGCCTGTCGCAAAAGGGCGCGGTGACGCCGGAGATGGTCGCCGCGATGGCGCCGAACCCGATCATCTTCGCCATGGCCAATCCCGATCCGGAAATCACGCCGGAGGAGGTCCATGCGATCCGCGACGACGCCATCATGGCGACCGGCCGCTCGGACTATCCCAATCAGGTCAACAACGTCCTCGGCTTCCCCTTCATCTTCCGCGGCGCGCTCGACGTGCGGGCGACCACGATCAACATGGAGATGAAGATCGCTGCAGCGGAGTCGCTGGCGATGCTCGCCCGCGAGGACGTGCCCGACGAGGTTGCCGCAGCCTATCAAGGCGCGCGGCCGCGCTACGGCAAGGACTACATCATCCCCGTGCCGTTCGATCCGCGCCTGATCCAGGTCGTGCCGGCGGCGGTGGCGAAGGCGGCAATGGAATCCGGCGTCGCCGGCAAGCCGATCGTCGACATGACCGCCTATAAGGCGCAGCTCTCCGCCCGCCGCGACCCGGTCGCCGGCACGCTCAACCGCATCTTCGAGCGGGTAAAGCGCTATCCGAAGCGCGTCGTCTTTGCCGAAGGCGAGGAGGAGCAGGTCATCCGCGCCGCAGCGTCCTTCGTCAATCAGGAGCTGGGCCAGGCCATTCTCGTCGGCCGCGAGGAGCGCATTTACGAGACCGCGACCTTCCTCGGCGTCGATCTCGAAGCCAAGGGCATCTCGATCCAGAACGCCCGGCTCTCCCACCGCAACAGCGCCTATGCGCAGTATCTCTACGAGCGGCTGCAGCGGCAGGGCTATCTCTTCCGCGACTGCCAGCGCCTGATCAACCAGGACCGCAACCATTTCGCCGCGGCGATGGTGGCGCTCGGCGATGCCGACGCGATGGTGACGGGCGTGACCCGCAACTATTCGATCGCGCTGGAGGAGGTTCGCCGCGTCATCGACGAGAAGCCCGGCCATCGCGTGATCGGCGTCTCGATCGTGATCTCGCGCGACCGCACCGTCCTCGTCGCCGACACCGCAATCACCGAGATGCCGACAGCTCTGGCGCTTTCCGAGATCGCGATCGAGGCAGCCGGCGTCGGCCGCAGGCTCGGCTACGAGCCGAAGGTGGCGATGCTCGCCTTCTCGACCTTCGGACATCCAGCCGGCGAGCGCTCCGAAAAGGTGCGCGAGGCGGTGGCGATCCTCGACGGCCAGCGCGTCGATTTCGAGTATGACGGCGAGATGGCGGCAGATGTCGCGCTCAACCGCGAGATCATGACCCAGTATCCGTTCTGCCGCCTGTCAGGACCGGCGAACGTGCTGGTGATGCCGGCCTTCCACTCGGCCTCGATCTCGACAAAGCTGCTGCAGGAACTCGGCGGCGCAACCGTGATCGGCCCGCTGATCGTCGGCCTCGACAAGCCCGTGCAGATCGTGCCGCTCGGCGCGAAGGATTCCGACATCGTCAACATGGCGGCGCTGGCCTCCTTCAACATCGGCGGCTGAGGCAGGCAACTCCGGGGCGGCAAGCCGCCCCGGTTCAGGACGCCTTTTTCTTCCGCGTCTCGGCCGCCTTCTTCGCCGAGGCCGAGCGCTCGGACTTCGGGCGCGCGGCCGCGGCCTCGCCGCCGATCCGACCGCCACGCTTGGCGGAGACATTGGTGTCGGGCTTGCCCCGGCCGGAGCCCGACTTGTTGCCACCGCCGCTTTCCTTGTTCACGGTAGCCCAGGCCCGGCGCTCGGCTTCCTCGTGCGAGACGCCGCGCTCCTGGTAGCCTTCCTCGATATGCTCCGCCTTGCGCTTCTGCTTGTCCGTATAGGCCGATTTGTCGCCACGCGGCATGATGAGCCTCCCTTGCTGGAGTCGAGCGTTGAACGCCGGCGAGCAGCGGCTGTTCCCCCCATTCCAACCTTGCCGGCCCGCATCGCTGACGCTCGGGCACGGGGGCTCGGCCCGAGGCGGCTGTCGCGACCAGCCTCCTCATGGGGCTCATTCGCCGCAGCGGCTTGTGCATCGCTGCCAACGCGCTATCTCTCGGGCCGGGGCGCGGCCGCGCCCTCCCATCCCCCCGTGCTGCCGCGATCCGGCTGTGGCGCGCAACCCAGAGAGCGCATGTCTTTCGGCCCGCATGAGCCAGGAATGCACCTGCGCAAGCGCAGCCGCTGGTGGTGGCTCGGCCCGCTGGCGAGCATGGTCATCTTCGGCGCTTCGCTCGTCGTGCTCTGGCACATCATCAGCCAGATGGAGCCGGGCCAGCTCGCCGGCGCCTTCGCCAATGCCAGCCTGCGCCAGCTCGGACTTGCCTGCGGTTTCACGGCCCTGAGCTATCTGCTGCTCACGGGATACGATGCGCTGGCGCTGCGCCGGCTCGGACTCTCGATCCCCTACCGCACCACAGCGCTCGCCTCCTTCACCAGCTATTCGGTGTCCTTCACGCTCGGCTTCCCGATCGTGACCGGCGGCACGGTGCGCTACTGGATCTATTCGCCGAAAGGCGTGCGGGCTTCGGAGGTCGCGAGCCTGACAGTGATCGCGGGCATCACCTTCTGGCTCGGGCTCGGCGCCATCCTCTGCGCCAGCCTGGTCTATTCGGCCGATTCGGTCGCCATGCTCGCGCGGACCTCACCACTCGTCGTCCAGATCGTCGGCGGCCTCGTCGGGCTCGGTATCATCGGCTACCTGATCTGGATCGCAACGGACGAGCGCAGCTTGCGCGTGCGGGGATGGAACCTTCATCTGCCGGGGCTGGGCACCACGCTCGGCCAGATGGCGCTCGGCGCCTGCGAAGTCAGCGCCGCCGCAGCCGTGCTCTTCGTGCTGCTGCCGGGCGGCTACAATCTCGACTACCCGACCTTCCTGGCCGCCTACATCTTCGCCTGCCTGATCGGCATCGCCAGTCACGCGCCCGGCGGCCTCGGGGTCTTCGAGGCGACGATGCTGGTCGCGCTCAACCGGCTTCCCTACGAGCAGGTGCTCGGAGCGCTGCTGATGTTCCGGGTGATCTACTACGTCCTGCCCTTCATCCTGGCGCTGGCCATGCTGGCGCTGAACGAGATCATCCGCCGGATCCGCCGCCACGAGCCGTGAGGCGCACGGCTATTTCAGGGCGATGATGATCATCAGGAAGGCAAGGAGAAGCAGGAGCTGCCTGAAGCTCCAGTTAATCTTGCGCAGCTGCTCGGCACTGCTCTCCTGCCAATCCTCATCGGGTTCGTGACCGTGCTCGGCTGCAACCCGGTGCACCGGCACAGCCTCCGCCAACGGCTCGGGACGGGCCTTCGGCATCCATTCGATGCTATCGATGAAGCCACGGGCCGGGACAGCGGCCTTTCCATCGCTCCCAGGCGCGAGATACCAGCCGACCGGGCTCCCTGCGGGCAGCTCGCGATCCTCCTCCCGTACCCAGAGGCTCGTCGTGGCGCTGAGCGAGAGCTCCTGCGCAAGCCCTTCGAGCATGTCGGCCTTGAGCGCCTCGAACACCAAGGGAGCCAGAAACACATCGGCAAAGGGCATCTCGGCCCCGCCTTCTTCGCGATAGCCGAGCATCAGCAGGAGGCGCGGCTGTTCGCTCGACGCGGCAAGCGGGCGCAAGGTGAGGGCAATCGCCTCGGCCTCGCCGTCGAAGCCGGCGCGCCGCAGCACGCCATCCGCCACATGGGCCTCGGCAAGGATGCGCCGCGCGTCCTCGAGGCGCCCCTCGCGACTCTCGAAGCCGCCGACGATGCGAAGCGCCGCGGCCTGCAGCCGAAAGCGCCGGGCCGAGCCCTGGACGTAGCGGGCCAACGAGCCCTCGATCGCCATCCGCCCTTCACTCACGGAGACGCTGCGCAATGGCGATGATTCGTTCATGCTCCCGTCCTGTTTCGCAGCAAGGATAGCAGTTCAAACCGGCGCCGTCAGGCGATGTATCCTGACAGCATCGCGACAGCGCTAGAGCGACACCGCACCGCAAGGAGGCAATATCCATGACAGACGAACTCGTGCTGTACACGAATCCCATGTCGCGCGGCCGGATCGCGCGCTGGATGGTGGAAGAGGTCGGCCAACCCTACCGGACCGAGATCCTCGGCTTCGGCGCGCCGATGAAGAGCGCGCAATACAAGGCGCTCAACCCGATGGGGAAGGTGCCGACGCTCGTCCATGGCGACACCGTGGTCACCGAATGCGCGGCGATCTGCGCCTACCTCGCCGATGCCTTCCCGCAGGCGGGGCTGGCGCCGGAGCCGACCAGCCGGCTGCGCGGCCCTTACTATCGCTGGCTGTTCTTTACGGCCGGCCCGGTCGAGGCCGCCGTCAGCAACAAGGCCTTCGGCCTCGAAGTGCCGCCCGATCGGGCCCGTGCGATCGGCTACGGCACCTATGCGGATGTGATGGACACGCTCGAACAGGCCGTCAGCCAGGGGCCATACCTGCTCGGCGAGCGCTTCAGCGCCGCCGACGTCTATGTCGGCTCGCAGGTCCAGTGGGGGCTGCAGTTCGGCACGATCGAGAAGCGGCCGGCTTTTGAGGCCTATGGCGCAAGACTGGCTGGCAGGCCAGCCGCCAAGCGGGCCGACGACATCGACAACGCGCTGATGGCCGAGATGCAAAAGGCCGGCTGAAGCGGGAAGCGCGCCCGGCGCATGGCGCATGGCTGGCAGGGCGGGTTGCCGCCCCCCTGTCGGGAGGTCTAATGCTGCCGCCTGATCATTGCCTGCCGCTGCCCTCCGCTCGCAGCCGCCGGGCCAGCTTTCGCGATCGCCATGAACGACATGTCCGCCATCGCCCGGCCGCGCCACGGCATGGGCTTCTATCCCTTCGTAGGCCTCACCGCCGCGCTGATGGCCACCAACGCGCTGGCGATCGACTCCATGCTGCCGGCTTTGCCGCAAATGGCCGAGGCGCTGGGCATCGCCGAGGCCAACCAGCGGCAGTGGATCATCACGGCCTATCTGCTCGGCTTCGGCGTCTCGCAGATCTTCTACGGCACGATTTCCGACCGCTACGGCCGCAGGCCGGTGCTGCTCGCCGGCCTGATCGTCTACGTCTTCGCCAGCATCGCCGCGGCATTCGCCGGCTCGTTCGAGGCGATGATGGCGGCGCGCGTGGTGCAAGGGGTCGGCGCCGCGGCGACGCGCGTGCTCGTCGTCTCGATCGTGCGCGATTGTTATTCCGGGCGCGACATGGCGCGGGTGATGTCGCTCGCCATGATCGTTTTCCTGGCCGTGCCGATCCTCGCCCCGTCGATCGGCCAGGCGATCCTGTGGGTGGCGCCCTGGCGCTGGATCTTCGGCGTGCTGACCGCCTTCGGCGCCACCGTGCTCGTCTGGGTCGCGGTGAAGCTGCCCGAAACCCAGCATCCGGAAGACCGCAAGCCGATCGCCCCCCGGAGCGTCGCCGCCGCCTTTCGCACCACGCTGACGAGCCGCATCGGCGTCGGCTACATGCTGGCGATGGCCTTCGTGCTCGGCGGGCTGTTCGGCTTCATCAATTCGGCGCAGCAGGTCTTCGTCGACGTCTTCCATACACCCGAACTGTTCACCACCGTCTTCGCGCTGATCGCGATGTTCATGGCGGCATCCTCGCTGCTGAACTCGCGCATCGTCGGGCGGCTGGGCATGCGCCGGGTCTCGCATACCGCGCTGCTGGGCTACATCGCGCTGACAAGCCTGCATGCGCTCCTCGCCCTGGCGGGCCATGAGTCGCTGTGGAGCTTCGCGATCCTGCAGGGCGGCGCCATGTTCTGCTTCGGCCTGCTCGGCCCGAATTTCGGAGCCATGGCGATGGAGCCACTCGGCCATGTCGCGGGGACGGCATCCTCGGTGCAGGGCTTCGTCACCACAGTGATCGGCGCGCTTCTGGGCTTCTATATCGGCCAGCACTTCAACGGCACGGTCATCCCGCTGACGCTGGGCTTCGCACTCTGCGGCATCGCCGCGCTCGTCATCGTGCTGATCGTGGAAAAGGGCCGGCTGTTCCATCCGGCGCCGGGCCGCGCCTGAGCGGCTCTCTTTCGAATCCGTCGCCAACGGCGACGGGCATGCCTGGAATCGCCTTCAGTCCGCTCGCGAGCGAAAGAGATTCGCCGTGGCTCGGGAACGGCGCCGCCATCGCCTTCCCGCTGTCGCTGCCTGCCCTAAGCGACCTTCAGATTCACCGCAGCGCTCTTGCCGGTCTTGCGATCAGGCTCGAGGTCGTAGCTGACCTTCTGGCCTTCGTTCAGGCCACGCAGCCCCGCGCGCGTCACTGCGCTGACATGCACGAAGATGTCGCCGCCGCCCTCGTCGGGCGTAATGAAGCCGTAGCCCTTGGTCTCGTTGAACCATTTCACGGTTCCCGTACTCACATGCCGCTCCTTCCTTGAGACTTGCCGGACCAGCCCGGCACGGCAGTGTAGGAGGCAAATCGCGGTGGTTGCAATGGCGCGCCGCACAAACCATTCCGCGCATGCGAAGAGCGCCTGCAATGCCGCTCACGCAGGCCCGGTGACGGTGCAAGCTGCTTGCGGACGGCGCGCGCCTCCCGCATGAACAGCGCAAGCAGGTGCCAGGGCATTGCGCGCAAAGGTGGATGCCGGTTTTTTGCCGCAGCAATGTTCTGAACTTTAACGACCGAGGGAACCGTCCGATGAGCAACTATGTGATCGATCCGCAGGCCATCACGGCCGTTCCGGTCGCTGGGGGCGGCTCCTTCCCGGTGCGGCGCGTCTTCTGCGTCGGCCGCAACTACGCCGAGCACACCCGCGAGATGGGCGGCGATCCCGACCGCGAAGAGCCCTTCTTCTTCACCAAGCCGGCCGACGCGCTGCTCGTCAACGGCGCCGACATGCCCTATCCGACGAAGACGAAGGATCTCCATCATGAGATGGAACTGGTCGTCGCCATCGGCACAGGCGGCAAGGACATCCCCGAAGCCGAGGCGCTCGCCCATGTCTATGGCTACGCGGCCGGGCTCGACATGACCCGCCGCGACCTGCAGGCCGCCGCCAAGAAGGCCGGGCGCCCCTGGGACATGTCGAAGGGCTTCGACCTCTCCGGGCCAATCGGCGAGATCGTTCCCGCGAGCCAGGCCGGCCATCCGAGCGCCGGCAAGATCGAACTCACCGTCAACGGCGTCGTGCGCCAGAGCTCCGACCTCGCCAAGCAGATCTGGAACGTCGAGGAGACGATCTCCTATCTCTCGGGCCTGGTCGAGCTCAAGCCCGGGGACCTGATCTTCACCGGTACGCCGGAAGGCGTTGCCGCCGTCGGCAAGGGCGACGTGCTCGAAGGCGAGATCGCCGGCGTCGGCACGGTCCGAACCCGCATCGTCTGAGGCGTCATTCTCGGGCTCGCCCCGAGAATCTCATGACCAGCCCCGCTGGTTTCCGAGATGGTCGGGTCAAGCCCGACCATGACGAGGTTCCAGCCTTCCTCCCCGACAAGACCGAGAGCAGAAACCATGCGCCTGACCTCCGACGCCAGCGGCGTCTTCCCGATCGCGCCGACGCCGTTCAACCCGGACGGCAGCATCGACTGGACCTCGGCCGACCGGCTCTTCGAATTCTACCAGGGCATCGGCTCCGACGGCGTCACCGTGCTCGGCATCATGGGCGAGGCGCCCAAGCTCGAGCCCGAGGAGTCGGTCGAGCTGGTCAAGCGCGCCGTCGCCAAGATGGGCGGCAAGCCGATCATCGTCGGGGTCTCCGCGCCCGGTTTCGCGGCGATGCGCTCGCTCGCGCGGCAGGTGATGGACCTCAGCGCCGGCGGCGTGATGATCGCCCCGCCGCCCGCGCTGCGCACCGACGACCAGATCACCGGCTACTACGCCCAGGCTGTCGAGGCGATCGGCACCGACATCCCCTTCGTCATCCAGGATTATCCGCTGACGCTCTCGGTGGTGATGACGCCGGCGGTGATCCGCAAGATCGTCATGGACAACCCCTCCTGCGTGATGCTGAAGCACGAGGACTGGCCGGGGCTGGAGAAGATTTCGGCGCTGCGCAAGTTCCAGAAAGAGGGCTCGCTGCGCCCAATCTCGATCGTGACCGGCAATGGCGGGCTCTTCCTCGATTTCGAGATGGAACGTGGCGCCGACGGCGCCAATACCGGCTATGCCTTCCCGGAACTCCTGATCGACGTGGTCAAGCTGCAGAAGGCCGGCAAGCGCGACGAGGCCCATGACATCTTCGACGCTCATCTGCCGCTGATGCGCTACGAGCAGCAGCAGGGCGTCGGGCTCGCCGTGCGCAAATACACGATGATGAAGCGCGGCATCCTCAGCCATGACGCCCAGCGCAAGCCGGGCGCCGCCTTGAGCGCAGTTGCCAAGGCCGAGGTCGATTATTTGCTGTCCCGGATCGCGAAGCACGATCCGCGCGCGAAGCTCTGAGCGGCCAGACCGTCATTCCCGGGCGCCGCAGGGCGGCGACCCGGGAATCGCCCGCAAGAGATGCCCGGGTCACGCCCGAGCATGATGCGCGGGAAACAGCGCTCAGTGGCCCTTGTGCTCGCCTTCGCCGCCCTTGGCGGCTATCGAATCCACCTTGAACTCGACATCGACCGAGCCTGCCTTCTCGAAGGTCAGCGTGCCCTTCATCATCTCGCCCTGCTTCAGCGGCTGCTTCAGCTCCATGAACATGATGTGGTAGCCGCCGGGCTTGAACTCGACCTTGGCGCCGGGCGGAACCTCAACGCCCTGCTCGAGCGGGCGCATGGTCATGATGCCGTCCTTGGTCGCCATCTCATGGATTTCCGCGCGAGCGGCGAAGGGAACGGAGATCGAGACCAGCCGATCGGGCGTGGTTCCGGTGTTTTCGATGCTGAGATAGCCGCCGCCGACCTTGGCGCCGGCCGGGGTCGCCCGCGACCAGGGATGGCCGATCTTCAGCGCGCCCGCCTTGAAGTCGTGGGCGGAGGCCATGGTGGCCGAAAGCGCGAGCACGGCCGTCGCGAGCAAAAGGGAAAGCTTCATGGCTTGTGTCCTGAGCGGAAAGGACTGCTGAGCAGCCCGAATGGCAAATGCGCCGGCGTCGATGGCCGGCGGGATATCGGCAGGCGGTGGGAAGCGTCAGGCTGCGGGCGGAGCGCGCGAATCCGCAAGGCCGACAGCGAAACCATGCGCCACACCTTCGGCGACCGGGTGCAGCGAGGCCAGCCTGGCGATGGAACGCGCGGCGAAGAACAGATCGCCCCATGGCGGACCGGCCAGCACGGGATTGAGCGGACAGCCCTTGCAATGGGCGAGATCGCCGGCCGGGGCCGGCGCACCTTCCGCGGGCACCGGAGCGCCGGAACAGAGGACGGCGCCGTCTCTTGCCGAAAAGGGCGCCAGCGCCGAAGCCGGCGCGATTGCCAGAACAAGCGCGCCCCAGCCATAGGCGACCGCAAGCCAGACTCCGAGGCCGGAGCGGCGCAGGCGATCGAGAAAGGTGGCACGAGCCGGCATGGGCCGCAGATGGCGCCCCTTCCAGGGCTCCGTCAAGCAGCTCATTGCCGCATCATCGCCGACGGGTAACGAGCGCCGGAGAATATTCTTCTCTGGCCTGCGGTTTCTTTAAAAGAACGAAGCGATTGACAAAGAGGACGATCGCCGCCAGATTGCACATTGTCTCCGGAGCGATCCGGATACCGCGGAGATTTGAGCAGCAGCTTGCGCCGCGTCACCAAACGCTAAAGCGCCACGACTGGGTCGTGGGCTCCAGATTGAGGAGACTGACATGACCGTTGCGAGAATGAGCCGAAGCCAAACGCGCTTCCACCCCGCCCCCTGCTGTTGTCGACGCTGAGATCGCAAGGCCGATAGGCCGCTTTCACCCGATCGCTTCGACGAACACGCCGCCAGATGCGGCAAAAGGCAGAGCCATGTCCCAGTTTCATTCCGTTTCCAGCCGGCCTAGCCCGGCGCTGCAAGCCTATGTCATCGAGCTTGGCGAGGACCAGATCGGCCTCGTCAGCCGGCGCGCCGATGAGCGCGACTTCACCTTCATCGCCGCCTCCTCGGCCTTCCGAGCCCTGGAGGGGCAGCGCTTCGCCACGCCCGGCGCGGCAGAGAGCGCGGCGCGCCGCCTCGCCCGGCGGCCCCGCCACAGCCCGCTCCGGCTGGCCTCGTGAGGCGGTGATGCAAGTCCTGTCATCGCTCTGGAACGCCGTCGCCGCCTGGTTCAACCGGGCGGTGCCGGCAACCTTCGACCCGCTCGACGCCGCGCGCTCGGACGATCGGCGCCGCTCGATCCATGACGTTACCATCGAGCAGCTCGGTATCGCACACTGGTCCTGCCACACCCATTTCTGAGGACATGATGAACGCCCCCGTCAGCCCTGGCGCGTTGAGCGCCGGCGCCCTGCCAGTCGCCATGGCCGAGCCCGCGATCCGTTTCGAGCAGGTCGGCAAGACCTATGCGGCACGCAGCGGCCAGCAGCCCGTGAGCGCGCTCGCCGGCATCGATCTCGACGTGCCCGCCGGCAGCATCCTCGGCGTGATCGGCCGCTCCGGTGCCGGCAAGTCGACCCTGATCCGCCTCGTCAACGGGTTGGAGCGCGCCACCGCCGGCCGCATCTTGATCGAAGGGCAGGATGTCACCAACCTGACCGAGGCCGGCTGGCGGGCGCAGCGCCGCCGCATCGGTATGATCTTCCAGCACTTCAACCTCTTGTCTTCGCGCACCGTCTTCGACAATGTCGCGCTGCCGTTGGAGATTGCCGGCACGCCGCGCGCCGAGATCACCGCCAAGGTCGAGCGGCTGCTCGAGCTCGTCGGTCTTGCCGACAAGAGCGCGCGCTATCCGGCGGAACTCTCGGGCGGGCAGAAGCAGCGCGTCGGCATCGCCCGCGCGCTCGCCACCGATCCGAAGGTGCTGCTCTGCGACGAGGCGACCTCGGCGCTCGACCCGGAGACGACCCGCTCGATCCTGGCGCTGCTGCGCCAAGTCAATCGAGAGCTCGGGATCACGATCCTGCTGATCACCCACGAAATCCCCGTCATCAAGGAGATCTGCGACCGCGTCGCGGTGATCGAGGGCGGACGCATCGTCGAGCAGGGCGAAACCTTCTCCGTCTTCACCAACCCGCAGCACCCGACCACGGCGCGCTTCGTCGAGGCCGTCACCGGCGTCGAGGTGCCCGAGCATCTCGCCGGCCGCATCCGCACGCAGGCGCGCCCGGGCGACAATCTCGTGCTGCGCATCACCTTCATCGGCGAGAACGCGACGGCACCGGTGATCAGCCGGCTCAGCGCGGTCGTCGGCGTCGACGTCAACATCCTGGCCGGGCGGATCGACGCCATCGCCGGCCAGCCCTTCGGCAGCCTGCTCGTCTCGGTGCCCTCGCGCGCGCCGGAAAGCGACGCGGTGCTCGGCGCCCTGAAGAGCCTCGGGCTCAAGGCGGAGGTTATCGGCCATGTCTCCTGAACTCATCCGCCTGATCTGGCAGTCGACGCTCGACACGCTCGCCATGGTCGCCGTCTCGGCCGGCATCGGCACGCTGCTCGGCCTGCCGCTCGGGGTCTTCCTCGCCACCAGCAAGCGCGGCGAGCTGTTCGCCGCACCCGCCGCCAATGCCTTGCTCGGCGTGCTSGTCAACGCCACSCGCTCGACGCCCTTCATCATCCTCGTCGTCGCGATCATCCCGTTCACGCGGCTGCTCGCCGGGACGTCGATCGGCACCGCCGCGGCGATCGTGCCGCTGACCGTTGCCTCGACGCCCTTCATCGCCCGGCTGATCGAAGGCGCCGTGCGCGAGGTCGATCAGGGTCTGGTCGAGGCCGCGCGCGCCATGGGGGCAACACCCATCCAGATCGTCCGCAAGGTGCTGGTGCCCGAGGCGCTGCCGGCCATCGTGCTCGGCCTCACCCTCGCCGTGGTCAGCCTTATCGGCTTCTCGGCGATGGTCGGCGCGGTCGGCGGCGGCGGACTCGGCGATCTCGGCATCCGCTACGGCTACCAGCGCTTCATGCCCGACGTGATGGCGACCGTCGTCGCCGTACTCATCGTTCTCGTCCAGCTCGTGCAGAGCTTCGGCGACCGCCTGGCGCGCCGCCTGAACAAGCGCCTGCGCCACGCCTGATCATTTTCACCCGCTTCATACCGAAGGAAACCACGATCATGACGACCTCTTTCAGCCGCCGCGCCGCGCTCGCAGCCGGTCTCGCCCTGGCGCTCGCAGCCGGCCCCGCCTTCGCCCAGCAAAACCAGGTGCTTCGGATCGGCGTCACGCCCGGCCCCCATGCCGAGATCCTCGAGAAGGTGAAGCCGCTGGCGGCGCAAAAGGGCCTCGACCTCAAGATCACCGAGTTCTCCGATTATGTCGTGCCGAACCAGGCGCTCGACGCCGGTGAGCTGGACGCCAACTCCTTCCAGCACGAACCCTATCTCGACAATCAGGTGAAGGATCGCGGCTACAAAATCGTCAAGGTCGGCCTCACCGTGAACTTCCCGATCGGCATCTACTCGTCGAAGTACAAGAGCTGGGCCGAGCTCCCCGACGGCGCCACCATCGCCATCCCGAACGACCCGACCAATGGCGGGCGCGTGCTGCTGCTGCTGCAGGACAAGGGCGTGATCAAGTTGAAGGACGGGGTCGGATTCAAGCCGACCGTGGCCGACATCACCGGCAACCCGAAGAAGTTCAAGATCATCGAGCTCGAGGCCGCCCAGACGCCGCGTTCGCTGGCCGACGTCGCCGCCGCCGCGATCAACACCAACTACGCCGTCGACGCCAAGATCGACCCCGCCTCGGCCATCCTGCGCGAGGATGCCAAAGGCCCCTATGTCAACCTGATCGCAGTCCGCGCCGCCGACAAGGACAAGCCCTGGGTCAAGACGCTGGTCGAAGTCTATCAGAGCCCGGAGATCAAGAGCTTCATCGCCGAGCGCTACAAGGGCGCCGTGCTCGCCGGCTGGTGACCGTCTCCTCCCACCTGGCTTCTTCATGGGCCAGGCGCCTTGCCCCGGATGCATCGCATCCGGGGCTTTTTTTATCATGCGTCATGGTCGGGCCTGACCCGACCATCTTGGAAACCAGCGTCCTCCGGTCATGAGGTTTCTCGGGTCTGCGCTTCGCTTCGCCCGGGAATGAGCGGGCGGCTCGTCAGTTGCCGATCTTGCCGAAGGCGAAGAACTGGGTCTCGCCGGAGGAATCGTCGACGCCGTCATTGTCGGTGATGACAAAGAGGTGCCCGGCCTTGTCGACGGCCATGCCCTCGACCTTGTCGAGACCGTAGCCGCCGGCCTTCATCAGATCGGGCGTCAGGTCGCGCAGCAAGGTCTTCGTGACGGTCGGGATGTCCGCCGCGCCGATGGCGGCGGGCTTCAGGCCCTTCACCGAGAAGGTCTGGAGCGTCTTCGCCGCCTTGGCGCCGAAGCCGTTGTCCCGCTCGATCACGGCGAAACGGTCGTCGCCAAGGGCAACCAGCTCGGAGAGGCCCATCCAGAAGCCGGCAGCCGGCTGGGAGAGCGGGTAGTGCAGCACGCCCCATTCCTTGGTCGCCGGCTTGTAGGAGAGGATCTTGGTCTTGCCCTTCGGATCGTCCTTCCACTCGCGCTGCACCGCGAGCCAGACGGTCTCCTCAGGGCCCGTACCGGTCACCGCCACGCCCTCGAAGCCAAAGCGGACCGCATGCTTCGCCAAAGCCTCAGGCAGGACGATCTCTTCCTCGACCTCGCCCTTGGCCGAGACGCGCAGCAGGATGTCGGCGAGCGGCGCATCCTTCTTCTCGGGATTGCCCTCGGAGGCCAGCCAGAAGCCACCGCCCTCGCGGGTCGCAATGCCTTCGAGATCATAGGAAGCGGGCTTGCCGTCCCTGGTCACGGTAATCGCGCCGATGATGCGGGCGGGCTTCTGCGTCCCGTCGATCTCGAGGATGCGCGAGGGCGTGTAGGCGCTGTCGGTGATCAAGAAGAGCTTGCCCGGCGCGGTGCGGTCCGCTGCAAGGCCGGAGAGCGCACCCCAGCCGATCGGCAGGCCGTTCTCGTTCTGCGACTGGATGGTCGGGTAAGCCGCGGCCTGCTCGGCGCGGCGATAGATCATCACCGCCGAACGCGCGCCGCCCTTCTCGCCGGCATCGGTTTCCGAAGCCGAAACGAAAAGGTCGCGCTGCGGGATGGCGAGAAGCCCCTCCGGACCGATGCCGGTCGGCAGGGCCTGCAGGTAGCGCGGCGCCTTGCCGGGTCCTTCGTCCTTGTAGACCAGCACCAGCGACGCCCGCTCCAGCCCGACGAAGATCAGCCGGTCGTTGCCATAGGTCGCGACCTCGATGCCCTCGGGCTCGCTGCCCTTGGCGGCCGAGCGCTTCTCGGGGTAATGGCCGAGGCGCATGGCGATGTGGTCGACCTCCGAAGCGGAATCGAACTCGACGGTGCCGTCCTTGCGGAAGATCGTGAAGCCGCGCGAGCCGCCCTTCCAATCGCCCTCATTGGCGGTGACGAAGCGGTCGTTGTCGATCCAGCGCACGGCGTCCGGCTCGCGCGCAACGCCCTTCAGCTCCTCGGTCGGGCTGATCTTGCCGTCGCGGGTCTTGTCGATGTTCTTGAGATCGACGCTGCCCGCCGAGAAATGGGTCACCACCTTGCCCGTCTTCGAATCGACGACGATGAGGTGGTTGTTCTCCTGCAGCGTCACCACGACGAGCCCGTCCTGATTGACGTCGACGAATTCCGGCTCCGGATCGGTCGGCTCGACGGTTGCGAGGCCGGTCAGGTCGACGACCTGGCGGGTGGCGCAGTCGATGGCGCCATCCTTGATGCCGATCAGGGTGAGGTTGCCGGCGGGGAGCTGCGGCAAGGCGCCCTTGTTGAGCTTCTCGTCGCGCTCGTTCTCGATCGCGATCGCGACCTTGCCCTTGTCCTTGGTGAGCGTCACCGAGTCCGGCTGGCCGCCGAGATCGCATTTCGCCACGACCTGCCTGGTCTTTAGGTCGACCGTGGCGAGGTGGCCGGCCGGCTCCTTGAAATTGTCGCCAGAGGTGACGACGGCAACGAAGGCCTTGTCGCCGAGGATGGTGACCGAGGTGGATTCACCGTCGAGCGGCACGAAGCCGGCCGGCTTCGGATTGGCCGGGTCGGCGATGTCGATGATGCCGAGCGCCTTCTGCTCGCCATCGGTATAGGCCAGCAGCATGCCGTCCTCGCTGGCTGCGATGATCTCGGAGACGGTCTTCTTGGCGGGATCGCGGTCGGCCGGCAGGTTCTGCGGCACGGAGAAGGTGGCGATGCGATTGAACATCGGCTCCGCGCCGGCGGTGCCCGCGAGGAGGAGGGAGGCGAGAGCCGCGAGGACGAAAGGCTGGCGCATGGAACGGACCCGCTGACGGAAAAGGATATCCGCGGCTAGAGAGCCCATGCGACAGCCGCGTGACAGCGTCAGCCAAGACTTGCGCCCAATGCGGCATTATCGTGGGCCGGCGAGCGCCGGAAGCCGATCACCTCCAGCTCGGTGACGATGGCGACGGCCGCAGCCTGGGCGAGCACGAAGGCGATGCCGAGCCCGGTCGGCGCCAGCCAGCCCGTCAGCAGGATCGCGATGCTGTCGACGATCCAGAGCAGGTTGATGCCGATGACCGCATAGACGGCGAGGCGCGGCAGAATCGTGCGGCTGGCGAGGAAGCCCAGCAGCGCCGCGCAAGGCAGCAGCACGATGCCCGCTCCGCGCAGCAACCCCTCCGGCAGGCCGAGGGGCACGGCGAGCGGGCCGGCGGCCGTAGCGAGCAGCAGGCCCATGCCGGCGCAGGCCGCGGCATCGAGCGCGAGGGCGTTGCGAAGCAGTGGTGAGGGTTGGATGAGCGACATGGCATTCTCCTTCCGTTTCATGGGCAGGCAGCCCGTTTCGATGCGGGGAATGCTGCCGATTTCGGGAGAGCCCGTCGATTAAGCGGGAGGTAATTGGAACGGCCCGCAGGGATCGCTAGCTTGCCTGCCATGAACAAGCATCACGCCCCCTCCTTCGGCACGCTGCTGCGCGACTGGCGCCAGCTGCGCCGCTTCAGCCAGCTCGACCTCGCGCTCGAAGCCGAGATCTCGCAGAAGCATCTGAGCTTCGTCGAAAGCGGACGCTCGCGCCCGAGCCGCGAGATGGTGCTGCTGCTCGCCGAGCATCTCACGGTGCCGCTGCGCGAGCGCAACGCCCTGCTGCTGGCGGCCGGCTATGCGCCGGTCTATCCCGAGCGTTCCCTGGAAGATCCGTCGCTGAACGCCGCCAGGGGCGCGATCGACTTGATCCTCAAGGGGCACGAACCCTACCCGGCGCTCGCCGTCGACCGGCACTGGACGCTGCTCGCCGCCAATGGCGCGGTGACCCGGCTGCTCGGCCTCGTCGCCGATGCGGCGCTATTGCAGCCACCCGTCAATGTTCTGCGCCTGTCGCTGCACCCGGATGGGCTTGCGCCGTTCATCGTCAATCTCGACGAATGGCGCGGCCATCTGCTCGCCCGGCTGCGCCAGCAGGTTCGGGCTACGGCGGACGGCACGCTTGGCGCCCTGCTGGAAGAACTCTCCACCTATCCGCATCCCGGCAAGGCCGGACAGGAGCGGCACGACCCGGACGCCGAAGCCGGCATCGTCGTGCCGATGCTGTTGCGGCTCGGCGAAACCGTGCTGTCTTTGATCTCGACGACGACGGTCTTCGGCACGCCGGTGGACATCACCCTGTCCGAACTGGCGCTGGAGACGTTCTTCCCGGCGGATACGGCCACGGCTGAGGTGCTACGCGCGCTCGCCGCGAGCGGAAGCGGGACGGTGTAGTCGCCCGGAACCGATCCGGCGCAGTGCAGTTTCTTGGAGGGACGCGACCGAGGTCGCACCGGAACCAGGAGGAGCCACGCAATGGGTAGCACGACCGACAAGATCAAAGGCATGGCCAACGAGGCCGCCGGCAACGTCAAGCAGGCCGCTGGCAAGGCGCTCGACAAGCCGGAATGGGAGGCCAAGGGCAAGGCTCAGGAACTGAAGGGCGAGGCCCAGCAGGCACTTGGCAAGGGCAAGGACGCGGTCAAGAAGGCCGTCGACAAGGCCTGAAGCACCGCCCCGAAACACAAAGGGCCGCCGAAAGGCGGCCCTTTTTTACTGCTCGACACCGAGGCTCAAGCCGTGCCGCCGAGCCCGCCGAGGAAATCCTTGACCCGGCCGAAGAAGCCGGCCGTCTCCGGATGATTGTTGTGCGAGCTCTCGCGCTCGAACTCCTCCAGCAACTCGCGCTGGCGGGCCGTCAGCTTCTGCGGCGTCTCGACCACGACCTGGATATAGAGGTCTCCGACATCGCGCGAGCGCAGCACGCTCATGCCCTTGGCCTTCAGGCGGAACTGCTTGCCGGTCTGGGTGCCTTCCGGGATCTTCACCCGCGCCTGCTCGCCCGAGAGCGTGGGAACCTCGATCTCTCCGCCGAGCGCGGCCGAGACCAGCCCGATCGGCACGCGGCAGAACAAATCGGCACCGTCGCGCTGGAAGATCGCGTGCGGCTTGATCGAGAGGAAAATGTAGAGATCGCCCGCAGGCCCGCCGCGCAGGCCGGCCTCGCCCTCGCCGGCAAGGCGGATGCGCGTGCCGTCCTCGACGCCGGCAGGAATGTTGACCGAGAGGGTGCGCTCGCGGGTGACGCGGCCGGCGCCCTGGCAATTCTTGCAGGGGTCGTCGATGATCTCGCCGCGACCGGAGCAGGTCGGGCAGGTCCGCTCGACCGAGAAGAAGCCCTGATTGGCGCGGACGCGGCCATGGCCGCCGCAGGTCGGGCACTGCCGCGACTTCGAGCCGGGCTTGGCGCCGGTGCCGGAACAGGACTCGCAGGAGACCGAGGTCGGCACGCGGATCGAGGCGTTCTTGCCGGTGAAGGCCTCTTCCAGCCCGATTTCGAGATTGTAGCGCAGATCGGCGCCGCGCTCGCGGCCATTGGCGCTGCGCGGGCCGCCGCGGCGGGCATCGCCAAAGAAGGAATCGAAGATGTCCGACATGAAGTCGGAGAAATCGGCGTTGCCGCCGGGGCCGCCGCCATTCTCGAAGGCTTGGTGGCCGAAGCGGTCATAGGCCGCGCGCTTCTGCCCGTCGGAGAGGACCTGATAGGCCTCGTTGATTTCTTTGAACTTGATCTCGGCTTCCTTGTCGCCGGGATTCTTGTCCGGGTGATGCTGCATCGCGAGCTTGCGGAAGGAGCTCTTGAGCTCGACCTCCGTCACGGTCCGGCTGACGCCGAGGATCTCGTAGTAGTCTCGCTTCGACATCGAAACGTCTGCCCCTTGCCTTTGACGCGCCATGGCCGGGCGCGGCGGCCCGGCCATGCGCGACAGGCGTTGTCCATCCTGCCTTCACGCCGCCCCGGAACGAGATGGCCGGGTTCGAGCCCGGCCACCCCATCGCGTTCCGCGACGAACGCGGATTACGCGCTCTTCTTCTTGTCGTCCGAGACGTCCTTGAAGTCGGCGTCGATGACGTCGTCCTTCTTGGCTTCCGCAGCAGCTTCGCCTTCAGCACCGGCGGCAGCGCCCTCGGCCTGGCTGGCGGCATACATCGCCTCGCCGAGCTTCATCGAAGCCTGCATCAGCTCGTTGGTGCGAGCCTGGATGACTTCGACGTCCTCGCCGGTGAGCGCGGTCTTCAGCGCCTCGGCCGCGGTCTCGATCGCCGACTTGTCGGCCTCGGTGACCTTGTCGCCATAGTCCTTCAGCGACTTCTCGGTCGAGTGAACGAGGCTCTCGCCCTGGTTCTTGGCCTCGACCAGCTCGCGGCGCTTCTTGTCCTCGGCGGCGTTGGCCTCGGCATCCTTCACCATCTTCTGGATGTCGGCCTCGCTGAGGCCGCCCGAAGCCTGGATCTTGATCTGCTGCTCCTTGTTGGTGGCCTTGTCCTTCGCCGTCACCGAGACGATGCCGTTGGCGTCGATGTCGAAGGTCACCTCGATCTGCGGCATGCCGCGCGGGGCCGGCGGAATGCCCATCAGGTCGAACTGGCCGAGCAGCTTGTTGTCGGCCGCCATTTCGCGCTCGCCCTGGAAGACCCGGATCGTCACCGCGTTCTGGTTGTCCTCGGCGGTGGAGAAGACCTGGCTCTTCTTGGTCGGGATCGTGGTGTTGCGGTCGATAAGACGCGTGAAGACRCCGCCCAGCGTCTCGATGCCGAGCGACAGCGGGGTCACGTCGAGCAGCAGCACGTCCTTGACGTCGCCCTGGAGGACGCCGGCCTGGATCGCGGCGCCGATGGCGACGACCTCGTCGGGATTGACGCCCTTATGCGGCTCCTTGCCGAAGAACTGCTTCACGACCTCCTGCACCTTCGGCATGCGGGTCATGCCGCCGACGAGAACGACCTCGTCGATCTGGCCCGCCGAGAGGCCGGCATCCTTGAGCGCCTTCTTGCAGGGCTCGATGGTGCGCTGGATGAGATCGTCGACCAGGCTCTCGAACTTGGCGCGCGACAGCTTGATGGCGAGGTGCTTCGGACCGGAAGCATCCGCCGTGATGTAGGGCAGGTTGATCTCGGTCTGGGCGGTGGTCGAGAGCTCGATCTTGGCCTTCTCGGCCGCTTCCTTCAGGCGCTGGAGAGCGAGCTTGTCCTTCTTCAGGTCGATGCCCTGCTCGCGCTTGAACTCGTCCGCGAGATATTCGACGAGGCGCATGTCGAAGTCCTCGCCGCCGAGGAAGGTGTCGCCGTTGGTCGACTTCACCTCGAAGACGCCGTCGCCGATCTCGAGGATCGAGACGTCGAAGGTGCCGCCGCCGAGGTCATAGACCGCGATGGTGCCGGCGGACTTCTTCTCAAGCCCGTAGGCGAGCGCAGCCGCCGTCGGCTCGTTGATGATTCGGAGCACCTCAAGGCCGGCAATCTTGCCGGCATCTTTGGTGGCCTGGCGCTGGGCGTCGTTGAAATAAGCGGGAACCGTGATGACGGCCTGGGTGACGGGCTGGCCGAGATAGGCCTCCGCCGTCTCCTTCATCTTGGTGAGCGTGAAGGCCGAGATCTGCGACGGCGAATATTCCTTGCCGTCGGCGGACACCCAAGCGTCCCCGTTCGAGGCCTTGGTGATCTTGTAGGGAACGAGCTTCAGGTCCTTCTGCGTCATCGGATCGTCGTAGGTACGGCCGATGAGGCGCTTGATCGCGAAGAAGGTACGCTCCGGATTGGTGACGGCCTGGCGCTTGGCAGGCTGGCCGACAAGGCGCTCGCCATCATCCGTGATGGCGACGATGGAGGGCGTGGTGCGCGCGCCCTCGGAATTCTCGATGACCTTCGGCGTGGTGCCTTCCATCACTGCAACGCAGCTGTTGGTCGTGCCGAGGTCGATACCAATGACTTTACCCATGGATGGGATCCCTTTCGATTGAGCAGATCGCCGGCCTGCGACGCATTCACGCCGCCTGCCGGCCCATGGACCGGGTCGCCCCCGCTTCAGCGGCGAACGCTCCGGCATTCCACGTTTGACGGTGGTTAAACCGCCCCTTGGGCGCGTATATAGTGAGGGTGTTCCCGCCCTTGCAAGACAGGCGAGCCGATTAAGAAGCGGGGATCGTGGGGTTTTGGGCTGCGCCGGCGCTTTCCGCAGCGACTGTGTCCTTGCGGCCCTTGCGCGGAATTGCGCCCGCCTTCATGCAGGAAGGCCGTTCCGTTTGCGCATGGACACCATGAGCCGATCGACGCGCATCGCCCCTATGCTGGTGGCTATCTCGGCCGCGATGACGGCGCTCGCGCAGGCGCAGCCCCTGCAATTGCCGGGCGCACAGCCATTCAATGCTCCCGGCACGCAGCAGGGTGCTCCCTCTGCGCCCGGCGCGCCGGCAGCACCGCGACCACCGAGCATGCCCGCGATCAAGATCCCGACCGAGGAGGCAATCCTCGGAAAGATCCTTCACCGCAACGGCCATCACGGCGAAGCGACCTTCACGAAAACCGCCAACGGCTTCGGGATGAAGCTCGGCCTCGACGGCTTCCAGCCAGTCAATCTGGTCGAGCCCTGCTCTGTTTCCTTCGGCGACGCGCCCGTCCCGGTCACGGCGCTGGGACGGCCGGCCGGCGTGCCCCGCTACCGGCTGGAGGCGCCGATCTGCCCGATCGTCTTCGACGTCCTCGACGGCGCCGTCCTCGTCGTGGAGCCCACCGAACCTTGCGTCGTCGAGGCGGCCCAGTGCCGGATCGATCCGCGTGGCCTGTGGGGCCCGGACGCCCGAACGATCGCCGCGCAGGCAAGGGAGATCGAGCGGGCGCGCGGCACCGCCGAGCGCGCCGTCCGCGAGGGGTACCGGACCCTGACGGCCAAGTCTGACGCCGTCGAGCAGCGCTCGATCGCCCGCGAGCAGGCGGGTTTCTCCTCCGAGCGCGAAACCATCTGCCGCGATTTCCAGCGCGAGGGTCAGATGGGCTTCTGTGCGGCCCGGATCACGGAAGCCCGCGCCGCCGCGCTGCGCGTGCGGCTCGGCCTTGGCACCGAGTCCAAGCCCGCCCCCAAGCCGAAGCCGCGTCCGGCAACGCCGAAGCCGGCACCGCTGTCGCTCGCCCCGACGCAGTAGAAAGTCGGCCTGGCCCTTGCCGGCGGCGCCGGGTTCGTCGCCTGTTAGGGCTCCATTCACCAATTTTTCCGGCTCTCCTTCCGGCCCCCAGAAGGCAGCGCGCTTCTTTACGATTGCTGCGTGAGTGACCGCGTACCAAGCCCGGGCACACCGCTTTGGGGGATAGAATGCGTCTTATGAATTGGGGTTTCGCGAGAAAAGGCCTGTCGGCCCTGCTCGCCGGCCTGCTCGCCAGCGCCGCGCCGGCTCAGGCCTGCACGAATATTCTGATGATTGCGGCCGACGGCACGCCGGTTTACGGCCGCACGCTCGAATACGCGCTCCAGACACCGTCCGACGTCGTCGTCGTCCCGCGGAACTACGCCTTCGTCGGCACCCGCCCCGCCAACATGCCGGCTCCCAAGTGGAACACGCGCTATGCATTCGTCGGCGTGATGAGCTTCGGCCAGCCTTTCGTCTCCGACGGCATGAACGAGAAGGGACTCGCTGGCGGCGCCCTGTATTTCCCGGATTTCGTGGGCTACACGCCCGTGGCGCAAGCCGACCCGAACACCGCGCTCGCGCCCTGGGAATTCCTGAGCTGGGTCCTGTCGAACTTCGCTACCGTCGCTGAGGTCAAGGAAGCGCTCAACAAGGCCGTGATCGTCGACCTTCCGGCGCCGATCGTGAATTTCACGCTGCCATTCCACTTCCCGATCCACGATGCGACGGGCGCCTCGATCGTGATCGAGCCGGTGGACGGCAAACTGAAGGTCTATGACAACCCGATGGGCGTTCTGACGAACTCCCCGACCTTCGACTGGCACCTCAACAACATCCGCAACTACGTCAAGATTTCGCCCGTCGCGGCCGATCCGCTGAAGATCGGCGGCAAGACCTTCGAGCCCTTCGGGCAAGGCTCCGGCCTGCTCGGGATTCCCGGCGACCCGACGCCGCCCTCGCGCTTCATCCGCGCGCTCGGCTACGTCGCCTCGGCGAAGCAGGCTCCCGACGGCCCCCAGACCGTTCGTCTCGTCGAGCACATCATGAACAATTTCGACATCCCGGTCGGCTTCATCAACTCGGCGGCGAAGGGCGGGGAGCTCGAATATACCCAGTGGACTTCGGTCGCGGATCTCAGGGCCAAGAAGTACTATATCAAAAGCTATCAGGATCAGGTCCTGCGCATGGTCGACCTGACCAGCTTCGACCTCGACGCCAAGGCACTTCAGGTCGCGCCGTTCAAGCCGAACCCGGTGCCTCCGGCTCTTCAGTTCGCGAAGCCGTAATGCCGAAGCTGCCCGCTCTCCCCTTCGAGAGCGGGCATTTTCTTCTCCGGGCCACCCAAGGACCGAGAGAACCAAGCCCGCATCACGCGGGCTTCTTTTTGCGTCAGGGAGAGGTCGTCAGCGGCAACGAGACCGTGAGCAGGCCGACGGTTCCGCGCGCGCGGTTCTCGACGGCGAACTCGCGCAGAACCTTGATGCGGGTAGAGATCGGCGTCTTTCCAATCGTGAAATTATAGGCCAGCGTGCCGCCGAGCGCGGTCACGCGGCCCTTATAGGCACCGAGCTGCGCGCCCGCTCCGCTGTCACCGGTGACCTGCTGATAGTGATAGCCGATCACTCCGGCGGAAAGCGCGCTGGTCAACGCTTTCGAGGCGGCCCATTCCAAGTGAAACTCGGTGCCCGTCCGGTAGTCCGTGGCCGGATTAGTGCCGTTGAACGTCACCCCGGCGATGCCTGAGAGATCGATGCCGGTTTCCGGATCGAACCAGGTGAGGGCGCCGGACAGATCCGTGGCCCAGCGGTGAAAGGCAAGATTGGCCAGTTCCCCGTTGCGGTACTCGCCCGCAGGCGCGTTCACCATGACGGTTGCATTCCAATGGAACTTGCCGGCATGCCAGCCGAGAATCGTCGAGAATACGGGATCGCCGACCATCGTGGCCTTGTCGCGCAAATTGGAGCCGACAAGGCGGTTCGTTTGCGGCGAATCGTATTCGACACCGGCCGCGACCCGGACGCGGCCGACAGGCAGAGTGGCCCCGAAGGCGAGATTGCCCCCGGCGAGTTCCCAGGGCGTCACCCACGTTCCGCTCAGGAAATCGGCCCGTGCCTGACTCCGCACACCGGCAACGAAGCGACCGCCGGAAGGCAATGACTTCCGGGCGTCGAGCTTGGCGTCGTAGCTGTAGGTGTCGCTCTCGAAATAGACCCCGGGAGGCGGCAGATAGCCAGCCATCGCGCCACGGCCGCCGAGCAGATAGAAGCCCGTGCCGTTCTCGGCCGCCCGGACATCCTCCGGCAGCCCGACGCAGCCGGCGGCCAGACCAAGGGCCATCAGGGCGACAAGCCGAAAGGGCCTGTGCGATTGCCCGCAGGCTTCGTTACGCATCATGTTGTCTGTTGCCCCCCGGCGCGGCCGTCGCCAGCCGGGCGAATCAGCCATGCGACCCTAGGATGCCTGCGGGCGGCGGTGAATCCCGGCTACATCATGTCTTTCATGTGTGACATTCGCGCCATACGTGCTTGCAGCATTCCGGCCTCGAGGCCAGCGACCGCATCGATCAGTTCGACGGCAAAGCTGCCGGGGCCATGGCAACGCTCGGCTGCGATTTCGCCCGCGATGCCGTAGGCCGTCAGCGCCGCAGCCGCTGCAATCACGGGATCGGGCTCGACCGCGAGGCAGGCAGCCACCAGCGCGCTTGAAGCGCAGCCCAGTCCGGTTACCCGGCTCATCAGCGGATGCCCGAAGGCCACGGAGAGCTTGCCGGAAGGACCGTCGATCGCGTCGACAGCCCCTGTCGTCGCGCGCGTGACGCCGGGGGAGCGCTCCAGCAGCCAGGCCAAGGCCGCCATCTCGGCGGCGTTGCCACGCACGACGACGCCCGGCAGCCGCAAAACGTCCTCGGCCAGCCGCAGCCGCAGGGGCGACAGCTCGACGAAGACCGGGTCGAGCACCAGCGGAATGCCGCGTTCGCGCGCCACAGCGACGAGCTTCGGGATCGCGCGCTCGCCCTCAGGGCTGATCGTGCCCAGATTGATCAGGATCGCGCTTGCCCCGGCCGCGACCGCCGCAACCTCCTCGGGATGACCAGCCATCGAGGGCACGGCCCCGAAGGCGAGCAGCATGTTGGCGGTGACGTTCTGCGCTACGGTATTGGTCAGGCAATGGATGCGCGGGCGGCGCTCGGACACCCGCGCGAGGATCGACGCGACCTTGGCCGCGTCGAGGCTGTCGTTCATGCCGCTCATTCGGCCGCAGGTAGATAGATGCTGCCACCCTTGTCGAGGAATTCCTTCGACTTCGCCGCCATGCCTTCAGCAGCCATGGCCTCGAGACTTGCCCTCTCATTGTCGCTCATCGCGAGAACCTCAGCGCGCAGGTCCTGCGTGATCTTCATCGAGCAGAATTTCGGCCCGCACATCGAGCAGAAATGCGCGACCTTGTGGGCATCCTTCGGCAGCGTCTCGTCGTGGAACTCGCGCGCCGTGTCGGGGTCGAGCGCCAGGTTGAACTGGTCCTCCCAGCGGAAGTCGAAGCGGGCGCGGGAGACCGCGTCGTCCCTGATCTTCGCCGCCGGGTGGCCCTTGGCGAGATCGGCGGCATGGGCGGCGATGCGATAGGTGATGACGCCGGTCTTGACGTCGTCACGGTTCGGCAAGCCGAGATGCTCCTTGGGCGTGACGTAGCAGAGCATAGCGCAGCCATACCAGCCGATCATCGCCGCGCCGATGCCAGAGGTGATGTGGTCATAACCCGGCGCGATGTCGGTGGTCAGCGGTCCGAGCGTGTAGAAGGGCGCCTCGCCGCATTCGCGCAGCTGCTTGTCCATATTCTCCTTGATCTTGTGCATCGGCACATGGCCGGGGCCCTCGATCATGACCTGGCAGCCCTTCTTCCAGGCGACCTGAGTCAGCTCGCCCAGCGTCTCCAGCTCGGCGAACTGGGCGCGGTCATTGGCGTCGGCGATCGAGCCCGGACGCAGGCCGTCACCGAGCGAGAACGAGACGTCGTATTTGCGCATGATGTCGCAGATCTCGTCGAAGCGCTCGTAGAGGAAGCTTTCCTTGTGATGCGCCAGGCACCAGCGCGCCATGATCGAGCCGCCGCGCGAGACGATGCCGGTCACACGGCTGGCCGTCAGCGGGACATAGGGAAGGCGAACGCCGGCATGGATGGTGAAGTAGTCGACGCCCTGCTCCGCCTGCTCGATGAGGGTGTCCTTGAACACCTCCCAGTCGAGCTTGATCGGATCGCCGCCGACCTTCTCCAGCGCCTGATAGATCGGCACCGTGCCGATCGGCACCGGCGAATTTCTGAGTATCCAGGAGCGGATGTTGTGGATGTTGCGGCCGGTGGAGAGGTCCATCACCGTGTCGGCACCCCAGCGGATCGCCCAGACCAGCTTCTCGACCTCCTCGGCGGCACCCGAAGTCACGGCCGAATTGCCGATATTGGCGTTGATCTTGACCAGGAAGTTGCGGCCGATCGCCATCGGCTCCAGCTCGGGGTGGTTGATGTTGGCCGGGATGATGGCCCGGCCGCGCGCGATCTCCTCGCGGACGAATTCGGGCGTGACGAATTCCGGAACGACAGCGCCGAAGCTCTCGCCGTCGGCATGGCGCTCCCTGGCGCCTTCCATCATGGCGGCGCGGCCGAGATTCTCGCGATGGGCGACATAGATCATCTCGGGCGTGACGATGCCGGCCTTGGCGAACTCGTATTGCGTCGCCATCTGGCCGGGCTTCGCCTCGAGGATCGGGCGCTCGGCCGGGCAGGCCGGCACGAGCTGCGCTTCGCTGATATGGCCGTTATCGGCGGCGGTGACGGCGCGGCCGGGCACGGTCTGGAAGCCGCGGGCATCGAGCCAAGCGCGGCGCGGCTGCGTCAGGCCGGCATTCAGGTCGATCCTGGCGTCGGTCTCGGTATAGGGGCCGGACGGGTCGTAGATGCGCACCGGCGGCTCGGCATCGGTCGTCAGCACGACCTCGCGGAAGGGCACGCGCATCTCGGGATGCTCGGGCGCGGCGACATAGATTTTGCGCGAGCCGATGATCGGGCCGGTCGTCACGCTTTGCGGCGCGGTCTTGACGCTGTTCTTCTGGGGTTTTGCGTGGGCATTCATGAGGATCTCCTCCTTGCGACAGGTCAGGAGATCCGGGTTTGAAAGCGGTACAGTCGCTGTCTGCGGACAAGGCTCGGCCCTGTGCACGCGTTCCAGTCCCTCCGCCGGTATGACCCGGATCAGGTTCGACGGGTTCGGCTTCGGAAGCCATCTCAGCCCTTGCGGGCACCCCTCGGAACAGAGGCGAGGTTAGGCGCAGAGAAGTCGCTTGGCAACGGCCTCAGCGACAAACGATCGAAGCTGGGGAAAGGAGATCAGGCGGTGCGGTCGACGAGGCCGCCCTGACCGGCCGGGAGCGTCGCCTGCGTCTGCTCGACGCTCTGCTGGAGCATGGTGACGAGGCTTTGGTCAGCCTGCGCGTTCTGCTTGAGCATCTCGACCGACAGCGCCTGCTGCGTCGAGGCGGCCTGCATCGTGACGATGCTGCGGGAAACGGAGGCTGCGTCGCTCATGCCGGCGACGCTAATGCGCCCGCCTTGCCAAATCCTGAACGACCTTCAGGGCCTGATGATCGACGGCACCGAGCGCGCATCGGCGGGTCGCGACTCGGCTGCGGCGGACCAGCCTGCGCCCTGTCATAGCGCTGCTCACGCCTGTCGGCGCGAGGCCGCATACCGCGTTCCCCTGCCGGCGGCCGCACGGCCTCATCCGCACGCGGCGCCACCGGCACGCCTGGAGCAGGCTGTTTCTCGGCAGGGGGAGCATTCTGAGCCCATGTCGGAAACGGCGCGAACGAACCGGCAAGCACCAGACCTGCCATCGCCAGAGCGGACATCTTCATGGCTGCATCTCCCATCAGCGCCTCCTCCGGAAGAGAAACCGCTGTGGGGGTGCGGGGTTCCCCACACCCCCACAGCGAACGGGGCTGCTCAACGGGCAGCCCCGTTCGAGAGGTCAGCGGTTCTGGCCGGTCAGCAGCGGCGTGATGCGCCGCAGCGTCACACGCCGGTTTTCGCGGGATGCCCCTTGCGTCTGCACCTTCAGATACTGCTCGCCATAGCCCTGGGTGGTCAGGTTTTCCGGCGGGATCTGGAAGTCGCGCGTCAGGATCTCCCCGACCGACTGGGCCCTGCGATCCGAGAGCGAGAGATTGTCGACATCGGCACCAACCGCGTCGGTGTGGCCCTCGACGAGGAAGACCTCGTTCGGCGAGCCTTGCAGCACGCGCCGGATCGAATCCGCGATCACTGCGAGGCGCTGCGCCTGGTCGGGCGTGACCTGCCAGGAGCCGGTCTCGAAGTTGATCGTGTCGATATCGACGCTGCGCATGCGGGCGCGCAGATCCGGCGAATAGCGGACCTCGTCCAGCGTGTAACGGCGCGGGATCGCGGCGATCGGCGGCGCCATGATCGTCTCGTAGATCAACGCCTCGTCGGCCTGGTCGGCATCGACGATATAGCGCTCGCGCGGGATCGGCAGCGGCGGCGGCGGCAGCACGACGATATCGTCGGCGAAGCGCCCCGGGCGATCGCGCAGGGTATTGTCGATGATCACCACCTCGCGGTCGTCGCGATCGATGCGGGTGCGGCGGATCAGCCGGCCCTCCTCGTCGGTGACGGTGACGATGCGCGTGCCGTCGGGCCGCTCGAACACGGTCCGCATCTCGCCGTCGCGGCGCTCGGAACGGCCTTGCCAGCCGAGATCGCGGAAGCGCTGGTCCTCATCGCGGCGGATGATGGCCCGGCCGTCATCGTCGCGGATGATGGTGCGGCCGGGCTCGCGGATGACGGTAACGTCACCCTCGCGCCGTTCCTCGCGCCGCGCCCGGATGTCGTCGAAGCGCTGCGCTCCCTGAACGGCCATGATGCCGCCGATCGCGCCGACACCGAGGCCGATCGCACCGGCCACACCCGGCGAGATGCCGCCGCGACGGCCTTCGCGCTGCGGCGGCTGGCTGGGGAAGACCCCGCCAGACGGCGGCTGCGCGGGAGCCGTGCCGGGCTGCGTCGGTGCGACACCGGGCTGCGCCGGAGCCGGCACCCCAGGAGCGGCTGCCGGAGGCACGCCCGGAGCGGGGCGTGCGGGCTGAGCGGGCGCCAGCCCCGCGGGCGGCGTGCCCGGGGGCGGCGTCGGAGACGCGGCGCCGGGTTGGGTCGGAGCCGGAGCGATCGGAGCCGTGGCCGGAGGTATTGCCGGGCGCAGCGGCTGTGCCGGAACTGCGCCGGCCGGCGGAGACGGAGCTGTAACGCCCGGCTGCGCCGGAGCGCCGGGAGCGGCGCCGGGCTGCGGCGCTGCGCCCAGCGGGCGCTGGGACGGAGCCGCAGACGGCGGAACAGCCGGCCCACCGCGCGGAACCGCGGAGGGCGGCGCGCCGGCGCCGGGCTGAGCGGGTGTGCCGGGAGCAGCGGAAGGTGGAGCTCCGGGCGGACGCGGCTGCCCTCCGGGAGCCGAGGGAACCGCACCTGGCTGCGGAGCAGGCGCTGGAGGACGAGCCTGAGGCGGCGCAGCAGAGGGGGGCACAGCAGGGCCGCCGCGCGGCACGGCCGAAGGCGGCGCGCCGGGYCGGGCCGGCGCCGGGGGAGCTGCTTGCGGTCGCTGGCCGGATTGCGCTCCGGGCACCGCGGCCGGCGGCGGGAGCGGCTGCGGCGCTGTGCGCGGC
>NZ_JBFTJI010000015.1:0-259340 GCF_056395345.1 Allobosea sp. 10L422
AGTCGTGCTGCGCGACAAGAAGGCCTCGACCTCCTACATCCAGCGCCGCCTCCAGATCGGCTACAACCGCGCCGCCTCGATCATGGAGCGCATGGAGAACGAGGGCATCGTCGGCCCCGCAAACCACGCCGGAAAACGCGAAATCCTCGGGGAGGGCGCCCGGCCGCCGCGCGACGACGAGGATTGATCGGACAGCGCCGATCCGCGCTTACGAAGCTGTTTCGTAGCGATCGTGGTGACGCCACCAGGGACCGTCTGCCTCGTTGCGCCCCTTCGGGGCGCGATCGAGCCAGGCATACATAGCCCAGATGCCGTCCACGCCGCGCGCATAGGCGGAGTAGCTGTGGTAGATCGCGCCGTTCTCGCGGATGAAGGCGCTCATGCCGGGGCGCTCGCGGTGATAGGTCGGGACATCGGTGCCGGCCATCTCCGCGAAGCTGCGCTCAACCGGATTGCCGCCGGAGCGCCATTCGAATTTCGGCTTGTGCCGGAAGTTGTAGTCGATCCCCGTGGTGCGCTCCTGCTCCTCCGTGAAGGAGACGTTGAAGTCGAAATTGAAGCCGCTGTCGCTCGATGAGGCCCAGGGGAAGCTCCAGCCCATCCGTTCGCGAAAGGCGAGGAGTTTTGCGAGCGGCGCCCGCGATACCGCCCACAGCATCACGTCGTGGTTGGCCAGATGCGCGGTACTGCCGTTGAACCCGTCGGCGATGGCCGAGCAGGACGGGCAGCCCGCCTGATAGTCCGGGCCGAACATGAAATGATAGACGAGGAGCTGCGAGCGTCCTCGGAAGAGATCGGCGAGCGATGCCTCGCCCTCCTCGGTGTCGAAGCGGTAGTCGCGGTCGATCCTGACCCAGGGCAGTGCTTGCCGTTGCTGCGCCAGTGCGTCGCCCTGCCGCGTGTAGTGCTTCTCGGCTTCGAGCAGTTCGAGCCGGGCCGCCAGCCATTCCTCGCGCGTTCCGATACGATGTGTCGTCATCATGCTTCCCTTCTGTCGCCGGATGTCCTGCGCCGCTCGCCGCGGCGCGCCGATTGGTGCTACTGCGGAGAGAACGCGGGAAGGGAGTGACAAGTTTGGCGGGATTCCGATGGACTCGCTGATCACCGCCGCCGGCCGGGCACTCGCCTCGGGCGATCCATTGGGCGCCCTGAACCGCGTTGCCTTGCGCGACGATCCGCCCGCGCTGGCCCTACGTGGCATCGCCATGGCGCAGCTCGGCGATTTTCCGCGCGCCAAGCTCCTGTTGCGCCGGGCTACACGCGGCTTCGGGGCGCGCGAGGTCGTCGCGCGGGCTCGCTGTGTCGTCGCCGAGGCCGAGATCGCCCTGGCGTAGCGTGACCTGATCTGGCCGCCCCGCAGGCTCTCGGCGGCGGCGGCGGTGCTGGAGGCCCATGGCGACCGGATCAATGCCGCGCATGCCCGTTATCTCGACATCCGTCGCCTCGTGCTGATCGGCCGGCTCGACGCGGCCGAACAGGCGCTCGCTGCGATGGACCCCGTGCCGCTGCCTTCGCCGCTCCAGGCCGTGCATGGGCTCGCGACCGCAGGCATCGCCTTGCGCAGATTGCGTGCGGGCGCAGCCCGGGAAGCTCTGGATGACGCGCGCGAAGCGGCCGGCAGAGGCGGCATCCCGGCGCTGCTGGCCGAGGTGGAGGCAGCATCCGCGGCCCTTGAGGCACCGGCGGCGCGGCTGATCGCGAACGGCAAAGAGTGCAATCTCCGCCTTCGCGACGTCGAAGCTTTGCACTCCTCGCCCGCCCTGATCGTCGATGCTTGCCGCTTCGCCGTGCGCGACAGGCAGGTTTCGGTCTCCCTCGCGACCCGTCCGGTGCTCTTTGCTCTGGCGCGGGCTCTTGCCGAAGTGTGGCCCTCCGATGCGTCGCGCGAAGTGCTGATTGCGCGGGCGTTCGGGGCGAAATTCACCGATGAATCGCACCGCGCCCGCCTGCGTGTCGAGATCGGGCGTTTGCGAGCGGCGTTGCGGCCGGTTGCGAGGCTGGCTGCCACGCGCGGCGGTTTCGCGATGGCGCCGCGCCATGCACCCGAGTTGGTCGTGCTGGCACGCCCTGTCGAGGAGAAGCACGCGGCGGTGCTCGCCTTTCTCGCCGATGGCGAGAGCTGGTCTAGTTCGGCGCTCGCTCTGGCCCTCAGTGCCAGCCAGCGCAATGTCCAGCGCGCGCTCGAGGAACTGGCTTCGGCCGGCAAGGTGCAGTCTTACGGGCAGGCGCGCGCGCGGCGCTGGACGATGCCGGCCATCCCCGGTTTCGCGACGAGCTTGTTACTCACGGCGCCTTGGCGCGGTGGCTAGGGTCGCACCGTCGCCATCCCCACGGAGCAGAACCATGACGGTATCCAAGGCAGAGATCATCCGCGAATACGGCCCATTTCCGGGCGTCGACAAGATCCATGGCGTGAGCTTCGACGGCGAGCGGGTCTGGTTCGCCTCAGGCGACCGGTTGAACGCGCTCGATCCCGCGAGCGGGAAGGTGGAGCGCGCCCTCGACGTGTCCGCCCATGCGGGCACGGCCTTTGACGGCAGCCATCTGTTCCAGATCGCCGAGGACCGCATCCAGAAGATCGACCCTCGTACAGGCGCCGTGCTGTCGACGATTCCCGCGCCCGGCGGCGGCGGCGATTCCGGGCTGGCCTGGGCCGAGGGAGCGCTCTGGGTCGGCGCGTACCGGGATCGCAAGATCCACCAGATCGATCCGGAGACCGGCAAGACGCTGCGCACCATCGAGTCCAACCGCTTCGTCACCGGTGTCACCTGGGTCGACGGTGAGCTCTGGCACGGAACCTGGGAAGGCGAGGAAAGCGAGCTGCGCCGGGTCGATCCCGCCACGGGCAAGGTGCTGGACAGCCTCGCCATGCCGGCGGGCGAGGGCGTCTCGGGCATCGAGTCGAACGGCGACGACCTCTTCTTCTGCGGCAGCACCTCGAAGAGTACGGTCCGGGCCGTCCGCCGGCCGAAGCGGAACTGAGACCTCCTCAGCCGGGGGAGAGCCTGCGGCGGGCGATGGCGGCGTGATAGCGTGCGCCGTGGATCAGCCCGCGATCGTCGAAATCGTAGCGGGGATTGTGGAGCGGCGCAGAATCCTCGCCGTTCCCGACATAGGCGAAGCAGCCCGGCACATGGTCGAGGAAGCGGGCGAAGTCCTCCGACCCTGTCATCGGCTCGCGCGCGACTGAGACGTCGCCATCGTCGAACACCGTGCGCGCCGCGGCGAATGCCTCCTGCACCATCGTCTCGTCGTTCACCAGCGGCACGAATTCGCGGGTGTAATGCAGCTCGGCGCTGAGATTGTAGCTCTGCGCCGTGCCCTGAGCGATGATCCCCATCTGCCGCTCGATCTCGGCGCTGACCTCGGGGCGGAAGCTGCGGGCGTCGCCGAGGATGCGCGCGGTCCCGGGCAGGACGTTCCGGGTGCCGTCGGTCAGGAGTTCCGTCACCGAGACCACGGCGATGTCCGCCGGGCTCAGCCGCCGCGAGACGATGGTCTGCAGGTTGGTGACGAGCGCGCAGGCCGCGACCAGAACCTCGTTGCCGGAATGCGGCCTTGCGGCGTGCCCGCCCACGCCCTTCAGCACGATCTCGAAATTGTCCTCCGCCGACATGAACGACCCGGTGCGGGTCTGGAACTGTCCGACGGCGAGGCCGGGCATGTTGTGCAGGCCATGGACCTCGTCGAAGGGAAAGCGTTCCATCAGGCCGTCGGCGAGCATGGCGAGCGCGCCCTTGCCCCATTCTTCTGCGGGCTGGAACAGGAAGCGCACCGTGCCATCGAAGCCGCCCTCGGCCGCGAGCAGCTTGGCTGCGCCGAGCAGCATCGCCGTGTGCCCGTCATGGCCGCAGGCATGCATCACGCCGGGCGTCTGCGAGCGGTAGGGATGATCGCCCTGTTCGGCGATGCGCAGCGCGTCCATGTCGGCGCGCAACGCGATCGCGCGGTTTCCCGTGCCGCGCTTCAGCGTGCCGACGACGCCGGTGCCGCCCACGCCCTCGGCCACCTCGTCGAACCCGAATTCGCGCAGCTTCGCGGCGACGAAGGCGGCYGTCCCCGCCTCCTCGAAGCCGAATTCGGGATGGGCATGCAGATGCCGCCGCCATGACGTCATCTCGGCCTGAAGCGTCTCAAGATCGAGTTCGGGCATGGTCGCGGCCTCGCAGGTCAGTCGGTTCCATCGTTAGGGCAGGCGGCGCGAAAGAGGCGCTCCAATCCGCCTCGCGGGATGCAAGTTTCTTGCGCTGCCGTCAGCCCATTCCGGCGGCCTCGGTCAGCCAGCCGCGTACGGCTGCGACCGGCTCCGGATGCCGGGGCCGGCGCGGCGACAGGATGTAGAAGCCGGCCTCGATCGGCAGCTCGGCACCGAAGAGAGGGACGAGCCGCCCGCGCGCGATATCGTCGTCGACGAGGAAGCGGCTCGTCAGCGCCAGTCCCTGGCCGGCAATGGCGGCATCCAGCGCAAGCGCCGTCTGGTTGAAGCGGATGTTCTGGGCGGACTTCGGTGCGGCGGCGGGGAAAACGGCCCCCAGAAACGCCGGCCAGAAATCATGGCCATCATGCAGCAAGGGATAGCGCGCGAAGGTGCCGGGATCTGCCGGATCGCCGAGCTTTTCCAACAGGAGCGGGCTGCCGACGGCGATGATCCTCTGCTCATAGAGCAGTTCGGCGCTGAGCCCCGCTCCGAAGGGCGGCCGCCCGAGCCGGACGGCGAGGTCGACCGCATCGGTTCGGAAATCGGAGAGGCGGTCGGTGGCGACGATGCGCAGGTCGATGCCGGGATGGGCGTCGGTGAAATCCGGCAGGCGCGGGATGAGCCAACGCGAGGCGAAGCTCGGCGTCACGCTGATGGTCAGGTGCAGCGGCGCGGGCCGGAGTTCCTCGGTTGCGTCCGAAATCAGCTCGAAGGCCCGCCGCACGGAGGCGACGTAGCTTCGCCCGGCCTCAGTGGGCGCCAGCGTCCGCGGCAGCCGTTCGAAGAGCTTGAGGCCGAGCTCCGTTTCGAGCTGGCGGATCTGCTGGGCGACGGCGCCTTGCGTGACCCCGAGCTCCTCGGCAGCGAGGCGAAAATTGAGATGGCGCGAGGCGACCTCGAAGACGCGCAGGCCGTTGAGCGAGGGCAGGCGATGGATGCGGCCGGTCATGCGATAGTTTTTCTACAGGCCGATGCGAGTGAAACTGGTTCGTCAGGCACGGAGCGGAGTGGTAGGAAATTCGCCGGCTCGTGGAATGCGCTGCCCGATAGTGCTGCGCAGCGACAGTGGAGACAAGCATGGCGACAGAAAAAGTGGCTCTCGTCACCGCAGGCGGCAGCGGCATGGGCGCCGCCGCGGCGAAGCGCCTGGCGGCGGACGGCTTCCGGGTCGCCATCCTGTCTTCGTCCGGCAAGGGCGAAGCGCTGGCGCAGGAACTTGGAGGGATCGGCGTTACCGGCTCCAACCAGTCGAACGACGATCTGCGCCGCCTCGTCGATCTCGCGATGGAGCGCTGGGGCCGCATCGACGCACTCGTCAACAGTGCCGGCCATGGGCCGCGCGCTCCGATCCTCGAGATCACCGACGAGGACTGGCATCGCGGGCTCGACGTCTATCTGATGAACGTCATCCGCCCGGTGCGGTTGGTGGCGCCGATCATGCAGGCGCAGAAGGCTGGCGCGATCGTCAACATCTCGACGGCCTGGGCCTTCGAGCCGAGCGCGATGTTCCCGACCTCGGCCGTGTTCCGGGCCGGGCTGGCATCCTTCACCAAGATCTTCGTCGACACCTACGCGGCCGACAATGTCCGCATGAACAACGTTCTGCCGGGCTGGATCGACAGCCTGCCTGCGACGGAGGAGCGGCGCCAGAGCGTGCCGATGAAACGCTACGGGACGAGCGCCGAGATCGCCGGGGCCATCGCCTTCCTGGTCTCGCCGGATGCGGGCTACATCACCGGCCAGAACCTGCGCGTCGACGGCGGCATCACCCGGTCGATCTGAGACAGGGCGATTGCAAACCCGGCACCAGGGCTGCGCCGGCTAGCCTCCCTCGGCCGGCGCCGCCTCAGAGAATACCGCGCGGTCGCGCCCGCCGTTCTTCGCCCGGAACAGTGCGAGATCGGCCGCATTGACGAGGCCGCCAGGGCCGGTCTCGGCGCTCGGCCAGGCTGTCGCCACGCCGACGCTGATCGTCACGCGCCCGGAGCCATGGGGAATGTTCAGGTCGCGCACGCCCTGGACCATGGCCTCCGCCACATGGGCCGCGCCCTCGGGCGGCACATCGGTCAGGATCACGACGAATTCCTCGCCGCCGAACCGGGCGGCGAGGTCGGTCGAGCGGCACGCACCGTTCTGGATCACGCCGGCCACCTGCTTCAGCACGTCGTCGCCTGCGAGATGGCCATAGGCATCGTTGTAGCGCTTGAAATGATCGACATCGATCATCAGCACGGAGAGCGGGTTGCCGGTCCGCACGCCCCGTTTCCACTCGGCTGCGAGATACTCGTCGAAGTAGCGGCGGTTGCCGAGCCCGGTCAGCCCGTCGATCCGTGTCAGTCGCTCAAGCTCGAGATTGGCGCGCATGAGCTCGCGCTGGCTCTCGCGCAGCGCCCGGTATGCCTCGTCGCGCTGGAGGTGATCGATATAGGCCCGGGTGTGGTAACGGATGCGCGCGATCAGCTCGATCTTGTCCGGGAGCTTCACCAGATAGTCGTTGGCGCCGGCCTGGAAGGCCTCGCTTTTGATCGCCGGGTCTTCCTTGGTCGACAGCACGATGACCGGCACGCTGTGGAGCGCAGGGTGCTTGCGATAGCGCCGCACCAGATCGAGCCCATCCACACCGGGCATCACCAGATCCTGCAGGATAACGGTCGGTTTGACGCGCTGGGCTACTTCGATCGCGTCCAGCGGGTCCGTGCAATAGTGGAAGTCCACGTCGCCCTGATGCGTCAGCGCCCGCCGGACCGCCTCGCAGACCATGACCTGATCGTCCACGAGCAGCACCATCGCCAGATAATTGTCGACGGGGAGGTGGGCATCGGGGGAGGAGGTGGTGGGTTCGCCTGCCATGGTAAGCCTTCTAGAGCGCCGGCTGGCCGCAGACCTCGGCGAGGCGCGGCGCGATTGCGGTCAGGGGCAGAATTTCGGTGGCGGCGCCGATGGCCGCAGCTGCCTTGGGCATGCCGTAGACGGCGCTGGTCGCCTGATCCTGCGCGATTGTCAAATGGTGCTTGTCGCGCAGCAGCTTCAATCCACGGGCGCCATCCCGCCCCATGCCGGTGAGCAGCACGCCGACCGCGCTTCCGCGCCATTGTTGTGCGACACTCTCGAAGAAGGCATCGACCGAGGGGCGATAGGCGTAGTCGCGCGGTTCCGCCCGGTAGCCGAGCTCATCGGCCGAGGTGAAGACGAGATGGTCCGCGCTGGCGGCGATCAGCACGTTGCCCGGTACGGGGCGGTCTCCTTGCAGGGCAGCGCGCACCGTGATCCCGCTTTGCTGTTCGAGCCAGCTCGCGAAGCCCGGGACGAACTGCGCGTCGAGGTGCTGGACGAGAACGATCGCTGCCGAGAAGCCCTGCGGCAGCCCGGCGAGCAGGGTAGCGACGGCCGCGGGGCCCCCGGCGGAGGCTCCGATGGCGACGAGCTGCTGCGTCGAAGCGCTGCGCGGCGCCGGCGGGCGCGATTTGCGCAGCGTTCGCGGCAGGTCGCTGGCGAGGCGGCCGACCGCCGACATGCGCGCCAGCAGCGCGCCGCCTTGAGTCGAAGCGATGCCATTCGCGCCGATGACGGGGATGTCGACGGCGTCGAGCGCGCCATAGCCCATGGCCTCGTAGACGCCCGAGACATTGGCATCCACGCTGGCCGTGACGAGCAGGATCGGGCAGGGGGTCTCGGCCATGATTTGCCGGGTGGCCTCGACGCCGTCCATGACCGGCATGTTCAGGTCCATCAGGATGAGATCGGGAAGGTCGCGCCGGGCGGCCGCCACGGCTTCCGACCCGTCCATGGCGATCCAGGCGACCTTGTGCTCCGCGGTCGACGTCACGATCCGTCGCAGGACTTCGACGGCCATGGGCAGATCGTTGACCAGGCCGACTCTCATGGGAGGTCCTTCATGCAGGCGCTCATGGCTCGCCGATGAGATCTTCGACGGCGTGGAGCAAAGTCTCGTCGTGGAAGCTGCTCTTGGTCAAATAGTAATCGGCGCCAGCGTCGAGGCCTCGGCGCCGATCCTCCTCGCGGTCCTTGTAGGAAACGATCATCACCGGGATGTTCCGCAGGCCGTTGTCTTTCTTGAGCAGGGTCACGAGCTCGATTCCGTCCATGCGGGGCATATCGATATCGGTCACGACGAGGTCGAACGCGCCTGAACGGACGGCATTCCACCCATCCATCCCGTCGACTGCGACCTCGACCTCGAAGCCGCGATAGGCGAGCAGCTTCCGTTCCAGCTCGCGCACGGTGAGCGAATCGTCGACGACCAGGATGCGCTTGCGCTGCCTCTGCGCGGTGCGTTCCGCCCGGTGCTCCAGCGGCTTCAGGCGACCGCTCGAAACCAGCTTCTCCATCGAGCGGATCAGATCCTCGACATCGAGAATCAGCACGGGGGAACCGTCCTCCATGAGGGCGGCGGCGCTGACGTCCTTGACCTTGGCCAGCCGTGGATCGAGCGGACGCACCACGAGTTCGTGCTCGCCGAGGAAACGATCGACAACCATGGCATAGATGTCGTTGCCCTGGCCGACGACCACGGCCGCAAGTTCGGCCCCGGCCGAGCTGGGCTCGCCGTGACCGAGAACCTCATGCGCGGTGACGAGCCCGACCTGCCGGCCGTCGAATTGGAAATGCGGCCTGCCTTCGAGCGAGGCGATCCGTTCCAGCGGCAGTCGCAGCGCCTGCGTGATCGCGGCAAGGGGGAGGGCGTAGGGCTCCCCAGCGATCTCGACGAGCAAGGCCCGGATGACGGACAGCGTAAGCGGCAGCTGTAGCTGAAAGCGGGTGCCATGGCCGAGCCGCGAGGTGATCTCGACCTGTCCACGCGTCTGGCGCACCATTGCCTGGACTGCGTCGAGGCCAACGCCACGCCCGGAGATGTCGCTGATCGTCGGCTTCATCGAGAAGCCGGGCAGGAAGAGAAACTCCAGCAGCTCCGCCTCGCTGAGGTGGTGGACCGTCTCAGTCGTGCTGAAGCCACGTTCGAGCGTCGCTTGCCGTAAAGCGTCGAGATCGATGCCGCGGCCGTCATCCGAGACGATGATCTGCAGGAGGCCGGCATGATGCCGTGCTTCGAGGCGGATGACGCCTTCGGCCGGCTTGCCGGCTGCGCGCCGTTCCTCTGGCGTTTCGAGCCCGTGATCGACCGCGTTGCGCAAGAGATGGCCGAGCGGGGCGTCGAGCTGCTCCAGGATATCGCGATCGATGCTCGTCGTGCCGCCGACGATGTCGAGGCGAACCGTCTTGCCGAGCGCCCGCCCGATGTCCCGGACCGTGCGGGAGAAGTGCCGGACGCCGTCGTCGAAGGGCCGCATGCGGCTTGCCAGCGTCTCGTCGTAGAGCCGGCTGGCAAGATCGGTGGCCTGCCGGTCGACCACGTCGAACTCGTCGAGTCGCTCGCTCAGGATCGCCTGGCTTTCCTGCAGCCTGATCTGCACGGCCTCCAGCGCCTGCAGCGCGTGCGGATCGGTCGTCGCGGCCGGCAGCGCGGTCTGGAGGGCGTCGACGCTCCGGGCGAGCTCGGCCTGCGCTCGCCGCAGCCGTAATAGCCCGTCGTTGAAAGGTCGCAGGCGCCGGGATGCCATCAACGACTCGCCGGCGAGGCCGAGCAGGCGATTGAGGCTCTCCGCCGTGACCCGGACCATGCGGCCGCCCTGCCCGTCGTCGGACAGGGGGGGCGAGCCGGTCTCGGCAGACGTCGACAGCGTGCTGCTTTCGGTGAGCGGGGCGGTATTCTGTTCGGGCGCCGGTCCGGCGCTCTCGGGGCCATCCGGTACGCCGCCGGCGGAAGCCTGCTGTAGCGCCGCTATGAAGCTGCCGATCCGCCGCTCCGCCTCGGCTGCATCGGGGCCCTCGTCGGAGGACAGGGTTGCCAGAAGATCGATGCCCTTGAGCAGGGTATCTATGTGGCCGTGGTTAAGCCGCAGCTTTCCGTGCTGCGCTGCGACCAGGCACTCCTCCATCTCATGGGCGATCCGTACAGCTGGAGTCAGGTCGATGATCCGCGCTGCGCCCTTGAGGGAATGCGCGGCCCGCATGCAGGCTTCCAGATGCGTGGCCGCCACCGGATCGCGCTCCAGTGCCAGAAGCCCGGTCGTCAGCGCCTGAGACTGCGTGGAGAGTTCGGCGCGGAACAGCTCGAGCAGGGAGAACTCGCTGAAATCCTCGCCGCTCATGCGATGCTCCGGTCGATCAGCCCGGCCAGCCTTCCGTCGTGGAGACAGCCCACTGCCCGCCCATTCCAGGCGATGACGCCAGCGACGGCGCTCGCGGCGGCCTTGCCGATCGTGGCGGGGGCCATGCCAAGGTCATTCCGGTCGAAGCTGTAGAGCCCGTGGACCTCGTCGACTTCGAAGGCCGAGCGCCTGCCTTCGGCGCCGACCACCACGAGACGGCGGAAGGCCGTGATCCGCTCGCTTGTCCGGGGCACCGCGTCGGCATCGATCCCAAGCAGTTCGGACAGGGCGACGCAGACGAGCAACTCGCCACGGACGTTGACGATGCCGCGAACGGCGCTGCTGCGGCGGTGGGGCAGCGAATGGATTGCGCGCGGTTCGGCGATCTCCTGGCAGGCGGTGGCTGGCAGGGCGAGCCATTCCGCTCCGATCCTGAAGATCAGGACGGTCTCGAGCGCGTCCCGTTTCGCGCCGTCGCCCGCCGGCTGAGCGAAGAAGCGGGTCCATTCCTCGCGGTAGCCCTGCGGCACCGCCCGATCGAGCAGCTGGCGGGCGATCTGCGCATGGGTCGGGCAGTTGCGGCAATGCAGATGCGCCTCGAGCTCGGGGCAGGACTGGTCGCCCCGGACGCCGATCTTTCGCCAGCATTCGTTGATGCCGCTCGCGGGCTCCGGCGTGATCTCGACTGCGACGGACATCAGGTTCCGCTCCTCTTCGTCAGCCGATCGAGCCGGTTGGCGAGCGCCCTGGCGCCCGTCTCGTCACCGCGGCGTTGCAGCAGCAGCTTGAGATGCGCCAGCGCCTGGCGGTGGTCCGGCGCAAGATAGAGCGCCTTGCGGTAATTGCCCGCGGCGGCCTCCTCGGCGTTGTCGGCATCCTGGGCGAGGCCGAGCAGGTAGAAGACCTGCGCCGATGGGCCGAATGCGGCGATGTGGCGCTCCGCCGCGATACGCGCTTCGGCCAGGCGCCCGGCATTGGCGGCATTCTCGATGGCGGCAAGTCCCGTAGCCTCGCCATCGGGCGGCACGGCCGAGGCCTGCGATGCGGTCCGCAGCGGAGCCGTGAAGGGCCGATGTTTCTGTGGCGGGGCAGCGCCGGAGAGGATGGAAACCGGCGGCTTGTGGCGCGCCTGCGGTGCCGGCGCGGGGCGCGCCATGGTTTCGATGCTCGGCGGGGTAGGGGCCTTCGTAAAGGCGAATGCGCGCGGCAGGCGCGCGCCCGTGAAGCCGTACAGGGAGGGCAGGCCGGACTCTCCCGGTCCGACGAGCAGCAACCCCTCCGGGGCCAAGGCCTGACGCAGCACCGCAAGGGCGACGGCCTGCGTCTCGCGATCGAAATAGATCAGGAGATTGCGGCAGAAGATGATGTCGTACGCGTCGCGCCCGGGCGCATGCGCCGGATCGAGGACGTTGCCGAGCGAAAACCGGACCTGCCGCCGCACGAGCTCATGCGGCCGAAATTCGCCGTCGAGCGCCTCGAAGTAAAGTGCCCGGAACGCGAGGTCGCTGCCCCGGAAGGAGTTGCGCCCATAAACGGCCCGCTCGGCCAGCAGGAGGTTGCGGCTGCTGACGTCGATGGCGTCGATCGCGAAATCCTTCGGCTCGAATCCGGCATCGAACAGCGCCATCGCCATGGAATAGGGCTCTTCGCCCGTCGAGCAGGGCAGGCTCAGCAGCCGGATCGGGCGCTCCGCGCGCCGCAACTCGCGTGCCTTGCGCGCCATCGCGGCGAAGGCCTCGCGATCGCGAAAGAACCAGGTCTCCGGCACGACGACGCAGTCGACCAGTTCCTGGCGCTCGCTCTCGTTCTCGGCGAAGTATCGCCGATAGGCCTCGAGGTCAGGCTGCCCGCAAGCCGTCATGCGCCGCGTCAGGGCGTGACGGATGACGGAGGGGCCGACTGTCTCGATGCTCAGCCCGATCATCTCCCGAAGGATACGCTCGAAGTCGCCGGTGGCCGCGCCCTTCTCCATCACGGCTCTGCCGTCATCTGCCGGAACAGGATGTCGCGGATCTCCGGTGGCAGCAGCGCTTCCGCCCTGATCCACTGAATGAGGCCCTCCTCGTCGGCCGCGACCGGTCCGAGATAGGCCGGCGTCCCGGCCTCGACGCCGGAGGCGGTGAAATCGGCGGGATCGCGCGCGACGGTCTCGATGGCCCGCTCGGCGATCAGCCCGAGGAGCCTGGGATCTCCCTGTTCCGTCGGATAGTGCAGCAGGATGATCCGGGTGCTCAGCACCGGCGCGGCCGGGCGGCCGAGCGCGAGCAGGGAGAGGTCGATCAGCGGCACGGGCGTGCCGCGATAGCTGATCGCGCCGGCGACACCGGCTGGAGCGGCCGGTAGCTGCTTCACGGACAGCAGCGGCAGCACGGTCTCGACCTGCGCGGTGTCGAGCACGTAGCGATCCGCCCCGAGCTGGAACATCAGGAACAGCATCTGTCGCTCCCGTTCGGGCCTCCGTCAGGCCCGGAGCTTGAAGCGCGAGATGCTGCTGCGCAGCCCGCTCGACACCTGGTTCAGCTCGTCGATCGCCAGGGTGGATTGCTGCAGGGATTCGACGGTCTGTTGCGCGGCTTCGCTGAGCTGCGCCAGCGCCTCGCTGATCTGGCCAGCGCCGGTCGCCTGCGCCTGCATGCCGTCGTTCGCGACCTCGAAGCGCGGCACCAACCCCTGCACCTGCTCGATGATCTCCGACAGTTGCCCGCCGACCTGCTGGACATCCTGCATGCCGCGCCGGACCTCCTCGGAGAACTTGTCCATGCCCATCACACCGGCGGCGACGGCCGACTGGATGTCCTTGACGATCTGCTCGATGTCGTAGGTCGAGACGGCAGTCTGGTCGGCGAGGCGGCGAATCTCGGTCGCCACGACGGCGAAGCCGCGCCCGTATTGCCCCGCCTTCTCCGCCTCGATCGCGGCGTTCAGCGACAGCAGGTTGGTCTGGTCGGCGACCTTGGTGATGGTGGTGACGACCTGATTGATGTTGCCGGCCTTCTCGCTGAGGATCGCGAGCTTGGCGTTGATCGCGCCGGCCGCCTCCATCACCTGATGCATCGTGGCCTCCATCCGCGCGAGGCCCGCCTGGCCGCCGCCGGCGAGCGTCGCGGTCTGCTCGGCCACGGCGGAGACCTCGTCCATCGTCCGCACGAGCTCGTTCGAGGTCGCGGAAATCTCCTTGGACGTCGCGCCGATCTCCGTCGTGGTCGCGGCGATCTCGCTCGCCGTTGCCTGTTGCTCCTTCGATGTCGCGGCGACTTCCGTGATCGAGGTGTTGACCTGGATGCTCGACTTCTGGATCTGCCCGATCAGCCCGGCCAGGTCGTCGGCCATGGCGTTGACGCCATCCGCCAGCGTGCTGAATTCGTCGCGCCGCGCGAGGGCGAGCCTCTCGCTGAAATCGCCGCGCCGCATCACCTCGACAATGCCCAGCAGCTTGCCGAGCGGCACGGTGATCGCCCGGAACAGCAGATAGCCGCAGAGGATCGCGAGGCCGAGCGCGACGACGAAAGCGATGATCAGCCCGAACTCGGCGGCGCGGACGATGCGGACGATGTTGCGGGTCGAGTCGTCGGCCTCGGTCTTGTTGAACTCCATCATGGTCCGGAGGGCGCTGCCGAGCCGGGTCGCGAGCGGTTCGATCTGGTCCTTCACGATGGCGCTCTGATCGATCGCCTGCCCATTGGTGGCCGCGAGCTTCGAGGACGCGAGCATCGCGTCCTCGATCGGGACATATTGCTCGAACAGCCGCTGCGCCTCGGCGTAGTTCTTGCGATCCTCCTCGGAGTCGATGGTGGGTTGATACGCCTTCAGCAGGGAGCGCATCGTCTCCCTGCTCGCGAGGATGGCATCGCTTGCGCGGGTCCTTTCCGCCGCCGTGTCCGAAAGCTGGAATTCGCGGATGAGGCCGCGGGCTCCGGTCCAGGCCGTGGTCAGCTGCGCGCTGTAGTAGAGGCCGGGCACCGTATTGGTTTCGACGGTCAGCGCCTCGCGCTCGGTCTGCAGGAACCAGACATAGCAGAGCGCCGCGATGGCAGACATCACTGCCATCACGGCGGCGAAGCTGAGCAGGATACGGCGGCGTATCGTCAGGCTCTTCATGGTTCAATCTCTCATCGACGCGCAGTGGGCCCCGATCGCGGTCGAGCAGACGCGCGGACGGAACGCCCCGAATCATCGTTAGCGTGGAGTTATTTCCCGACTGTTGAAGAGCACCGCTACGATTCGAAGAACCGCCCTGGCGCCGATCCGGCCGTTACTGCCGGCGTTCCCGCAGGAAATCGGCTGCCTGGTAGCGCCAATAGGTCAGCTGGACCGCGGCGGTGCCGAACGGCCCGCCGTTCCAGGCGAGGCCGAATGGGGCAAACAGCTTGAACCGATCGCTCGCGCCTCGGATCGCCTCCGCGATGACGGCGCCGCCAACCGCCGTCGTGTTCATGCCGTGGCCGCCGAAGGCGGTGCAGTACCAGACACCCGGGCGATACTGACCGATCTGCGGCATCAGATGACGCGCATAGGACATCAGGCCCGACCAGGCGAGCTCGACCTTGAGTTCCGAGAGCTGCGGATAGGTTGTGACCATCTCGCGGCGCAGGAGCGCGGCGACATCGCGCGGCTCGGTCGTGCGCGTCGTGATGCGGCCGCCCCAGAGGATGCGGGAGCCGCCTTCGACCAATCGGTAGTAATCACCGGCGCGCCGGTCGTCGCCAACGCCTGCGCTGGTCCGGATGGCCTCGCGGATCAACTCCGGCGCCGTCTCGGTCAGCAGCACATAGGTCGCGATCGGCAGAAAGGCGCGCTTCAACGGCGCGAACAGGCCGCCGGTATAGCCGCCCGTGGTGAACAGCAGTTGCTCTGCCTCGATTGTGGCCTGCGCCGTGCGCAGATGCTTCACCGGTCCCTCCAGCTCGCAGGAGAGGACCGGCGAGCCTTCATGGATCACGCCGCCGCTCCGCACGAGCTCGCGAGCAAGGCCGTGCGCATAGTTCAGCGGATGGAAGTGGAAGGCGTCGTCGTCTGCCAGCGCGGCGTGGTATTTCGGCGAGCGCAGCAGCCCGCGCGTTTCCTCCCGCCCGAGATAGCGCAGTTTGCGCCCGAAGCGCTTTTCCTGCGCGTCCCGCTCCTGTTGCAGCGCCGCGCCGCCATCATGGCGCACGACCCGCATGATGCCGGGCGAGGGCGCGGCGTCGGCGATGCCGAGGCTTTCGATATTGCGCCGGACGATGCCGACGCCTTCGAGGGTCAGGCGATAGAGTTCTTCGGCCTGCTGACGCCCTGCCTGGCGCTCGATGGCCGAGAGCGAGGTCGCATAGCCAGCGCTGACGAAGCCGCCATTGCGCCCCGAGGCGCCCCAGGCGACACGCTGCGCTTCCAGCAGCACGACCGACCGTCCGGCGCGGGCCAGTTCGAGCGCGGCGGTGAGCCCTGCCAGCCCGCCGCCGACGATGCAGATCTCCGCTTTGATCTGCCCCTCGGCAGGCGGGTAGCCGTCGGCCGAAGCGAGTGTGCGGCGGTAGTAGGTATCGATATAGGTCGGGGACATCGGGGCTCGCGGCAGGCGGAAGACGATTTCGGTGGAGCGCTGTCGCGCGACCCGCTAACACCTTTCGGCACAACGGATCCGCGCTTCAAGCCGCGATGGCCTATTCCGCCGCTTCGGCGGCCGATCCGCCCGGCGGATCATAGGCCTGGATCGGCGGCAGATTGCCGTCGAAGCGCTCGACCTGCACCGTCGTCAACTGCCCGGTGCAGCCCTGCGCCAGCGCCGAGGTGCCGATATCGCGGGTCAGGACGTTCGGATTGCCGTGGACGCAGAGCGGCTTGTCCTCGGTCGGGTCGGCCGGATCGTACCAGGCGCCGGTCGGCAGCTGGACGACGCCCTTGCGAATGCCGTCGGTGAGGATGACGCCGGCAAGGCAGGCGCCGCGCTCATTCGAGATGCGGATGATGTCGCCATCGACGATGCCGCGTGTGGCAGCATCTTCCGGATGCATGCGCGCGACCTCGCGGCCGCGAAGCTTGCCCTCGCCGCTATGACCGCCGAAATCGAATTGGCTGTGTAGCCGGGTCCGCGGCTGGTTGGCGACGAGGACGTAAGGGGCAGCCGCATCGGGGATGTTCGTCGCGCCGAGCCAGGCCGGGTGCCCGAGGCAGTCCGTTTCGCCGAAGCTTGCAATGGTCTCGGAGAAGACCTCCAGCTTGCCGCTTGGGGTCCGCAGTGGCGAGCCCGCCGGATCCTGCCTGAAGGCGCGCAGATTGCCGCCATCGTCGGGTTGCTGCGGCAGCTCATAGCCTTCGCTCGCCCAGAACTCGGCGAAGCTCGGCGCCGGCAGTCCCTTCTCCGCGAGGCCAATGCGCGTGGGCTCGTAGAGATGCTCCAGCCATTGCCGCACGCTGCGGCCTTCGGTGAAGGCCTCGGCCGTGCCCAACCGCTCGGCCAGTCCGGCGAAGATGGCGTAGTCGTCGCGCGCCTCGCCATAGGGCGCGACGACCGGATGCATCGGCACCAGCAGCGGGTCGTTGGAATTGCCGCCGATATCCTCGCGCTCGAGCGTCATCGTGCAGGGCAACACGATGTCGGCATGGCGCGCCGTCGCCGTCCAGGCGAGTTCGTGGACGACGAGAGTATCGAGCCGGGCGAAGGCCTGCCGCAACCGGTTCAGGTCCTGATGATGATGGAACGGATTGCCTCCGGCCCAGTAGACCAGCTTGATCTCGGGGTAGGTCCGGGTTTGGCCGTTATAGCGATAGGTCGAGCCCGGATTGAGCAGCATGTCGGAAATGCGCGCGACCGGGATGAAATCGCTGACCGGGTTCTTCCCTTGCGAGAATGTCGGCATCGGCACGGCATTGTAGCGCCGCCCGTAATAGGCGATGGCGCCGAGCCCATAGCCATAGCCGCCGCCGGGGAGGCCGATCTGCCCGAGCGCCGCCGCGAGCACCATGCCCATCCAGACCGGCTGCTCGCCATGTGTCGCGCGCTGCAGGGCATGGGCCACGACGATCAGCGCGCGCTTGCCGTGCAGGCGCTTGGCCAGCGCCACGATCTCCTCGGCCGGCATGCCGGTGATGGGAGCGGCCCAGGCCGCATCCTTGGGCTGACCGTCGCTCTCGCCGGTGAGATAGCGCTCGAAGACCGGCCATCCGGCCGTGTAGCGCTCCAGGAAGGCGCGGTCGTGCAGTCCGTTGACGACGAGCGCGTGGACGAGCGCCAGCATCAGCGCGGTGTCACTGCCGGGGATGTTCGCAACCCACTCGGCGCCGGCCTCCGTCGGCAGGTCGCCGCGCAGCGGGCTGACCAGCACGAATTCGCAGCCGCGTTCCTGGGCGCGCTCCATCGCGCCGCGCTCGACATGGCGGCTGATGCTGCCGCCGGCCACCATGCTGTTCTTGAGCGCCATGCCGCCGAAGGCGAGCACGATCTCGCTGTGCTCGGCGATCTGCTCCCAGGAGACGTTACGTTTCACCAGATCCTCGTAGTCGCCGATGATGTGCGGCACGAGGACGGAGGAAGCGCCCGAAGAGTAGCTGTTGACCGACTTCACATAGCCGCCGGTCGAGGTGTTGAGGAAGCGGTGGATCTGGCTCTGGGCATGATGAAAGCGCCCCGCGCTCGCCCAGCCATAGGAGCCGCCGAAGATCGCGCCGGGGCCGTGGTCGTCCCGCACGCGGCGCAGTTCCCCCGCGAGTTTGTCGAGCACCGCCGACCAGGACATCGGCACGTACTCGTCACGCCCGCGGCGGTCGTCGGGACCCGGCCCATTCTCCAGCCAGCCGCGTCGCACCATCGGCCGGGCGATGCGGGCGCGGTGGCGCAGCGCCCCCGGAAAGTTCTGGATGATGTCGTTCGGGTCGGGGTCGCCCGGATGCGGCCGAACCTCGAGCTGTCCGTCCTTCATCCGCGCCGAAAACACGCCCCAATGCGAGGTATGCGGACGAAAGGCTTCGTTGTCGGTCAAAGCCTCGGGTGCCTGGCCGGCGGGGCTGGTCATCGCCGCGATCCTCGGATTGTTAGCTGGGAACGACGATCCGTCTTCGGTCGTGCCAGAACGGAGCGCAAGAAAAATCCGCCATCGAGCGATGCGCTGGGAGCAGACCCCTTCTGCTGGTCTTCATGAGCCCGGAGCGGCAGAGTGGCGGCGCATCATCTGAAAGGCGTCGGGACAATGGAGAATTCCTCGGGCGACGTGGTCGTCATCGAAAGACACGGCACCGTGCTGACGGTGACGATGAACCGGCCGAAGGTGCTGAATGTGCTCGACGAGACGCTGGCGGATGCGCTGATCGCGGCATTTGAGCCGGTCGCCGCGGATTCGGACATCCGAGCGGTGGTTCTCGCCGGCGCCGGCCGCTCCTTCATGGCGGGCGGGGATCTCTCCCGCTTCCATGCCGATCTTGCTGGGGCGCCTGCAACCGCGGGCCTGCTCATCGATCGCTTTCATGCCCTGATGCGTCTGATCAAAGCCCTGCCGCAGCCCGTTGTCGCCGCAGTGCAGGGGCCTGTCGCTGGCGGCGGCGTCGGTCTCGCGCTCGCTTGCGACATGGTCGTCGCGGCTCAGGGCGCGAGCTTTCTGTCGGCCTACACCAAACTGGGAACCAACCCGGATGGCGGCACGACATGGTCGCTCGCGCGGCTGCTCGGCCCGCGCCGCGCGCTCGAATTCGTGCTGTTCAACGAGCCGATCGATGCCGACACCGCGTTGCGCCTCGGCCTCGTCAACCGGGTGGTGCCGGATGGCGAGCTGGCGGGCGCGGCGCAGGCGCTGGCCGGGCGCCTGAGCCAGTGCAGCGTCGGCGCCAACAGGGCGAGCAAGGCCCTCATTCAGGCCGCGATGGAAGGCTCCTTCGACGCGCAGCTCGATCTGGAGAAGCGGGCCTTCATGGCCAATGCGGCTACGGCTGATTTCAGGGAAGGGATTCAGGCCTTCTTCGACAAGCGTCCGCCACGGTTCTGACGGGGCGCATCCGGGGCCCACAAGCGCGCCTCCAGCCGATCCAGTCCTCGTAGCAGCCGGGTGGCGTCCGGGCCGAGCGCCGCCAGGATCTCTTGTTCGAAGGCGAGTGCGCGCGGCACGATCTCGCCATAGGCGCGCAGCCCCGCCGCCGTCAGCATCAGGCTCTCCTCGCGTCGGTCGGCCTCGTTTTCGCGGCGGGAGAGCCAGCGGCGCTCCTCGAGCGCGCGCACTGCCCGGCTGACCTTGGTCTTGTGCATGGCGGAATGGGCGCCGACGGCCTTCGCGGTCACCGCGCCGAACTGGCCGAGCGTGGCCAGGACGCGCCATTCCGGCACCGTCAGATCGTGATGCGGCCCATAGACAGCGCGGAATTTCAGCGAGAGCGCGCTGCTGAGCCGGTTGAAGCGATAGGGCAGGAAGCGTTCAAGCGCGAGCGTCGTCATGCCTTGTTGGTTACAAAATCAACCGTTACGAAAGCAACTTATTTGACGCGCGGGTACCGGCGAACACACCGGCCCTTGTCCCTGCCGCGCCGCGAGCCACCATCGGGAGGTCGCACCATGAACGTTCAGGATCCCGCTCGGCCGCCCGCAGGCGTGCGCAAGGTCGAGAGCGCCATCCGGGCGGGCTACATGTCCGGCTTCGGCAACGGCTTCGAGACCGAGGCGCTGCCGGGCGCACTGCCGCTCGGCCGCAACTCGCCCCAGCGCTGCGCCTATGGCCTTTATGCAGAGCAGCTCTCGGGCTCGCCCTTCACTGCGCCGCGCACCACCAATGAGCGCTCCTGGCTCTACCGCATCCGGCCGACGGTGGCGCATTGGAACCAGTTCCGAAAGGCCGATATCGGGCTGTGGCGCACCGCGCCGGCCCGCGAGGTCGATCTGCCGCTCGCCCCGCTGCGCTGGAGCCCGCTGCCGATACCGTCGCAGCCGCTATCCTTCATCGAGGGCATGCACAGCATGACCACGGCCGGCGATGCCGGCAGCCAGGGCGGCATGGGGGCGCATGTCTATCTGGTCACGCGGTCGATGGTGGATGAGTATTTCTACAATGCCGATGGCGAGATGCTGTTCGTGCCGCAGCAGGGGAGTTTAAGACTCTGGACCGAATTCGGCATCATCGACATCGAGCCGGGCGAGATCGCGGTGATCCCGCGTGGCGTGAAGATCCGCGTCGAGCTGCCCGGCGAGCCGGCACGCGGCTACATTTGCGAGAACTATGGCGGCGCCTTCTCCTTGCCGGAGAGGGGACCGATCGGCGCCAACTGCCTCGCCAACCCCCGCGACTTCCTGACGCCGGTCGCCGCCTATGAGGATCGCGACGCGCTTTCCAAGATGTTCGTGAAGTGGGGCGGCAATCTCTGGGTTGCCGACATCGACCATTCACCGCTCGACGTCGTCGCCTGGCACGGCAACTACGCGCCCTACAAATACGACCTGCGCAAATATTCTCCGGTCGGGCCGGTGCTCTATGACCATGCCGACCCGTCGATCTTCACGGTGCTGACCTCGCCCTCCGAGACGCCCGGCACCGCCAATATCGACTTCGTCATCTTCTCCGACCGGTGGCTGGTGGCGGAAAATACCTTCCGCCCGCCCTGGTACCACATGAACGTGATGAGCGAGTTCATGGGGCTGGTCTATGGAGTCTACGACGCCAAGACCGGCGGCGGCTTCATGCCCGGCGGCGTCTCGCTGCACAATATGATGCTGCCGCACGGCCCGGATGTGGACGCCTTCGAGCGGGCGAGCAATGTCGAATTGAAGCCGCACAAGCTGGAGGGAACGCTCGCCTTCATGTTCGAGACGCGGTTTCCGCAGCAGGTCACCGCCTTCGCCGCTGGTTCCAATGCCTTTCAGAAGGACTATGGAGGGTACGGACACAAGCTTGCGAAGCACTTCGATCCGGACCGGCCATAGCGGGCTGGCGCGTGGCGCGCGCCGGCATGCCGGGCAGATCTCATCGCGCGACCGCCTTCACCGCAGCCTCGGTCTGCGGCAGCGCCGCCAGCTCCGCCAACGTCACCGGCTTGACCGGCGGGCGCAGGCGGTAATAGCCGACCTCGGCCGGCGTTGTTCCGCGCGTCCGGGCGATCAGCTCGACGACCGTGGGCCCGCAGAGCCGGCCCTGACACGGCCCCATGCCGCAGCGCAGGAACGCCTTCATCTGATTGGGGCCGGTGACGCCGAGGCGCGCCGCCGCATCGCGCACCTGTCCTGCGGTGACCTCTTCGCAGCGGCAGATGATGGTCTCGTCCTGCGGCGGCGCCAGAAACTGCGGTGCCGGCTTGTAGAGCAGGTCAAGGAAACGGCGGCCATGCAGCAGGCGCGCGAGTGCGGTGCGGATCGGCGTCGCCTGCCGGTCGCGCTCGGCCTCGCTCAGCTTGCCCAGCCGCGACGCTGCGCCCAAGGCCGCGATCTCGCCGCGCAGGGCCGCGCTCTCCGCCCCGCCGATGCCGGCTCCGTCGCCCGCGATGGCGATGCCCGGTACGCTGGAGGCGAACCAGGCATCGACGCGAGGCACCCAGGCATGCTGCTCTTCGTCGAAGTCATGGGCGCAGCCGGCCGCGTTGGAGAGGTTGACGCTTGGGATCACGCCCTGATGCAGCAGCAGCGTGTCACAGGCGATCGCGCCCTGTCGTCCGCCTTGCTCGAACTCGACTTGCCGTAGCTTGCCTTCGCCTTTCGCCGAAAGGCCGGTCACATCGCGCACGAATCGCAGCTTCCGCCGCGTCGCAGCCATCAGCTTGAGCCCCTTGGCCAGATAGGGCGAGCGCAGGAAGTCCGGCAGCGCGGCGAGCGCCTTCGGCCAGTTGGTGCGCGAGGTCGTGTCGAGCACGGCGACGATCTCGCAGCCGGCCGCCGAAAGCTGGCTCGCCAGCAGATAGAGCAGGGGGCCGCAGCCGGCGATGACGGTGCGTCCTGCCGGCACGATGCCGGCGCCCTTCAGGGCGATCTGCGCGGCGCCGGCGGTCATCACGCCGGGCAGCGTCCACCCCGGAATCGGGAAGGGGCGTTCCAGCGCGCCGGTGGCGAGGATGACCTGCCGGGCGCCGATCATGCGGGCCTTGCCGTCGAGCGAGAGGCCGAGCTCGAACGAGTCGGGTGCCGTTTCGTCCGGGCCGAGCGACCAGACGGTGCAGCGTGCCGCATAGGTGGCCTGCGAGCGCTCACAACGCTCGATGATCTCGGCGCCGCGCCAATAGTCCGCGCCGAGGACCGTGCGGTCCTTGACCGGCGTCGTGGTGACGGCGCGGTAGATCTGGCCGCCGGGCGCCGGATTTTCGTCGGCGAGCAGGACGGTGAGGCCGAGCCCCGCGGCGCGCGCCGCGGCGGAGAGGCCGGCCGGGCCGGCGCCGACCACCACGACATCATAGCTCTCGGCGAGTCGTTCGATGGTTTCGGCCGGAGTCATTGGCCGACCTCCGCGAGATGGCGGCGGCCATGCTGGGTCTCGATCCGCATGCCCTCAGTCAGCGTTACCAGGCAGCCCTGCCGGTTGCCGATGCCGTCGATGACGACGAGGCAGTCGAAGCACACGCCCATCAGGCAATAGGGCGCGCGCGGCGTGTCGGAGACCGGGGTCTCGCGGCATGCGACGATGCCGTTGGCGAGCAGAGCGGCGGCGACGGTGTCGCCGGAGCGGCCGGTAAGCGGCGTGCCGTCGAAGGTGAAGCTGAGTCTCGCGGCGCCGATCGCCCCCTCTCTCGCCTCAGCTATGGGCCGGAACATGGAACCTCCGCGCGGTAAAGGACGCCACCGCCTCCGGCAGCGCGCCGGAGAGGATCGCGGGGGCGAGGGTCGAGACGTGATTGGCGGCCAGCGTCACGCCGGAATGGCAGGTGACGACGAAGGCGCCGGGGCACGTTTCGGACTGGTCGTAGATCGGGAAGCCGTCGGGGCTCATCACCCGCAGGGCCGACCATGTCCGCACGACGTTGAGGCCGGCGAGTCGCGGAAACATCCTGACCGCGCGCTCGGCCATCGCCGACAGGACCGGCTGGCCGACCACAGTGTCGAAGCCGCGATCCTCGTGGCTGTCGCCGATCATGACGCCGCCCTCGTCGGTCTGGCGCACCGTGACCATGGGGTTGCTCAGGAAGGGCTCGGTCTTCTCGGTGACGATGATCTGGCCCTTGCTCGGCTTCACCGGCGCGTCGAGCCCGACCATCGGGGCGAGCCGCGCATTGCCGAGCCCGGCGCAGAGGACGATCCTGCCGGCGCGCATCTCTCCCCACGGCCCCGAAATCGCGAAGCCGCCTTCCTTCGGCAGGATACGCTCGACCGGGCTGTTAGGGCGATAGTCGACGCCGCACCGGACCGTCGCCTCGCGCAACGCCCGGAACAGCTTCAGCGAATTCACATGGCCGTCGAGCGGGGAGTAGATCGAGCCGACGACACCCTTGCCGATGGCGGGCAGGCGTCGCCTCGTTTCGGCATGGTCGAGCACCTCATAGGGGAAATCGGTCAGCGGCCGGCTGTTGTGGAGACGCCGCATCGCGTCGATGCGCTTGTCGAGTTCGGCCTCGGAGAGGCAGAGCATGAAGCCGCCGGGCTGGCTGTGCGCGACATCGATACCGGCCTCCTGGCGCAGGATGCCGGCAAGCTCGTGCCAGCTATCGGCCGAGCGGCGCGACCAGAGCGCATAGTCCGGCATGCCGAAGCCTTTGGACTGTACCCAGACCAGCGCGAAATTACCGCGCGAGGCCCGGAAGGCCGTATCGCCCTCGTCGAGGATGGCGACACGGGCGCCGCGGCGGGCGAGCCCGAGCGCGATGGCGCCGCCGACCACCCCGCCGCCGATCACGGCAACATCGGGTTCTGTGGATTTGCTGGGCACGGGATCAGCCTCTTCCGGTTCCGACGAACAGCTGGTCGAGGCCGAACAGCCTGTCCAGCGCGATCAGAGGAGCCGCGGTCAGGGCGATCAGGCAGGCGCAGACGGCTGCGATGAGCGGGTCGATATTGTCCTGGATATAGAGGAGCATCCGAACGGGCAGGATCACGATGACATGGCTCAGCACAAGCCCGAGGAATGTTCCGGAGAGGCCAATCTGCGTGAAGAAGTGCAGGAAGGCGATGCCGAGCACGACATGCAGCACCATCGATGGAGACATGAACAGCACCGTCATGGCGTCGCGGCCGGGGGAAGCGGTAGCGCGCGATGTCTGGGTCACCTCGGTGCGGCAAGCCAAGCCGACCTTGCTCATGAAGGGAGCATGCGCAGCTTGCGTTCCACCGCCCCGGTCATCCGGTCTGACGGGATGGGCTGGGCGACGTAGGCGATGGAAAAGGAATTCTGCCTAATGGGGACGCCGAAGCGCAACGAAATCAACGCTCGCCATTGTTCACGACAACGGCGAGGCATAGCCCCATAATGTCAGCTAAGGCGCTGACAAACCACCACTCTGGTAGATGAGTGGTGCCCAGGAGAGGACTCGAACCTCCACGCCCTTGCAGGCGCCAGCACCTGAAGCTGGTGCGTCTACCAATTCCGCCACCTGGGCAACGGCGGTTCGTTTACGGGGGGCGAGTCGTCCTGTCAACGGGCCCGCATCAACGAAATGCATTCGGCCGTCCGCAGCCTGTGGAAAGAGTTCCGGCCCGGAATATCGGAGTGGACGGAAAGCCGCGCGGAAAGGGGAAGGAATGCCCGAATAGCCGAGCCGTCCTCGGGCGAAAGGCCGCATGCTCAGGCCAGGTGCGCATTCGGCGCAAAAGAGATTTCCACTTTCGCGGAACATGATCTAGGAGGGCAGAAGCATTCTAAACGGAGCTCCCGCGATGGCCCTTCAAGCCCCGGCTCAGCAACTCGTCACGGTTTTCGGTGGTTCCGGATTCGTCGGCCGCCATGTCGTGCGGGCGCTCGTCAAGCGCGGCTATCGGGTGCGCGTCGCGGTGCGCCGCCCGGATCTCGCAGGCTTCCTGCAGCCGATCGGCACTGTCGGCCAGATCCATGCCGTGCAGGCCAATCTGCGTTATCCCGCCTCGGTCGCCGCCGCCGTGAAGGGGGCCGACGCCGTCATCAATCTCGTCGGCATCATGCAGGAGCAGGGGCGCCAGAGCTTTTCTGCCGTGCAGGCGAATGGCGCGCGCGCCATAGCCCAGGCCTGCGCCGCCGCCGGCATCACCCGGCTCGTCCATGTCTCGGCGCTCGGTGCCACCGCCGAATCGGCATCGGCCTATGCCCGCACCAAGGCCGAGGGCGAGGCCGCAGTGTTCGCCTCCGTACCGGGCGCGGTCGTGCTGCGGCCTTCGGTGATGTTCGGGCCGGAGGACACCTTCTTCAACCGCTTCGCCTCGATGGCGCGGATGCTGCCGGTGCTGCCGTTGGTCGGCGGCGGGAAGACGAAGTTTCAGCCTGCCTTCGTCGGCGATGTCGCCGTGGTGGCCGCGCGTGCGGTCGACGGCACGGTGCAGGGCGGGCGCGTCTACGAGCTCGGCGGCCCGGAGGTCATGAGCCTGCGCCAGATCCTCGAAGAGGTCTGCCGCGTGACCGGCCGCAAGCGCCTGCTGGCGCCGCTGCCTTTCCCGCTGGCGCGGATCATGGGCAGCGTGCTGCAGGTAGTGGACACGCTGACGCTCGGGCTGATTCCCGACGAACTGGTCCTGACCCGCGATCAGGTGACGCTGCTCCAAAGCGACAATGTCGTTTCCGCGGCTGCGGCCGAGGAAGGTCGGGACTTCGCCGGGATCGGCGTTGCGCCGACCTCCGTCGAGGCGATCATCTCCTCCTATCTCTGGCGCTTCCGCAAAACCGGCCAATTCGATACCGCCCGGGCGAACTGAGCGCCAACGCCGGGAGGCGAGGATGCCGTTCGAACTCGTCATCTACGATTGCGACGGCACGCTGATCGACAGCGAGACGCTCTACAGCGAGGTCAGCCTCGTGCTTTGCCACGAGATCGGCCTGACGCAGTGGACGATCGAGGATTACAACGCGCATCTCGTCGGGATTCCGCTTGCCGACGGCTTCAAGGTGATCGAAGCGGCGCTCGGCCGCCGGCTGCCACCTGATTTCGAGCGCAGAATCGAGGACGGCGTGGCTGCCCGGCTCGAATGCGAGCTGCGGGCGCTGCCGGGAGTACGGGAGGCGTTGCCGTTGCTCGCCGGACGCCGCTGCGTCGCATCCTCGACGAGCCTCGAGCCGCTCAGGCGCAATCTCGGCCTGGCCGGCCTCCTCGACCTGTTCGATCCGCATGTCTTCTCGGCCTCGCAGGTCGCGCGTGGCAAGCCGGCGCCCGACGTCTTCCTCTTCGCCGCCGGGCAGATGGTTGTTGAGCCGGCAAATTGCCTTGTCCTGGAGGATTCCGTGCCGGGCGTGCAGGCCGCCCGGGCGGCGGGCATGCCGGTGGTGGGCTTCACCGGAACGGCCCATGACAAGCCGCGCATGCGCGAACGCCTGCTGGCGGCAGGGGCCGCCGGCGTGATCGACACCTATCGGGACTGGCCGGGCGAGGCGGCGCGGGTCGCGGAACTCCACGCCGCCTGAGGACTTGCCTCGCAGGCTACCGGACGTCTGAGCCCTCATCGCAAGGAGGCCCGCAGGGCCGTCTCGCAGGATGTTCCAGATATCTCGGAACCTCCCGGAGCATCGCGGACGAGGGCTCGGGGAGGAACTGAGTGTGCCTCAGAGCATGCTGGGCAGCACGCGATCCGGCGGCTTGTGCCCGTCCATGAAGGTCTTGATGTTGACGATGACCTTCTCGCCCATGTCGGCGCGGCCCTCATGGGTGGCGGAGCCCATATGCGGCAGCACGACGACCTTGTGCTGGCGGGCGAGCTTGAGCAGGCGCGGATTGACTGCTGGCTCGCTCTCGAACACGTCGAGCCCGGCGCCGGCGAGTTCTCCGGCTTCCAGCATGCGCGCGAGGGCGGTTTCGTCGACGACCTCGCCGCGGGCGGTGTTCACCAGAATGGCGTCCGGCTTCATCAGCTTGAGGCGCCGCGCCGAGAGCAGGTGATAGGTCGCCGGCGTATGCGGGCAGTTGACCGAGACGATGTCCATCCGCGCCAGCATCTGGTCGAGTGAATCCCAGTAGGTCGCATCGAGCTTCTCCTCAATGCGCGGGTCGACCCGGCGGCGGTTGTGATAGTGGATCGACAGGCCGAAGGCGGCGGCGCGCTTCGCCAGCGCCTGGCCGATGCGCCCCATGCCGACGATGCCGAGGCGCTTGCCGGTGATGCGCCGGCCAAGCATCCATGTGGGGGACCAGCCGGCCCAGTCGTCGTCTGGGATGACGCGGGCACCCTCGGCGATCCGACGGGCGACGGCGAGGATCAGAGCGATCGTCATGTCGGCGGTGTCGTCGGTCAGCACGCCCGGCGTGTTGGTGACGGTGATGCCGCGCTGCACGGCGCTGGCGACGTCGATGTTGTCGACGCCGTTGCCGAAATTGGCGATGAGCCGGAGCTGGTCCCCGGCCTGCGCGATGATGGCGGCGTCGATCTTGTCGGTTACCGTCGGGACCAGGACGTCGGCGGTCTTCACGGCTTCGACGAGGGCGGCCTGCGACATCGGCTTGTCGTCGATATTGAGCCTGGCGTCGAACAGCTCGCGCATTCGGGTTTCCACCACCGCGGGCAGCTTGCGCGTCACCACGACCAGGGGTTTCTTCTTCGACATGGCGGTCACCCTTCCGTCATCCGTATTCGCCTCGGCCTTCAACCAGCCATTAACCCTGCTGGCCCAGGAATGGAGCGGTTGCGCGACCCCGTATGAGTTGTCTATGCGGCGGCGCAGCGGAACACAACTTGACCCTTCGCCGGGGGCAAGGTGCCGAGTAGAGAGAACGGCGGATGAAGGTTACGACGATGCGCCAAATCGCCCTGATCGGCGCTCTCTTCATCGGCTCGTCGCTCACCGCCGCCGCGCAGGACATGCAGGCGGGCTCCGTCACCGGGCTGCCGGTGCCGCGCTATGTCAGTCTGAAGACGGATCGGGTGAATCTGCGCGAGGGGCCGTCGAAGGAGCATCGGACACGCTGGGTCTATCAGCGCGCCGGTCTGCCGGTCGAGGTGACGGCGGAGTTCGAGACCTGGCGCCGTGTGCGCGATGCGGATGGCACGGAGGGGTGGGTGCTGCACAGCCTGTTGTCCGGGCGCCGCACAGCCCTTGTGGCGCCATGGTCTCGCAACAAGGACGAGGTGTTCCCGATGCGCGCCAGCGCTTCGGAAGATGCGAATGTCGTTGCCCGGTTGCAGGCGGGGGTCGTCACGAATGTCGCGTCCTGCGCCAACGCCTGGTGCCGCGTCAGCGTCGGCAACATCATCGGCTTTATCCGGCAGGACCGGCTCTGGGGTGTCTATCCGAACGAAAAGGTCGACTGACGCTGTTGGCTGCCGGGACTACTGCCGGGTCAGCGTCATCAACGACCGGCCGCCCCGGTCGAGCAAAGCGAGCCGCCCCGTGCGACGCTCGATGCTCCAGCGGTGAACCCGCTCCAACGTCTTCAGGAAGCGCTGCTCCTGATCCATCACATCGGGTGCGCAGGCCATCATCGTCGAGACCATGCGGGAGAACCGGATTATCCGGCCCTTGACCGTCGCGTTTCCGCCGAAGCCGTTGCAGCCGCCGCGGCCCGACACCCTGCCATCGTCAGCGATGGTGATGACGGTGGTGATCGATCCCGGTGTCTCGGTGCCACCGAGACTGGCGAGGCGCCAGCTCCCGATGGGGGATGAGGCCGGCGCGGCGGGCTGATCCTGCGTCGCCGCGCGCTGGACCCAGATTGCGGTGTCGTCCTGGCCGCCCGTGAAGACGCTGTGCCGTTCGGTCGTGATGAACAGCAGCTGTCCGCGATCGAGGATGCGCGCCTGTAGCGCGTAGCTGTGCCGCGGCTCGATCTGCCGCGAATCGAAATGCAGGGTCCACGGCGCCGGGATGCGCCGCCCGGAGACGCGGGTTTCGGCGATGGTGCGCGCCGGTGCGTCGGCCAGGGAGACGTCGAGAAGCTTGACCTCGATGATCGCACCCGGCGGCAGCAGCATGCGCTCGCGATAGGATACGGTTCCGCTCAGCGTCCGCGGCGCGGCGGCTGCGGGAAGGGCGGGAAGAGCCGCGGCGAAAGCCAGCCCCGCGAAAATCCGCCGCGAGATCAGGGGGCGGGGAGGGCGCATTTTGCTCGCCCGCTCAGCCGTCGATCTTGCGGAGCCGGACCACGACGTCGACGCGGGCGATCTCATAGCCCGCGGGCGGTGTCGGCAGGCTGGCGACGTCGATCTCCTGGGCAGGGATGTCGATCACCCGGTTCTCGCCTTCCACGACGAAATGGTGATGCTCGTGATCGGCGGTGTCGAAATAGGCCTTGGCGCCGTCGAGCGTCAGCTCGCGCAGCAGGCCCGCCTCGGTGAACTGGCGCAGTGTGTTGTAGATCGTCGCCAGCGAGACCGGGATCCGCTCCTTCATCGCCTCTTCATAGAGCATCTCGGCGCTGACATGGCGCTGACCCTTGGCGAAGAGCACCCAGCCGAGCGAAACGCGCTGACGCGTTGGCCGCAGGCCGACGCGTCTCAACTTCTGCCGGACGTCGTGGAAGGGGCAACCTTGCCGCACAACCGACCCGTCGCCCTGGTTTTGCGAAGTCAGATCGCTCATGCTAATTCTCGTTCTCATGTCTTCGTTCGCAACGGGCGCCCGCAGCTCCGCCGATTGATTGCAATCATTCCAAGGAAATGTAGGGCCTCGGCTCCACCCCCGCAAGCATGACGCAGGCTTCCTAGCAGATGATGGGCGTGCCGGCTTTGATCTGGCGCATGTCGAACGCTGTTTTTGACGTTGGCGTGTGGGTCGACGCGCCTGTGCCCTTTCGTTTCCGCTTCCCGCCGTGTTAGGCACGGCGCAGAATACGCCTTGCCGAATCCGGCCGGCGCAAAGGAGCGGAACGGGAATGCAGCGTCAGTCGTCTTTCAGCTACGAGGAGATCCTCGCCTGTGGTCGCGGGGAGCTGTTCGGGCCGGGCAACGCGCAGCTGCCGCTGCCGCCGATGCTGATGTTCGACCGCATCACCGAGATCGCCGAGGAGGGCGGTGAGCACGGCAAGGGCCTCGTCCGCGCCGAATTCGACATCAAGCCCGACCTCTGGTTCTTCGACTGCCATTTCAAGGGCGATCCGGTGATGCCGGGCTGCCTCGGGCTCGATGCGCTCTGGCAGCTCACCGGCTTCTTCCTCGGCTGGCTCGGCCTGCAGGGCCGCGGCCGTGCGCTCGGCGTCGGCGAGGTCAAGTTCGCCGACCAGGTGCTGCCTTCGGTCAAGAAGGTCGTCTACGGCGTCGACTTCAAGCGTGTCTTCAAGTCGAAGCTCGTGCTCGGCATTGCCGATGGCTGGCTAGAGGCGGACGGCAAGCGCATCTACACGGTCAGCGACATGCGCGTCGGCCTGTTCAAGCCGGAAGCGGCCTGAGGAAAAACGCGCCGCGACCTTGCGCGCAGCTGCTGCTCGGTCCATTTGCGCGGTATGAATCCAGAGCGGCGGGCCAGCCCGCCGTGCGCTGACAGCTGGAGTGAAGCGAGCATGAGACGCGTCGTCGTCACCGGGATGGGCATCGTCTCGTCCATCGGCAACAACACGCAGGAGGTCCTGGCCTCGCTGCACGAAGCGAAATCGGGCATCTCCCATGTCGCGGAATTCGCCGCGCACGGCTTCCGCAGCCAGGTTGCCGGCGTTCCCACGCTGGATCCCGCGAGCGTGCTCGACCGGCGTGCCATGCGCTTTCACGGTGGCGGTTCCGCCTGGAATCAGGTCGCGATGGAACAGGCGATCGTGGATGCGGGCTTGGAGCCGGCCGAGGTCAGCAACGAACGCGCCGGAATCATCATGGGTTCGGGCGGACCCTCGACCCGCGCGCTGATCGACGCCTACGACAAGGCCCGTGAGAGCGGTTCGTCCAAGAAGGTCGGCCCCTTCGCCGTGCCGAAAGGCATGTCCTCGACCGCCTCGGCGACGCTCGCCACCTGGTTCAAGATCAAGGGCGTCAACTATTCGATTTCCTCGGCCTGCGCGACCTCGAACCACTGCATCGGGAATGCCTACGAGCTGATCCAGTGGGGCAAGCAGGACATGATCTTCGCCGGCGGCTGCGAGGAGCTCGACTGGACGCTCTCCGTTCTCTTCGACGCCATGGGCGCGATGTCCTCCGACTTCAACGACCGCCCCGCCGTCGCTTCGCGCGCTTATGACGTGGCCCGCGACGGCTTCGTCATCGCCGGCGGCGCCGGCGTCGTCGTGCTTGAGGAACTGGAGCACGCCAAGGCGCGCGGCGCCAAGATCTATGGCGAGATCGTCGGCTATGGCGCGACTTCGGACGGCTACGACATGGTCGCTCCCTCGGGCGAGGGTGCGGAGCGCTGCATGCGCATGGCGCTGCAGGGCGTGAAGGCCAAGGTCGACTACATCAACCCGCACGGCACCTCGACCCCGGTCGGCGACGGCAAGGAGATCGAGGCGATCCGCGCCGTGTTCGGCGCCGGCGACAAGGCGCCGCCGATTTCGGCGACCAAGTCGCTCACCGGCCATTCGCTCGGCGCGACCGGCGTGCAGGAGGCGATCTACTCGCTGCTGATGCTGAACAACGATTTCATTTGCGAAAGCGCCCATATCGAGGAACTCGACCCGGCCTTCGCCGACATGCCGATCGTGCGCAAGCGCATCGACAACGCCGGCCTCGGCTGCGTGCTCTCGAACTCCTTCGGTTTCGGCGGCACCAACGCCACCATCGTGATGAAGCGCCTGGAGGCCTGAGGCCGCCATGCTCTTCATGGTGATCGAGCATTTCGATCAGGCCCGAGTGAAGGATGTCTATGCCCGCTTCCAGGAGCGCGGGCGTATGGCGCCGGAGGGTTTGCGCTACGTTGAAAGCTGGGTTGCCGCCGATCTAGGCCGCTGCTTCCAGATCATGGAATGCGACGATGTCGCTCTGTTGCAGGAGTGGGTCCTGCAGTGGGGCGACCTTGCCCGCTTCGAGATCGTGCCCGTCGCGACGTCGAAGGCGGCGGCGGGCGCGGTGCTGAAATCCTAGTTGCGCGGCGTCGCGGTTGCCGCCCGTGCAACGGGCGTGCAATCACCAGCTGCCGTTCAGGCTTGATGAGCCAGAGTTGCCGAGCGTTTTCCACTTCTCCCGCCATCCGACCAGTTCCTGAAGATCCCTTCCAGAGTGTGCCATGCTCCCGCTGATGCATAACAAGCGCGGCCTCATCATGGGCGTCGCCAACCAGAACTCGATTGCCTGGGGCATTGCCCGCACCCTTCACGCGCATGGTGCCGAGGTCGCTTTCACCTATCAGGGCGATGCGCTCGGCAAGCGCGTCCGGCCGCTGGCGGAGAGCCTCGGTTCCAACCTCGTCATCCCCTGCGATGTCGAGGACATTGCCTCTGTCGATGCGACCTTTGCCGCTCTCGACGAGGCCTGGGGCGGTGATCCCGAGCGCAACACGCTCGACTTCGTCGTCCACGCCATCGGCTTCTCCGACAAGAACGAGCTCAAGGGTCTCTATGCCGACACCTCGCGCGAGAACTTCTCGCGCACCATGGTGATCTCCTGCTTCTCCTTCACCGAGATCGCCAGACGGGCCGCAGATCGCATGCCGAAGGGCGGCAGCATGATCACGCTGACCTATGGCGGCTCGACCCGGATCATGCCGAACTACAACGTCATGGGCGTGGCCAAGGCGGCGCTCGAGGCGAGCGTGCGCTATCTCGCCGGCGACTACGGCCCGCGCGGCATCCGCGTGAACGCTCTCTCGCCCGGCCCGGTGCGGACGCTGGCCGGTGCCGGCATCTCTGATGCGCGCGCCATGCTGTCCTGGCAGCGGGCCAACTCGCCGCTGCGCAAATCGGTCTCGCTCGATGAGATCGGCGGCTCGGCGCTATACTATCTTTCTGACCTGTCGGGTGGTGTCACAGGCGACATCCACCACATCGACGCCGGCTATCACATCACTTCGATGCCGACGCTCGAAAGCCTGCGTGCCGCCGACAGCGGCAACGGGGAGTAGACGGAACCCTGCGACGGGACCATCGTTCTTTCCGGATCGGTAGGAGGACATGCGATGGCCCTGGTCAGGTACCAGATCGTCGAGCACGATGGCGGGTGGGCCTATAAGGTCGGCGACGTGTTGTCGGAAACATTCCGTTCGCATGAGGCGGCGCTGAAGGCCGCCACGCGAGCAGCGGCACGCCAGACGGTCGCTGGCCACACGGATGGCATCGTCTATCAGGACAAGGATGGCCAGTGGCGTCAGGAGTTGGCTGACGGCCATGATCGCCCTGCGACCGAAGTCATCGACGAGCCCTAGGGGCGGCGCGCTTTGCCTCCGATCCAAGCCGATCGATCGAACCGCGACGCGATCGGATGCGGCTTCAGCGCGCGGTGAAGAAGGTCAGCAGCACCTTGCTGTTCTCGCCTAGAAGGCAGAGGAAGCGGCGGGGTTTGTCGGTGCGGTCGGTCCGGAGATAGGCCTCGCCCATCACGATACGCGTAACCGGAATGGTCTCGATCTTCGATTCCGATACCGCGACCGTGGTGCCGTCGTCATCGATATAGATGTCCTTGATCGCCGGTTCCCTGGCATGCAGCGTCTGGAGCGCCGCTGCCTTGCAGGTCGCGATTTCCGGCGTCGCCGGCTTCTCGCTCTTCGGAGGGACTTCTTGTGCGAAGGCGGAAGCCGATAGTGCGGTGGAGATCAGAACGGCGGCGAGGCAGCGGAGCATGCAGGAGCACTCACATCGACAATGGAGAGTGCTGAACGCTTCAGGAGGCCGCCGGTTCAAAAGAAGAAGCCCGCCGTTGGGCGGGCTTCCGTGGGCAGGGCTCAGAGACCGAGCTTCTTCTTGCGTTGGCCCAGCGTGCGCAGGCGCAGCGCGTTGAGCTTGATGAAGCCCGCAGCGTCGCGGTGGTCATAGGCCACGGCGCCTTCCTCGAAGGTGACGAGGTCCTGATCGTAGAGCGAGTAGTCGCTGGAGCGGCCGATGACGTGGACGCCGCCCTTGTAGAGCTTGAGGCGCACGTCGCCGGTGACGAATTCCTGGCTCTTGTCGATCAGCGCCTGCAGCATCTCGCGCTCCGGCGAGAACCAGAAGCCGTTATAGATCAGCTCGGCATATTGCGGCATGATCTGGTCCTTGAGATGCGCCGCGCCGCGGTCGAGCGTGATCGACTCGATCGCGCGATGCGCCGCGTGCAGGATCGTGCCGCCGGGCGTCTCGTACATGCCGCGGCTCTTCATGCCGACGAAGCGGTTCTCGACGAGGTCCAGCCGGCCGATGCCGTTGTCGCGGCCGAGATCGTTGAGCTTGGCGAGCAGCGTCGCGGGCGAGAGCTTCTCGCCGTCGATCGCGACCGCGTCGCCCTTCTCGAACGAGACGGTGACGATCGTCGGGGTGTCCGGCGCGTCTTCCGGCGAGATCGTGCGCGAATAGACATAATCGGGAACCTCGACCGCCGGATCTTCCAGCACGCGGCCTTCCGAGGAGGCGTGCAGCAGGTTGGCGTCGACCGAGAAGGGCGCTTCGCCGCGCTTGTTCTTGGCGATCGGGATCTGGTGCTGCTCGGCGAAGGCGATCAACTGCTCGCGCGAGCGCAGGTCCCATTCGCGCCAGGGCGCGATCACCACGACGTCGGGCTTGAGCGCATAGGCGGTGAGCTCGAAGCGGACCTGGTCGTTGCCCTTGCCGGTGGCGCCGTGGGAGACGGCGTCGGCGCCGGTCTTCTCGGCGATCTCGATCAGCTTCTTGGCGATCAGCGGCCGCGCGATCGAGGTGCCCAGGAGATAGACGCCCTCATAGGCGGCGTTGGCGCGGAACATCGGGAAGACGTAGTCGCGCACGAATTCCTCGCGCAGGTCTTCGATGTAGATGTTCTCGGGCTTGATGCCGAGCAGCAGCGCCTTGTCGCGCGCCGGCCCGAGCTCCTCGCCCTGGCCGAGATCGGCGGTGAAGGTCACGACCTCGCATCGATAGGTGGTCTGCAGCCATTTGAGGATGATCGAGGTGTCGAGACCGCCGGAATAGGCGAGGACGACCTTTTTCACGCTGCTGTCAGCCATCTGTTCAATTTCCTTCTGGCAGCCCCATGGGCCGCGTTTCGGACGCAATGGCGCACTATCGCAGGGTTCGGGGCGAAGCAATCGGAACCTTCTGATCGATCCCGCGTCGTCCGGTGATGGATCGACGTGGGCGAGCGCGTCGTCCCTCCATTCCACAGGCGCCCATTCGCGGCGCTTGCGGTCGTGCTTCGGAGGGCGCAGGCTCGCCGGTGCGCGACACGAGATGACGACTTGTTCGGAGGCTGAATGCCGAATCGTCCCGTTCTGGACTTCTGGTATGAGTTCGCGTCGCCCTATTCCTGCCTGAGCGCCCTCAGAATCGAAAAGCTGGCCGAGCAGGCCGGCGTGATGTTGCGCTGGCGGCCTTTCCTGTTGGGGCCGATCTTTGCTGCGCAAGGCTTGAACACCTCACCCTTCGCTCTTTATCCCAGCAAGGGCCGCTATATGTGGCGCGACACGGCTCGGCGCGCTCGGCGGCAGGGGCTCGGCTTCGTCAAGCCCGACAATTTTCCCCAGAATTCGCTGGCCGCGACGCGGTTGGCTCTGGCTGGCCGCGATGCGGGGTGGACGCCGGCCTTCTCCAAGGCGCTGTTCCGGGCCCAGTTTTGCGAAGGAAAGAACATCTCCGAGGAGGGGGTGCTTGCGGCGGCATTGAAGGAAGCGGGCAGCGAGCCCGGCGTCGCCATGCCGCTTTCCCGCAGTGAGGAGACCAAGGGGCGCCTGCGGGCCGAGATCGAATATGCCAAGTCGATCGGCATCTTCGGCGCGCCCTTCTTCGTCGCTGGCGATGGCGAGCTGTTCTGGGGCGACGATCGGCTGGAGGAAGCGCTCGAATGGGCGCAGGACGGGCGCTGAAACCGTGATCGTCGATCGCCGCCGTCTCTTGGCGGCGGGGGCAGGTCTATGCCTGGCTCCCGCTGCGCTGGCGCGTCCGTCTTTGCCGGGCGATGCGCCGGGTTACGACACGCGCGAACTCAGCGCCGTGCCCAACGAGCCTGCCATCGGTCGCCGTTATTGGTCTCCGGGGCTGAACGAAGGCTACATTCCCCAGGGGCTGACGGTTTATCGGGACGAGATCCTGATCGCCGCCTATCGCAGCAGCGAGCGTGATCAGGAGAATGGTCCGTCCCGGCTCTTTCGCCTGTCGCGTACCGATGGGCGCTTGCTCGGTAGCTTCGCCTTGCCGGCGACTTATGGCCATCCGGGCGGCCTCGCCATGGTCAAGGACACGCTGTTCGTTGCCAATTCGGGGCGCCTGCTCGCACTCGATTTCAGGGAATCCTGTCGCACCGGGGAATGCGTTCCGCTGAAGGAGGCGCGCGTCGACAAGGCGATGGGCCCTTCGTTCCTTGCCGCATCCGGCGACAGGCTCTGGTTCGGCCCCTTCCGCCGGGAGGGCACGCCCAGCCTCCATGCCGTGCCGGTCGCGCGGGTGTTGTCCGGGAGCGAGGCGGCGATCGGCCTGGCGGATGCGGATGCGACCGTCCCGCTGCCGCTCTTCGCGCAGGGCGCAACTTTCGACGATGACGGGAGCATCTGGATAGCGCAGAGCGCCGGCAATCGACCCGCATTCCTCTCGAGGCTCGACAGCCGCACCGGCGCGGTTCTGGCGCGTTACGCGGCCCCTGGCGGCATCGAAGACCTCGGCCGCGCGCCGGATGGCAAGCTCTGTGCGGTCAGCGAGGCCGGGACGCAGCGCTGGAACCGCTGGAGCACCTTCTTCCCCGTCGTTTTCGAAGTCGACCCCGCGAAGCTGGTCGTCGCCTGATCAGCCTTGGCCGGGCGCTTGCGGCGGGCGGGACCAGGGGCCGCGTGCCACCGTCTCCTCGACCATGGTCGGCAGGTCCTGACGCTCGGCGAGCTTGGGCGGGTGCGGCGGCATCTCCGGCATGCGCCCGCCCGCTGTCTCGATCAACGCCTGCACGCGCTTGGTGACGGAAGGGTGGGTCGAGAACAGGTCGGCGAAATCGTCCGGATCGTTCTCGAAGCACATGTCCATCACGCCGGAGGGAACGCCCTCGATATCGGCCCGGCCGGAGATCTTGAGCAGGGCGGAGATCATCGCATCCGGATTCTTGGTCAGCTCGACCGCTCCGGCATCGGCCAGATATTCGCGCGAGCGCGACAGAGACAGCCGGATCAGAATGGCCAGGAACCAGGAGATCGCGATCACCGCGACACCGACGACGATCGCCAACCCGTTGCCCTTCTTGGAATCGTCCGACGAAACCCTGATCCTGCTGCGGCCGAAACCGCGGAAAACGATCTCGCCGATGAAGGAGACGACGCCGGCGATCACCACGGCGACCACCATCAACCGGACATCGCCGTTGCGGATATGGGTCAGCTCATGGGCGAGAACCGCCTCGACCTCGGCGTCGTTGAGCTGGGCGAGGAGCCCGCTGGTGACGCTGACCGTGAATTGCTTGTCGTTGACGCCGCTGGCGAAGGCGTTGAGCGCGTCGCTCTCGACGATCGCGAGCTTCGGCATCGGCAGGCCACGCGAGATGCAGAGATTCTCCAGCATCCGGTAGAGCTTGGGGTTGTCCTCGCGCCCGATGCCCCTGGCGCCGGTCACCGCGCCGATCAGCGCGACGTTGATGCGGAAGCCGACGAAGATCCAGAGGATCGTCGTCAGCGTGACGAAGGGAAACCAGGAGCGGAAGATGCGGTTCGCCTCGCCGAAGACGGTTTGTCCGCGCGGCACGCCGCCATAGCCATAGGCGATCAGCAACAGCCCCCAGGCGGTGAGATAGACGAGCAGGAAAAGCCCGGCGATCAGGAGGTTGGACCTGATCCGGTTGTTGCGCTGGTGGGTATAGAGCCCGAAGGCCTGGGCCATCGCAGCCGCTCCCCCTGCCGCCGGCAGTCTTGCGCTAGAACTTCACGCTCGGCGCGACCTCGATCTGGGCGCGTGCGGTCTCGCCGACATCGAAGAATTCGCGTTGCGTGAAGCCCATCTGCGGCGCAAAGAGCATGGCCGGGAAGGCCTGGATCGCCGCGTTGAACTCGCCCACCGCATTGTTGAAGAATCGCCGCGCCGCGGCCAGCTTGTCCTCGACATTGCCGAGATCGACCTGGAGTTGCTGGAAGTTCGCGCTGGCCTTGAGGTCGGGATAGGCCTCTCCCAGCGCCAGCAGCCGCCCGACGGCGCCGGAAAGCTGCTGCTCGGCGGCAGCCTTGTCGTGCACGCCGCTTGCGCCCTGTGCCGCGTTGCGCGCGGCGATCACCGCGTCGAGTGTCGACTTCTCGTGCGTTGCGTAGCCCTTCACCGTCTCGACGAGGTTGGGGATCAGGTCGTGGCGCTGCTTGAGCTGGACGTCGATGTCGGCGAAGGCCTGGTTGACGCGCTGCCGCATCGTGACGAGCCCGTTATAGGTCATGATCGCATAGGCGACGACGGCCACGATCAGCCCCAGAATGACCCAGCCCATGCAAAGCTCCCCTTGTGCCGGCCCCGGAGCATGCACACTGGCACGGCCGGGGACCTCGGAAAAGCGGCAGAAAGCTTGCTCTGACGGCTGGAGTGGATTACATCGCCCTTGTCCGAAGGGCCGTGATCGATCATGCGCCGGGGGCGGTCTTCGAGACCTGCTCCCGTTTCGTGCTGGAAGCGGGCTCTTTGGATACGGATCGAACCGGCGGCACGGCGCCTCCGGCCCCGATATGTCGGGGCGGGATTCCTCCGAAAGGAGAAGCTGACGGTCGCGGTCCGGAACGCAACACTAGCCCAGGCGCCCAAGCCGGACATCCGCGGGATACGCGGCCGGCTCCCAGGAGATTACATGTCTGCAGTTGAGAGCTACAGCGCGGGTCGCGAGGATTTCGCCGCCCTTCTCGAAGAGTCCTTCGCCCGCAACGAGGCGATGGAAGGTACCGTCATCAAGGGCAAGGTTGTTGCCATTGAGAAGGACATGGCGATCATCGACGTCGGTCTGAAGACCGAAGGTCGCGTCGCGCTCAAGGAATTCACCGGCCCCGGCCGTGAGCAGGAGATCGGCGTCGGCGACGAGGTCGAGGTTTATCTCGACCGGATCGAGAACGCGCTCGGCGAAGCCGTCATCTCGCGCGACAAGGCTCGCCGCGAAGAGAGCTGGGTCAAGCTCGAGAAGGCCTTCGAGGCCCGCGAGAAGGTCACCGGCATGATCTTCAACACCGTCAAGGGCGGTTACACCGTCGATCTCGACGGCGCCGTGGCCTTCCTGCCGCGCAGCCAAGTCGACATCCGTCCGATCCGCGACGTCGGCCCGCTGATGGGCCAGCCGCAGCCCTTCGAGATCCTCAAGATGGATCGCCGCCGCGGCAACATCGTCGTGTCGCGCCGCACCGTCCTCGAAGAGACCCGCGCCGAGGCTCGTTCCGAGCTCGTCGCCTCGCTCGAAGAGGGCCAGGTCATCGACGGCGTCGTCAAGAACATCACCGAATACGGTGCGTTCGTTGACCTCGGCGGCATTGACGGCCTGCTGCACGTCACCGACATGGCGTGGCGCCGCGTGAACCACCCGTCCGAGGTCGTGACCATCGGCCAGACGGTCAAGGTCAAGATCATCAAGATCAACCAGGACACGCACCGCATCTCGCTCGGCATCAAGCAGCTGCTGGCCGATCCGTGGGATGGCATCGCCGAGCGTTACCCGGTCGGCACCCGCCTCAAGGGCCGCGTGACCAACATCACGGACTACGGCGCGTTCGTCGAAGTGGAGCCGGGCATCGAAGGCCTGATCCACGTCTCCGAGATGTCCTGGACCAAGAAGAACGTCCACCCCGGCAAGATCGTCTCGACCTCGCAGGAAGTCGACGTTGCGATCCTCGAGGTCGATCCCGTCAAGCGCCGCATCTCGCTCGGCCTCAAGCAGACCCTGCGCAATCCGTGGGAGCTCTTCGCGGAGCAGCACCCGGCCGGTTCGACGGTCGAGGGCGAGGTCAAGAACAAGACCGAGTTCGGTCTGTTCCTGGGCCTGGAAGGCGACATCGACGGCATGATCCACCTCTCGGATCTCGACTGGAACCGTCCGGGCGAGCAGGTCATCGAGGAATACAAGAAGGGCGACGTCCTGCAGGCCGTCGTTCTCGATGTGGACGTCGAGAAGGAGCGTATCTCGCTCGGCCTGAAGCAGCTTGGCGGCGATCCCTTCGTGGATGCCGGCGAGTTCAAGAAGGGCCAGATCGTCACCTGTGAGGTGGTCGAGGTGAAGGAGTCGGGTCTCGACGTCAAGATCGCCGACACCGACATGATGACCTTCATCAAGCGTGCCGAGCTGGCGCGTGATCGCTCCGAGCAGCGCCCCGAGCGCTTCGCGGCCGGCGAGCGCATCGACGCCCGCGTCGTGCTCTTCGACAAGAAGGCCCGCAAGATCCAGGTCTCGATCAAGGCCCTGGAGATGGCCGAGGAGAAGGAGGCGATGGCCCAGTACGGCTCCGCCGATTCCGGCGCCTCGCTCGGCGACATCCTCGGCGCGGCCCTCAAGAAGGCCACCGACAAGAAGTGAGGTTTCGGCTGCGCAAGCGGCCGGACATTCAAGACAGCCCGCGCGGAGCGATCCGCGCGGGCTTTTGTTTCGGTCCTGCCCGTCATTCTCGGGCGGAGCGAAGCGCAGACCCGAGAATCTCGTGACCAGAGTCCGCTGGTTTCCGAGATGGTCGGGTCAAGCCCGACCATGACGCAACACGAGGAACTCGCCATGCCCCCCGCCGCCATCGGCATCGACTTCGGCACCACCAACAGCGTCGTCGCGCTGGCGGGAGCGGACGGCTCGGTCATGACGCGCTCCTTCGCCACCAAGCAGGGCGCGGTCGACGCTTACCGCTCGGCGCTGATGTTCTGGCGCGAGGGCCGTCCCCCTGAGACCCGCATCACCCATGTCAGCGGCCCCGATGCGCTCGACATGGCCCTGGGCATGACGACCGAGCATCGCTTCCTGCAGTCGCTCAAGACCCATCTTTCGAGCCGCGCCTTTCAGGAGACGCGGCTGTTCGGCAAGCTCTTCCGGCTGGAGGATCTGATCGGCGTCTTCCTGTCCGACCTGACGACGGACCTGCCCGGCCATGACGAATTGCCGCTGGTTTCCGGCCGCCCGGTCGTCTTCGCCGGCGAGCGCCCCGACGAGGAACTGGCGGTCGGCCGCCTGAAGGCCTCCTACGGCAAGGCCGGCATGGAGCAGGTCGATTTCGCCTATGAGCCGCTCGGCGCCGCCTATTGGTACGCCCGTGACCTCAAGACGCCGCAGACCATGCTGGTCGCGGATTTCGGCGGCGGCACCAGCGACTTCTCGGTGATGCGCTTCGAGCCCGGCCGCAATGGCGGTCTGGAGGCGATCCCGCTCTCCCACGCCGGCGTCGGCGTCGCCGGCGATACCTTCGACTACCGCATCATCGAGCATGCGGTCTCGCCGGCGCTGGGCAAGGGCACGGAGTACCGCTCCTTCGACAAGCTCCTGCCGGTGCCCGCGCATTACCACGCCGCCTTCGCGCAATGGCACAAGCTCTCGCTGATGAAGAGCCGCGAGACCATGGCCGAGCTCAACGCCCTGATCCGCGAGGCGGTCGAGCCGGCCAAGCTCGAGGACCTGCTGACGGTGATCGAATACGATCTCGGCTACGAGCTCTACCGCGCTGTCTCCGCAACCAAGGTCGCGCTTTCCGACAACGAGATGACGACGCTGAGCTTCAGCCAGATGGGCGTCGTCATCGAGAAGGCGATCCGCCGGACCGATTTCGAGCGCTGGATCGCCGAGGATGTCGGTGCGATCGAAGCTGCGCTTGACCGCGCGCTGGCCGAGGCAGGGCTTGGCGGAGATCGGATCGAGGCGGTCTTCATGACCGGCGGCACCTCCTATGTCCCGGCGGTGCGCCGCCTGTTCGATCGCCGCTTCGGCGCCGGGAAAGTCCATATCGGCGATGCCTTCCGCTCGGTCGCGAGCGGCCTCGCATTGCTGGCGCTCGACCGGGCGCGCGCCTCGGTCGCGGCCTAAAGGCCAAGCTCGCGCCTTGCCCGCCCGGCATGGCGGGTCTACATCACGGACCCACAGCCGCCAGGAGTGCCCGATGTCGTCCGACGCAGATCTGCTCGCAGATCGCCGCAGCCTGCGGCGCAAGCTGACGCTTTGGCGCGTGCTCGCCGTGCTCGGCGTGATCGTCGCCGCGGTGGTCGGCGGCCTCGCCTGGAGGGGCGATAGCCCTGCGAGTCTGTCGAGCGCGCATATCGCGCGCATCACCGTCTCCGGCTTCATCTCCGGCGATCGCCGCACGCTCGATCTGATCAAGTCTGTCGAGGACAGCAGCGCCGTCTCCGCCGTCGTGCTCAGGGTCGACAGCCCCGGCGGCACCACCTCCGGCTCGGAGGCATTACATACGGCGCTGCGCCAGCTTGCGGCCAAGAAGCCGATGATCGCCGTGGTCGATGGCGTCGCTGCGTCGGGTGGCTATATCGCCGCCATGGGTGCCGACCGCATCGTCGCACGCCAGACCTCGCTCGTCGGCTCGATCGGCGTCCTCTTCCAGTTCCCCAATGTCTCGCATCTGCTGGACACGGTCGGCGTCAAGGTCGAGTCGATCAAATCGAGCCCGCTCAAGGCGGCGCCGAGCGGCTTCGAGCCGACCTCTCCGGAGGCGCGCGAGGCGCTCCAGCGCGTCGTCGACGACAATTACGCCTGGTTCAAGCAGATGGTCCGCGACCGCCGCCACCTCGCCGATGCCGAATTGGCGACCGTCTCGGATGGACGGGTCCATTCTGGCCGTCAGGCGCTGGGGCTGAAGCTGGTCGACCAGATCGGCGGTGAGGCCGAAGCGATCACATGGCTCGAGCGCGAAAAGGGCGTCGCCAAGGATCTCAAGGTGCGGGACTGGCGTCGCCGCAGCGAATCCTCGTCCTTTGGGCTCTGGAGCCTGGCCGAGGCGATGGCACGTGGTGCGGGGCTGGAGGCTCTGGCGGCGACGATTGCACGGGCAGCCGACCAGCCGGTCGGCTTGCGGCTTGACGCGCCCTTGGCGCTCTGGCAGCCTGCCGCTGAAAAGTGATGTTGATACAAATGGTTATACTCCGGCGATGATTAAGTCTGAACTCGTTCAGCGGATTGCTGATCAGAACACCCACCTTTATCAGCGCGACATCGAGAACATCGTCTCGGCCATCCTGGACGAGGTTGTGAAGGCTCTCGCACGTGGCGACAGGGTGGAGTTGCGTGGCTTCGGCGCTTTTTCGCGCAAGGCGCGCTCCGCCCGCGTCGGCCGCAACCCCCGCACGGGCGATGCGGTGGAGGTCGAGGAGAAGTTCGTCCCCGTCTTCAAGACGGGCAAGGAGCTGCGGCTGCGCCTCAACGGCAAAGATTGAGCCTTAGGCCGGCCGTTCCTGTCGCACGGAGATCGCGATGAAAGCCTTCCTCAAGGCATTGGTGCTCGTTCCGGTCGCGCTGCTGATCGTGCTGTTTTCGGTGGCGAACCGTGCCCCGGTGCGGGTTTCGCTCGACCCCTTCAGCCGTGACCTGCCGGCGCTTTCCTATGAGCTGCCGCTCTTTGCCGTGGTGCTGGCGGCGATCGCCGTCGGCGTCCTCGTCGGCGGACTGGCGTCCTGGATTGCCCAGCGCAAGCACCGCAAGGCCGCGCGCCGCAACCGGCGCGAGGTCGAGGCCCTGCGCTCCGAGACGCAGGCCCTGCGCTCCGCCGTTCCCGATTCTGCCCTGCCGGCCCTGACCAGCGGACGTAATTGATGCGCCTTTTCGATGCGGCCGAGATCGACGCGGCCCTGAGCTATCCCGCACTGATCGACATTCTCGACGATGCCTTCCGCAGCGAGGTCATTGCGCCCAAGCGTGGCCAGTACGCGATCGAGCGGCCGGAAGAAGAGAATGCCATCCTGCTGACCATGCCGGCCTGGAGCGGGCCGGAGGTCGACAAGCCCTATATCGGCACGAAGATCGTCTCGGTCTTCTTCGGCAACGGCCGCCGCAACCTGCCGGGCGTGATGGGCGCCTATCTGCTGATGAACGGCGAAACCGGCGCGCCGCTTGCGGTGATGGACGGCAACCGCCTGACGACCTGGCGTACCGCCGCGGCCTCGGCCCTGGCTTCGCGCTATATGTCCAATCCGGAAGCCAGCCGCATGCTGATGGTCGGCGCCGGCGCGCTTTCGCCCTTCATCGTCAAGGCGCATCGCGCGGTCCGGCCCCTTACGGAGATCGCGATCTGGGCGCGCCGCCCTGAAGCCGCCGAGGCTGTCGTCGCCGAGCTGGCGAAGGACGGCATCGAGGCCCGCGCCACCGCCGACCTTGAAGGCGAGGCCCGCATGGCGGACATTATCTCCTGCGCCACCAACGCGACCGAACCGCTGATCCATGGCCATTGGCTGAAGCGCGAGGCGCATCTCGACCTCATCGGCGGCTTCACCATGCAGATGCGCGAGGCCGATGCGGACGCGCTGCATCGCGCGCGCGTCATCGTCGATTCCAGCAAGGCGATCGACGAGGGCGGTGATGTCGCCGTGGCGATTGCCGAGGGCAGCTACAGCGCCGACAAAGTCGCCGGCACCCTCGCCGATCTCTGCCATGGGCGGATCGCCGGCCAGATCGAGGGTGGCGGCATCACGTTGTTCAAATCGGTCGGCGTCGCGCTGGAGGATCTGGCCGCTGCCGTCGCCGTCTGGGACAACCGCGCCTGACGCCTGGGTCGTCGCGTTCCCTGCCGAACACAGGCGTACCTACGCTATCGGCGCACCGCCAATGGCTCCGAGCAGCCACAGGATCAGCACGATGACGAGCACGAGGCCGAGCACGCCGCCGAGGCCGGCGGTGCCGTAGCTGCGGTGGCCATAATACCCGCCGCCGCCGAGCAGCAGGATGACGAGCAGGACGATCAGAAGGGTGGACATGGCAATCTCCCGTAAATCGGCGCCCCTGCGGGGCGCGGTCTAGCGGGAAACGCTGTCCGGAAACCGCCGGTTCCGAAGAGATGCCCCAGGGATTATTCGGCCTTGATGCCGGCATCCCGGATCAGGCCGCCCCATTTTCTTCATTTCGGATTGCGGGGAGCTGGCCGTTTCCGCCTGGCTCCGGTCGGCGCGTTCGGGGAGCAGATCCATCTTCGACCTGGCGGCGGGGTCGGCGATCGCAGATTGGTGTCAGCCTGGATCGTCGCAATGATCGACGGCGGCGTCTTCGCTGGGCGAACAGCGCGAGCCAGGAGAATGCGTCGAAGCCCGGCACCGTCTCCGCGTCGGGCGTAAATTCCGGCGCGGTCGGCGCGCGCCTGAGAGCGTGCTCTGCGCCGCGTTGCCCCAAGGCTGCAATCCGTCGCGCCGCTTGTCCAGCTATCGTGCTTGACCGCCGTCGAAGGTCGCGGCGATTCTGCAGCCATGCACAACACCTCCCGAATCGCTGCCCTGCTTGCGTCGTTGGTTCTCCTGCCGGCCGCCAGCCTTGCACAGTCGACCGCCGATCAGGAGGCGAAGACGCGGGCCGCCAACATCGCCGCCTATCCTGACGCTGCTCGCGCGCTCTTCGGCCAGAAGACCACGCCGGCCAGCATGCAGGCGCGCGCCATTGGCTCCTATGCCCGCGGCTGCCTCGCGGGCGCCGAATCTTTGCCGGTCGATGGGCCGAGCTGGCAGGTGATGCGGCTCAACCGCAACCGCAACTGGGGCCATCCGGTCCTGATCGATTATCTCGAAAAGCTCGCCCGCGACGTGCCTCGCATCGCCGGCTGGCCGGGCCTTCTCGTCGGCGATATGTCACAGCCGCGCGGTGGTCCGATGCTCACCGGCCATGCCTCGCACCAGATCGGGCTCGATGCCGATGTCTGGCTGACGCCGATGCCGAAGGGCCGGCTCGATCGGGAGGAGCGCGAGAACATGCCGGCGGTCAACATGGCCCGTTCCGACTGGCGCGACGTCGATCCGCGCAACTGGACCCCGGCGCATACCCGCCTGATCAAAGCCGTTGCGGCCGAGCCCCGGGTCGAGCGCATCTTCGTCAATCCGGCGCTCAAGGTCGCGCTTTGCCGCGAGGCTGGAGCCGACAAAACATGGCTCGAGAAGGTCCGGCCGATCTGGGGCCACAACTATCACTTCCACATCCGCATGGCCTGCCCGGCCGGCATGGCGAGTTGCCAGGGGCAGGAGCCGCCGAATTTCGGCGATGGCTGCGGGGCGGAGCTGAGCGGCTGGGTCGAGCGCCAGCGCCAGGCGATCTTCAACCCGCCCAAGCCCAAGCCGGGTCCGAAACCCAAACCCAAGCCGCCCATGTCGCTCGATGCCCTGCCGCCGGAGTGCCGGCAGGTGCTCGTCTCGCCCTAGGTCTGGCCTCAGCGCCTCGCCGTGGTGCGCCCGGAGCTGTAGGCGAAGGGGTCGCGCTCGGGGCTGATCGGCAGAGCCTCCTCGGAGCCCTGCTGGTCGACGACGCCCCCGCCGCCGCCATCGCCGAGAACGGCCTCCTCCTCCGAGGGCTCGACCGCACCGGGCAGCGTGAGCGGCCCGCGCGCCTCGCTCGGTAAGGGCTGGGGCTGAAAGCGCCCTTGCCGCTGCCGCGCGTCGTATTGGTCCAGGAAGCGCTGCTGTGCGTCGAGGCTGTGGTCCTGGCCCCGCCCGTTGTTCGCGACCGGGTAGCCACCCTGCACGGCTCCGGGCGGCCGCAGGCCGTCGCTCGGCTGGCGCAGCAGAGGCCCGGCGGCATAGGCAGTGGCGGCCGGTGCGTTGCCGCGCTGAGACGCCGGAGCGTTCTGCGCCGAGGAGTAGGGCCTGGCCGGGTCCGGCGGCGGCAGGTTGTAGTTCGGGGTGTACTTGATGATCGGCTTGCAGATGTGCCGGCCCTTGGCGTGGCGGGCGAGGTCGATGTGGAGGTGGTCATAGTGCATCGGATCGGCGCCAGGGCCGAGTACCGTGCCGAAATAGGTGCAGGCGCCGACGAAGATCTCGCGCAGGAAGTTCTGTTCCTCGGGCGAGCCGCGCCAGCCATCCTTGACGGTGACGACGCGGCTGTCGTTCAGCCGGAAGGAGAAGACGTCGACGGCATTGCCATAGGCGTGCTCCGACGTGCGCGTCGTATAGGTTCCGTTGTTCATCGCGCGACAGGAATAGGAGCCGGCGCGGATCTCGATGACCTGCGCGCCGAGGATGTTCATGGCGGCGGGCTGCACGATCTCGGCGAACCATTGGTCGGTGGTCGCCACGACAGGGCAGGCGAGCAGGGCAGGGCTCGTCAGGCTGACGCTGCCGCTCTGCAGGGCCGTCACCTTCAGCGGCTGTTGCATGCCGCAGATTCCGGGGCCGTCGATCGCCTTGCCACGCAGGCTGACATAGCTCGAAATCTGCACCTGGCCGGCGGCCATGCAGGTTGCTTCCGCCTGGTCGCGCCAGGGAGCGCGCTGCGGCTTCTGGAATTTGCCGCAGCCGGCCAGGCCGGCTGCGGCGGCCAGTCCCAGTGCGATGAGGGCGAGTTTTGCGCGTCGCATGACCTATCAAATGCGAAGCGTTTGGTGAACGGTTTCTCAACCGGCTGCGCCCCGGCCGCCACAGCCCGATTAACTTTGGCGGGGTGGTGAATCGGTCCTTAATTCGGGCTGCGCGCGCGTTAACTATGGGCTCCCTGTGCCGCCCGGCCGAGGTTCTCAGTTGCCGTGAAGATCAGCCGGCTAGGCCCGGTGGACAAACGTGGCGCCGGCAAGGCGAGGGGCATGGCAAGACGTTTCCGTGACGTTTTGTCTTGCGAAATATCCCCAAATCTAATCAACGCTTTAAGTAAGTTTTAAGGGTGATCTAGCCTCCGCCGTCGCGCGGCCACGGTCTCGCCCCCTTGCGGCCCCCGTCAGTTCTGCTAGCTTCCGCGACAGGTCAATGACAGGAGGAGGGTGTGATGAGTATCACGCTACGTCTCGACCGATGGATCATGGGTGCGGCCTTCGTGTTCATGATGGCGATCGTTCTGGGAGCGTTCTGACGAGGTCAGTCTCGAAGTCGCTAGGACCACAAGAGCCATGAGAAGCGACGCCGCCGGGAAATCCCGGCGGCGTTTTTGTTTCGATGCCGCTGTCCCGCCCGCGCGTCAGCTTTCGGGGCAGGGGGTCTCGGTGATCTGCCAGGACATCATGTTGACCACCCTTCCGCAGGTCGCCAGCCGGCTGCCCTGGGTCGTCCGAATGCAGGAGTTCGATCCTTCCGCGATCTTGCGGCCGTTGTTCCAGCAGAAGCAGAGCGGTTCCGGCGCCTGCGCGAGGCGTGGCGGATCGAGCGCTATGGCCGGCTCGGCGGCGGCGGCCGCCTCGCTGATCAGAAGCAGCACAGCGAGGGCGAGCAGCCAGCTCAACGCCCTGTGTCGGTGAGGCCTCGGTCCGGATCCGGTCATGGCACTCTCCCTGCTTGGCGGGATGGCGCTGGAGTTTACCACGCAGGCCCGATCACGACGAATAATTATGCACTGATTTGAAAGAGTAAGAGATTTCAGTCTGTTAGCCGGGCGAGGGCTTGCGTGGATCGCGATCGCTCTCCATATTCGGAGCCGGTGGGCCCATGGAGGGCTCCGGGAGGAACAATGTCTCTGATTTCGCTCGCCCGTCGTGGACGTGCCGTCGCCCTGGTAGTCGGGGCCCTGATGCTCGTGCCGCTCGTTGCCGAAGCCCGTCCGGGCGGCGGCCGCAGTTCGGGCGGCCGGGGGTCGTTCACCAACAGCGCGCCGCCTGCGACGAATACGACGCCGGGTGGCGCCCAGCCGTTCCAGCGTACCGCTCCTCCGTCCTCGCCGGCGTCGCCCTCTATGGCTGGCCCCTCTGCCGGTGCGGCTGCGGCGCAGGCCGCCCGTCCGTCCTTCGCCCGCAACATGATGATGGGCATCGGCGCCGGCCTGCTCGGCGCCGGCCTGTTCGGCCTGCTCTCCGGCTCCGGCTTCTTCGGCGGTCTGGCCTCGCTGGCCGGCATGCTCGGCTTCCTGCTGCAGATCGCGCTGGTCGCCGGCATCATCATGCTCGCCATCCGCTTCTTCCGTCGCCGCTCCGAGCCGCAGCTCGCCGGCGCGGGCGCGCCCTATGCCCGTCAGGGCTATGATGCGCCCCAGCCTGCCGCGGCCCGCATGGGCGGCTTCGGCGGAGGCGCTGCCGCGGCGCAGCCCCAGCCGATCGAACTTACCGGCGAGGACTTCAACAGCTTCGAGCGTCTGCTCGGGGAGATCAACACCGCCTATTCGAACGAAGATGAGGCTGGCCTGCGCCAGCGCACCACGCCGGAAATGTTCGGCTATTTCGACGAAGACCTGACGGCGAATGCCCGCCGCGGCGTCGCCGACCGCGTCTCCGACGTCAAGCTGCTGCAGGGCGACCTGTCGCAGGCCTGGCACGAGGGCGATGCCGACTATGCCACCGTCGCGATGCGCTTCAGCCTGGTCAACGCGCTCTACGATCGCAAGAGCGGCCAGGTCGTCGAGGGCAACCCGGCGCAGACCCAGGAGGTCAAGGAATACTGGACCTTCCTGCGCGAGCGTGGCGGCGCGTGGAAGCTCTCGGGCATCCAGCAGGCGGCCTGATCCGCTATCGCGCGAGAAACCAGAGCGGCCGGGGCAACCCGGCCGTTTTGCTTTGCGCGGCTTTCGGGTGTTGCGCTGGCGGAGGTCGGCTTATTGCGATACTGGCCAAGTCATGGCGTCTTTGCCGTCGAAGGAGCCCGGAGCCTGCCTGCCATGAGTGACATGCGTCTCGTTGTCGTCGGAGCCGCCGGGCGCATGGGGCGGATGTTGATCCGTACCATCGCGCAGGCCGAAGGCTGCCGGCTGGTGGCGGCCATCGAGCGGCCGGGCTCCGCTGCCCTTGGAACGGATGCGGGCGTGCTCGCCGGTCTGCCTCCGCTCGGCATTGCCGTGACGAGCGATGCCGCCGCCGCCTTCGCCGCTGCGGATGGCGTGCTCGATTTCACAGCGCCGGAAGCGACAATGGCCTTCGCCGATCTCGCTGCCGAGGCCGGCATCCTGCATGTCGTCGGCACGACCGGGCTGGAGCCTGCGCATCTTGCCCGGCTGGCCGATGTCGCGCGCCGCACCCCGATCATCCGCTCCGGCAATATGAGCCTCGGCGTCAACCTGCTGGCGGCGCTGGTGCGCAAGGTCGCGGCGACCCTGGGCACGGACTGGGACATCGAGATCCTCGAGATGCATCACCGCATGAAGGTCGATGCGCCCTCAGGTACGGCGGTGCTCCTTGGCGAGGCGGCCGCGGAAGGCCGCGCCGTCGATCTGGCGCAGCATCGCGTCGCCGTGCGCGACGGCATCACCGGCGCACGCGAGCCCGGCACGATCGGCTTTGCCGCCCTGCGCGGCGGCACGGTGGTCGGCGATCACAAGGTGATCTTCGCCGGCGCGGGCGAGCGGCTCGAACTTGCCCATGTCGCCGAGGATCGCAGCCTGTTCGCACAGGGGGCGGTCAAGGCCGCGCTCTGGGGGCGAGGGAGGGCGCCCGGTCTCTACTCCATGGCCGACGTGCTCGGCCTCGATACGCTCTGACCATGACCCGCCTCGTCGTAGCGCCGGGCGTCGTCCATTGGCCGGACAAGCTCGCGCCGGTGGAGCAGGCGGCGCTGCTGGCGGAGCTGCGCGCGGTAGCCCGCAAGGCACCGTTCTTCCAGCCGCGCATGCCGAAGACGGGCAAACCCTTCTCGGTGCGGATGACCAATTGCGGCCCGCTCGGCTGGGTTTCCGACAGCAGCGGCTATCGCTATCAGCCGGAACACCCGGAGACCGGTGAGCCCTGGCCGATCATGCCGGCGCCTTTGCTGGATCTGTGGAGCGAACTCTCCGGCTATCCTCATCCGCCGGAGGCCTGTCTCGTCAATTTCTATGCGAGCAACGCGAAGATGGGGCTGCATCAGGATCGCGACGAGCAGGAGTTCGATGCCCCGGTCCTCTCGGTCTCGCTCGGCGACGCCGCGATCTTTCGCATCGGCGGCACGGAGCGCGGCGGCAAGACCACCTCGCTCAAGCTGTCCTCCGGGGATGTGCTGCTCTTCGGCGGCGAGGCGCGGCTCGCCTATCACGGCATCGACCGCATCCTCTCCGGCTCCTCGACGCTTCTGCCGGAAGGCGGGCGGATCAATCTGACGCTCAGGCGCGTGACGAAGCCCTGACCCGGAGCGTTTCGCGTGAGGCGGATGCCGGGACGTGCGAAGAAAACACGATAAAACAAAGGCCTAGAGTTTTCCGGGCAGGCCCGGGAATGCCCAGCCCCACAGCAGCGAACCGGCCCTGAGCCCGAATCCGGCTGTCAGGCCGCCCAGCATGACGACCGCGGTCGGAACGCCGAGCCCCACCAGCAGGGCAGTGACGGCCGCTCCGGCTGTCGCCGCGGTGACATAGAAATCGCGGCTCCAGAGCACCATCGGCCTGTCGCCGGCCAGAATGTCGCGCAGGATGCCGCCGAAACTGGCGGTCATGGCCCCGAGCGCCACGGCTGACAGGACCGGCGCGCCGGCCGAAAGTCCCTTGAAGGTGCCGATGACGGCGAAAAGGGAAAGCCCGGCCGCGTCGGCCCAGATCAGCACCTTGCGGCCGGCCCAGCCCTCGAGGAGCCCGGGCCGGAAATAGGCCGTCGTCCAGGCGCTGAGCGCCACCACGACGCAGACCGCGACATCGGACGGGTCGTTCACCCAGAACGCGCTGTTCCCGAGCAGGACGTCCCGCAACGTGCCGCCGCCGGCGCCGGTCACGGTCGCCAGCAGGATGAAGCCGAAGGGGTCCATCCCCTTGCGGGCCGCGACGATCGCGCCGGTCAGCGCGAAGATGGCGACGCCGGCAGCCTCGAACACGGCGTCAGTGCTTGGGTGCGTCGCCGGCCGGCGGTTCCGCAGCCTTCGGCGCGCCGGCCGAGACGCCGACCAGCGCCGGGCGCAGGACGCGCTCGCCGATCTTGTAGCCGACCTGCACCACCTTCGAGACGAGGCCCTTGGCGATCGCGGCGTCGGGCGCCTCGAACATAGCCTGGTGCAGGTGCGGGTCGAACTTCTCGCCCTGCGGGTCGATACGGCGCACGCCGTGACGTTCCAGCGTTTTCAGCAACTCGCGCTCGGTCAGCTCGACGCCTTCATGCAGTGCCTTGGTGGCGGCGTCGGCCGTCGTCAGGGCTCCCTCCGGCATGCTTTCCAGGGCGCGCCGCAGATTGTCCGAGGAGCCGAGCATGTCGCGCGCGAAGCTCGTCACCGCATAGGCCTTCGCATCGGCGATCTCGCGCTCGGTGCGGCGGCGCAGATTCTCCATCTCGGCCAGGGTGCGCAGCAGCTTGTCCTTGAGGTCGTCGCGCTCGGCCTGGAGCTTCGCGACCAGGGCTTCGGTGCCCTCGGTGGCCGCGGCCTGCTCGGGGGCATCGGCCGCGGCTTCGAGATTGGGGTCTTGCGTCGCAGGGTTCTGCGTCATTGTGTCTTCAGGTCCCTTTGTCTGGCTGGCTGCGCCGCTCCTTGCCGAGCCGGGGCCGGTCACGTCGGGGCGCTGCCGCGTTCGTGCCGGATATCGGCCTTATAGCCCGTTAAATCAAGCGCGAGCTGGCATTTTGACCTTGGTGGGTGCCGGCTTCTCGGCCTCGAGCGTGAAGACGTCGAGCAGCGCCTTGCGGATCGAGAGCTGCCGTCCTGTCGAGACGATCTTTGCATGGGTCAGGTCGGTGACGTAGAACACGTCGACCGCCTTCTCGCCGAAGGTCGCGATATGGGCCGAGGCGATATTAAGGTTGAGCTTTCCGATTGCGGTGGTGAGATCGTAGAGCAGCCCCGGTCGGTCGAGGCCGGAGACCTCCAGCACGGTGTGGCGCGTCGAGAGCACGTTGTCGATGATGACCTCGGGCTGCACCTGGAAGGTCTGGCCGCGGGGCGGCGGCGCCCGGCGCTGGGCCACCAGATCGGCGATCTTGATCTCGCCCTTCAGCGCCCGCTCGATCGCAGCCGCGATCCGCTCGGCGCGGCGCAGTTCGTCGTCATCGCGATCGAAGGCGCGCGAAACCGAGATGGTATCGAGCACGAGCCCGTCGCTGGTGGTGAAGATCTGGGCGTCGACGATGTTGCCGCCGGCCGCCGCGCAAGCCCCGGTGACGATGGCGAGCAGCCGCGGATGGTCGGGCGCGAGAACGGTAAGCTCGGTGACGCCGCGGAACTGGTCGGTCTCGACGATGGTCGCGGTGGTCCGCCCTGCCTGCTCGGCCTCGCGCAGGAAGCGGGCGTGCTTCTCCTGGCGGTCGGGATCGACCTTGATCCAGTAGGCCGGGTAATGGCGCGCAATATAGGCGTCGCGCTCCTCGCTGCTCCAATCCGCCAGGCGCTGGCGCAGCGCGTCCTGCTTCACGGTGACCCGTGCCTTGCGCTCGACGGCCGAATGGCCGCCGGCCAGCACGAGCTCGGTCTCGTAATAGAGCGTGCGCAGCAACTGGCCCTTCCAGCCGTTCCAGACGCCGGGGCCGACTGCCTTGATGTCCGCCACGGTGAGAACGAGCAACAGCTTCAGCCGCTCCAGGGTCTGCACCGTCGCCGCGAAGCTCTCGATCGTCTTGGGGTCGCCGAGGTCGCGGCTCTGCGCCACGGTCGACATGTCGAGATGGTGCTCGACGAGCCACGCCACCGTCTCGGTCTGGGCGCTGGTCAGGCCGAAGCGCGGGCCGAGCTTGCGCGCGATGCGGGCACCGGCAAGCGAATGGTCGTCCGGCCGCCCCTTGGCGATGTCGTGCAGGAACAGCGCGACATAAAGCGCGCGCCGGTTGGCGATGGTCGGCATGATCTCGTTGGCGAGCGGGTGCTCCGCCTCGAGCGCGCCGGCATCGATCTCGGCGAGAACGCCGATCGCCCGGATCAGATGCTCGTCCACCGTATAGTGGTGGTACATGTTGAACTGCATCATCGCCACGACGCGTCCGAAATCCGGGATGAAGCGGCCGAGCAGGCCGGATTCGTTCATGCGACGCAGCACAACCTCCGGCGAGCGCCGGGCGGTGAGGATTTCGAGGAAGATGCGGTTGGCTTCCGGGTCGTTGCGCAAGCCCGGCGTCACCAGCCTCAGCGATTGCGTCACCAGACGGCTTGCGCCGGGGTGGATCGCGAGATCCTCGCGGCTGGCGATTTCGTAGAGCCTGAGCAGATTGACCGGATCACGTTCGAAGGCGCTGTCGTCGATGACGTTGAGGCGCTGGCTCGTCAGTTTGAAGTCGCGATGGCCGAGGGAGCGTTCGCGCTTGCGCTTCGCCAGTGTGTCGAACAGCCGCGAGAGCGTCGCGCGCGGCTTCTGCTGGCGCGCTTCCAGCGCGGCGCAGACGATGGCGGTGAGGTCGCCGACATCCTTGGCGATCAGGAAGTAGGCCTTCATGAAGCGCTCGACGGGGGCTTGGCCGCTGCGGCCGACATAGCCGATGGCGGCGGCGACCTGGCGCTGCAGGTCGAAGGAGAGCCGCTCCTCGGCGCGCCCCGTGATGAAATGCAGCCAGCAGCGCACGCGCCAGAGGAATTCCTCCGACCGCTGGAACATCTGCAGCTCGTCCTCGTCGAAGAGCCCGGCCGCGACCAGCTCGCGCACGTCGTCGACGCGGTAGGAGTATTTGGCGATCCAGAACAGCGTGTTGAGATCCCGCAGCCCGCCCTTGCCGTCCTTGACGTTCGGCTCGACCAGATAGCGGGAGGCGCCGGCCCGTTGCACCCGCGTCTCGCGTTCGGCGAGCTTCGCCTCGGTAAAGGCGGCGGCCGTGCCCTCCACCACCTCGGCATTGAAGCGACGAGTCATCTCGTCGAACAGCGCCCGGTCGCCCACCAGGAAGCGCGCTTCCAGCAAGGCCGTGCGGATCGTCATGTCCGCCCGCGCTTCGCGCACGCAATCGTCGATCGAGCGTACGGAATGGCCGACCTTCAGCTTCAGGTCCCAGAGCGGGTAGAGCATGGATTCGACCACGCTCTCGCCCCAGGCCGTCTGCTTGTGCGGGAAGAGGAAGAGCAAATCCACGTCGGAGCCCGGCGCCAGCGTGCCGCGGCCATAGCCGCCGACGGCAACGACCGCGATCCGTTCCGATTGCGAGGGGTTGTCGGCCGGATAGAAATAAGAGGCCGCGGCCTTGTGCAGCCCGATGACGACGGCATCCATCACCGCCGAGAGCCGGTGCGCGCAGGCGAGGCCGCCGCGCGGACCCGTCAGGATTGCCTTGGCCGAAACCCGGCCGTCGTCGAGCAACTGCCGCAGCCCGGCCACGAGCAACTGCCGCTTCTCCGCCTTGTCCTTGCGCCGTGCCGCCTCGAACAGCTTCGCGATGCCCGCCTCCGGGTCGTGCAACATGTCGGAGAGGGCGAGCGTGGGCGTTGTGGAGGAGGCTGTCACGTGGGCACGGTTCCGTCGTCTGGGGCTGTTCTAGCACGCGTGGAAAGGGGACGAGAGGGTTAAAATCCACGGATGCTTCCTGGTGATTGGCCAATTGACGGTCGTGATTGTGTTGTTTGACAAGCAGAACGATCGGACCTGAAAGGCGGATGCGCGTCCTTGCGCGACGAGGCCCCGCATCAGGAAAAGGCGGCCGAAAATGCCGGCATGTGGCGGTGAGTATCGTTTGACAAAAAGGACAATCGGACCTTAGAAGAGGACACGCGCCGATTTGAGCCTCAGCTTGCGGGCGCGAAACAAATGCAGCTAAAGCGCGGGAACGACGGGACGGCCCGATGCCGTCTGCGCTCCTTCCGCCTTGTTATGGATGGAGCCAGCGATGTCGGCCGCTCTTCACGATTTCTCCCGCTCTCCCGAATACGCTCCGCCGCGCCCCAGGGCTGGCGAGGTCGTCGCCCTGCTCGGTGCGCCGGAGGTGCGTGGGGCGGCGCTGCGAGCATTCGCCGGTCTGCGGGGCGATGAGGAAGCGGCGATACCGACGACTGAGATCGGCCTGCTCTGCGCCCGGCCGCGCTTCTTTCCCTGGCTCGATCTGACCGAGAACCTGGCTTTTGTCCTCCCGAATGTGACGCCGTTCGAGCGCGAGGGCCTGATCGCCAATGTGCTGGTTCGCCTCCGCCTCTCCGGGCAGGCGAAGCAGCGGCCCGCTGCGCTCTCGCCCGAGGAGCTGCTTCGGCTCGCCATCGCCCGCCTCTTGCTGGTCAGACCGCGGCAGCTGCTGATCGACGAGCCCTTTGCGGCGCTCGATGCCGATGCGCGCGTTCGGCTCACCGCCTTCCTGCCGGAACTTTGTATGCAAGCGCGCCCCGCCGTCGTCATCGCCACGGGCTCCGTCGAGGAGGCCCTGCGCCTGGCCGATCGCATCCTCGTCCTGCCGCGGCAGCCGGGGCCGGTCGCTTTCAACCTCGACAATCTGCTGGCGCGTCCGCGCGAGGAGGGCTCCGTCGGCTTCGTCACCTTGCGTCGCGAATTGCGCCGGGCGCTCGAAAAGGAAAGCCAGCCCGCCGTGCCGCAGGTGGAGGCGGCGGCCTGAAGCGGCTACAAGCCGGCTGACCGGTTCAGAAGGATCACGATGATGGACGTCACCGCGCTGCGTGCCTTGCAGGCTCCTCTCAAGGACGAATACCGCACCAATCCTGAGGCTGCGGTCATCACGCTCAAGGCCCATGGCGAGCTCGACGATCAGCGCATCGCCTGCAAGGTCGAGACGGGCCGGGCTATCGCGCTCGCCGGCCTGCATCCCGCCTCAGGCGGCTCGGGCGCCGAGCTCTGCTCCGGCGACATGCTGCTGGAGGCGCTGGTCGCCTGCGCCGGTGTGACGCTGAAGGCGGTAGCCACCGCCCTCGAGATCGAGCTGAAGAAGGGCGTCGTCCGGGCCGAGGGCGATCTCGATTTCCGTGGCACGCTCGGCGTCGCCAAGGATGCGCCGGTCGGCTTCCAGGCCATCCGCCTCTTCTTCGACGTCGAGAGCGACGCGCCGCAGGAGAAGCTCGACACGCTGCTCAAGCTCACCGAGCGCTACTGTGTCGTTTTCCAGACGCTGAACGTGAAACCTGAGCTTTCGGCGGTGCTCAGCCGCGGCTGATCACTCCGCCGCGGCCTTCAGCTCCAGCCCCTTGGCGAAGGGCAGCTTGGGCTCGCTTTTCTCGTCCTCGAAATCGAGCGCGCCGATCTTCTCGGCGCGGCTGGTGACCTTGCCGGCCGAGGTTTTGATCTGGCCGACATCGTCCTGCGCCTGGCGGAAATGGGTATCGAGCTTGTCGACCCGCTCGCCCAGCCGGCGGACGTCGTCGAGCAGCTTGCCGACCTCGGTCTGGATGACCTGCGCCTCTTCCCGCATGCGCGCATCGCGCACCAGCGACTGCATCAGCTGGATCGCCAGCGCCAGCAGCGAGGGCGAGACGATCATCACCCGCGCCCGGTGCGCGCGCTGCACGACATCGTCGAAATGCTCGTGCAGGTCGGCATAGATCGATTCCGACGGAACGAAGAGCAGCGCGACATCCTGCGTCTCGCCGGGCAGGAAATAGCGTTCGGCGATATCCTTCACATGCACGCCGACATCGCTGCGCACGCGCTGGCCGGCGGCCTTGCGTGCGTCGTCGCCGCGTGCCTCGCGCAGCAGCGTGAAGCTCTCCAGCGGGAACTTGGCGTCGATGACGAGGCCGCGCCCGTCACCCGGCAGGGTCACGAGGCAGTCCGGCCGGCGCCCGTTCGAAAGCTGCGGCTGGAACGTGAAGAAGGCGGCGGGCAGGCCGTCGCGGACGATCGCTTCCATCCGGCCCTGGCCATAGGCCCCGCGCGCCTGCTTGTTGGCGAGCACGTCCCTGAGCGTCACCACTTCGGAGGTCAGGTCGGTCAGGTTCTTCTGGGCGGTGTCGATGACCGCGAGCCGCTCCTGCAGCTTGCCGAGGCTTTCGGTGGTCTGGCGGACATTTTGTTCGAGGCCCTGGCCAACCTTGTGGCTAAGCCCGTCCATCCGGTCGGCTACGAGCCGGGCAAGATCGCCCTGCCGCGTCGAGAGGATTTCGGCCATGGACTGCATCCGGCCGGCGAGTTCCGCCTGCTGGCGGTTCATCTCCGCGACCTTGTCGTCCATTTCGCGGGCGCGCTCGGCCGCCATCGCGACCTCAATCGCGCGGCTCCTGCCGCCACGCCAGCCGGCGATCACGGCCATGAGCAGGAGCACAAGGCTCAGGGCTGCGAAGCCGAGGGCGGCTTCGGCCCAGCTCACCGGGCGCTCCAGCAGGGTGAAGGCGATCTCGTTCATGCGCCGAGCCTAGCCGATTCGATGAGCAATGGCGAACGAAAGCGGAACAGTTTGACCGCTTGCCCACAAATGCTTATGTCCCGGGCTCAACAGCTCTTTCTCCTTGGAATCCCATGTCCGTTCGCCCGCTCGTCATCCTGCCCGACGCCCAGCTTCGCCTTGTTTCGAAGCCGGTCGCGGCTGTCACGCCCGAAATCAAGGCGCTGGTCGCGGACATGTTTGAGACGATGTACGACGCACCGGGCATCGGGCTCGCCGCCATCCAGATCGGCGTGCCGCTGCGCGTGGTGACGATCGACCTCTCGAAGCCGGAGGCGAAGGAGGGCGAGGAGCCGGAACCGAGAAAGCCGCAGGTCTTCATCAATCCGGAGGTCACCTGGTCCTCGGAGGAATTCAACGTCTATGAGGAAGGCTGCCTCTCGATCCCGGAATATTACGAGGAGGTCGAGCGTCCCGCAGAGGTGAAGGTCCGTTATATGGATCTCGACGGCAAGACGCTGGAGATCGCAGCCGATGGCCTGCTCGCCACCTGCCTGCAGCACGAGATCGACCATCTCGATGGCGTGCTCTTCATCGATCATCTCTCGCGGCTGAAGCGCGAGCGCGTCACCAAGAAATTCGCCAAGGCGGCCAAGCGCGAGCGGGCTGCGTAATCGGCAGGCTGTTTCATTCTTCCGGTGCCATGCCGGAGCTGAGGTAAAGTCGAGCGTATGAGTTTGCGCGTCATTTTCATGGGCACGCCGGATTTCGCCGTGCCGGTCCTGACCGAGATCGTCGGGCAGGGGCATGAGGTCGTCTCCTGCTACACCCGCGCCCCGGCGCAGGCCGGCCGCGGCCTCGATCTCAAGCCCTCGCCTGTGCACAAGGCGGCGGAGCGCTTCGGCATCCCGGTCTTCACGCCCGCGACGCTGAAGACGCCGGAGCAGGCCGAGATCATCGCCTCGCATCAGGCCGATGTCGCCGTCGTTGTCGCCTATGGCATGATCCTGCCCCAGGCGATCCTCGATCTGCCCGAGCTCGGCTGCCTCAACCTCCATGCCTCGCTGCTGCCGCGCTGGCGCGGCGCGGCGCCGCTCCAGCGCGCGATCATGGCCGGCGATGCCGAAACCGGCGTCTGCGTGATGAAGATGGAGGCGGGGCTCGACACCGGCCCTGTCGCCATGGTCGAGACGCTGCCGATCGGGCCCGACCTGACCGCCGGCGAACTGCACGACCAGCTCAGCATCCTCGGTGCCGATCTGATGGTGCGCGCACTCGCGGCGCTGGGCCGCGGCGGCCTGCAGTTCACGCCGCAGCCGGAAGAAGGCGTCACCTATGCCGCCAAGATCACCAATGCCGAGGCCAAGCTGAACTGGACGCTGCCGGCGCAACTGGTGCATGACCGGGTGCGCGGCCTCTCGCCCTTCCCGGGCGCCTTCGCCGAGATCGACCTCGGCAAGGGGCCGGAGCGGCTGAAGATCCTGCGCACGGCGCGCGCTGGCGGCGCGGCCGAGCCGGGCACGCTGCTCGATGACGAGGGCACCGTCGCCTGCGCCGTCGGGGCGGTGAAGCTGCTGCAGGTCCAGCGCGCCGGAAAGGCGCCGATGAGCGGGGCCGAGTTCCTGCGCGGCGCGCGGCTCGGGGCCGGCGACAAGCTTTAACGGAGCGGGCCGTTGTCCAAAAACCGCTTCGCACTTTTTGGCGGCCAGCTCTGATGCCGCGCTATAAGCTCGTCATCGAATATGACGGCACGCCGTTTTCGGGCTGGCAGCGCCAGGCGAGCGACCCGTCCGTGCAGCAGCGCGTCGAGGAGGCGGTCGAGGCCTTCTGCGGCCACCCCGTCCGGCTGCACTGCGCCGGGCGCACGGATGCCGGCGTCCACGCCACGCATCAGGTCGCCCATGTCGATATCGACAGGGAATGGCGGACCGACGTCGTACGCGATGCGAGCAATGCCCGGCTGAAGGCGCGCTTCCCGGTCAGCGTGCTCAGCGCCGAGATCGTCCCCGATGATTTCGACGCCCGCATTTCGGCAAAGCGCCGCTACTACATCTACCGCATTCTCGACAGGCGGGCGCCGCCCGCTCTCGATCGCGGCCGCGTCTGGCACGTTCCGGTGAAGCTCGACCACGAGGCGATGGACCGCGCCGCCAAGTCTCTGCTTGGAAAGCACGATTTCACGACCTTCCGCGCTGCCGAATGCCAGGCCAACAGCCCGATCCGTACGGTCGACCGGCTCGATGTCCGGCGCGAGGGCGCGGAGATCGTGGTCTACGCCCACGCCCGCTCCTTCTTGCATCATCAGGTCCGCTCGATCGTCGGCAGCCTGAAGATGGTCGGGGCGGGACGCTGGCCCGAGGAGAAGCTCGGCCAGATCCTGGCGGCGCGCGACCGTGCGCAATGCGCCGCCCTCGCGCCGTCCTGCGGGCTCTACCTCGCAGGTGTAGACTACTGAGACGGGCTCAGAACAGGCTGAACAGCCGAATCACGCCATAGTCGAGCACGATGCTGGCGATGACCAGCGGCAGCGCGATGCTGTGCCCTTCCGGGCCAAAGGCCGCACGCGCCACGCAATAGCGCAAGCGCAGCACGATCGCCGCGAAGAATGCCGCCTGCACCAGCGCCAGCTCCGGTGTCGACCACCCCAGCGCGAAGACGGCGGCGGGCACCGCCATGAGGCTGGCCGAAACGATGCCGGCCCAGTTCCAGGCGATGACGAAACTGGTGAACCGCGGCGCCTGCGCAAGCTCCGGGCGCAGCGCGATCAGCAGGGCCGGCACGGCGAGGATGGCGAGGCAGAGCGCGCCAATCACCGCCAGCACGAGCTCAGGCACGGTGAAGAGGCCGGCGCTGTTCGGCAGGCCGGCGAACAGGCGGGCCGCGGCGAGGATCGCGACGGTCGCCGGCAACATCAGCGCGAAGGCGAGGAAGGAGCGCCAGAAGCCGTCGCGGCTGAGGTCGAGTTCGGCAAGCGCTTCAGTGCCGCGGGTCATCAGATGCCAGGAACCGCGCAGCGAGCGCGCGATGTCGTCGGCGGCAAGCCTCATCACGATCTCCATTATCTGCGTTCTTAGACTTTCGTCTAACGGCGATAATGGCTCGCAGTTCCGGCGCGTCAAGCTTTATGTTGCGCTGCAAAATAGCTGGCGAGTAACCGATGCGTGATCCGCTCCAGTGCAGCGAGGTCGGCGACGGCCACGCTTTCGTCGATCTGGTGCATCGTCTTGCCGACGACGCCGTACTCGACGACAGGGCAAAAGCTTTTGATGAAGCGCGCGTCGGATGTGCCGCCGGTCGTCGACAGGGCGGGGGGCTTGCCGGTCTCGGCTTCGACGGCATCGCCGACCATCGCCACGAACGGGCCGGGCGCGGTCAGGAAGGCGACGGCGTTGGTCGGCTGGAAGCCGACCTCGTAGCGCACGGTGTTGCCCGCGGCCTCGTGCAGACGCCGCTCGATCTCGGCTGCGAGCGTCTCGGGCGTCCAGACGTCGTTGAAGCGGATGTTGAAGACGGCCCTGGCCTGGGCGGGGATGACGTTCGACGCGGGGTTGCCGACATCGACCGTCGTGACTTCGAGATTGCTCGGGTCGAAATGCTCCGTGCCGGTGTCGAGCGGCCCGGCGTCGAGCGCCGCCAGCAGCCGGACCATGCCGCGGATCGGGTTATCGGCGAGGTGCGGGTAGCCGACATGGCCCTGGATACCATGGACGGTGATCTGGCCGGTCAGCGAGCCGCGCCGGCCGATCTTGATCATGTCGCTCATCGTTGCCGGGTTGGTCGGCTCGCCGAGGATGCAATGGTCGAAGCGCTCGCCACGCTCATGCGCCCAGGCCAGCAGCTTCACCGTGCCGTTGACGGCGGGGCCCTCCTCGTCGCCTGTGACCAGAAAGGCGATGGAGCCGGGCGCATCGGGGTTCTCGCGGCGATAGCGGATCGCCGCCGCAACCATGGCGGCGAGGCCGCCCTTCATGTCGCAGGCGCCGCGCCCGTAGAGGGTCCCGTTCTCGATTGCGCCGTCGAAGGGCGCCCGTGTCCAGGCCGCCTCGTTGCCGACGGGCACGACGTCGGTATGTCCGGCGATGACGAAGACCGGGGCCTCGCTGCCGATGCGGGCATAGAGATTCTCGACATCCGGTGTGCCCGGCTCGCTGAAGACCGGGCGGTGGACTTCATAGCCTTCGGCCGTGAGCACGGCGGCGAGCAGGGCGAGCGCGCCGCCTTCCTGCGGCGTGACGGAGGGACAGCGCACCAGCGCCTGCGTCAGCGCGACCGGATCGGCGGGATCGAAGGAAAGGGCAGGGGCAGAGGCGGAGGGCGTCGTCGTCATGCCGCCGCTTTAAAGCATCGGACCAAAAAGTGGAATCGGCTCTTCGAAGAGATCCGATGCTCCGACAAAGAGTTAGATCGCACTTCCGGGCCGGCAGGACGCGCCGAGATCCGGCGCGCTTCAGGCTGAGCGGGAGCCGGCCTCGACGGCGACCAATGCCTCCGCCGGCCCGTCCTTGGCCGAAGGCATCAGGCCGAGATCGATGAAGGCGACCACCCAGGCGATGGTCGAGATCGCTTCCAGCGAAGGCCGCCAGCCGAGTGGCATGTAGAGACGCAGGTGCTCCGGCAGCACGATCGCGCAGATCAGCAGGATGCCGAAAAGCGGGCTGCCGCCCCGGTCAGTGGCGCGCTTGGCGGCCAGCGCCACCCAGGGAAACATAGCAAAAGCGTTTGTGAAGGCAAGGACGGTTCGCGCGATCTGGGGATCCGTCAGTTGGGGCAGGATCCGCTGCAAGGCAAGCAGAGTGAACGCGACGGCGGCGCTGCCGAGCCAGAAGGCCCGCAGGCCGATGCGGCCATCGAGATCGCAGAAAAGGCGAATCGGGGACATGCGTCGTGCTCCATTGTCACTCTTGTCGCATGCCTCAACGAAAGCTTGAAGCTTATAGTGAATAAAAGGTTAACGATAGGGTCGGCCAGTTGTGCCAAATCAGAAAGGGCTTGAACCAGCCATACGAGGCCGCTAGCTGCGGAAGGCGTGCCGCTCCGGCGCGGTCTGCTGCCGTTCCATTCCCGTGAGTACCGTTTAAGGGCGCCTCAGCGCGGCCCGAGTGAGGTTTCGAGCATGACCATCCGTTTTCATCGCGGCGATCTGCCTGACGGCTACGAGGCCGGTTCGAGCGTTGCGATCGACACCGAGACGCTCGGCCTCAACCCGCATCGCGATCGGCTCTGCGTGGTTCAGCTCTCGCGTGGCGACGGCACGGCGGACGTCGTCCAGATCCTGAAGAGTGGCGAGCGGCCCAAGAACCTGATCCGCCTGCTCGAAGACCCGGCCGTGCTGAAGCTCTTCCACTTCGCGCGCTTCGACGTGGCCGTGTTGCGCCACGCTTTCGGCGTGGTAACGGCCCCGGTCTACTGCACCAAGATCGCCTCGAAGCTGGTCCGCACCTATACGGATCGCCACGGCCTGAAGGATCTGGTGCGGGAGCTACTCGGCGTCGAGCTCTCGAAGCAGCAGCAATCCTCGGATTGGGGTGCGGACACGCTCAGCGAGGCCCAGCTCGCCTACGCCGCCTCCGACGTGCTGCATCTTCACGCGCTCCACGCCAAGCTCGAGGCGATGCTGGCGCGCGAGGGCCGCAGCCATCTCGCCCAGGCCTGCTTCAACTTCCTGCCTTACCGCGCCGAGCTCGATCTGGCCGGCTGGGGCGAGACCGACATTTTCGCTCACACTTGACAATTTCGAAGGGTTCTTGCGTCAGTCTGCGGCGAAGACTGGCGCGAGGGGCGCGCCCGTCCGGTCTGGAGCGGGCGGCGCGGGGGCGCGTTGCGGTTCGCCCTAGCGACACGAAAAAGCCGTGAGCGGCTGCCATTGCGCGGGGCATGACTGTGGCAATGACCTTGAACGACCCGGCGGGAAGGATTTCCGCGCAGGCGCTGAGCCGTCGCGCGGCGTTTGCCGCGGCGCGTCGCCACACCCGGGCCGTTCACATCCTGCGCACGCTTATTCCCCTGACCGCAGTGACGCTGGTGGTCGCGCTGGTCGTCGTCCCCTTTCTCAACCCGCTCCGCGGCAAGCTCGCCAATGTCTCGGTCAGCTCGGTCGGCATCACCGGCGGCAAGGTGCGGATGGAGACGCCCAAGCTCTCCGGCTACCGCAAGAATAACCGGCCCTATCAGGTCACGGCCGAGAATGCCTTTCAGGAGATCAAGAACCCGACCCAGATCGAGCTTCAGATCCTGACCGCACGCATCCAGATGGAGCGGGAGGGCTGGGTGACGGTCAATGCGAAGACAGGCCTGTTCGACACCCAGAAGGAAAAGCTCAAGCTCGTCGACGATGTGAAGGTTCGGACCGAGAGCGGCCACGACATGCAGATGAGGACGGCCGATGTCGACTTCAAATCCGGCGCCGTGACTTCGACGGAACCGGTCAAGGTCTCGCTCGGCGAGACGACTGTGGACGCCAACACGCTTGACGTGAAGAACAATGGCGAGTTGATCGCATTCGAGGGGCGGGTCCGGGTCTTCATCAGGAACGCGCCAGCAGGTACGATCGCCGGGCCCGAGCGCGAGGGCAGCACGCCGATGCCGGAACTGCTGAACGCGAATCGGGCTGCTCCGGCAGGCGACACGCCCGCCAACGATGCTGGCAACGGGAAGAGACAGTGACATGAGCACGGCAAGCCACAGTTTCCGTTTCGCCAAGGGGTTCCGCGGCGCCGCTCTGCTGCTGGCGGCGGGCGTGGTTTTGGCCGCGGCTCCGCAAACGGCGTTTGCGCAGGCCGCGCAGGGCAAGGCGCGCGGCGGCAATGCCTCGTCCCCGCTCGGCGGTCTCGGCGGCGACAGCAAGGAGCCCATCAAGATCGATGCTGACAAGCTCGATGTGCTCGACAAGGAGAACAAGGCCGTCTTCACCGGCAATGTCGTCGCGGTCCAGGGCGAGACCACGGTGCGCTGCACCGTGATGACCGTGCTCTATGAGGGACGCAATGGCGGGCAGGGAGGCGCCGGCGCTGCCAAGCCGGCAGCCGCGACTCCGGCCGCGCCGAACGGCAATGACAGCTCGATCAAGCGCATCCTCTGCAAGGGGCCGGTGACGGTCGTCTCCAAGACCCAGGCTGCGACCTCGGACAATGCCGAGTTCGACCGCGCAAACAATGTCGTGATCATGACGGGCAATGTCGCCTTGAATGACGGACCGAACATCACCCGCGGCGAGAAGCTGACCTACAATACGGTGACCGGCGTCGCGAATGTCGAGACCACCAAGGGCGGACGCGTCCAGGGCTTCTTCGTGCCGAACTCGGAAACGAACAAGCCGGACGCGACCAAGCCTGGCGCCAAGCCGGCCCCCAAGCCCACCAACTGAGCTCAACAAGCGACCGTGCCCGCAGTGACTGTCTCCGAAGCGCCTCGCCCCGCCGCCATGCCCGCACGCACCCAGGCTCCGAGTCCGGGTGGAGTCTTCGGCCGCCTGCGTGGGCTTTTTGGCAGCGGAAGGCGCGCCGCAGGCGAGGGTGCGATGCGCTCGACGGCCGCCGAGATCGGCGGGCCGGGGATTCTCGCAGTCAGCAATCTGCGCAAGAGTTATGGCGGCCGCACCGTGGTGTCGGACGCCAGCCTCTATCTGCGTCAGGGGGAGGCGGTCGGCCTGCTCGGCCCGAACGGCGCCGGCAAGACCACGATCTTCTACATGATCACCGGTCTGGTCGGGGCCGATTTCGGTGTCATTTCGCTCGAGGGCAACGACATCACCGGGCTGCCCATGTACCAGCGCGCCCGGCTCGGCATCGGCTATCTGCCGCAGGAGGCCTCGATCTTCCGCGGGCTCTCCGTTGAGGACAACATCCGCGCCGTGCTCGAGGTGGTCGAGCCTGACCGCAAGGCGCGCGAGCGTCAGCTCGACCAGCTGCTTGAGGAATTCACCATTTCGCGGCTGCGCAAGGCGCCGTCGATCGCGCTCTCCGGCGGCGAGCGCCGCCGCTGCGAGATCGCCCGCGCGCTCGCCGGAAAGCCCTCCTTCATCCTGCTCGACGAGCCCTTCGCGGGCATCGATCCGATCGCGGTGGGGGACATTCAGGCGTTGGTGCGCCAGCTGACCGACCGCGGCATCGGCGTGCTCATCACCGACCACAACGTCCGCGAGACGCTCGGCCTCGTCGACCGCGCCTATATCATCCATTCCGGCCGGGTGCTGACGGAAGGCTCGCCGGCCGAGATTATCGCCAATCCCGATGTCCGCCGTGTCTATCTCGGCGAGGATTTCCGCCTCTGATCGGCGGCGTCTGCCTCGATTTCCGTCGGTTTGTTGCGGTGCATCAAATTTCCTGCCTGCAAACGAGGCATGGGCTTTGACGCGGCGCTGAGCAGGCGCTAGGGTCTTCTCACAAGCAAGAAGCGTGCCGTGTGGCGCGCGATCGAGAAGGGCCTTTCGCGCATGGCGATGATGCCGCGCATGGAGTTGCGTCAGGGCCAGTCCCTGGTGATGACGCCGCAGCTGCTGCAGGCGATCAAGCTCCTGCAGCTCTCGCATCTGGAACTCCAGAACTTCGTCGACGGCGAGCTTGAGCGGAACCCGCTGCTCGAGCGGAACGACGGCCCGGAAGTCCCCCCAGGCGGCGGTGCGGAGGCCGAGAGCCCGCACGCCGCCGATCCCGAGAGCTTTGCCCGCGCCGAAAGCCTGCATACCCAGGAGGGCATGGAAGGCCGGCTCGGCACCGGCCTCGACAATGTCTTTCAGAGCGAGCAGCCGAGCGCGGCGCGCAGCGATTCAGGCGGCGCCGACAGTCTTCCGGTCATCGGCGGAGCCTATGGCTCCCGCGGCGGCTCCTTCGAAGACGGGCCCGAAGGCTTCGAGAGCGGGCTGACGGCGGAAGCCTCGCTGCACGACCATCTCAGTGCCCAGCTCGACCTCGCCGTCACCGACCCGGCAGAGCGCATCATCGGCCGGCACCTCATCGATGCGGTGGATGACAGCGGCTATCTCGCCGAACCCGTTCCGGACATCGCCGAACGTCTCGGCATCGGTATCGAGCGGGTGGAAGCCGTGCTGCGTATCGTCCAGAGCTTCGATCCATCGGGGGTCGCTGCACGCGACGTCGCCGAATGCCTCGCGATCCAGCTGCGAGACCGCGACCGCTTCGATCCGGCGATGCAGGCTCTGGTGGCGAACCTCCATCTCGTCGCCAAGCGCGATTTTGCCGCGCTGAAACGCGTCTGCGGCGTCGATGATGAAGATGTCGCCGACATGGTCGCCGAGATCCGCCGGCTCGATCCCAAGCCCGGTCGGGCCTTCGGCGGCGGGGCGGCGGAGACGGTCGTTCCGGATGTCTTCATCCGCGCCGCGCCCGATGGCTCCTGGCTGATCGATCTCAACCCGGACACCTTGCCGCGCCTGCTCGTCAATCAGACCTATCATGCCCGTGTTTCCAGGGCGGCGCGCAACGACGAGGAGAAGGCCTTCATCGCCGAATGCCTGCAGACCGCGAACTGGCTCACGCGTTCGCTCGAGCAGCGGGCACGCACGATCCTGAAGGTCGCCAGCGAAATCGTGCGCCAGCAGGACGGCTTTTTCGCCTATGGCGTCGAGCATCTGCGCCCGCTCAACCTTAAGACGGTCGCCGATGCCATCGGCATGCACGAATCGACCGTCTCGCGCGTCACCTCGAACAAGTACCTGACCTGCTCGCGCGGCGTCTTCGAGATGAAGTACTTTTTCTCGGCGGCGATCGCGGCGACCGGCTATGGCGAGGCGCATTCGGCCGAGGCCGTGCGCTTCCGCATCAAGCAGATGATCGACGACGAAAGTCCGGGCGACGTGCTTTCCGACGATGCCATTGTCACCAGGCTCAAGGCCACCGGCATCGACATCGCCCGGCGCACCGTCGCGAAATACCGGGAATCGCTGCGCATTCCTTCGTCGATGGAGCGTCGGCGGGAGAAGGTTGCGATGGCGGCCGCAGGGCGTTGAGCAATTTGGTTCCAAAACGCTGGCGCATCGGCGCCATGCTTCCCTTGTCACATTGACATCCCGGACTCGCGGTTCTTAGCTCTGGATGATGGCCAACCACTGGCCATGGCTAAACAAGGGGAAGCAGTCCATGAGCTTGCGAATCTCCGGCAAGAATCTCGATGTCGGCGAGGCCCTGCGCGGCCAGGCCGAAGAGCGGGTCGCTGCAGCCGTCAGCAAATATTACGAGGGCGGCTATCAGGGGCACGTCACGGTCGACAAGGACGGTACGGCCTTCCGCACCGACACCGTCATTCACCTCTCTTCGGGGATCACGCTGGAAGCCTCGGCCACCGCCCATGATGCCTATGCCAGCCTCGATAAGATGGCTGAGCGGATCGAGAAGCGGTTGCGACGCTACAAGCGCCGGCTGAAGGACCGTTCGACGGCCAACGGACGCGACGCCGGAATCGAAATCCCCAGCTATGTGATTGCGGCTCCGGATGACGATATCGAGGAGTTCGACGGTGTTTCCACCGGCGATCACCCGGTGACCGTGGCCGAAACCACCAAATCGCTGCATGTTCTGACGGTCAGCGATGCGGTCGCGGAGCTCGACATGACTGGTTCGCCCGTCATCGTCTTCCGCCATGCTGGCAATGGCCGGATGAACATCGTATACCGCCGCCGCGACGGTAATATCGGCTGGATCGACCCGCCGGCATCGCTGTCCTGAGGCCGGCGGGCGACCGCCCCGGCCCTCGAACCTGACCCATGCCGACGGCGTTTCGGCCGGCATGGGACATGCATGGACGGGCGAATGACGCTGACCGATCTCCTGAGCCCCGCCGCGGTGATTTCGCCACTACGGGCCAATGGCAAGAAGCAGGCTCTGCAGGAGCTTGCCCAGCATGCCGCCGCCCTGACGGGCTTGCCCGACCGCGAGATCTTCGAGGCGCTGCTCCAGCGTGAACGGCTCGGCTCGACCGGCATCGGCGACGGCATCGCCATCCCCCACGGTCGCATGCCGGGCATTGACCGCCTGGTCGGCCTGTTCGCCCGCACCGAAAAGCCGATCGATTTCGACGCGCTCGACGGCCAGCCCGTCGACATCATCTTCGTGCTGATCGCGCCGGAGGGCGCTGGCGCCGACCATCTCAAGGCGCTGGCCCGCGTTGCGCGCGTGCTTCGCAACCAGTCGGTGCTTGAGCAGGTCCGCAAGATTCGTGACCCCGCGGCGATCTACGCCATCCTTGCCGAGTCGGCCACTCAGGCTGCCTGCGCTTAAACTCATTAAAGACTGCTTGGACGACGCCGGTCGACGGGCTATGACGCCGGCCATACGGCGCCGCGCGTCCGGCTGGAGACCGTTCTGATCCACAGCGAGCCTGTCGGTGGAGCAGTCTCTGTCCCAAATCGAGAGCGCGGCGCTTCATCGCTTCGGAGCCGCTGATCATGGCCTATACGCATGTCGATCTCTTCCCGCTCGGGGAGGACAAGACGCCCTATCGCAAGCTCGGAAGCGAAGGCGTCAGCGTCGAGAAAATCGGGGATCGCGAGGTCCTGAGCGTCTCCCGCGAGGCGATCCGCAAGCTCTCCGAACAGGCCTTCATCGACATCAATCATCTGCTGCGCCCGGGCCATCTCGCTCAGCTCGCCAAGATTCTCGTCGATCCCGAGGCGACCTCGAACGACAAGTTCGTCGCCTATGACCTGCTGAAGAACGCCAATATCGCCGCCGGCGGCGTGCTGCCGATGTGTCAGGATACCGGCACCGCCATCATCATGGGCAAGAAGGGCCGCAAGGTCTGGACTGACGGCGACGACGAGTCGGCTCTGGGCGAGGGCGTCCATGACGCCTACCTCAAGCGCAACCTGCGCTATTCCCAGCTCGCGCCGCTCTCGATGTTCGAGGAGAAGAACACCGCCACCAACCTGCCGGCGCAGATCGACATCTACGCCGAGGGTGAGGACGCCTATAAGTTCCTCTTCGTCTGCAAGGGCGGCGGCTCGGCCAACAAGACCTTCCTCTACCAGGTGACGCCGTCGCTTCTCACCAAGGACCGCATGATGGCGTTCCTGAAGGAGAAGATCCTGACGCTAGGCACCGCGGCCTGCCCGCCCTACCACCTTGCCATCGTCATCGGCGGTACCTCGGCCGAGCAGAACCTGAAGACGGTGAAGCTGGCCTCGACCCGCTATCTCGACGCGCTGCCGACGGAGGGCTCGCCCTCGGGCCACGCCTTCCGCGATATCGAGATGGAGGAGGAGGTCCACAAGATGACGCAGGCGCTCGGCGTCGGCGCGCAGTTCGGCGGCAAGTATTTCTGCCACGACGTTCGCATCATCCGCCTGCCGCGTCACGGGGCGTCGCTGCCGATCGGGCTCGGCGTCTCCTGCTCGGCCGACCGTCAGGCCAAGGGCAAGATCACCAAGGACGGGATCTTCCTCGAGGCGCTCGAAGCCGATCCATCGAAGTATCTGCCGGATGTCGACGAGGCGAAGCTCGGCGGCGATGTCGTCAAGATCGATCTCAATCGGCCGATGAGCCAGATCCTGGCGACGCTGTCGAAGCATCCCGTCAAGACGCGCCTGTCGCTGACCGGCACCATCGTCGTCGCCCGCGACCTCGCTCATGCCAAGATCCGTGAACGGCTGGAGCGCGGCGAGGGCATGCCCGACTATTTCAAGAACCACCCGGTCTACTACGCTGGCCCGGCCAAGACGCCGGAAGGCTTCGCCTCGGGCTCCTTCGGCCCGACCACGGCCGGCCGCATGGATTCCTTCGTCGACCAGTTCCAGTCCTTCGGCGGCTCCATGGTGATGCTGGCCAAGGGCAACAGGTCTGCAGCGGTTCGGGAGGCATGCAAAGCCCATGGCGGCTTCTATCTCGGCTCGATCGGCGGCCCGGCGGCGCGCCTCGCGCAGGATTGCATTCGCAAGGTCGAGGTCCTGGAATATCCGGAACTCGGGATGGAAGCCGTGTGGAAGATCGAGGTCGAGGATTTCCCGGCCTTCATCGTCATCGACGACAAGGGCAACGACTTCTTCAAGGAGCTGAACCTCGGATGAGGCTCGCACTGACCGTTGCGACGACGCTGTTGCTGGCCGGCTCCGCGCTCGGCCAGCAGCCGCGCCCGGCGACCTGCTCGCGCGACCTCTTCCAGAACGAGGCCGGCTTCCGCTTGCAGCAGACCCGGCTCTCTGCCGCGGCTAGCGCCGATCAGGCGACTCAGTGCCGGACCTTTCGCGAGCATGTCGGCTACCTGCAGAAGGCGCGCTCGGTTTTCGCCGCCTGCCAGAGCGGGGCGGAGCGCGAACGCAATGTCGCGGAGATGGATTCCGAGCTGACGAACTACCGCGCGCTCATTGCCAATCGCTGCGGCGGGCGGTGAGGCTCTTTCATATTGCTCGAACCAAAGGCAATGGCATGACCGACCAGCCCGAAGCGCCGCTCCAGATCGCCGTCGTGCCGGTGACGCCGTTCCAGCAGAACTGCTCGATCCTCTGGGATCCCGAGACGAAGCAGGCGGCCATCGTCGATCCCGGCGGCGACGCGCCCCGCTTGCAGGAAGCCCTGAAGGAACTCGGCGTCACCCCGGTCGCGATCTGGCTGACGCATGGCCATCTCGACCATGCCGGCGGCGCCACCGAGCTCGCCGAGGCGCTCTCGCTGCCAATCATCGGACCGCATGAAGGCGACAAGTTCCTGCTCGACGGCTTGCCGGAGCAGGGCCTGCGCTTCGACATCCTCGACATGAAGGCGGTGAAGCCGACGCGCTGGCTGAAGGAAGGCGACGAAGTCTCGCTGGGAGGCCTGACCTTCTCGGTTCAGCACGTCCCCGGCCACACGCCCGGCCATGTCACCTTCTTCCAGAAGGATCTACGCTTCCTGCTGGCGGGCGATACCGTCTTCGCCGGTTCCGTGGGGCGGACCGATTTCCCCTATGGCGATCACGAGACGCTGATCTCGGGGATCAAGACGAAGCTGCTGCCGCTCGGCGACGACGTCCAGTTCCTGCCCGGCCATGGCCCGGCCAGCACGCTGGGCGAGGAACGGCGGAACAATCCGTTCCTGCTGGGTTAGCGTCAGTCTGGGAATGTGAGCCCGCATCCTTCGAGATGCCGCTCCTGCTGTAACGGCTCCTCAGGACGGGCGGCATGCGAAGCGCCCGGCCTGTGCGCTTGCCGCCCAGCGAGCAGAGAGCGTCAGCCCTCGACGGCTGTGTCGTGGCTTGGCGGGCCGCTGGCTTACCGATCGTCGGCAACTCCGGCCCGCGCCTGTCGATCTTTCGGCAGGTTCAGCTGATCGACGGAGCCATGGTCGCGCTTCTGGTCCTCGCCGGCTTTGCCTGTTTGACCGTGGCTTTCGCCATTGCCGGGATCATGGGGGCGATGCTGGCCTTTGCCGGTGCAACGGACTGGTGTGGCCTGGCCATGCTGCGCGCTGCCCTGGAACCGCGCGGCGCCATCCTCATGGCGGCGCAGCCGGTCGCTGCTGAAGCTGTCAGGCTCCGTGACGCGACACGTCACTGGCAGACCAGCACACGGCGGGAGACGACATAGCCCCACGGGTCGAAACTGCGCCGCCACACATAGTAGCAGTCATCGCCGTAATAGCTGTTGTAGTAATAGGGCGCGCCTACGCCCAGCGCGAAAGCCGGACCGAAGAAGAAGCGGTTATTGTGGAACCGCCGGTCGTGGAAGAACACCGCTTGGTTGGCAAAGCCTGGCCGGACGAAGCCGGGCCCAACGAATGCCGGGCGGGCGAAACCGGGACGTGCGAATCCGCCGCCCCGGAAGCCGCCCATCGGGACGCCGCCGCCGCGGAAGGCCATGCCGCCGCCATGGAAGCCACCGCCGCCATGGAACGCCATGCCGCCGCCACCGAAGCCGCCACCCCCGAAGCGTGCCTCGGCGGGGGCCGACCATGCGATGACGCCCATCGAGATCGCTGCCGCGGCGAAAGCCGTGGCAACCATCTTATTGCTGCTGAAGGTTGAGATCATGACGAACCTCCCATCACCTGAGCCTCGCCTTGCGCTCAATCTGCGCCTTTTGATATGAACATACAATGAACATTGATTGCGCTTCCGTTGGCCGGGCGCAAAGAAAATGCCCGCAGCGCCAAGGCGCTACGGGCATCGAAAAGCCAACGGCCATGTCCATAACGGGCGCGCGTACATCCGGCGTCACACGTTCGGCTCATGGCCGTCTTCAACGATGATGGAAGGCGGTGGAACGCCCTCGATACATCATCGTGACCCTGAAATGGGAAGCGTGGTCGCCGATTGCAAGCCCTCGGTGGAAACAGATTTGCGCCATTCGTAAAGCGCGTCCGGCTCCCCTTCCTCGTTGCGCGTGCCGTCATTGAGGTCGACGAGACGGAAGTCGTGTCGCTCATAGAAGGCCCGAGCTGCCGTGTTCCGCTGGAAGGTGAACAGGCTGAGGCGGGTGGGGCAGCGCGCCCTGGCTCTGGCGAGCAGCAGCGAGCCGATGCCGCGCCTGAAATGCCCGGGCAGCAGATAGAGCTGGTCGAGTTCCTCGCCGTCGAGCGACATGAAGCCGAGGATGCGCCCAGCCTCGCGTGCGACCCAGGTCTCTCCGCGGGCGAGCCTGACGGACTCGATCCAGTCCCGCACCTCGTCGTCGCTGTGGCAGCGGCGCAGATAGGGCAGCGCTTCGGTGCGTGAGGCCAGATAGAGCGAGGCGATCTCCCCGGCATCCCGGGGAGAGGCGCGTTCGATCGTGATCGCAGGCGCCGCGGCCATGCCCCGGCCCGTTCTCCCTCAGGCGTCGAAGACGCCGCGCAGGAAGTCCTGCTTGCCGATCTGGAAGCCGTTCTCGCGCAGGATGTCGTAAGCCGTCGTGGCGTGGAAATAGAAGTTCGGGATGGCGAAGCGGGTGAGATAGGCCTCGCCCGTCATTGTCACCGTCGCCGACGGGCCGCGCGGGAAGGTAACCTCGCGGGAAAGCCCGGCGTCGAGGGCCGCGCCATCGGCGGCCGCGACGAAGGCGAGCGTCTTGGCGATGCGCTCCTTCAACTCGGGGAAGCTCTTCTCCTCGTCGGGGAAGCGCGGGTTCTCGCCGCCGGAAAGCCGCGCCACCGCATTCTTGGCGAAGTCGCAGCAGAGCTGGATCTGGCGGGTGAAGGCCAGCATGTCGGGCGCGAGACGCGCCGTCAGGAGCACTTCCGGTTGGATCTTGCGGGTCTCGGCCTGCTCCAGGGCCTTGTCGAGAATGGCGTCGAGCGCCTTGAGCGTCTGCACGAAGCCGGAAAGGGCGGCGGCCTGGACTGTGAGCGGCATGAGAAGAAACCTCGAAACGACAACGGGCCCGGAAAGGGCCCGCTGCGTTAGCTATAGAGGAGATTGTTCCGCGGCGCGTGCCTCGGCAGATCAATCTTTCGCGCGCTCGACATAGGAGCCGTCGGCCGTCATCACGACGATGCGGGTGCCGACGCCGACATGCGGCGGCACGGCGCTGCGCACGCCGTTCGACAGGATCGCCGGCTTGTAGGACGAAGAGGCGGTCTGGCCCTTCGTCACCGGCTCGGTCTCGGCGACCTCGAGCGTGACGCGCTGCGGCAGCTCGATCGCCACGGCCTTGTCCTCGAACACCGAGAGCGAGACCTTCATGTTTTCCTGAAGATAGGGGGCGGAGTCGCCGACGACGTCCTTGTCGACATGGATCTGGTCGAAGGTCTCCGGGTTCATGAAGACGTACTGCTCGCCGTCCTGATAGAGATAGGTGAAGTCGCGGTCCTCGACATAGGCGCGCTCGACCTGCTCGGTCGTCTTGTAGCGCTGCGTCATCTTCACGCCGTCGGCGATGCGGCGCATGTCGATCTGCGTCGTCGGCGTGCCCTTGCCGGGGAAGAAGCTCTCGGCCGAGATGACGGTGCAGAGATGCCCGTCGAGCTCGAGGACGTTGCCCTTGCGGACGGAGGAAGCGATGACCTTGACCACGTGAATGTCCTTACTGGTGCGCGGCGCGCCCGCGCGCTATGCGAATTCGATTGCCGCGCAACTACCGCATTCGCGCGCGAAACGAAAGCTTTCCGACGTATCCGGTGCGAGATTCGATGAGCTCCTCCCCGACGCCGTTCTGGCGGCCCGATGTCCATGCCGACCGCCGCCCGGCGCTTCTCGCCCGCGGGCGGATCAAGGCGGCGTTGCGGCGCTGGTTCGAGGCTGATGACTTCACCGAGGTCGAGGCGGCGATCCTGCAGCTCTCACCCGGCAATGAGACGCATCTGCACGGCTTTGCCACGACGCTGGTCGACAACGCCGCGCAGTCGCACCCCTATTACTTGCACACGTCGCCGGAATTCGCGGCCAAGAAGCTGCTCGCGGCCGGCGAAACCCGCATCTTCGATTTCGCCCGCGTCTTCCGCAACCGCGAGCGCACGGCGCTGCACCACCCCGAATTCACCATGCTCGAATGGTATCGCGCCGGCGAGGACTATCAGGTGCTGATGCAGGATTGCGCGGCGCTGATGGCTGAGGCTGCCCGTGCCGCCGGCGCCACCATGCTGCGCTGGCGCGATGTCGAAGCCGACCCCTTCGCGGAGCCCGAGCGCCTGACCTTGCAGGAGGCGTTCAAGCGCCATGCCGGGATCGACCTGCTGCGCACGGTCACTGCCGATCACGATGTCGATCGGGGCGGGCTTGCCGCCGATGCGATCGAGGCCGGCATCCGGGTCGCTCCGGACGACACATGGTCGGATATCTTCAGCCGCGTGCTCTCCGAGCGCATCGAGCCGCATCTCGGCCGCGGCCGTGCCACGATCCTCTGCGAATACCCGATCAGCGAGGCCGCGCTCGCCCGGCCCAAGCCCGGCGATCCGCGCGTGGCCGAGCGCTTCGAGCTCTATGCCTGCGGCGTCGAACTCGCCAACGCCTTCGGCGAACTCACCGACCCGGCCGAGCAGCGCCGCCGTTTCGAGGCCGACATGGACGAGAAGGAGCGCATCTATGGCGAGCGCTATCCGATCGATGGCGATTTCCTGGAGGCGCTGGCGAGCATGCCGGCGGCGTCCGGCATCGCGCTCGGCTTCGACCGCCTCGTGATGCTCTGCGTGGGCGCGCGCCGGATCGAGGATGTGCTCTGGACGCCGGTCGCGGAAGCGGGCAGGGGAAGGGCATGACCGTTCACCTGCCCCCCGGCGGCCAGCCGCTGCGCAGCATCGACGCGCTCGTCGAAGCGGGGCTTGCCGCGCCCGCGCGCCGCGAGGCGCTGCAGAAGGTGGCGGAGCGCTATGCCGTCTCGGTGACATCGGCCGTCGCCGGGTTGATCGACCCGGCCGATCCGGCCGATCCGATCGCGCGCCAGTTCGTCCCTGATGCGGCCGAACTCGTGACGCTCCCGCAGGAGCTGGCCGATCCGATCGGCGACGACACCCATTCTCCGGTCGAGGGTGTGGTCCATCGCTATCCCGACCGCGCCCTGCTCAAGCTCGTCCATGCCTGCCCGGTCTATTGCCGCTTCTGCTTCCGCCGCGAGATGGTCGGCCCCGGCGGCGATGCGCTGACTGGCCAGAAGCTCGACGCCGCGCTCGCCTATCTCGCTTCCCGTCCCGAGATCTGGGAGGTGATCATGACGGGCGGCGATCCCTTCATCCTCTCCGCCCGCCGCATCCGCGAAGTGGCGAAGCGTCTGGCCGCGATCTCGCATATCAAGGTCGCGCGCTGGCACACCCGCGTCCCGGTGGTCGATCCCGGCCGGATCACGCCGGACTATGCCCGGGCGCTGCGCATTCCCGGCAAGGCGAGCTATATCGCCATCCATGCCAACCATCCGCGCGAGTTCACCGACGACGCACGCGCGGCGATCGCGACGCTCGCCGATGCCGGCCATGTCTTGTTGAGCCAGTCCGTGCTGCTCAAGGGCGTCAATGCCGATGTCGAAACGCTCGGGGCCCTGATGCGCGCCTTCGTCGAGAACCGCATCAAGCCCTATTATCTGCACCATCCCGATCTCGCGCCCGGCACCTCGCATTTCCGGCTGACGCTGGAGGAGGGGCAGGCGCTGGTCAAAAGCCTGCGCGGCCACCTTTCGGGGCTGTGCCAGCCGACCTATATCCTCGACATTCCCGGCGGTGCCGGCAAGATTCCGGTCGGCCCCTCCTTCCTCTCCGGTTGCGAGACGCCGGGCGCGGAAGCGATCGCCGAAGACCGGCATGGCGGGCAGCATCTCTATCCCGCCTGATACGAAGGACATCGACATGCAGGACAAGCTGCCGCTCGTGATCGTTTCGGACATTGCCTGTCCATGGTGCTTCATCGGCAAGACGCGGCTGGAGACGGCTCTGGAGCGCTACGGTCTCAATGAGCGCTTCGCCATCACCTGGCTACCCTATGAGTTGAATCCGGAAATGCCGGAGGAGGGCATGGATCGCACCCAGTATCTCGAGGCCAAGTTCGGTCCGGGCAAGCGCAAGGAAATCGAGCTGAAGCTGTCGGAAGCGGCGCTGGAGAGCGGCGTAACCTTCAACTGGGCGAAGGTGACGAAGAGCGTCAACACGCGCATGGCGCATATGCTGATCGCGGCCGCCTCGACGGTGCAGCGCGGCGGCGACATGACGACGGCTCTCTTCAAGGCCTATTGGCAGGACGGGCGCGACATCGGCGACATCGAGACGCTGGTCCAGATCGCCGTCGAGCAGGGTTTCGACGAACAGGCCGCCCGCGACGAACTCGCCAATGACGAGCTGCGCGAGACCGTGATCGGGCTGGAGGATCATGCCCGCAAGGTCGGCGTCAACGGCGTGCCGTTCTTCATCGTCGACGGCAAGCTCGCGATCTCGGGCGCGCAGCCGCCGGAGGTCTGGTCCCAGGCCTTCCAGCAGGTTCTGGCAGCCCATCAGCAGCCGGAGATGCCGCAGTTCTGATCTGAGCGCGGGCGATCTCGGCGCGCGGTCAGGCGCTGATCAGATGGATTACGGCGGGCGCCGCGAGCGCGACGCCCGACAGGAACAGCAGGACGAAGACGATCCGCCGCAGCGCCATCGGGGAGATGGCCGGCGGGCGTCGCCGAGCGAGATGCGTCGCCGCCATGACGACGGGCACCGCCAGCAGCCCCGAAAGCACCGATGCGGACGGAATTTGGCCTGATGCGGCCACCAGCCCGGTGCGGCAGAGCGCATTGAGCGCGAAGACCGTCACCAGCGTTTCCCGGATCGTCAACAGCGTCATCGGCTGCCGGTAGAAATGGTAGACCAGTGGCGGCCCGGAGGTCGAGAACATCCCGCCCATCAGCCCGGCGACGCTGCCGAAGAAGAGGAAGCTCGGCGCGCCGGAACGCTGCGCGAGAGGCTGCGGCTTGCGCGCGAGCTGCAGGCTGGAGACGATGATGACGAAGCCGAGCGCCAGCCGCAGCAGGTCGGCCTGGCTGTCGGCGAGCCATTCCAGCAGCCGATAGCCGATGAACAGGGCCGGCAGGCTCGCCGCCATCACCAGCCGGAATTCGCGCCAGGCAACGTCGCGCCAGCCCTTCAGCAGCATCTGCGTCGCGTTGACCAGGGTCAGCAGGCTGACGAGCATCGCCGCATCGGGCAACGAGATCAGCCCGGACAGCCCGACGCCTCCCATGGTGATCAGGCCGAAGGCGAAGCCGGTCAGCGTCTGGGCATAGGCGGCCACGCCTGTCAGTAGGAGGAAGCCGATCAGCGCGGCCACAGACATCGTCGGTCGTCTCCGAAGAAGTGAGCGTGAGCCGTAGAACATCGGCGCAGCCGCCGGAATCCATTTTCCGGCAAAGCTGATGTGCGTTGACGTGTCATGGGTCTGTCGCGCTCGCGTTGCGATCAGGCCACGCCTGGGGCTGTTCAGCTCTCCGCGAATGCGGCCAAAGGTTGACTCGCCCGGGGCAGAGCGGGCACCATCGGCCCGCTCGCGATCAATCCACAGCAGGAGCGGCGAAGATGCTGTCGATCCCGAACCGCGCAGCCGTATGCTTTTTCGGCTTTGCGCTTTCCGGCTGCATGCAGTCGATGCCGACCGCCGAGACGATCACTCGGCCGACCATGGAAGCCTTCACGCGGCTGAGCTCGTGGACGCCTTGGCGCGCGTCACCTGAGCAGCCCCCGCCGGTGGTTGTTGCGGCGCAAAATCCGCCTCCGGTCATCGAGCCGATAGAGGAGCCGCCAGCGCCTCCGCTGCGGCCGGCAATCGGGCCGCAGCAGTCAAAGCCCGTGGTCCACCGCACGCCGCAGCTGGCCTCATCGCGGACCCGGCCTGTGACCCCGGCGCCGGCCGCCGCCATCATCCCGGCCGCTGCTGTGACGCCAGTCCCAACGCCTGCACAATCGGGGTCTCCGCTGCTGCCCGCCAGAGTGAGCTGTCAGACCGCGAGCCAGCCCGGGGAGCGTGTGCGGATGGAATGCACGCCGGTCGAGTGACGGGCTGCTCGGGATTCGAGCCTCGCTCGGCCTGAAGTGTGGCCTCCGATCGGCACATGGGCGAGGGACGGGCAATTCCTCCCCAACGACGCAGTCGTTCGATAAGGAACAACCGGCGCGGTCCGGGCTTCCTAGGACATGCCTGCTCGCAAGAAACCGCCGCTGGATTTTTGGCTTTGGCTCGCGGTCATCGGGCTGGTCGCTCTTGTGGGTGCGGTATCCCTGCACTTTCCAGCGCGCATAGCACAGCCGCTCCCGACGACGGCCGGGCAAGGGTGGCGGTGATGATCAGGCCGATTGGCGATATCGCTCGACCGCCCGCCGTTTCAAATCGTCCTCGTCTTCCGCGACCGCGACGAGCGCCGCGACGATATAGGCCAGTCTTGTCCGCTCTCGCGCGTCAAACACGTCGATATCCGCCGGTTTGACGTCCTTCCACGCAGCTTCCAGCGCTGCCTGCGCCCGAGCGAGGTCGACAGGGTCGTTCAGCGATGAGAATGGCACGCTCCTGCTCCCCCCAAGTCCTCGATGCCAACAGATTTAGGAGCCGGATCGCGGTCCGCAAGCAAGAAAAAGAGTGGCGAGATCGAGGTGGATTGAAAGGTCGACGGTCACGTCACTTCGTGCGGGCCATATCTCGTCAGGCCCAATCATGAAGCGGCTGAATCGTCGACGTCGCAGGGAAGTCGGACACCTGGCGCGACAGGAAGCTCGTGCCCCGCAGCAGAGGCGGCCTTCGGTGCTGGACAGGCGCTCTGCAGGCCCGCAAGATGTCGTCATGCGGTTCACGAAGTGGGACTACATCGCGTTTCCATTTCTCGCTGCCCTGTGCATCGGGGTCTTCTACGGCGCCCTGCGGCTCGTCGGCTTCTTCGGACTCGGGGTACTGGGCCTCGTCATCGTTTTTATCATAGTCCGCATGGATTTGGAGAAGGATGGCCCAGGCGGAGTCCATCCTTCAGTGCTCGCCGAGCAGTTCAAAGCCCGCGACCGCATGTCGCGATCAGAGAAGGCCAACCTGTTCGAGGAGCAGCGGTCGCGTCTTCAGCCCCAATTCGTTGCACACGTCGTCGGCACCGGCTTTGCCATCTTGGGCTTTGGGTTTCACTTCTTCCTTTGAGGAGGCCCGGTCCCGACTTGCGATGCCCGCGTCCACTTGACCGGGCCACTCGCCGCATCGGGCGTCTCGACTCCTGCCACCCATAGAAAAGCCCCGCCGGCATGCGCTGGCGGGGCATCGATTTATCGGCAGGCCTTCACGGAGACTATCTCTCCGCGAGCGGCTGCTGAGCTCTTAGCTGCGATACCAGGCCGCGAGGTTCCAGGTATCGACGTCCCAGCCGGAATGGTCGTGGGAGAGGTTGTTCGCCGCGGCGACGACCTTCTTGCGCGACAGGATCGGCAGGATGACGTTGGCCTCGCAGAAGATCTCGTTGACCTTGATCAGCAGCGCGGCGCGCTTGGCCGGATCGAGCTCCTTCTGCGCGGCCTTGTAGGCCTCGTCGGCAGCCGGATCGGTATAGCGCGAGACGTTGCGGCCCAGCCACTTGTTCTCCTTGTTGGCGACTTCCCAGGAAACGAACTGGTTGAGGAAGCGCTCCGGATCAGGCTGCGGCTGCGTGGTCGTATACATCTCCATGTCGACATAGAGCTTGGTGTAGGTGTCCGGGTTGGCGACGTCCGACGAGAAGAACACCGACGCCGTGACCGACTTGAGCTCGAGGTCGATGCCGGCGCGCTGGCAGGCCTGCTTGATGATGGCCTGGACCTTTTGGCGCGGGGCGTTGATCGAAGTCTGGTAGACGTATTTGAGCTTCTTGCCGTCCTTCTCGCGGATGCCGTCCGAGCCCTTCTTCCAGCCGGCCTCGTCGAGGATCTTGTTGGCCTTCTCGATGTTGAACTCGTATTTCAGCTTCTGCGACTTGAACTGCTTGGGCTCGTTGACGAAGCTCGCCGTCGCGCTGCCGGCGCGGCCATAGATGAACTTCTGGATCGAGTCGCGGTCGATCAGCAGGTTGATCGCCTGGCGCACGGCCGGGTCCGACAGGGTCGGGTGCTTGGTCTTGACGCTCGAGCGCTCGCCGTCGACCTCGGTCCACGGATCGGTCGTGTTGAGGGTGATGAACTCGATGTCGCCGGCAGCCGCTGCGCTGATCTTGCCGCGTCCGCCGGTCTCCATGCGCTTGAGGACCTCGTCCTCGACCAGCGTGTCCCAGGCATAGTCGTATTCGCCGGTCTGCAGCACTGCGCGCGCCGCCGAAACCGCGTCACCGCCGCCCTTGATCTCGAACGTGTCGAAATGCGGCTGGTTCTTGACGTGGTAGTCGGTGTTGATGGTCCCGGTCAGGATGTCGCCGGGCTTGAAGTCCGCGAACTTGTAGGGGCCGGTGCCGACCGGCTTCAGGTTCGCCGGTGCCTCGCGCGACTTCGCGCCCTTGTATTCGCCGAAATGGTGCTTCGGGATGATCATGCCGGCGACGCCGACGAAGGGATCGGCCCAGAACGGCGTCGGCTTGGCGAAGATCACCTTGACGGTGAGATCGTCGACCTTCTCGACCTTGATGTCCTTGTAGGCGCCGGTGGTGTAGGCGGCTGTCGCCGGGTCGGCGGCATATTCCCAGGTGAAGACGACGTCGTCGGCGGTGAGCGGCTTGCCGTCATGCCACTTCACGCCCGGCTTCAGCTTCCAGGTGACGGTCGTGCCGTCCTCGGAGAGGCCGCCGTTGGCGCGGGTCGGCACTTCCGCCGCGAGCTGCGGGGTGAGATTGCCTTCCTTGTCCCAGCCGGCGAGCGGCTCGTAGAAGACGCGCGAGGCGATCTGGTCCTTGGTGCCGGAGGCGAAATGCGGGTTGAGCAGGGTCGGGGCCTGCCAGAGCAGCATCTTCAGCGGACCGCCGCCACCGGCCTTGGTCGGCTTGTATTCGAGCGTGGCATTCGCCATCGCCACATCGTTCCATGCCAGGATCTGGCTCGCGATCGGGGCGGCGATGCCCAGCGCAGCCATCCGCTGCATGAAGGAACGCCGCGACAGGCGGCCCTCTTTCAGGTTATCGACCATTCCCTGGATATATTGACTGCTCATAACTGACCTTCGCATTGCGCCGGCTAGATATCGACCAGAAGTAGATCAGTATCAGCCTTGTTTTTACTGCAAACAAGGCACGGTAATGCCTTGGTCGCGACTCACCTCGTAGGGCGCGTCACCTTAAGCCCACCTTAAGGCGTTTTGATGGGATGGTAGGGTTGTTTACGGCGCATGGCGGCCATCCGCATTCTCGCGGGTGTCATGCCCGATGCGGCGAAGCTCGGGCTCGGGGATGTCATTAGCGACGGAGGGACATAATCTGACGGAGAGGCAGGGCGCCAGTACCGGCAGTGGGTCGGAAATCTCGGTTCCGGCACACCGGCGGAGGGCCGCTCAGCCCTCCGCTTTTGTCATGGAAGCTTAGCTCCAGAAGCCTTCTTGATAGCTGCGAGGCGAGAACTCCTTGTCGTCCCGCTGTTCCTCGCGATCATCCCGATGCTCGCTTTGTGTCTCGCATGCGCAGTCGGAATCGTGCCGTTCCAGCATCAGATCTCTCCTTTCAGTTTGTGAGGGAGGGTGCCTTGGGCTTCACGAATATGGGCATTTATGTTGCAGCGCACAAGGCGCGAGTGACATGGGTGGGTTGCCAACAATGTTGGAACAATCCAGCTAGGACTACGTTGGTGCGGTTCGCCGCAACGCGGCCTGAGGATTGGATACCAGATGAAGCAAGCGACCTATTTTTTGACTATTGCCGGTGCCTTCGCGATCGCCGGCGCCGTGATCGCCTCGCCCGTGGCGGCCGGCGCCCAGGATTTGCCTGCGGGCGTTGCCGCCGGCCTCGATAGGCAGCCGGTCGAGTACAGCATGACCGCCGCCAAGGAGCGCAGGCTGATGATCATGCAGGAAACCATGCGCCAGCAGCAGCATGGCCGCGGTAGGCCCGGATACGGGCGCGGCTACGGCCCGCGGCCTCACCCGGGCTACGGCCCAGGCTATGGCCCCCGTCCTGGCCCGCGTCCCGGTTATGGCTATCGTCGCGGCTACGAGCGTTGGTGATCGATAGCCTCCAACTGGGGCTCCCGCGCGGAGGGAATTGACCCTCCGCGCCGCTTCCGGCGCGGGGCCGGCGCGACCCGGTGGCCTCACTTGCATCTGGCTTCGAATCGTGCGCCTTCCCGCAAAACGCAGGGAGCCGGTGGATGATGCAGAAGATCAACGATGTCCGCGACCGCCTGATCGTCGCCCTCGACGTGCCCACCGTGTGGGATGCCTACCGCCTCGTCTCGACGCTCGGCGACGACGTCACCTTCTACAAGATCGGCTATCGCCTCGCCTTCGCCGGCGGGCTCGATCTCGCACGCCAGCTCGTCACCGAGGGCAAGAAGGTCTTCCTCGACCTCAAGCTCCACGACATCGGCAACACCGTGACCGAGGGCGTGGACTCGCTGACCAAGCTCGGCGTCACCTTCCTCACTGTCCACGCCTATCCGCAGACCATGCGCGGCGCCGTCGAGGGCCGTGGCGATGCGGCCCTCAAGCTGCTCGCGGTCACGGCGCTGACCTCCTATGATGACGGCGACCTGCGCGATGCCGGCTACGGGCTGGCGGTGCGCGATCTCGTGCGCCTGCGCGCCGAGCAGGCCCGCACGGCCGGCATCGACGGCATCGTCTGCTCGGCCGCAGAGACGGAGATCGTGCGCGAGGTCATCGGTCCCGACATGGTCATCGTCACACCCGGCATCCGCCCCTCCGGCAGCGCGGCGGGTGACCAGAAGCGCACGCTGACCCCGGCCGAGGCGATCCGCATCGGCGCCGACCATCTCGTCGTCGGGCGTCCCATCATCCGCGCGGCCGACCCGCGCGCCGCGGCGGGCGCGGTCATGGACGAGATCGTCGCGGCTTCGTAAGCTCCTGCCCGGAACCGATTCAGCGAACGGATAGAACCATGCCCAAGGGATATGTCATCGGCCGCGCCAAGGTCACCGACGCGACCAAATGGGGGGCCTACGCCGCTCGTTCCACCGAAGTGATCAAGCAGTTCGGCGGCGTGCCGGTCGTGCGCGGCGGGCAGATGACGGTCGGCGAGGGCGAGGGGCGCGCGCGCAACATCGTCCTCGAGTTCAAGGATTTCGAGACGGCCAAGGCCTATCTCTTCTCGCCGGAATATGCCGAGGCCCGCAAGCTGCGTGAGGGCGCCGGCGAGATCGATCTCGTCGCCGTCGAGGGGGTCTGAGCCATGGCCGCCAAGGGCTATTGGATCGCGCGCGTCGATGTCGAGAACGAGGAGGCCTATGCCCGCTATCGTTCGCTGAACGCCGTCGCCTTCGCCAAATACGGCGCGAAGTTCATCGTCCGCGGCGGCGAATACAAGCTCGCCCGCGGTGAGGGCCGCAAGCACAACGTCGTCATCGAGTTCAAGGACGAGGCGACGGCGCGCTCCTGCTACGCATCGCCGGAATACCAGGAGGCGATGAAACACCTGAGCGCTGCCGGGAAGTCCGATCTTATCATCATCGGCGGCTATGAAGGCCCGCAGCCGGGCGAATGAGCTCGCCCGAACGCGATCTCGCATGCGGGCCGCTGACCGCGATCGGCGTGATCAGCGGCACGTCGATGGACGCCATCGACGTGTCGCTGGTGACGAGCGACGGACGCGACGCCGTCGCTTTCGGGGCAGGCGCCTCCTATCCCTATCGCGAAGAGACGCGTCGCGCGCTGCAGGCGGTCATCGCCGATGCCGAGCGAGCCTCGGCCGAGCCGCTCATCGAGCTCGAAGCCGCTGTGACTGCCGACCACCTTTCAGCCATCCGCAGCTACGTTTCCGCCCAGAACTTCGACTGGGCGAGCATCGATCTCGTCGGCCTGCATGGCCAGACCATCTATCATCGGCCGGAACGGCGCTTCACGCGCCAGCTCATCGACGGGCAGGCCGTGGCCGATGCGCTCGGCATTCCCGCCGTCGACCGCTTCCGCCATGCCGATGTCGCAGCCGGTGGCGAGGGGGCGCCTTTTGCGCCGCTCTATCACCGGGCCCTCGCGCAGCGGCTGGAGCAGCCGGTGATGGTGCTGAACCTCGGCGGCGTCGGCAACGTCACCTATATCGACGGCGAGACCGTCATCGCCTTCGATACCGGCCCGGCGAGCGCGATTCTCGATGATTTCGTCTTGCGCCGCCTTGGGCGTCCCTATGATGCGGACGGTGCGCTGGCAGCGAGCGGCCGCGTTCATGACGACCTCGTCGCCGGCTTCATGGCCAACCCCTATTTCGACAGGCCAGCGCCGAAATCGCTCGATCGCAACGATTTCCACCGCCGCGCCCAGGTCGTCGAGGCCTTGTCCGATGCCGATGGCGCGGCCACGCTTGCCGCATTCACCATCGAGAGCCTGGTGTCGGCGCTGCGCCATGTGCCGCGTGCGCCCAAGCGCTGGCTCGTCGGCGGCGGCGGACGGCTGAACCGGCATTTCATGGCGCGGCTGGGCCAGCGGCTCGGCGTGCCCGTCGACCCTGTCGAGGTTGTAGGCTGGGACGGCGACGCGCTCGAAGCGCAGATCTTCGCCTATTTCGCGATCCGTTCGGTCAAGGGGCTACCGCTCAGCCTGCCCTCGACGACAGGCGTCCCGCTGGCGATGACGGGCGGCGAGCTTCGCCGGCCCATGGCGCACAATTGAGCATGGCCGTCATGCCTCCGTCATTTGAAGGATGAGGAGTCCGGCAAGCTCTGCCTAGATGCGCGCCGGGTCAGCGGCGAGAGGAAACCTCGTCGCAGGGGGGGAGCTGGCAGGGTCGGGCCCTGCCGGGCGAGAGCCGAACTCAGCGCGGCTGAAGGGGCAGAACCGCGCTGCGCAGCAGCGAGACGAGCTGGCTTTGCTGGCGGGTGTTGGTCTTCTGGAAAATCCGCGCCAAATGCGTGCGGGCGGTCGAGATGCGCACGCCCTGGGCCATGGCCGCTTCCGTCAGAGAGAGACCGCTCGCCAGAGCGGACGCGAACTTGGCTTCGGTATCGGTCAAATCGAACAGCTGGCGCGTGCAGGCGACGATGTCGCTCGCCGTCTCAAGGCGCCTGAGCGCGATCATGATCAGACCGTGTGGCCCGTGGAGCGCCGGGGAGGGCGCCGCAGGCATGACGCAGGCCGAAAGCGAATGACCGCCGTCGCCACCATGCAGGATCATGCTTGCCTGATGGTTTGCGAGCGGATCGCGGGAGCAGTGCAGGGCTCCCTCCACCAGTTGGCGGAGCCGGCGCTGGTCGCCCGGCTGGCGGGCGTAGAGGCGCCCCTGCCGCAACCCGATCGGCCCGTCCGGCTCGGCCAGGATCTCGTCGGCGCCCTCATTGGCATAGGAAATCCGCATCTCCGCATCGAGGATCGCGATTCCGAGGGCCAGCCGGTCGAGCGCGCCGCGCGCCTCGTCGCGTTGGATGGTGACGCGGCCGATATGACGGCGCAGTTCCACCACCCGGCGGAGCACCGGGTAGAGCCTGCCCAGCAGGGCGGCGTCCTGGTCGTCGAACCCGTCCTGGCTGCGGCCGCGCTGCACGTCGAAGAACCAGAACGCCTGCCCCTTTTCCGACAAGCGGCAGGCCATGCCGCCATACATGTCCTGCGGTCGCATCCACTCCTGCCAGACGCGCGAGCGCCGCAGGGACTCTGCGCCGTAGACCTGATGATCCCGATAGACTTCCCCGAGCGGGATACCGTGCAGCGCCTGGCCCATCTCGACGAATTCCGGCGCCAACTCGCCGAAGCAATGTTCCTGCAAGGCTTCGTCGGGATTGGTGGCGTAGGCGATCCAGTCCTCCGGGTCGGGGCCGATGCTGGCGAAACAGGCTTTGGAGCCGTCGAAGAGCCGGCGCATCGTCTCGGCGGCGACCGGCATCTGCTGCTCGTCCATCGCACCGGCCAGCAGCTGGTCGATCGCGGTCATGACGGTATCGACATCGGGATGCGCCATGCCCCCCCCCAATTGCGATGGACCAAGTCTGATCTTGCCCGGGTCAGGTTAGCAGCATGGCTGGGTCGCGAAAAGTCCAAAAGCAATCCAAAGATCTTTATGCAGTTTGCGGCGGCTTCCCGCCAATGTGTGCTTCCGCGAGTTGGGTGATTTCGGCGGGCCGCGGCAGGGCATCGAAGACACCGTGCCGCGTCGTCGTCAGCGCGCCGGCGGCAGCCGCGTGGCGCAGCGCCTCGGAGAGGGCGCGCCCCTCGGCGAGGCGAACGCCGAGTGTCGCGGCAAAGGCATCGCCGGCGCCCAGCGCATCGACCGTTTCGACGGGAAAACTGGCTTGCAGGACCGGTTGCTTACCGGCCGCGACTGCGATGGCGCCGGCTGCGCCGCGGGTCAGTACGACGAGCTTCGGACCGCGTTTGAGGATCGCCGGGCCGAGTTCTACGGCGAAGCGCCCGGGCGTGGCGATGTCCGCGTTCTGCCAGCCGAATGTCGCCGCGAGGCCGCCGGCTTCGGTTTCGTTGACGATGAGAAACGAGGTCGAGCGCAGGATGTCGTCCGGCACCGGCCGGAACGGCGAGGGGTTGAGCAGGGTCGGCACGCCCGCTCGATGCGCCAGGGCGAAAGCCGCGCGGATCGGGGCGTCCGAAATCTCGAATTGCGCTGCGACCAGCGCGGCTCCCGCGATGGCTTCGGCTTTGTCCCGGACATGCGCTTCCGAAACGGCGAGATTGGCCCCCGGCGCGATGGCAAGGCTGGTCTCGCCGGCCGCGTCGACGAAGGCGACGCCGCTCCCGGTCCGTCCCTCCAGGCGCACGAGCATCCCCTCCGGCAGATCGGCGCGTGCCAGCGCCGCGGGGGCGAAGCTGGCAGCCAGATCGTCGCCGACCGCGAGGACCCCGTCCACCGCGGCACCAAGGCGGCGTGCCATGATCGCCTGGTTCAGACCCTTGCCGCCGGGCTCGATGGTCACGCGCTCGGCGGCGATCGATTCCCCCGGCCGCGGAAAACGCCCGACCTTTGCCGAGCAGGCGAGGACGAAGCTTCCCAGAATGAAGATCGGTTTGTCGAGCATAGGGTTTGATTTTCCTATCCACGAGCTGCTACGCGGGTTGTGTCACGATCATGCAACTGACGACAGTGCCCAAGCCTACCAATCCGAAGCCGCCGTTCCAGGAACTGCTGGAGCTGCGCAGCGATACCGCCAAGCCGCTCTATAAGCAGCTTGAGGATCAACTGACGCGACTGATCGGCGACGGCATCCTCCCGCCGGGCACGACCCTGCCGGCGGAACGTGAGCTGGCCGAGCGACTCAGCATCAGCCGCACCACCGTACAACGCTCCTACAATGCGCTGCGACAGCGAAAGCTGCTGAGCGCGCAGGGCCGGTTGGGGTCGATCGTGCAGGGGCCGGGGCGTCGTCTGCATTCGGGCATGGACCGGCTCAAGGGCTTCACCGAGGAGATGCACGAGCTCGGCCGGGTCCCGTCCTCCCGCATCCTCGAGCGGACGGTAGTGCAGGACCGCGCGATTGCCTCGATCTTCGGCGAGCCGTCGCATGCCAGCTTCCTCAAGCTCGTCCGTGTTCGCTCCGGCGACGACGTTCCGATGTCGCGCGAATGCGCCTGGTACAATCTGGAGCGGGTTCCTGAGCTGGCGCGGGCCGAACTGTCGGGCTCCGTCTATGCCGCCCTCGCCGCATTCGGATTCCCGCTGGTCCGCTGTGATCAGACCATAGAGGCGGCGGCCCCGAGCGACGAGGAATGCGCGATCTTCGGATTCCGGCGGCCGGTGCCCTGCCTGCTGATCAAACGGCGCAGCTACGGCGCGGACGGCGTCATGCTGGAATATGTCGAGGGCCTGTTCCGTGGCGACACCTACACCTATCGGCTGGCGCTGAAGGCCTGATTTGGCGGCCGCGCTCTTGCCAACCCCCCGGTCCGCATCTGCGCGAATTTGAACCGATCTCCATCCTCCTGCGACGAATGGAAACCGAAGCATGTGCGGGGTTGTCTCCTTGCATGTGCGCGGCGATCCCTGGATTGCGGAGATGGATGTTGCGATGTCATTCCATGTTTCGGTCATAGGCAGGGCCGATTTCTCGCCAATGCCGCCGCGCCGGCTGGCTCCGGAGGCCGCTGATGGAGCGTCGAAGCCTGTCTTCGTCATCGATGCCGGCCTGAGCATGCGCTTCAGCAATCGCTCCGCGGCCGCGCTGATGCGGAACGGGTTGGGCGACGCCGATCGTTTCACCGCCTGCGACAAGGATTTCCTGGCGCGGCTTCAGCTCTGGATGAAGCGCAGCCGCTGCGGCAGCGCGGTCGGCGAGACGCGGCTGCCGCTGGCGCTGCGCTGCGGGCGACAGGTCGCGATCGACGCCGTTCATCTGGCGTGCATCGACCTCTTCGTCCTGACGGTCGACGACCCCGAAAGCGCCATGGAGCGGAACGTCGCCCAGGTCAGCGAAGCCTGCGGGCTGACGCCGACGGAGGAGCGCATGCTGGGGCTCGTCGCCGAAGGGCTGGACACGATCGTCGCTGCGAAGCGGCTCGGCATCGCGCCGACGACCGCACGCACCCACCTCCAGCGCCTGTTCACCAAGACCGGAACGGCGCGGCAGAGCGAACTCGTCCGCTTCGTCGCCACCTATGTCGAGGATGCGCGCTGAACGCGTTCTGCAGCACGTCGGCAGTTTGATCGTCGCCGGATATTGACACCGCTGATCATCTTAAGTCTCTGAAGCAGCGTGCGTATGCCCGCACTTTGCCGGGAGCGACCGCGGCCATGCCCGAGACCGTTTCAGCCTTCACTTTCTGCCTGCTGCTGAGCGCCAGCGCGGTTCTGGGCATGAAAATGCGCGGCTGGCTGTCGGAAGAAAATCTCCCCGAGCGCACCATGGAGGCGCTGCGCCTCGTGACCAGCCTGCTCGTCACCTTTGCTGCTCTGGTACTCAGCCTTCAGCTCTCGAACGTGAAGGCAAGCTTCGACAAGGCCTATCGCGACCGCAGCGCCGACGCCGCGCAGCTCGCCCAGCTCGACGAATGCCTGCGCAACTACGGGCCGGAGGCCGACCCAACCCGTCTCGCGCTGCGTACCTACACGGCTGCGGTCATTGCCAGTACCTGGCCCCGCGAGCCGAAGCCTGTCGGAATGGTGCTGCCCGATACATCCGCCATGGCTCGCGAAGGAGCCGATCCCTCGCTCGGAGCTCTGCTCAACGGCATCGGGCGCGCCATCAGCGGCCTGCCCTCGACAGACACGCTCCGTGCCAACATCGCGGCCGAGTGCCGGTCGGCCTATCTCCAGCTGCAGCAGCGGCGCTGGGCCGTCATCGAGGATGTGCATGGGCCGATTTCGCCGCTTTTCACCAGTGTCGTGACCTTCTGGCTGATGCTGGTGTTCCTGAGCTTCGGCATTCAGACGCCGCGCAAGCGCGTCGCCGCGATCGTGCTGGCCATCGGTGTCATCTCGATCTCGACGGTGATGTTCGTGATCAGCGATCTCGAGACGCATTATGACGGCCTGTTCGGCATCCCGAGCCTGGCGATGCGCGATGCTCTGGCGGCCATGGCCCGCTGATCCGGGACCCTGCCGATCGGTTGGCGCGGCGCTTGCCAAGAGCGACGTGATCGGGTGCGATGGCACCGATCCGGTCCGCGCGGCCCGATTCAAACGATACGATCTCGGTACGAGGCAGGGGAACAGCAAATGAAGGCCAGGATGACGGGATGGCGGTTCGGCTTGGCGCTTGCGGCGTCGGTCCTCGCGCTAGGGGCGGCGCAGGCGCAGGAGCCGAAGAAGGGCGGTACGGTCCATGTCGTGGTCCAGCCCGAGCCGCCGATGCTGATGCAGGGCCTCAACCAGAACGGCCCGACCAACATGGTCGCCGGCAATATCTACGAGTCGCTGCTGCGCTATAACGAGAAGCTCGAGCCGCAGCCCTCGCTCGCCAAGAGCTGGGAAATCTCGCCGGACGCGAAGACCTACATCTTCCACTTGCAGGAAGGCGTGAAATGGCACGACGGCAAGCCGTTCACGGCCGACGACGTCGTCTTCACCCTCGACAAGTTCCTGCGCGAAGTGCACCCGCGCTGGCGSCCGATCGTCAAYGCKCAGGTCGAGAMGATCGAGAAGGTGGACGACCTCACGGTCAAGATCACGCTGAAGCAGCCTTTCGGCCCGATGATCATGACGCAGGAGGTCGCCTCCGCGCCGATGATCCCCAAGCACATCTATGACGGTACGGATTATCGCGCGAACCCCGCCAACAACACGCCGATCGGCACCGGCCCCTTCAAGCTCAAGGAGTGGAAGAAGGGCTCCTATATCCACCTCGTCAAGAACGAGGACTACTGGCTGAAGGGCAAGCCGAACCTCGACGAGATCTACTGGCAGATCATTCCCGATGCAGCCGCCCGCGCCGTTGCCTATGAGACAGGCAAGGTCGACGTGCTGACCGGCGGCTCGGTCGATGTCTACGACGTCGCGCGTTTGTCGAAGCTGCCCAATACCTGCGTGACCACCAAGGGCTGGGAGATGTTCGCCCCCCATGCCTGGATCACGCCGAACGTGCGCAACGGCATCCTCGGCAACAAGCAATTCCGCCAGGGGCTGATGTACGCGATCGACCGCGAATTCGGGAAGGACGTGGTCTGGGGCGGCCTCGGCAAGCTGCCGACCGGGCCGATCTCGTCCAAGACCAAGTTCTATTCGTCCGACGTGCCGAAATACACCTATGACCCCGCCAAGGCGAAGGAGCTGATCAAGGCCTCCGGCTACAAGGGGGAGACCATCAAGCTCCTGAACCTGCCTTATGGCGAGACCTGGAGCCGCTGGTCCGAGGCGATCAAGCAGAACCTCGAGGATGTCGGCGTCAAGGTTCAGATCGAGAACACCGACGTGCCCGGCTGGACGCAGAAGGCGTCGAACTGGGATTTCGACCTGAACTTCAACTTCCTCTACCAGCTCGGCGATCCCGCCATGGGCGTCGCCCGTTCCTACATCACGGCCAACATCGCCAAGGGCAATCCCTTCGCCAATGTCGGCGGCTACTCCAATCCGGAGGTCGACAAGCTCTTCGCCGACGCGGCGATCGCGCCGACCGACAAGGAGCGCCAGGAACTCTACACCAAGATCCAGAAGATCCTGGCCGACGAGCTGCCGGTGCTCTGGCTGCTGGAGATGGACTTCCCGACCATCTACCGCTGCAACGTCAAGAATCTCGTCACCACCGGCATCGGCGTCGACGACGGCTTCCGCGACGCCTGGAAGGAGTGAGGGCAGCTCGCCGGCCCTTCACGAACAGGCGCCTGCGCGCTTCTCGTCATGGTCGGGCTTGTCCCGACCATCCACGTCTTCAGTCGTCGGGGACGGTGTTCCAGACGTGGATGCTCGCCACAAGGGCGAGCATGACGGGGAGCTGCTGCCATCGGGAACAGGATTGAATGAACCTCGCGCAATTCCTCGCCGGCCGGCTCGTGAAGGGGATCATCGTCCTCTTCGCCATCGCCGTGCTGAATTTCCTGCTGATCCGCGCCGCGCCCGGCGACCCCGCGCAGGTGCTTGCCGGCGAGGCCGGCGCCGCCGACGCGCAATTGCTTGAGCAGTTGCGCGCACGTTTCGGCCTCGACCAGCCCTTCCTGATGCAGCTCTGGATCTATTTGAAGGGCTATCTGACCTTCGATCTCGGATTCAGCTACCGCCAGCAGCAGCCAGTGCTGAGCCTGATCATGGAGCGCCTGCCGGCGACCCTGCTTTTGACCGGCGCGGCCTTCCTCGTCTCGCTCGTCGTTGGCACCGCGATGGGCGCGCTCGCCGCGCGCCGGGCCGGCAAATGGTCGGACAGCCTGATCACCACGTTGGCGCTGATGTTCTATGCCACGCCGCTGTTCTGGGTCGCGCTGATGAGCCAGATCGTCTTCGCGCTGAAGCTGGGGCTCGTCCCCAATGTCGGCTACGAGACGATCGGCGCGAACTATACCGGTCTGGCGCGGGCGCTCGACATCGCCCAGCACCTCATCCTGCCCTCGCTGACGCTCGGCCTGTTCTTCACAGCACTCTACGCCCGAATGATGCGCGCCTCGATGCTGGAGGTCGCGGGTGCCGATTTCGTCAAGACGGCGCGCGCCAAGGGCGTCTCGCAGTCCACAGTCTGGCGCCGGCACGTCGCCCGCAACGCGATCCTGCCGGTGGTGACGCTGGCCGGCCTGCAGGCGGGTCAGCTCGTCGGTGGCGCGGTGCTGACCGAGACCGTCTTCGCCTGGCCCGGTATCGGCCGGCTGATGTTCGATGCGCTGGTCCAGCGCGACTATTCCGTCCTGCTCGGCGTCTTCTTCATCTCCTCGGCGATGGTCGTCTGCTTCAATATCGCGACCGATCTGGTCTACCGGATCGTCGATCCGCGCATCGAGGCGCACGCATGAACAGGCCCTTTCCGTCATGGTCGGGCTTGTCCCGACCATCCACGTCTTCGCTGGTCGAAGGCCGTGTTCAAGACGTGGATGCTCGCCACAAGGGCGAGCATGACGTCGAGTGCATCGTAATGTCGGAGGCGCTTTCTTGAACTTCCTCAAGCGCTTCGCCCGCAATCGCGGCGCCGTCATCGGCATCCTCATCCTGCTCGCCGTCGTCGCCTTCGCGATCCTGGCGCCGACGCTCTATCCGCAATCGCCCTGGCGCCCGGTGGCGCGGCCCTTCCTCGCGCCCTTCGTCAACGAGCGCTTCCCGCTCGGCACCGACACGCTCGGCCGCAACCTTGCCTCCGGCCTCGTCCATGGCGCACGCGTCTCGCTGATGATCGGCGTGGTCTCGACGCTGGTCGCGCTGGTGATCGGCGTGCCGCTTGGCGCGATGGCGGGCTATGCCGGTGGCTTCGTCGATGACGCGCTGATGCGCTTCACCGAATTCTTCCAGACCATTCCCTCCTTCGCGCTCGCCATCGTGCTGGTGGCGATCCTGCAGCCGCAGCTCGGTTCGATCGTGCTCGCGATCGGGGTGGTCAGTTGGCCGCCCGTGGCGCGGCTGGTGCGCGGCGAGGTGCTCTCGCTGCGAAGTCGCGAATATGTTCAGGCCGCCGTCACCATCGGCCAGTCGACGCCGCGGATCATCTTCAGTCAGGTCCTGCCCAACACCATCGCGCCGATCATCGTCATGGGCTCGCTGATGATCGGCTCGGCGATCCTGCTGGAATCCTCGCTCTCCTTCCTTGGCCTGGGCGATCCCAACCTGATGAGCTGGGGCTACATGGTCGGCGCCGGCCGCACGCGCCTGCTCGACGCCTGGTGGATTTCGTTCTTCCCGGGCTTCGCGATCTTCCTAACCGTGCTCGCCCTCAACCTCGCCGGCGAGGGGCTGAACGATGCCCTGAACCCGCGTCTGGCCAGGGGGCGGGAATGATGGCGCGAATGACCGCTCCCGCGCTCTCCATCGAAGGCCTTACGCTGGCATTACCGGCGATGGCAGACCGCGCCAACGCGGTCGAAAAGGTCACGCTCGCCATCCAGCCCGGCGAGACGCTCTGCGTCGTCGGCGAATCCGGCTCGGGCAAGTCGATGATCGCCCATGCCGTGATGGGCCTGCTGCCCAAGGCGGTGAAGCCGGTTGCTGGCGCGATCAGGCTCGCCGGTCGCGACATCCTCGCCCTCGACGAACAAGCCATGCAGGATGTGCGTGGCCGCGAGGTCGGCATGATCTTCCAGGAGCCAATGACCTCGCTCAATCCGGTCATGCGCATCTCCGACCAGATCGTCGAGACTTTCGAGGCTCATGGTCTCCACGACAGGGCAACGCGTCGGACCCGCGCCATCGATCTGCTGACCGAAGTCGGCCTGCCCGATCCGCCGCGCCTCGCCAAGGCCTATCCGCATGAGCTTTCGGGCGGCCAGCGTCAGCGCGTGATGATCGCGATGGCACTCGCGCTCGAACCGAAGCTCCTGATCGCCGACGAGCCGACAACCGCTCTCGACGTCACCACGCAGGCGCAGATCCTCAAGCTCATCGACAATCTGCGCCATCGCCACGGCACGGCCGTGCTCTTCATCACCCATGACATGGGCGTGGTCGCCGAGATCGCCGACCGCATCGCCGTGCTGGAGAAGGGCGTGCTGGTCGAGGAGGGCACGGCCGATCAGGTGCTCGGCTCTCCGCGCCATCCCTATACGCAGAAGCTGCTTGCCGCCGTGCCGTCGCTGACGCCGGCCGTGCTGCCGCCGCTGCCGGACACTGCTCCGGTCATCAGTGTCGAGGGGCTCGGCAAGACCTATCGCAAGCGCTCGCTCTTCGGCGTCGCGCGCGAGGTCAAGGCGGCCGACGACATCTCCTTCGCGCTCGTCCGCGGGGAGACGCTCGGCCTCGTCGGCGAATCCGGCTCGGGCAAGTCGACGGTCGGGCGCTGCTGCCTGCGCCTGATCGAGCCCGACCGCGGCCGCATCGCTCTGGGAGACCTCGTGCTCTCCGAGCTGAAGCCGGCCGAATTGCGCCGCCAGCGCAAGCGCATCCAGATGGTCTTCCAGGACCCCTTCGCCTCGCTCAATCCGCGCCAGACCGTCGGCCGCATCATCTCGGACGGCCCGGTCGCCCATGGCACGCCCCGCAAGGAGGCCTTAGCGCGGGCGAAGGAATTGCTGGAGCTTGTCGGTCTCTCCGCCAACGCCATCGACCGCTATCCGCATGAATTCTCGGGCGGCCAGCGCCAGCGCGTCGGCATCGCCAGGGCTCTGGCGCTCGAACCGGACGTACTGGTCGCGGACGAGGCTGTCTCCGCGCTCGACGTCTCCGTGCAGGCGCAGATCCTCAAGCTGATCAAGGACATCCAGAGCCGGCTCGGCCTCGCCATCCTCTTCGTCACGCACGACCTGCGCGTCGCCGCGCAAATCTGCGACCGCATCGCCGTGATGCAGCGCGGACGGATTGTCGAAAGCGGGCCGACAGCCGCGATCTTCACCGCCCCGCGGCACGAGTATACGCGGCAGCTGTTGGCGGCAGTGCCGGGCGGCGCGCGCTTCGGGCACTAATGGTGTTCTCGCCGTCATTCTCGGGCGAGCGAAGCGCAGACCCGAGAATCTCGTAACGAGATGACACTGGTTTCCGAGATGCTCGGGTCACCCGAGCATGACGCTGGATAGGAATACCCATGCCTCTCGATCCCGCCTTGCGTGACAAGATCCTCGCCGCCGTCGAGGCGGGCTTCGACGAGCAGGTCGCCTATACGCAGGAACTGGTCCGCTTCGCTTCGACACGCGGGCAGGAGCATACGGTCCAGGACTTCATCTTCCGCGCGATGAAGCAGCGCGGCTTCACCATGGACCGTTTCGCCATGGACAAGGAGGCGATCGCGGCCCATCCCGGCGGTGCGCCCTTCTCCGACACGCATTCCGATGCGCCGATCGTCGTCGGCATCCATCACCCGCGCGAGGAGAAGGGCCGCTCGCTGATCCTCCAGGCCCATGTCGACGTCGTCCCGGCCGGTCCCGCCGATCAATGGAAGCACGCGCCCTTCGACCCCGTGATCGAGGGCGACTGGATGTACGGCCGCGGCAGCGCCGACATGAAGGCGGGCGCCGCCGCCAATCTCTTCTGCCTCGATGCGCTCCGCCGCATCGGCATGCAGCCCGCGGCGACGGTCTATGTCGAATCCGTCGTGGAGGAGGAATCGACCGGCAACGGCGCGCTGATGACGCATCTGCGCGGCTATCGCGCCGAGGCCGCGCTGATTCCCGAGCCGGAATATGAGATGCTGGCGCGCGCCAATGCCGGCGTGCTCTGGTTCCAGTTCGAGGTGCGCGGCATCCCCGCCCATGTCCGCGAGATGGGCACCGGCGCCAACGCGATCGATGCCGCCTATCGTGTCGTCGCGGCTTTGCGCAAGCTCGAGGAACAGTTCAATATCGAGAAGGCCGGCCGCGAGCATTTCGAGGATGATCCGCATCCCATCAACCTGAATATCGGCAAGATCGAGGGCGGCGACTGGGCCTCTTCGGTGCCGTGCTGGTGCCGGGTCGATTGCCGCGTCGGCCTCTATCCCGGCGTCACCGCCAAGGAGACGGCGCAGCGCATCGAGGATTGCATCCGCGACGCCGCGCGCGGCGATTCCTTCCTCGCGAACAATCCGCCGAAGGTCACCTTCAACGGCTTCTGGGCCGAGGGCTATGTGCTGGAGCCCGGCAGCGAGGCCGAGGCCGTGCTCGCCTGCGCCCATGAGGCGGCGCTGGGCAAGCCGCTGAAGAGCTTCATGACGGCCGCCTATCTCGATACCCGCGTGCACGCGCTTTACGACAAGATTCCGGCGCTCTGCTACGGCCCGATGGGCGAGAATATCCACGCCTTCGACGAGCGCGTCAGCCTTGCCTCCGTGAAGCGCATCACCGGCGCCATGGCGCTCTTCGTCGCCGAATGGTGCGGGCTCGAAAGCATCGAGGGGTGAGTGCGGCCCGAGCATCGGACCGAAAAGTGGGAACCGGCTTTCGGAGTATCCGATGCTGAAGCAAGAAACGGGATCGTCGCGCGTCCGAGAGGACGCGGGACGATCCGGCCGGGCACTGCTGCTCGTTCCGCTGCTTGGGCTTCTCTGGGGCTTCAACTGGCCGGCCGTGCGGATCTCGCTGACCGAGATCGCGCCCTGGACCTTGCGCGCTGCCGGCATGAGCTTCGCCGGGCTTGTCCTCGTCGCGGTTGCGCTGGTGCGCGGTGTCCCGCTCGCAGTGCCCCGCGCGCAGTGGCCGCGGCTGGTCGTCGCCGGTTTCCTCTCGATCGCCGCCTTCAATGTGCTGCTCGCCTTCGCGCAGCTCGCCGCGCCGACCTCGCGCGCCGCCATCCTGACCTTCACCATGCCGATCTGGGCAACGCTGCTCGCGCGCTTCGTGCTGGGTGAGGCTTTCGACGGTCGGCGCCTGGCGGGGCTTGCGCTGGGTATCGCCGGCCTGATCTGCCTCGGCCTGCCGCTGATCCTCGCCGGACAGCTCTCTTTCGGCCTGATGCTGGCGCTCTGCGCTGCGGTGAGCTGGGCTTTGGGCACGATCGTGACCAAGCGCTGGCCGGTCTCGGCCCCGGCGCTCGCGATTGCCGCCTGGCAATTGCTGATCGGCGGCTGCGTCGCCGGCATCGGCATGCTCGTCTTCGAAGGCCTGCCCGTGCCGAAGCTGCTGTCGCCGCGCGTGCTGACGGCGTTGAGCTTCCACATCATCGGCGCCCAGGCGCTCGCCTATTTCCTCTGGTTCACGGTGGTGGCGCGCCTGCCGGCCGGCATCGCGAGCCTGGGCACGCTGATGGTACCGGCGGTCGGCGTGCTCGGCTCGGTGCTGCTGCTGGGCGAGCGACCGACGGCGACAGATTGGTTCGGCCTGGCACTGGTGATCGCGGCCTCGGGGGCGATCATGGTCCCGGCGCGTCGTGCCTGACTCTTCGGACATCCATTCGAAGAACCACTGGGCAGTATCCGCATAATTAATTTCCGGATGGGCGGCCTGGTTTCTATCTGAAGCAGGCTGCAATCTGCGTCGAGATCGGCTTCGGAGAGGTGCGCGTCGTAGAGCGCGATGCCCGGCACGGCAAGGAGATCACCGCTTGTCCAGATCGTCGCCAATCATTGCCTTCATGCTTCTCCTGCTGGCGTTCTGCCCGCGGATCGCCTTCGGACAGACCATGACAGATACGAGCCTTCACGCCGCCGCCGCCCGCGACGATACCGCCGCGATCAAGCGCCTTGTTGCCGGAGGCGCTGCCATCGACGCGCGCGATGCGCGTGGGCGCACCGCATTGCTGGTCGCGACGCATGAGAACCATGCCGACGCGGCCAAAGTGCTGATCGAGGCCGGGGCGAATGTGAACGCCAAGGACGCGATCAACGACAGCCCTTATCTCTATGCGGGAGCTCGCGGCCATCTCGCCATCCTGAAGCTGACGCTGGCGCATGGCGCGGACCTCAGGAGCACCAACCGCTACGGTGGCACGGCCCTGATCCCGGCTTGCGAGCGCGGCCATGTCGAGACCGTTCGCACCCTCATCGCCGCGGGTGTCGACGTCGACCACGTCAACAATCTCGGCTGGACCGGGCTGCTCGAGGCGATCATCCCCAGCGATGGCGGGCAGGCGCATCAGCAGATTGTTGCGGATCTGATCGCGGCCGGGGCGAACGCGAACCTCGCAGATCGCGACGGCGTCACGCCGCTCCAGCACGCACGTAGCCGCGGTTATGCCAGGATCGAGCAGATTCTGCATGCCGCCGGCGCCCGGTGAGGGGGCGATGATGAGTGAGGTCCAGCGCTTTCTCTGCGAGGCGATCGAACTCGCCAAGGCCAATATGGAGACGGGTGGCCGGCCCTTCGGTGCCGTCGTGGCGCAGGGCGGCGAGGTGGTAGCCACGGGCGTCAACGAGATCGTCGCGACGAACGATCCGACCGCCCATGCCGAGCTGACGGCGTTGCGCGCCGCGAGCCGCAAGCTGGGATCGCCGAATCTCTCAGGCTGCGTGGTCTACGCCAGCGGTCATCCCTGCCCGATGTGCATGGCCGCGATGCGGCTCGCCGGCGTGGGCGAGGTCTATTTCGCTTATTCGAACGATGACGGAGCGCCCTATGGGCTTTCGACGGCCGCGATCTATGCCGATCTCGCGAAGCCATTCGCCGAGCAGTCGATGAAGATCAGCCACGTGCCCGTCCGTCTCGGCGATGGGGCTGATCTCTATGCAGAGTGGAAGCGACGGCAGGCGGCGCCGGGCTAGGTTCAGCGTCGCGACGCTGTTCGCCCGCATCTCGCGCTTGCCGCCGGGCGGGGCCTGGCGTCGCTCGCGTCGCGAGATGTCTGAGATATGGGCCTGACCATTGAAAAGATGGAGCGGGCGATCGGGATCGAACCGACGACATTCAGCTTGGGAAGCTGACGTTCTACCACTGAACTACGCCCGCATGCTGTCTTGCGATCGAGACCCGATGCGTCGCAGCGAAGCGTTCTTAGCGTCTTGCAAACCCCGTGTCATCCCGCATTCTGCGGGTCGGAGTCGCGAGCCGGCCAAACCGTGCAGAAATTCTCGCCGGCTCTGCGGCGTCATAGGCTGCCGCGGCCGGTGCGGCCCACGATGGGGCCGGACATCGCGCGGGAATGCCGATGCGATTGAGCCGTTCGGCGGTTTTAGGCTAGCATTTTCCAACAGAGGGCGTTTCCGACGCTCCCGTCCAAATGACCGCGCCATTGTCCAAGACGTCTACCAGAAAGTGCCTTCGGATCGCCATGCGGGCGACGGATCAGAAATCAAGACGCAACCGGGCTCGTGCTTCAGAGGAGCGACACCGTTCTGGCGGAGGATCGCAGGCATGACCGGGCGAGGATTGCATCATGTCACGGCGATCGCGACGGATGCGGAGCGCAACCTCGATTTCTATTCGCGGGTACTCGGCCTCCGCTTGGTAAAGCGGACGGTGACGCATGAGGACCCCGGCGCCTATCACCTCATCTACGGCAAAGCGGATGGCGAACCGGGCGGCGCCCTTTCGTTCTTTTCGTGGTCGAGCGCGGCCGCGGCCAGCGAACGGCCAGACGGCGGCGAACGCATTTCCTTCGCCATTGCTCCGGGGGCGGTCGCTTGGTGGGAGAGACGGCTTATTGCGTCCGGCGTCTCATTCCGACGCGAGCGGGCGCCAGGCGGAGCCGCTCAACTGAGCTTCCAGGATCCCGACCACGCGCCGCTGGCGCTGGTGGCTTCGGAGCCCGCTGCCGCAGCGCTCTGGTCGCCGCCCGATATCCCAGCGCCTTTCGCAGTCAGCGCGCTGCGCGGCGTGTCACTGAGCCTGCGCGGGACGGCGCTGATGACGCGAATACTCACGGAGATTCTGGGGTTCGCCGAAATGCGGCGCCAAGCCGATTGGATAGAGTTCTCTGCGCACGGGGATGCCGGCGGCTGGTTCTGCCTCCATCGGCGGAACGATCGGCAGCGCCCCAGACTTGGAGCGGGAGCGATCCATCATGTCGCCTTCCGGGCTAGGGACGAGGCTGACCTGGCTAGCATGGCGACAGCGCTCAAGAAGCGCTTCGGAATCGACACCAGCCCGATCAAGGACCGCCATTACTTTCGTTCGATTTACTTTCGCGGCCCGGACGGACTGCTGATCGAAGTCGCGACGGACAATCCCGGCCTTCTGATCGACGAAACGCGCGAGAATCTGGGAACGCGGCTGGTCTTTCCCCCTGGCTTGCAGGACCGGCAGGAGGAACTGCTCCGCATCCTTCCGCCACTCGGCCGGTTCGGCTAGCCTCGCCGAAAGGAACCAACCTGTGTCTTCGACCTGCTTGCCAGCTATGAGCCTGCGATCCCGCGAGCTGCGATCTTGCTGTCGCAGGCGGCCCACGCCATGCCGCACTTTCAGAAAATGCGGTTTGTCATCGCCGGCATGAGCTGCCGCTTTATGCGGGGAAGGGATGCTGGTAGCGTTGTCCTATCATCGATCGCCGCCGCCGAACCCCTTGTGGATAAGGACGGGATGAGGCAGCGCTGGTCGAATGCAAACGAACCGGTTCATCCTTGAACAACGAACAGCTTGATATCAGCCCGCCCATGACGACATCCCAAACGCGCCGCTCCGAACGTCGACGGTTGGTGGAGACGGCCAAGATTCAGACGAGCAGCGGAGTCATCTACAGCTGCATCATCCGCGATATATCGGATGGGGGAGCCAAGCTGCGGGTGCCGGCTGGCCTGGAGCTGGAAGGGCAGATTCGTCTGACCTCAGCCCTCACGGGCCCCGAGCGCATTGCGCAGGTGATGTGGCAGGACTGTACCTCGATCGGAATCGCCTTCGAGAAGCTGGCCGCCAGCTAGGCCGTGCCGTTCTTCCCCGGAAACGGGAAGTCATTCCGGACAAGCGGCGATGGTCGATCGGAGGTCGGCTTGCCCTTCGGCCATCGGCATGCGCGGCGCATGAATACGATTCACGCGCACGTAATTTTTCATCATTTGCGAACGTATATCGAAATTACCAAGCTCTTTCTCTACATCATGGGGAAGAGAAATGTCAAAATATAGCCTTCTATCGTGTATTGCCGGAAGTTGTATGTTGTTGGCATCCGCGGCGCACGCTGATGTAATCTTGACGGGGCGCGATACGACGCCCGAGATGATCGTGCGGGTGGCGAGGGGAGAAAAGGTCGTCGTTCCTTCCGAGAGCCTCCAAAGAGTTTCGAAGGCGTTCGATATTTTGCTGCTCGGCGCCAAGGAAGGGCAGGACATCTACGGTCTTACGGTCGGCGTCGGCTGGAACAAGGACCGCAAGACGGTGGATGCGAAGGGCGAGCTGACGCCCGAGCTGCTGGAAGCGTCGCGCCGCTTCAACGAAGGGTTGCTGCGCGCCCATTCCGTCGGTGTCGGCCCGGACACCGAACTGGATGTTGTCCGCGCAGCGATGGCGGTGCGCCTCAACAACATCCTGACCGGCGGCCCGGGCGTGCAGAAGAGCGTGGCCGACATGCTGCTTGCATTTCTCAACGAGCAGATCACACCGATCATGCCCTCGCGCGGCTCCGTCGGACAAGCGGACATGACCCTGCTCAGCCATGTGGGATTGGCGATGCTGGGTGAAGGGGAGGTCGATTACAAAGACAAGCGCGTGCCTGCCGCCGAGGCTTTGCAGGCGGCCAAGATCGAGCGGCTGAAGCCCTTCGGCAAGGATGGCTTGGCCATCCTCAGTTCCAATGCCTATGCCGCCGGCCTTGGCGCGCTGGCGATCCATGATGCGGAGCAGATGATGGCAAGCTCCGAGATGGTCTATGCGCTGAGCCTGGAGGGGCTGAACGGGAACATCTCGCCGCTGCTCGATGATGTCGCCGCATTGAGGCCCTTTCCCAGCTATATCGGCGCAGCCAAAAAACTCAGAACCTTGCTGGCAGGCAGCTATCTCTGGCAACAGGACGACAAGCGCATCCTCCAGGATCCTTTGAGTTATCGTACGGCTCCCTACCTGTTCGGCAGCATGGCTGACAGCATTGCGCGGACCAAATCTCTCCTCCAGATCCAGATCAACTCTTCCGACGACAACCCGGGCGTCGCGCTCGGGGTACGCCCGAGCTCGGATCTGCCGCAGGCCAAGCGCGGCTATGTCGAGGGCGGCGCCGTCCTGCCGACCGCCAATTTCGACCCGCTGCCCTGGGTCATCTCCTTCGAGGAATTGGGCATCGTCCTGGCTCATCACGCGACGGCTTCGTCCGAGCGCACCTTGAAGCTGAATAACCCCCAGCACTCCAAGCTGCCTCGCTACCTCGCGGCCGGCGAGGCGCAGCATGCCTTCCTGGTCGTCGAAGCTCCGCTGATGGCGATTGCAACGGAAACCCGGGCGCTGGCGCAGCCCACCTCATTCGACTCGCGGCCCATCGCCGGCGGGGTGGAGGATGTCGGCACGAATGCTCCCCTGGTCGTCAGCAGGGTGCGTGCGCAGATCGACAACAGCTTCGCAATTCTCGGCATCGAATTGATCCAGGCGGCCCAGGCTGTGGACCTGCGCCTGGCCGAGCATCAAGACCGGCCGCTATCGGCCGCGACGACCACTTTCAAGCAGGCCTTTCGCAAGAAAGTGCCGTTCCTCGATAAGGACCGTGCGCTCTCCCCCGACGTTGCGGTGGCCGCATCCTTCTTGAAGGACTGGCAGCAACGTCGAGATTGAGCCCTTCCCGACATCGCTCGATAAACTCTCTGCCGTCACCTGGCGTGGCGGCAGATCTGTTTTGTAAAATCGATCACTGTTACGCTCGAAAGCCTAGGGGATGGCAATCTACTGGGACTGAATCCAGCGCAGAAACTCCCGAATTGGCCTTTCATTGCCGCGCCTTTGCAGATGCGCGAGATACCAGCCGCCGGGTTGCATCACATCGGCCGGCACGGGGATCGTCAGATTGCCGCTGCGCAGGTCCGCTTCGACCAGGAAATGGGGAACCACCACCAGGCCCTGGCCGTTCATCGCTGCCTCGATCGCCAGCAGGGTGCTGTCGTAGCGCGGCGCGCTCTTGTGCAGCAGGGCGGGCAAGCCAAGGCTCTGAGCCCATATCGCTGTATCCTCGGCCGCACCGGCTATCGACAAAAAGGGGAAATGCGACAAGTCCTGAGGTGATGAGATCGCCTCAGCAATCGTTTGCGAACAAACAGCGACGAGCCGTTCCTTTCTCAACAAGGTGTAACTCACCCGCGCACGTTCGGGTGTGCGGGAATAAACCAATCCGACATCGGCATGATCGGGATTGAAATCCCAATCGAGAAGGCCGGCATTCAGGCTGACTGTCACCTCCGGCGAGACTTCGTTGAAGTGATGCAGCCTGGGTATGAGCCAGCGAACGGCGACCGTGACATAGACCTGCACGGTGAGTGATCCCTTGGCCGGCGCCTCTCGGATGAGGTCCGTGGTCAGGGAGATGCGATCCAGGGCGTCCTGGATGACGGACAGATACAATGTCCCCTTCTGGCTCAATTCGACCCGCCCCGGCTTCCTGATGAAGAGCTGGGTGCCGAGATTGCGCTCGAGCGACGCGATCTGGTGGCTGATGGCGGATTGCGTGAGGTTCAGCTCCAGTGCGGCATTCTTGAAACTGCACAGCCGGCCCGCCGCTTCGAACACGCGCAAAGTGGCGAGGGGAGGGAGCGTTCGTCGGATCACGTTGGGCGCTGCCGCATGAATCTCATTCATCTAGCGGAAAATTCTTGTCATTTGCAAGACGCCGACGGGGCTCATTAGCATTCACGCAAATGACAAAAAGGGGATCGCAGATGACGAAGAAATTCGGAAAGTGCTCCATCCTGGCGCTGACGCTTGGAGCAAGCATGTTTTCGGCGGGGAATGCGGTTGCCGCGGGCAAATGCATTCGTGTGCTCGGTTATGAATCCGACGGCGAAAAGCAAACCATGGACCCGGCTGCGCTGATCGGCACCGACAGCGCCTATCACATCCGCGCCGTCTACGAGCCCCTCGTCGGCCGCAGCAATGCCATGGAGCCCATTCCGGTCCTGGCCCAGTCCTGGGAATCCAACGCCGATGCCACCGAATGGACCTTCCATCTGAGGCCGGACGTCAAATTCCATGACGGCTCGGATTTCGGTGCGGCCGACGTGGTCTACTCCTATCGCCGTCTGCTCGACCCGGCCGTTTCGCCTGGCGGATTTTCGACGCTCGCCTTCCTGGATGCAGATGGCATCACGGCGGTCGATGCCCACACGGTGCGCTTCAAGGTCAAGCAGCCGGTCGTGGAACTGCCGATGCTGATCGCCACGAAATATGCCCTGATGGTGCGGGACGGCGCCAAGAGCGAGGACCTGAAAATCAAGGGCAATGGCACCGGCCCCTTCCGGCAGGAGACCTTTTCCATCAACGGTCCGGTGCGGGTGATGCGTCGCAACGCCCAGTATTGGCGGGCCGGGCTGCCCAAGGCCGAATGCCTGCAGATCACCACGAGCCTGGAATCGACCTCGCGCCTTTCGGCCCTGCTTTCGGGCTCGGTCGACCTGTCGCTGGCGGTCGATCCGGTCAGTCTCATCACCTTGAAAAACAATCCCGCGGTCTCGCTCGCTTCGACCCCCGGCGCCACCTCGCTCTATCTTGCGGTTTGGACGGACACCGCGCCCTTCAACGATCTGCGCGTTCGACAGGCCCTGAAGCTGGTGATGGATCGCCAGAAGATCCTCGAGACCGTGCTCCTGGGTTACGGCGAAACCGGCGGCGACACGCCCATCCCGCCAAGCTCTCCCTTCGGTCTTGCCACGCCGCCCAAAGCGGCCGACGTGACGAAAGCCAAGGCGTTGCTCGCCGAAGCCGGCCATCCAAACGGCATTACCTTCGATCTCTATACGTCAGATTCCTATCCAGGCATGCTTCTTCTCGCCCAGGTCTACGCGCAGATGGCAAAGCCCGCCGGCATCAAGGTCAATGTCATCACCGCGCCCGCCGAAGGCTATTGGGACACGATCTGGCGGAAGAAGTCGGCCGTGATCTCCTACACCAGCGCACGCCCGCCGGCCGAAGCCCTGACGCTCTCGCTAAACAGCAAGTCGGAGTGGAACGAGACGCATTGGTATCGGCCCGATTTCGACGCCCTGGTCGCAAAGGCCGGACAAACCGCCGACCCGTCGCAACGCACGGCGCTCTATCGTGACGCCCAGCGCATCGTGGCCGAAGAGGGCGGCATGATCCTGCCGATCTTCACCTCGGCTGTGGCCGGGCTTCGCAAGGGCTGCAGCGGCTACGCGCCCCATGTCGACGTCAATCGTATCGACTATGCCGAACTGAGCTGCACCGAGTAGCCCCGCTCTTCGACGCCATTTCAGATCCAATCCCAGCCTCGGGAGCCGCCAGCTCCTGAGAAAGGCCTTCTCATGCCGCTTAATCGTTTGAAGACATTCATGCTCCGCTTCGCGGATGGCCTCGATCAGCCGCAACATCCGGTGGCCTCGGCCCATGCCGCTCGCCTGCGGAACCTGGCAGAGGAGCTGGCGACGAGCCGCAGCGTCCCGGGGGCACGCACGCCGATCCAGGCCGCCTGCGAAGCCGAACTGATGGCCGAAGGCGATCGCTCGCCGCTGGCAAGGGCCCTCCTTGACCTCTTGCCCTTTGTCCACGTTACGCGCAGTCCCAGCTATCTCGCCGCACCGCCCAGCTCGAGCTTTGCGGATAATTACGGCTATGCCGTCATCTGCGGCCCGCAGAACGGGCCTCCCACGCTGCTGACGGACAGCGAGATTGCCTTCGGCTTGATGTTCCTCGGCCCACGAACGCATTACCCGCTCCACCACCACCCGGCCGACGAAATCTACTATCCCCTGACCGGCCCTTCGTTCTGGCAAGCGGGAGTCTCGCCCTGGGTCCAGCGGCAGGCCGGCGAGATCATTCACCACCCCTCCTGGCTCCCCCACGCGACATTGTCCGCCGACAGGCCCCTGGTGCTGCTCTATGTTTGGGAGGGCGACCTGCACACCGATTCAGCCTTCCTGCCGGCATCGTCCGTCACGCCCGCGCCGCAGAAAGCAAAGGGGAGCGCGCTGCCATGAAGGTTCTTCGCCTCGTCTGGGCCAGGGTCTGCTTGTCGGTCTTCACCTTGTTGCTGGTGTCTCTCCTGATCTTCCTCATCCTGGAGGCCCTGCCGGGAGACGCCGCCACGCGCATTCTCGGGCGCGATGCCACCCAGAAGGCGCTCGACGTGCTGCGCCAGCAATTGCATCTCGATGAGCCGGCCTGGAGCCGGTACCTGACCTGGCTCACCGATCTCCTGCACGGCAATCTCGGAACTTCGCTCGCCACCGGCAGGCCGATCGCAGACGTGTTGGCCCCGCGCATCGTCAACACGCTGCTGCTGTCCTCGCTCGCATTCGCCATCTATGTCGTGCTCGCGATCATCCCGGCCATCGTCCAGGCGACCCGGCGAGGCGGCATCGCCGATAATGTGATCTCCGTGATCACCTTGCTGCTGCTGTCCTTGCCGGACTTCTTGCTGGCAACCATCCTGCTCTTCGTTTTCGCGGTGGCATTGCCGATCCTGCCGGCCTTGTCGACGATATCGGAGACCAGCAGCTGGGCGGACACGCTGCGCGCCATGGTTCTGCCGGCTGTCACGCTGGCCATCATGATGGCCAGCTATGCAATCCGGGTCCTGCGCGACAGCCTGATCGAGGTACTGCGCTCCGATTATGTCCGCCTGGCGGAGCTGAAGGGCCTGCGGCCGCGTGCCGTGCTTTGGCGCCACGCCCTGCCGAATGCGATCGTGCCGGCCTTGAACGTTACCGCGCTCAATCTCGGCTTTCTGATCGGCGGCGTCGTCATCGTGGAGCGGGTGTTCTCCTATCCCGGCTTCGGCACGCTTCTGATCGACGCCCTGCAACTGCGCGACATCCCGCTGATCAAGGCGACGGTGCTGATCAGCGCGGCCGTCTACATCACCGCAAATCTGCTTGCGGATCTCGGCGCCACCCTCCTGCAACCCCGCTTGAGGACAGCTTCATGACATTCATCAGGCTCGATAGCCGCCAGGGACGCCGGACGCTGCGCATCGGCGGCTGGAGCTGGCGCGACACGCCCGGCGCCTTCCGGGTCGGCACGGCGATCCTCGCCGCCCATTTGCTGTTCGCCTGTGTCGGCGCCCTGTGGACGCCCTTCGGCTATGCCGAGATGGCGACGGGCATGCCCTTATCGGGCATGTCCTGGCTGCATCCGATGGGGGTCGATCAGATCGGGCGCGATGTCTTCAGCCGGTTCATGTACGGCGCCCACATCGTGCTCTTCCTCGCCTGCGCCGGCACAATCCTCGGCATGGTCGCCGGCACGATCCTGGGCCTGGTTTCCGGCTATGTCGGAGGCTGGTTCGACGAGATCGCACAACGCCTTGTCGAGGCGATGATCAGCATCCCGTTTCTGGCCCTGGCGCTCGTCGTCATCATTGCCGCAGGTCCGTCCCTGTCGGGAAACCCGCTCTTGATCGTCTTCGTGGTCGGCCTGGTCTACACGCCTCGCATCGCCCGCATCGCCAGAGCGGCGGCGATGGAGATCGCCACGCGCGAATATGTCGCCATAGCCCAGCTTCGCGGCGAGGGCCTGTGGTCGATCGTCCTGCGCGAAATCCTCCCCAACGCCGCGAACGTCCTCTTGGTCGAGTTCTCGTTGCGCCTGAGCTATGCGCCCATCCTCATCGGGGCGCTCGGCTTCCTGGGCTTCGGCATCAGGCCGCCCACGCCCGAATGGGGGCTGATGATCAGTGAAAATCGCAATCTCCTGATTGCTTCGCCCGCAACGGTGTTCGGCCCCGGCCTCGGCCTCGCGTCGCTGGTCATCGGCCTCAATCTGTTCACCGATGGCCTGTCGCGCATGCTCGGCCAGCGCCCGATGGTTGGAGCCTGAACCATGACGAAGCTGATCGCCGTCGACAATCTGTCGATCGCCTATGCGGGCCCGGCAGGATGGACGAATGTCGTCGAAGGCGTCTCCTTCGACATTGCGCGTGGAGAAGCCTTCGGGCTCGTCGGAGAATCCGGTTCGGGCAAGTCGACGGTGGCCTATCGGCTGCTCGGCTACCAGACGCCCGGCAGCCGGGTCCAGACGGGCCGGGTCCTTTTCGATGGGACCGATCTGCTGCAGCTGGATGCGCCATCGCTGGCCGCACTGCGCGGACGAAGGATTGCCTTCGTGCCGCAGAACCCCACCACGGCCTTGAGCCCGGGCATGCGCATCGGATCGCAGATACGCGAGATGATCTCGGCCCATCGGGCCCTGGCAGACGATGTCGCCATGGACGACCGGCTGCGGGAGCTCTTTGGCTTGGTGGGGCTTCCGGACGTTGGCCGGCGCTATCCCCACGAGCTCTCCGGCGGCCAGCAGCAGCGCGTCACCATCGCGATGGCGGTCGCCTGCAATCCCGATCTTCTCGTCCTGGACGAACCGACGACCGGTCTGGACGTCACGACCCAGCGTCAGATCGTCGGCTTGCTGTCAGCGCTCCGACGCCGGATCGGCATGGCAATGCTCTATGTTACCCATGATCTTGCCCTGCTGGCCCAGATCGCCGACCGGGTCGGCGTCATGTATGCGGGCAGATTGGTCGAGACCGCCGGTTGCGAAACCCTGCTGTCCCGGCCTCTGCACCCCTATTCGCGGGGGCTGATCGCCTCCATACCCACGATCCGGCACGCCACTCTCGGCGCCACAGGCCTCAAGGGAGTGTTGAGCCGCGACCAGATGCCGGATGGCTGCAAGTTCCAGCCGCGCTGCGATGCGGCCGTTGAAGCGTGCCGCTCGGCGCCTCAGTCCCTCAGAAATGTGGATGCCGGCCATGCCGTGGCCTGCATGCGCTGGAACGAGCTTGCGCCACCCGCGCCGCCGCCGCGGCTCGGCAAGGTCCCGGACGGCGCCGGCAGTGCGACCGGCAATCTGCTGTCGCTGCAGGATCTGACGCTCTCCTACGCACGGCCCGGCTGGCTGAAAACCCTGTTCGGCGGTGAGGAGAAAATCACCGCGCGCGAGATCGAGATCGAGCTGAATGCCGGCGAGATCGTGGCTCTGGTCGGCGAATCCGGCAGCGGCAAGTCGACGATCGCTCGCGCCATCAGCGGTCGATTGGCGCCCCTGTCAGGGTCGATATGCCTGTCCGGTGAACAGCTGGAGCCGGGGCTGTCCCGCCGTTCACGCGAGCAATTGCGGCAGATCCAGTACATTTTCCAGAACCCGGACGCATCGCTGAACCCGCGCCGCAGGGTTCGGGCCATCCTTGAGCGCCCGCTCGATCATTTCGGCATCGATTTCGATGCCGCGGCGCTCGAAAACGCCCTGGAAAGCGTCGGTCTTCACGCCAATTATCTGGAGCGCTTTCCCGAGCAATTGTCCGGCGGCGAACGCCAGCGCGTTGCGATCGCGCGCGCATTGCTCGTTAAGCCGCAGCTGTTGATCTGCGACGAGATTCTGTCTGCGCTCGACGTTTCCGTGCAGGCGAAGATTGTTGAGCTGCTGGCCTCCTTGAAGGCGCAGCATGCCGTTGCCATGCTGTTCATCTCGCATGATCTGGCCGTGGTGCGCCAATTGGCCGACCGTGTGGCCGTCCTCTATCTCGGCGAACTCATGCAGGTCAGCCGGACCGACGCCCTCTTCAGCTCGCCCTGGCACCCCTATACGGAAATGCTGCTGCGTGCCGCGCCGGATCTGCGCAGGGATGACTATCGGCCGATGCCCCCGGCGATGCCCCAATCCGTCGCTGTGCAAGGCAAGGGATGCGCCTTGGCGGGCCGCTGTCCGCGCCAGGTCGACGATCGATGCGCACAAAGCCGCCCGCCAGTTCAACGCATGGCAGATGGTTTCATCCGCTGCCACATACCTTCGGCTCAGCTCATGGCAGCGGCAGGCTAGCAGGTTCCATCGCAAGCAAGGCCAGGGCGCGCTGCCGGAGGCAGGGCGAGGTGCCGTCCGCAGCGAGCCCGCGCCATCTTGTGGTCCAGGACGCCGCAATCGCGGCGCTCCGCCCGGCGTTTGCCGTGGTCGAGAAAGAAGCTTGGGGCGCTCGCGCTTGGCGGCTTGAAGCGCTGTTCGTCTCGAAGCCGGGCCGGCGAGCCCTGGCGGCGCAACGATTTTCCGAAGTTTCGGATGCTTCAGGCTGGTGCTGCCAGAGAGGATCGAACTCTCGACCTCTCCCTTACCAAGGGAGTGCTCTACCACTGAGCTACGGCAGCAGGATCGTCAGCCAACCCGCGACGCTAGCCCGGAGGCGTTTGGCGGCGCGGCTTCGTTGCGAAGCGGCGCCCTGATGCCACAACCAGGTGACGGGCGCAACCCGCTCTTTCAATCCGGCAACAATAACCGTGGATCAATTCGGAAGAGCCGGCCGTCGCCGAGGAGATGCGCGCTCAAGCCATCGCGGAACAAGGGCCGGAATGCGATGTCGCGCAGGTTGAGACCGCCGGCATAGGCGCCCATCGCCGGCATCACGCAGCGGCGCGGCGACAAGGCGAAGCAGCGGCGCCGCAAAGCCCGTCCACGCAGCCGCACTTTCGCGGTCGGGTGGAGGTGCCCGGCGATCTCCGGCCCGGTCGCGGCGCTATCCGGCTCATGGCGGAGCGTTACGCCGGACAGCATGACCGTCTCGGCGCTGTTGCCGCCCATGGCGTGGCTGATCGCCGGGTCGTGGTTGCCGGTGATCCAGAGCCAGTCGCGGCCTCGTTGCAATTCGCGCAGCGAGGCGAGCGTTGCGTGGGCGAGCCTGGCTTCGGCCTTGCGGTCGTGGAAGCTGTCGCCGAGCGCGATGAGGCGCGCCGGCTGATGGCGCCGTACCACCGTGGCAAGGGCGGTCAGTGTCGCGGTCGAATCATAGGGGGGCAGCATCACGCCGCGCGCCGCATAGGCGGACCCCTTTTCGAGATGGAGGTCGGCGACGACGAGCGTGCGCTCCTCCGGCAGCCAGAGCGCGCCGGAGAGATCGGGCACGATCGCGAGCCGGCCCAGCATGAAGGCTTCGTTCGCCTTCGACAGCGCCCTGTCCAGCCCTGGAGCGGCAACCGTCACGCCATCGCCTCTTCGGTCAGCATCGCCTCCGCCTCCGCCAGGATCTCGTCCGCCGCCTCGCCAAACACCGCCTCGCGCCCGATCTCGAGCATCACCGAGACGCCGAGCGGCGAGACATGATCGAGCGGCTGATGCACGATTCGCCCGCTGATCCGTGTCAGCATCTCACCGAGACGGCGAATGTCGAGCAGGCCTGTCGCCGCATCGGCGCGGGTGGCCTTGAGCAGGATATGATCGGGCTCGTGCCGGCGCAGCACATCGTAGACGAGGTCGGTCGAGATCGTCACCTGCCGCCCGCTCTTCTCCTGTCCGGGGAAGCGGCGCTCGATCAGCCCGCCGATGATCGCGCAGGAGCGGAAGGTGCGCTTCAACAGCGCTGATTCCGCCAGCCAGTCTTCAAGGTCGTCGCCGAGCATGTCCTGTGCAAACAAATCATCGAGGCTGAGCGCTCCGCGCGCGATCGCCGCCGACATGTCGGCGAGCGTCCAGCAGGCCATGCCGTAGTCGTTGCAGACGAAGCCGAGCGGGCGCATCCGGGCGCGCTCCAGCCGCCGCGTCAGCAGCATGCCGAGCGTCTGATGGGCGAGGCGGCCCTCGAACGGGTAGGCGACGAGATAGAAGCGCCCGCCGCGCGGAAATGTCTCGACCAGGAGTTCGCCGGGCTTGGGCAGGCGCGATTTCCGCTTCTGCGCATGCAGCCACGCTGAAACCTCCTCCGGCAGCGTATGCCAGAGACTGGGCGAGGCCAGGATGGCGCGCACGCGCGCAGCGAGAAAGGTCGAGAGCGGGAACTTGCCGCCGTCATAGGAGGGGATCTTCGGATCGGTGCCGGCGGCGGCGCGTGAACAGACGGCCTCGTTCTCGACGATGCCCTCGAAGCGCAACACCTGCCCGGCGAAGACGAAGGTGTCGCCCGCCACCATGGTTTCGGCGAAATACTCCTCGATCTCGCCCAGCACGCGGCCGCCGCGCGTGATCGTGCCGCTCTGGCCGGGCTTGCCCGCTCTTGCCCGGCCGAGCCGGACCTTCAGCATCGTCGCCTCGACGATCGTGCCGACATTCATGCGGTATTGCTGGATGACGCGCGCATTGCTGGCGCGCCACAGGCCGGCCTTGTCCTGCCGGAGTTTGGCGAAGCGCTCATAGCTCTTCAGCGCATAGCCGCCGGTCGCGACGAAATTGACGACGGCGTCGAAATCGTCGCGGGCGAGACCGGCATAAGGGGAGGCGGTCCGGACCTCCTCGTAGAGCGCATCGGCTTCGAACCCATCGGAGCAGGCGACGCCGAGGACATGTTGGGCGAGCACGTCGAGCGCGCCGATGCGTGGGGGCGGCGTGTCCTGCGCGGCTTCGTGGACAGCTTCGAGCGCGGCGCGGCATTCCAGCAGTTCGAAGCGGTTGGAGGGCACCAATAGCGCCTCCGAGGGCTCGTCCATGCGGTGGTTGGAGCGGCCGATGCGTTGGATCAGCCGGCTTGCGCCCTTCGGTGCGCCGAGATTGACGACAAGGTCGACATCGCCCCAGTCGATGCCGAGATCGAGCGTCGCGGTGCAGACCACGGCCTTGAGGCGCCCATCCGCCATCGCCGCCTCGACCTTGCGGCGCTGCTGGGCGTCGAGCGAGCCGTGATGCAGCGCGATCGGCAGATTGTCGTCGTTGAGGTTCCACAGCGCCTGGAAGGCGAATTCCGCCTGCATGCGCGTGTTGACGAAGACGAGCGTCAGCTTGTGCGTGCGGATGGCCTGATAGACCTCGGCCATCGCATGCAGCGTGGTGTGGCCGGCGATCGGCAGGTTCCGCTCAGTGTCGAGAATGCCGATGCGCGGCTTCGCGCCACCCGCGACGGTGACGAGCCCGGCCGGCGTTTCGCTGCCGCCGAGATAGCGTTGCAGATCGGCCGGTTCGCGAACCGTCGCCGAGAGGCCGACCGCGGAGACTTGCGGCGCCAGCGCCTTGAGCCGCGCCAAATCGAGCGCAAGCAAATCGCCGCGCTTGGAGGTGACCAGCGCGTGCAGCTCGTCGAGCACGATGCGACGCAAGTTGGAGAAGAAGGGCGCGGCGTCGCGATGCGAGACCAGCAGAGCGAGCTGCTCCGGCGTCGTCAGCAGAATGTCGGGCGGGCGCTGGATCTGGCGCACCCGCTTGGCCGCCGAGGTGTCGCCGGTGCGCGTCTCGATGGTGATCGGTAGCCCCATCTCGCGCACGGGTGCTTCGAGATTGCGGGCGATGTCGACGGCCAGCGCCTTCAGCGGCGAGATATAGAGCGTGTGCAGCCCGTCATGCTTGCCGTCGCGTTCGGCGAGTTCGACCAGCGAGGGCAGGAAGCCGGCGAGCGTCTTGCCGGCGCCGGTCGGCGCGACCAAGAGCGTCGAGCGACCGGCGCGGGCTTCTTCCAGCAGCGCGAGCTGATGCGGCCGCACGCTCCAGCCGCGGCTGGCGAACCAGGCCTCGAAGGCGGAAGGGAGCGGGGAGGGCGCGGCCATACCGGTCGAAGATAGGGCGAGGCGAGGGGGAACGAAAGGGGAATAAAGAGGCTATCGCTGCTGCTGGCAGCGAAGCTGGCGCCGGTTCACTGAGAGAGGTCGGAATGGCTGGTTCCGCTCCGTAGCTGACGTCATCAAGCCTCAGCCTGTGACGCGTTCCGCGAATATAGCATATCGCGGAGAATTGTTCGTTTACGCTTCCGGGCTAGGCTTCGAGCGACACTTATGGAGTTCTCGACGTGCTTGCGATCTGGGATGCAATCGAGAAATTCTTCTGCGACGTCCATACCCTCGGGAGTGTCGTATTTCGTTCTCTTTTGGTCTGCGGCTTAGGTTGGGTATTATTGCTTTTCTGCGCCGCGTCTCAGTTCGATCAATTGGGAAGGGCGGTTATGTTCCTTCTGTTCCCATTGTCCATATTTGCTCCTTATTGGTTTTCTCATAGGTATCGAACGCAGACGAAGTCCTAACCCTAACGTGGCGGCAGTTCCCGTCCCGTTGCAGACACTCGCCCCACAGGCAGATTGGCTGCTCGTCATGTCGCTAACCTCCTCATGAGACAACCATGCAAGCCTCGCGCGGTTTTTCCTCCTTCCTGGTGATCAGCGCACTGGCATGGCTGGGTCTGGTAATGCCGCTGACCGCACTGGCACTGACCTTGGCTAATCTTATTTCAGTGTCCGATTCGATGCATTTCGTCAGATTGGGAGCGGTTTTGATGTGCAGCGGAATGTGGGCATCGCAATTCTTCCGCGTTCCAGTATGGAATATTCCGCTACCGCGATTTCGAAAAGACCCTCTCTTTACGCCTAAGAAGACATTTATTTCTGGTTTGTCTGCGCTTTTATTTGCTGCAAATTTCGTGCTCAGTATCATGGGCATTTAGGTCCGTTTCCGACCCGGAGCGCGCTCGGGGAAGGTCCGGTGTCGGGCAGTTTGGCAGGCTGGCCATTCCGGGCGTCGAGAGCGTCTGTTTTCAGAGCGCTCGGCCACACGGGGTACCAAATCTTTGTTGGCAGCGTGCGGGCTCGTGGGCGCTGCGACAAGCATGGTGACCCTGACGGCCGCATTCCATCGCAAATCACCTTGTGATTGGCGTGACCGGGCAATTCTGGCAATTTGAGCCTTCGCGAAGTCCGCCCGGGGTCAGAAGCCGCAGGGAGTTCGTCATGGATCGCTTGCGTTTGACGCTTGAAGCCATCATCGCAAATTCCCGTTGGTTCCTTGCTCCATTTCTCCTCGGTCTGATACTCACCCTCGCGGCGCTGCTCTTCAATTTCGCGATCAAGCTGTTCGAATTTTTCACGCGCGCACAGATTTCCGACCCGTCCGAAATCATCGTTGGCAGCTTGAAGCTGGTCGACATTGCCCTCACGGCGAACCTGATCGTCATCGTGATTTGCTCAAGCTACGAGAATTTCTTGGCGCCGATCAACGTGCAGCAACGCCCTGCATGGCCAATGAGTCTGGCAAATGTCGGATTTTCGGGCCTGAAGCAAAGGCTGCTTGCGTCGATCGTAGCGATCGCGGCGGTGAACGTCCTCGAATGGTTCCTGGATATCGAGAACAGCGCGGATAGCATCAAGCTCGGATGGCTCATCGCGATCATGTTGGGCTTTGCGCTGACCATGCTGCTCATGGCGATCGCGGATCGCGTCGGAGAGGTTGAGCCGCCAAAGGATGAAGGACGCGCGAAGATCACCGGAGAGCGGCCGTAATCCGCGCAAGGCACTCTACGGAGCCTTGTCGTTCGACATCGTCCGAAATCTGCCGAGGTGCGAAGCGAGCGGTCCGTTGGCGCCCCGCAGCAAACCTTCCCTTATCGCCGCTCCGCCACGACCAGCAGCCCCGGCACGGGGGCTCCGCGATCCTGCCGCGTGCTGGCGGGCTCGACGAGTAGCGGGACAAGACCTGCTTCATCCAGCCTCTGCCGCAGCCAGCCCTCCGCATGCGCGAACCTTCGATCATCGCCCACGACCACGCCCTCGCCGGGATGCGTCTGCACTGTGAAGGCGAGCAGGCCGCCCGGCTCCAGCACGCGCGCGCTCTGGGCGAAGCAGGGCGCGAGATCGCCGAGATAGACGAAGACATCGGCGGCGACGACGAGGTCGGCGGAAGCGTCCGGCCGGCTGGCCAGGAAGCTCGTCAGCCCCGCGACGGCGAGCTTGTCGTAGAGCGGCGTCCCGTCGGGAGCCATCTTGGCCCGCGCCCGTTCGATCATGCGCGGCGAGAGATCGCAGCCGGCGATGAAGCCGCTTTGCTCGTGGATCGCCTCGCCCATCAGCCCGGTGCCGCAGCCGAGATCGTAGACCGTGTCGAACCGGAAGGGCCGGCCGGCGTTGCTGCAGCAGCGCACGAGCGCCGCCTTCAGCAGGGCAGGGGCGTTGTATTGCAGGGTCTCGGTGAGATGGCTGTCGAAACGGTCGGCATAGGCGTCGAAGAGCGCGCCCGAGAAGTTCTCGGACGTCGCCTGTTCGGCCGGGATCGCTCCGATGCGGGCGAGGTCGAGCCGCGCCCCGAAATGATCGTTGGGGTCCAGGTCGAGGCATTGCCGCCAGGCCGTGGCGGCGTCCTCCTTGTGGCCGAGGGCTTCCTGCGCCAGCCCGTAGAGGTGCCAGGCGGCGGTGAAGTGGTAGGCCTGCGCCAGCGTCTGGTCGAGGATCTCGACGGCGGCTTGCGCGTCGCCCTCCTTCAGCGCAGCCTCGGCCCAGCCATAGCGGCGGTCGAGCACCGGGTCGCCGGAACTCGCGAAATACGTGGTCTGGCCCTTTTCGGTCATGATTGCGGGTCTAGCCGAGGAGCATGACGCTGGCCAGACAAAGCGCCCGCTGGCGCCCTTCCGAATTGCTGCTGCCGACGCCTGCGGGGCTCTACTGCCCGCCGGCCGATGTCCATATCGATCCCGTCCGCCCCGTGGCGCGGGCCCTCGTCACCCACGGCCATTCCGACCATGCCCGCGCCGGCCATGGTGCCGTGCTTGCGACACGCGAGACACTGGCCATCATGGCGTTGCGTTATGGCGAGGGCTTCGCCGGCTCGCAGCAGGTGGCGGTGCCCGGCGAGCCGATCCGCATGGGCGAGGTCGAGTTCCGCTTCGCCCCCGCAGGCCATGTCCTCGGCTCCGCCCAGATCGCGGTCGAGAGCCGGGGGCTCCGCATCGTCGCCTCCGGCGACTACAAGCGCGAACGCGACCCGACCTGCGCGCCCTTCGAGGTCGTGCCCTGCGATATCTTCATCACCGAGGCGACATTCGGCCTGCCGGTCTTCCGCCATCCACCTGCGGCGGGGGAGGTGGCCAAGCTGCTCGAATCCGTCAGCCTCTTCCCGGAGCGCACGCATATCGTCGGGGCCTACTCGCTCGGGAAGGCGCAGCGCGTCATGGCCCTGATCCGCGAGGCCGGTTACGAACGTCCGATCTACATCCACGGCGCCGTCGAGAAGATCACCGGGTTCTACCAGTCCGAAGGCATTCCGCTCGGGGAGATCCGCATGGTCGCCGACACCGACCGCAAGACGCTGGGCGGCGAGATTGTCCTCTGCCCGCCGAGCGCGACGCAGGATCTCTGGGCGCGCCGTTTTCCCGATCCCGTCACCGCCTTCGCCTCGGGCTGGATGCGGATACGAGCCCGGGCCCGCCAGAAGGGTGTCGAGCTGCCGCTCGTTATTTCCGACCATGCCGATTGGGACGATCTGCTGGCGACGATCCGCGAGGTCGAAGCCGGCGAGATCTGGGTGACGCATGGCGAGGCCGACGCCCTCGTCCACTGGTGCGGCACGGCTGGGCTGAAGGCTAGGCCGCTGCACCTCGTCGGCTATGGCGACGAGGGCGAGGCTGATCCGGCCGGGGAGGGCGCCGATGCGGCTGTCGGCTGATTGTGTCAGCCCTCATCCTGAGGAGCCGCGCAGCCGCGTCTCGAAGGATGCTCCAGGAGCTCCCGGAGGCGTCTGGAGCATCCCTCTAGACTCCATTTCTCGCGGAATGGCTCCTCAGGATGAGGGCTCGGACGGGGATTTAGCGCGACGACGCGACGACTTGGTGCGACGGAGCGGCCATGCCGACCATGGCGTTCGCCATGTCGCGCGCGAGGCAGTCATAGCCAGTATCGCTCATATGGAAGCCGTCCGTCCACAGCGCGGCCTTGAAGGCCTCGGCGTCGGTGCGGTGCCATTCGCGCATCGCCGCATAGCGGGCGAAGACGGGCACGGCCTCGCGCCGGGCTACATCACCAACCGCCTCGACATAGGCGCCATAGCGCTGTGGGTCGCGAAAGGAGGGGAAGTACTGGGGATCGAGGATGGCGAGCGCCGGGCCGGCCTCGCGCACCATCGCGATGCCGTCGGCGACCATCGTCCTGAAGGCGTCGAGATCGCCGCCGGTGACGGCGTCGTTGGTGCCGACCTGCCAGATCACGAGGTCGTAGCTGCGTGCGGTCAGCGCGGTCTTCAGGCGGGCGAGGGTCTGCGGTGCGGTCTCGCCGCCGATGCCGGCATTGACGATCTCGATCTGCGACTTCGGCCAGGCTTTGGCGAGCAGCGCCTGCAGGCGCGCGGGATAGGTCTTGTCCTTGGCGCTGGCGCCGATGCCTTCCGTCGAGGAGGAGCCGATGGCGAGGATCGCGAGAGACTGGCCCTGCGCAACCTTGGCGGAGAGCGAGGCGAGCGTGGCGTTCGAGCGCACGATCGGCGTCTCGCGGCAGGAGAAGCTCGCCGCCTGCGCGGGGGCTCCGGCCGAAAGCGTCGCAGCGATGACAGGCAAGGCAAGGAACCGCATCGCGGCACGCATCGGCGTCTATCTCCTGGCTACCTTGCTGCCGTTAAGGTTTGCTTCATGAACGGTGTCTGAACGATGCGGTGCAACACGACGAAACGGACGCATGGTGGCGGAGAAGCGACAGCATGAACCGCTTCGCCTGGCTGCTCGACCGCCTTGGCTATGAACCGCGCCGTAACGCGAAGCTGGCGCTGATCGCGGATTATTTGCGCACCACGCCCGATCCCGACCGCGGCTATGCGCTGGCGGCGATGACGGGCGGACTCGTCTTCCGTAACGCCAAGGCGGGGCTGATCCGCGCACTGATCACCGAGCGCACCGATCCCGTCCTGTTCGCACTGTCCTACGATTATGTCGGCGACCTCTCCGAGACGGTCGCGCTGATGTGGCCGGCTCGGCACGGCGCCAATGCGGTGCCGCATCTGCCGGAGGTGGTCGAAAGCCTGCGCGAGGCCGGCAAGACCGATCTGCCACGGCTCATTGCCTCCTGGCTCGACGCGCTCGACGAAACCGGCCGCTGGGCCCTGCTCAAGCTCATCACCGGCGCGCTGCGCATCGGCGTTTCAGCTCGCCTCGCCAAGACAGCCGCCGCGAGCCTCGGCGGCGTGCCGCCCGACGAGGTCGAGCAGGTCTGGCACGGGCTGGAGCCGCCCTATGCCGAGCTCTTCGCCTGGCTGGAGGGGCGGGGGCCGCGGCCCGAAGCGCGCGATCCCGCGCCCTTCCGCCCGGTCATGCTCTCGCACCCGATCGAGGGCGGCGATTTCGACAAGCTCGACCCGGCCGAATTCTCAGCCGAATGGAAATGGGACGGCATCCGCGTCCAGGCCGTCAGTGGCCGCAAGGCGGATGGGACACGCGTCACGCGGCTCTATTCACGGACCGGCGAGGACATCGCCGCTGCCTTTCCTGATCTCGTCGAGGGGTTGACGCAGGACGGAGCGCTCGACGGCGAGTTGCTGGTGATGCGCGAGAGCTCCGTGCTGAGCTTCAACACCCTGCAGCAGCGACTCAACCGCAAGACCGTCACCGCGAAGATGCTGGGCGAGTTCCCTGCCCATATTCGCGTCTACGACCTGCTCGTCGATGGCGAGGAGGATATCCGCCATCTGCCTTTTGAGGAGCGGCGGAAGCGTCTCGATGTTTTTCTTTCGCGCCTCGGCAGTGTCCGTTTCGACCTTTCGCCCACGATTCCCTTCGCTTCATGGGAAGAGCTGACGGCGGCTCGTGCCGATCCAGCCGCGGCGGGCGCCGGCGCCGATGCCGAGGCTGTCGAGGGCTGTATGATCAAGCGGCACGACTCGCCGTATCTGCCCGGCCGCCCCAAGGGCTATTGGTGGAAATGGAAGCGCGATGCGCGGCTCGTCGACTGCGTGCTGATGTATGCCCAGCGCGGCCACGGCAAGCGCTCATCCTTCTACTCCGACTACACATTCGGCGTCTGGCGCGTGGGCGAGGATGGCGGCGAGGAACTGGTGCCGGTCGGCAAGGCCTATTTCGGCTTCACCGACGAGGAACTCATCGAACTCGACAAATTCGTGCGCAAGAACACGGTAAACCGCTTCGGACCGGTGCGGGAGGTCACGCATGAAGCGCAGGCCGGCCTCGTCTTCGAGGTTGCGTTCGAGGGGCTGCAGCGCTCGACCCGCCACAAATCCGGTCTCGCCATGCGTTTTCCCCGGATCAACCGCATTCGCTGGGACAAGCCGCCGCGCGAGGCCGATCATATCGAGGTGCTGGAAGCGCTGTTGCCGACCAATGGCTGAGGCGCAACGGGTTGCGACCTTGCGCTCAGGGTGCTTGTGATCGCTTCCCCGCCTGAGGCAAAATGTCCGGGCCGGATAAGAGCATCGACCCGAAAAGCGGAATGCGGTTTTCGGACAGAGCCGATGCAGACATTAGGGAGTGGTGGCGATGAGCAAGCAGCCTTCGACGCGGATCGTCATCGCGGACGATCATCCGCTGTTTCGCGGCGCGCTGCGCCAGGCGGTCTCGCACGCGATCGGCGGCGCCGAGGTCAGCGAGGTCGGCTCCCTGGAAGCCCTGACCGAAGCGCTGGCCAGTGGCGGCGACGCCGATCTCGTATTGCTCGACCTCACCATGCCGGGGGTGCAGGGCTTCTCGGGCTTGCTCTTCCTGCGGGCCGACCATCCGGAAATCCCGGTGATCGTCGTCTCCGCGAATGACGATCCGGCGGTGATTCGCCGCTGCATCGAGTTTGGCGCGCTCGGTTTCCTGCCGAAGACGGCCGACGTCGCGCAGATGGGCGAGGCGATCCGCGCCGTGCTCGACGGCGGCGTCTGGACCCCGCCAGGTGTCGATTTGTCGGCGCCGGTCGATGCCGAGATCGCCGACATGGTCCGCCGTCTCTCGACGCTGACGCCCCAGCAGGTGCGTGTGCTGATGATGCTGTCCGAGGGACTTCTCAACAAGCAGATCGCCTATGAGCTCGGCGTCTCCGAGGCGACGGTCAAAGCCCATGTTTCGGCGATCCTGACCAAGCTCGACGTCGACAGTCGCACTCAGGCGGTCATCGCTGCCTCAAAGATCGCCGGCACGGCCTGGGCGACGGCGGGAGCCTCGGCCACGGCCTGATGAGCGCTTCCTCACAGGCCGAGCTGTCTCCGAGAACATCGACCGTCGGGATAGGTCGCGGATCTCCGCTTCCCTGACCCGCGTTTTATGCGGGCAAGCATGGCCTCAAACGAGGCAGCGTTCAGTCCCGGTTCAAGCGCAGCCTGTTTCAGGTTAAGACAGCGCGGAAGCGCCCCGGATCGACTTGGGGCGCAACAGGATGACGATTGCTTCCATGGAACGGTTTCTCGGCGGCTCGCCCCTCAGCGTCCTCGTCCGCCTGATCTTCATTTCGCTGCTGGTCGGGGCAGCGATGGCATTCCTCGGCCTGTCGCCGCAGAGCCTCTACGAGGCGGGGGCACGCTTCATCCGCTCGATCACCGGGCTCGGCTTCGGCGCGGTGCGCGAGGTCGGCCAGTGGATAATCGCCGGCGCCCTGATCGTCGTGCCCCTGTGGCTGCTGGTGCGGCTCTTCGCGGCGCGGAAGTAAGCTGCCTTCAATCTCGGGCGAAGCAACGCTTCGACCCGAGAATCGCATGACGAGAAGTCTCGGGTTTCCGAGATGTTCGGGGCGTTGACGTCTAGTTACAGACTCTCGCCGCGGGCGATCGCGGCCGCATCGCGCCCGATCAGGGCGGTGAGGCGGGTGAGGCCGGCGCGTCGCGCCTGGGCCGCAAGTCCGGCCTTGATCTCCTTCGCTAGCCCCGGCCCCTTGAAGACCATCGCGGAGTAGAATTGCACCAGCGTCGCGCCGGCGCGGATCTTGGCGAAGGCCGTCTCGGCCGAATCGACGCCGCCAACGCCGATCAGCGGGAACTGCCCTTCGACGCGCAGGAAGGCCTCGGCCAGGATGCGGGTCGAGGCGGTGAAGAGCGGCTTGCCGGAGAGCCCGCCGGTCTCGGCCTTGGCGGCGCTGCGCAAGCTCGCCGGGCGCGTGACCGTGGTGTTGGAGACGATCAACCCGTCGATGCCGCGCTTGCGGGCGACTGCGATCATGCCGTCGAGCTCGGGCATGGTCAGGTCAGGCGCGATCTTGACGAGGATCGGCGTGCGCCGGCCGCTGCCGGCTACGTCGTCCCGTGCTGCGAGCGTACGCGCCACGAGGTCGTCGAGCGCAGCTTCCGCCTGGAGGTCGCGCAGGCCGGGCGTGTTCGGCGAGGATACGTTGATCGTCAGGAAATCGGCGAGCGGTGCCAGCCTGCGAGCGAGCGTGGCATAGTCGGCCGCGCGGTCGGCCGATTCCTTGTTGGCACCGAGATTGACGCCGACGAGCCCGCCGCGGCCGCGCCTGGCCGTTAGCCGGGCGGCGACAGCCTCCATGCCCTCGCTGTTCAGGCCGTAGCGATTGATGACGGCCTCATCCTCGATCAGTCGGAAGACGCGGGGACGCGAATTGCCGGGCTGCGGCAGCGGCGTCACCCCGCCGACCTCGACGAAGCCGAAGCCCAGGCCCAGCGCGCCGTCAATCGCCTCGGCATTCTTGTCGAAGCCAGCCGCGAGCCCGACGGGGTTCGGGAAGGTCAGGCCGAATGCCTCCGTCGCCAGCACGGGGTCGTCCGATCCGGGCTTCAGCGCGGGGGCCGCGGCCAGCGCCGTGACGGCGAGCCGATGCGCCGTCTCCGCATCCATGCGGTGGATCAGCGGCCGGGCGAGGTTAAACAGGCTGCCGATCATGCCAGATCCTCCGGGATGGTGTGGCCGCCGTCGATCCCGAGCGGCAGCGGCGCTACCCAGCGCACGGCCTTCGGATCGAGGGCAGCGTAGAGATGTGGGAACAGCGCTCCGCCGCGAGAGGGCTCGTAGCGCAAGGCCGGGCCGAGGCGCGAATCTTCGACCGCGATGAGCAGGAGTCCGTCCTGTCCGGCAAAGTGCTTTGCTGCCGTTTCCGCAAGCTGGGCTGCCGTTGAGAAATGGATGTAGCCGTCCGCGAGGTCGACGGGCGCGCCATCGAAGCGTCCATTCCGCTCCGCTTCGCGCCAGAGCGGGGCGGGGCATATCTTGTAGATCAGAGGCACCGGCAGTCTCTCGGAAACAGGTCGGGCCACGGCTTAATCCCTGGCGGGAGGATTCCGCAAGCGTTAGCCGGATTGCGGCAAGAATTGGATTGAAATCTTAGGAGATAGGGGATATTTCCTATGCTCAATCCCCGCCCGGCGACAAGAGCAATGCGAGGTCTGCGCGATGCTGTCACATGACCAGATCTGGGGGGCGATCGATATGCTCGCCCAGCGCTACGGTTTCACCGCCTCGGGGTTGGCGCGCAAGGCTGGCCTCGACGCCACCACCTTCAATCGTTCCAAGCGTGTGGCTCCGGATGGGCGCGAGCGCTGGCCCTCGACGGAGTCGATCGCCAAGATTCTGGCCGCGACGGGCGCCTCCCTCGACGAGTTCATGAGCACCGTATTGCGGCGGGAGCCCGCGCCGGCGCGCACCATCCCGCTGATCGGCTTCGCCCAGGCAGGTTCCGGCGGTTTTTTCGACGATGGCGGCTTTCCAGCCGGTACCGGCTGGGAGGAGGTCGCTTTTCCGGGCGTGGCCGACGAGAAGGCCTATGCGCTCGAGATTTCCGGCGATTCGATACTGCCGCTCTACCGCGACGGCGACACCATCATTGTCTCGCCGACAGCGACCGTGAGGCGCGGTGACCGCGTCGTGGTCAAGACGGTGGAGGGGGAGGTGCTGGCCAAGCAGCTCAAGCGCCAGACCGCGAAAACGATCGAACTCGCCTCGCTTAATCCGGAACACCCCGACCGGGTCCTGAATCACGCCGACATCGCCTTCATGGCGCGAGTGATCTGGGCGAGCCAGTAGGCGCTTGGCGCCGGGGCTCGTCAGTGGCCGTTGCTCCGACGCAGCGGCAGGGTGACCTTGAACACGGCGCCGGCGGGGCAGGGCTCGAGCTCGATCGCGCCGCCATGCAACCGGACCAGTTCGGCCGCCACAGCAAGCCCGAGCCCCGTGCCGCCTGGCGTCACCGAGCCGCGGAAGGCCTGGAAGAGATTGGCCCGCGCACGTTCGGGCACGCCTGGCCCGTTATCGATGACACGCAGGGCTACCGAGCCGTTCACCGGCCCTGCGGTCACCGCCAACAGCGGCTGGGCGTCGGCTTCCGCCCCGGCCTGGGTCAGGGCCTGGACGGAATTGCGCATCAGGTTGGTCAGCACCCGTGCCATCTGGTCGGGGTCGCAGGGCGCTATCAGTTCGGCAGGGACGCGGTTCTCGAAGCGCAGCCGCCCGTCACCGGGCAGGCCGAGCATCTCCGCCTGCTCCGTGACGAGTTGCCGCAGGGCGACCTCGCGGAGAACCGGCGGCGCCTCCGCTGCGCGGCCATAGGCGAGAGTGGCCTGGCAGAATTCGATGGCACGCCCCAGCGTCGCGATCAGCCGCGGTGCGAAGCGGCGGATCTTGGCGTCGCGGGTCTCGATGAGTTGGTCCGACATGAGCTGTGCCGCCGCCAGCATGTTGCGTAGGTCGTGGTTGATCTTGGAGACGGCGAGGCCGAGCTCGGCGAGGTGCTTCTTCGTGCGCAGTTCGTCGGCGAGCGTTTCCTGCATGCGGGCGAGCGCGCGCTCCGCCTCGCCAATCTCGTCGGCGCGCAAGGTTGGCTCGATGATGCGCTGGGGGTTCTCGGGGTCGGCCTCGAACTCCATGACGTTCGCTGCCAGACGCCGGATCGGCCCGATGATCAGGGCGTTGAGGGCGATATAGACCGCAAGCGCCGTCAGCCCGGTGATCAGCAGCGAGATCAGCAGCAGGCTCCAGGAGAATTTCAGCATCGCGCGGCGCAGAGGCGCCTCGTCGATGACGATCTCGACGAAATCGGCACCGCCGACCGCTTCGCCGACCACCCGGATCGGCATGGTGGCGGGAGAGACGAGCACCGCGACCGCTTCCTCGATCGCGTTGATCCAGGAGAGATTCCGCAGGTCGATCGAGCGCGAGACTTCCGGCGGCGGCATCGAGTCGAGGCTGAGCAGCCGGCGTGCGCCGCCGACGCGGGCGGCGATCGATCGGGCGCCGACGCCCATCAGCAGCCGGTTCTCGCTGCCTTCCGGCAGTCCGTCCTCCGGCGCGCCCTCCAGCACCAGGGCGGCGACCTGCGCTGCAGCGATCCGGTCATGCAGCCAGTTCCGCCGGAAATTCGCGATGGAGGGCAGGTAGATCACGACCTCCGCCAGCATGACGAAGAGCACGGTGAAGAGCAGCAGTTTTGCGGACAGGCCAAGGCGCGTCAGGCCGCGTGGCTGACTGATCGACAGATCGTTCCTGGGCAGGGCGGGGTGATGCATTGAAGCCAATCTTACCCGAAGCGCCGCAGAAAGCCGATCAAGCGGCGCAGGCGAGGATTTGCAGTCGACGGGACATGGAACGAGAGCGCCGCCCTGCGCGAGCCGTCCGAACGAGCAAATGTGGGCGCCACCACCGCCGCCATATCGGAAGCCGCGAGCCCAGCCTTGGCTGCGACACACCATGGCGCGATCAACTCGGCGGCACCGGCACCCACAATGGTGACACCGAGGATGCGGCCTTTGCGGTCGGTGACGAGCTTGACGAAGCCCTCGGTCGAGCCGGCGGCGCGGGCATCGGCGACTTCGGCAAAAGGCCAGCGCAGCACCTGGATCGCGCCGGCCTTGGCTCTTGCTGCGGCTTCGGACAGGCCGATCGCTGCGATCTCCGGCTGGCACCAGCCGACGCGAGGGTAATTCGCCGGGTCAATGCGGGCGGGCTGGCGAAACAGGATGCTGCGCAGCGCCACGCCGGCGTGGTCATCGCCGGCCTGGTCGGTCGCTGGCGCCGCCGCTCCGCCGGCACAGCCCCCCAGGGCGTAGACGCGGCGATTGCTTGTCCGCAGGCCCTTGTCGACGATGATGCCGGAGGCGTCATGGCTGATGCCGCCGAGGTCGAGATCGAGCGCGGCGATCTCCGGCCGGCGCGGTCCGGCCGACAGCAGATGTGAGCCCTCGACGACGGTTTCGCTCCCATCGCGAGCGAGAACGAGGCGAAATCCGGATCGGCTGCGTTCGCCTCGGATGGGTGTGGCGCCCTCGTGCACCACAAGCCCCTCGCGCAGCAGACGCCGGCGAACCAGCAGCGCCGCTTCCGCATCATGGTCGGGCAGCAATCCTTCCGGGGCGACGAGCGTCGCCGTGCTTCCGAGGCGTCGCAGGGCCTGTGCCAGTGCCGCGCCGGTCGCACCGCCGCCGAGGATGACAGGACGTTCGGGCAGGCGGGTCAGTTCGGATAGTTCGTCCGGATCAATCAGCGGCACCGTCTCGAGGCCCGGCAGTTCCGGGCGAGGCGCGCGTGCGCCGGTGGCGATGACGAAACGCCGGGCCTTGATCGCTTGCGCGCCCGCGCGGACCGTGCTCCGGCTGGCGAAGCGTGCCTCGCCTCTCAAAATGATGATCCCGAGGGCCTTCAGCCGTTCCTCGGCATGATTCGCGGCCTCTGCGGCCAGCGTACGCTGAATATGGTCGTGAAGCTGCGCCGGGCTGGCCTGCGGATCGCCAGTCTTGAGTCCGAAGCGGCCGGCTTCGCGCATCGCCTGCGCGGCCGCCCCCGCTTCGATCAGCGCTTTCATGGCCAGCGGGCCGGAACTGCCACCCAACGCACTTCGCTCGATGAGAACCACGGACACGCCGAAGGCCGCGGCAGCCGTGGCCAGCGCTATGCCGTTGCCGCCTGCGCCGATGACGCAGATGTCGGGTGTCAACGCGGCGGGGTTCGCCGCCTTGGCCGTGCCGTCGCTCACCGGATGTCCCGCTTCGCTCTCATCCTCGATCGCTGATGCGTTGTCCGGCCGACGGAATCAAGGCCGGCGCGCTCCGATCACGCGGGATTGCCCGCATAAGGCTCAAGCGACGCTGCGGTTCCCGCCTCTGCCATTGATGGTCGCGAGAGGTTCGGGCCGGCCGAACAGGAAGCCCTGGGCGCGGTGGGCCCCGAGCAACTGGACGGCGATGCGCTGCTGCTCGGTTTCGATGCCCTCGACCACGACGTTCATATGGAGCCGGCGAGCGAGCTGGCACACCGCTTCGATAACGGCCTTGGAAGCTTCGTTGGTGTGCACCTCGCGGGCGAAGCTCTGGTCGATCTTCACCTGCGCGAACGGGTAGGTCGAGAGATAGGCGAGCGAGGAGTAGCCGGTTCCGAAATCGTCGAGCGCGAAGGTCACGCCGAGCGCCCGCAATTCGTCGAGCACCGAAAGCGCCAGCTTGTCGTCCTCGATCAGCAGCGATTCCGTGACTTCGAGCATCAGCCGCCGCGATTCGAGATGCGAAGAGAGGAGCGCGCTCTTGACCGTCTCGACGATGCGGCGGGGCTCGCGGAACTGCAGCGGCGAGACGTTCACCGAGACGCTGATGCCCGGTTCCCAACTCGCGGCATCCTTGCAGGCCTGCCGGATCGCCCAATCGCCCATTGAGGCGATCAGGCCGGATTGCTCGGCGATCGGAATGAAAACGCCAGGCGGCACCATGCCGCGGGTCGGATGGCGCCAGCGCATCAGCGCCTCGCGCGAGACGATCTCCTGCGTCTTCAGGTCGATGATCGGCTGGTAATAGAGTTCGAGCGTGCCATCCGCGCAGGCCTTGCGCAGATCGACCTCGATCTCATGCCGCTCGAGCATTTCCTCGGCCATGGTCGGGTTGAAGAACATCAGTGTGTTCCGACCGGCGGACTTCGCCTTGTAGAGCGCGGTATCGGCATGGCGCAGGAGATCGGCCGGGGTGCTTCCGTCATGCGGCGCCATGGCGATACCGACGCTCGCGGTCACATAGACCGTCTTGCCCTCGACATCGAAGGCGCGGGTCATCGCATTGATCATGCGCTGCGCGATCGCCGTGACGATGGTGTGTTCGGCGGAGGGCAGGACCAGCAGGAACTCATCGCCGCCGAAGCGGGCCAGCATGTCGTTGCTGCGGATCGCGCCGCGCAGGCGGCTGGCAGTCTCCATCAGCACGTGGTCGCCGATGTCGTGGCCCAGGCTGTCATTGACCTGCTTGAAGCCGTCGAGGTCGAGATAGAGCAGCGCGAAGGCCTCGCCGGTGCGGTCGAGCCGCGCGAAGGCCTCGGCGATCTGCGTGTTGTACTCGAACCGGTTGGCGAGCCCTGTCAGCTCGTCGAAGCGTGCCATCTGCTCGATGCGCGCCTCGGTTGCCTTCCGCTCCGTGGCGTCCTCGGTCAGCATGAGGATGCCGCCTTCGGCAGCCGGCGCGAAGGTCACAACCAGCACGAGCCCGCTGCGCGTCACGACCTCGTGGCTCGCTGCTTGCTGGGTGCTCTGGACCATGGTCAGGGCCATGCGGATCTCGCGCAGTTGCTCTTGGCTGATCACCTGGCGCTCGACCAGGAAGCGCGCGATCGCCGTCAGCGGCGTGCCGGGCAGGGCCAGCGTCTCGGGCAGGCCGTAAAGCGTGCTGTGCGGCCTGTTGCCGACTGCCAGCTTGAGATTGCGGTCGAACATCGCCAGCCCGTCGATCATCGTGTTCAGGGCGGCGTCGAGAGTGAGGTTCTGCGAGTGCAGTGCCGAGGCGAGCGCCTTTGAATGCTTCGTCGCATCGCTGAGAGCCAGCAGGTTCCGATGCAGCGAGTTGGTGATCGCGATGTTCGCGGCCACGTAGAGGAAGGCGAAATAGCCGATATAGCGGTAATAGGGGTTCTGCGCCGCGATCAGCCCGATCGCCATCGGGATGCAGAAGGTCATGAGCTGCACCGCGACGAATTTGGGGCGGCCCGCATTGCGCGCGACGTAGCCGGAAGCCAGGGCGATCGTGGACGCGACCGAGGTGATGTGCGCGGCTGGGTCGTTCGTGTGAACCAGCGCGACATAGCAGCTGTAGCCCAGCACAGCGCTGAAAATCGTGGCGCCGAGGAAGTAGTCGCGATCCCAGCGGCGAGTCTGGGCGTAACTGTCGTGGGCGTGGTTCCGTCGGCGATAGGCCACGACGGTGAGGAGACGCAGGACGACGATGAGCGTCACCAGCAGGGTGAGGCCCATGAAGATGTCCATGCCGGTCGAAAGCCAGCACAAGAACGGGGTGAGAATACCGGCGATACCGCCGGGAATGATCGACGCCGGCGACGAGAAAAGCGAGCTGACCAGCAGCGTGTAGCCGGTCAGGTCGACATCGTCGGCCTTCTCGCGCCCGCCAGCTGCCATCAATCGCTTCAGCGTGCCCGACATCTACTCCTGCCTTTGCCGCGAGCGCGATCATGCACGCTAGGCTCAAACCTAGCGCATCATCAAAGGTTTCTATGGGAGCAGAGGTAAATGCTTCGTGTGACTCTAGTGCCGTACGGGACGATCCAGCCGCATTCAGACCGGTGCCAGGTGTCTTTGGTAAACGCGCGCTAACATGCGGTCCTGCGTCTGTGCGATGCGCTGCAACTTCGAGATCGCGCTGGGGCTGAGCCGCAGCATGCAGTCGGTCCAGATTTGGCCGAGATGGCCGAGTTCTTCGCGCAGGTCGCCGGAGCGGCGATTGAAGGCCGAAAAGAGCGCCGTCTTGGCTGCGTGGATCGGCAGGGCATCGGAGCAATATTTGCGGATCCAGGCTTCGCCGGTGCCGGTCGGGACGACCGCCTCGAGGCCGCCCGCCGCCATGAACTCCTGCGCGCTCATCTCCTCGCCGGAGAGCAGCATCTGCTCCGCCGCACGCTGGCCCATCCGGCGCGACAGGATCGCGACCGCGGTGATCGGGAAGTGGTTGAACTTGATCTCCGGGTAGACGAACGAGGCCTGCTCTTCGGCGATCATCACATTGCACGAGCGCGGCGCGTCGATGCCGCCGCCGATCGCCTTGGCGTGGATGGTCGAGAGGGTGATGACCAGCCCGTTGAGGCCGCCCGAATTCCAGATCGCCCCTTCCGCTGACAGCCGTGCATATTCGGCGAGCGCGGCGCGGTCGTTCTTGGCCAGGCAGTCGAGATAGAAATCGAGATCACCACCGAGCGTGAAGAACGGGCCAGCGCCGCGGAAGGCGAGGAAGCGCACCGGAGCGCGGTGATACTGGTCCGGCGCTCCCCAGAGGGCCACGATCGCGCTCTGAATCTTCACCAGGCTGTCGAGCAGCTGCAGCGTGAAGACCGGCTTCAGCTCGGGCCGGATCGTGACCCAGAGCGTCTTGATGTCCGGCTCGTAGGCGATCTCCACCTCCGGCAGGAAGCCGGCCTTGTAGCGGATCGCGTCGATGACCTCGCAGCTTTCGAGCAGGGCCGGCGAAACGGTTTCTGCTCCGATCTTCAAGGACTGCAACACGACGCCACCCCCGGAACTGCCTGATGTCGTGCAGACTAAACGAGCTTAACAAACTGTAAACGGAAACTCCCGGAAATGGTTAATAGCGTTAAGTTTTTTCCGGTGACCAAGCGTCATGCCGCCGGTCTCGGAGCGGGGAGGCGCCCTGTCGAGGCAAGAGGCGGGCCTTTGCGGAGGGGGCGGGGGGAGCAGGAAATTTCGATGGGGCGTGATATCGGGAAAGAAATTGCTGGGATCGGCGGCGCGTGCGGGATGATCGATCCAGGGGCTTCCGGGTCGGGCTTTTCCTGATCCGCAATGGCACAGTGCTTTGCCGCATCCTGAAACGGTGTCCCGGTGTGGCGGCGCTTGTCCGAAGGCGGATGTGGGGGTAACCATGGCGCCGCGAATTCGCCGCGTTCCCGCGTTCAAACAGCCAAGTTGCAAAACACCGCCGAGCTGATGCCGTGACCCGCCAGACAGCCGAGGACGAGAAGCAGGCGCGCCTTGCCGCCGCGCTCCGCGAGAACCTGAAGCGCCGCAAGGCCCAGGCTCGCGCTCGCCGCTCGGAGGAGGCGGGGACGCAGAAGCCGGCGCCGCCCGCTCAGGCCGAACCTCCCCGGTCCTGACCTCCCTTACTCACATGGGCTGCCGGGTTTCCGTGCGGCCGAGCAGGACCTGACGATGGACAAGATCCGCATCACCGGCGGCCAGCGCCTCAATGGCGCGATTCCGATTTCGGGCGCCAAGAACGCCGCCTTGCCGCTGATGATCGCGAGCCTGCTGACCGACGAGACCTTGACGCTGACCAATGTGCCGCGCCTCTCGGACGTCACCGCCCTCTCGCGCATCCTGTCCAATCACGGCGTCGATCGCACCGTCGCCGGCAAGCGCATCGGCCAGTCCGCCGAGACCGGCCAGAACATCTCGCTGACAGCGCGTCAGATCGTCGATACCTGCGCGCCCTACGAACTGGTTTCGACCATGCGGGCGAGCTTCTGGGTGATCGCGCCGATCCTTGCCCGCATGGGCGAGGCCAAGATCTCGCTGCCGGGCGGCTGCGCCATTGGCACGCGGCCGGTCGATCTGCTGCTCATGGCCCTGGAGAAGCTCGGCGCCGAGATCGTGATCGAGAATGGCTACGCGCTGGCGCGTGCGCCCAAGGGGCTGAAGGGTGGCGAGATCGTCTTCCCGAAGGTCACGGTCGGCGGCACGCACACCGCCTTGATGGCCGCGGTCCTTGCTGACGGCACCACTGTGATCGAGAATGCTGCGCGCGAGCCCGAAGTCACCGACCTCGCCGCCTGCCTCGTCAAGATGGGTGCCAAGATCGAGGGTGCCGGTAGCTCGCGGATCGTCGTGACTGGCGTTTCTCGCCTCGGCGGCGCACACCACACCGTCCTGCCGGACCGCATCGAGACCGGCACCTATGCCATGGCGGTGGCCATGACCGGCGGCGATGTCGTGCTGGAGGGCGCGCGCGCCGACCTGCTTCAGTCCGCGCTCGACGTGCTGACCAAGGCCGGTGTCGAGGTGGATGAGACCAATGAAGGCATTCGCGTGCGCCGCAACGGCCGCGGCATCGAGGCGGTCGATGTCGATACCGATCCCTTCCCCGGCTTCCCAACCGATCTGCAGGCGCAGTTCATGGCGCTGATGACCAAGGCCAAGGGCACCTCGCGCATTCGCGAGACCATCTTCGAAAACCGCTTCATGCATGTGCAGGAACTCGCCCGGCTCGGCGCGAAGATCCGGCTCGACGGCGACGTCGCCCATGTCGAGGGTGTCGAGAAGCTCACCGGCGCGCCGGTGATGGCGACCGATCTGCGTGCTTCGGTCTCGCTCGTCATCGGCGGCCTCGCCGCCGAAGGCGACACCACCATCAACCGCGTCTATCATCTCGACCGCGGCTTCGAGGCCCTTGAGGCCAAGCTCACGCGCTGCGGCGCGGTGGTTGAGCGCATCAGCAGTTGATTCTGGACTGTTGATTTTCTCGAGGCGGCTCGGCAGAACACGATCATGTCAGACGATGCCGCCGATCCACTTAAGCTCATCGCGCTCGATGCAGACGATCTCGCGGTCGTCTCGGCGCATCTTCAGGACGCGGTGCTGAAGGCCGCCGATCTTCGCTACCTGCCGGCCGAGAAGCGCTTTGCGCTCGCTTTGCGCCGGTTCGACTGGGAGGGGGCGCAGCACGGCAAGCGCCGTCGCCGGCTGGCGGCGCTGCATTTCGACCGGGTGCTCTCGGTGCGCAGCGCCAAGCTCGACAAGAACGATCCGGACAAGGTGCTGAACCTTCTCGCCATCACCTTCGACCAGGGTGATGATCCCGCTGGTGACGTAACGCTGAATTTCTCCGAAGGCGCCGCGATCCGCCTCTCCGTCGAATGCGTGGAGGCCCAGATGAAGGACCTCGGGCCGGTCTGGGAAGCCGTGGCGACGCCCGGCCATCCCAACGGCGCCTGACGAGGCGGCTCGCTCGCCAGTTTTCCGGCCCTGCCGGCTTCAAGCCGCGACAGCCTTCGTCTAAGAACGCGCCGTCATCCTGGACAGGCCGCCAAGCGGCGCCGACCGAGGATCCGTCGAAGGCCTGGGCTGCCATGATGGATTCCGGGCTTGTGCTGCGCTACGCCCGGAATGACGGCTATAAATCCGGATAAGCCCGAGGATGCCAATGCCGATCAGGCTCGACGACAGGGACGCAGGTTTCGCAGAAGGCTTCGCCGCTCTGCTGTCCGCCAAGCGTGAGGTCTCTGAGGAGGTCGATCGGATCGCGGCCGATATGATCGCCGAGGTGCGCGCAAAGGGCGACGCCGCGCTCATCGGTTACACCAGCCGCTTCGATAAGCTGGACCTCACACCGGGGACACTGCGCGTCGACGAAGCCGAGATCGACGCCGCAGTTGCTGCCTGCTCCGCCGAATTGCTCGTGGCGCTGGAGACCGCCCGCGAACGCATCGCCACCTACCACGAACGCCAGAAGCCGACGGATTCCTGGGTCAAGGATGCCGCGGGCGTCGAAGCCGGCTGGCGCTGGAGCGCGATCGAGGCGGTCGGTCTCTATGTGCCCGGTGGCACGGCGAGTTACCCATCTTCGGTGCTGATGAACGCGATCCCCGCCAAAGTCGCCGGCGTGCCGCGCATCGTCATGGTCGCCCCGACACCGCGCGGCGAAACCAATCCGCTCGTGCTCGCGGCTGCGCGGCTCGCCGGTGTCGACGAGATCTATCGCATCGGCGGTGCTCAGGCCGTCGCGGCGCTCGCCTATGGCACGGAAAGCATCGCGCCGGTCGCCAAGATCGTCGGCCCCGGCAACGCCTATGTCGCGGCAGCCAAGCGCCGCGTCTTCGGCCAGGTCGGTATCGATATGATCGCCGGCCCGTCCGAAGTGCTGGTGATCGCCGATCGCACCGCCAATCCGGACTGGATCGCGGCCGATCTGCTGGCGCAGGCCGAGCATGACGTCTCGGCCCAGTCGATCCTGATGACGGACGATGCCGCGCTCGCTGCCGAGGTCGAGAAGGCGGTCGCGGCCCAGCTCGCGACGCTGCCGCGCGCCGAGATCGCCGGCAGGAGCTGGCAGGAATTCGGTGCCATCCTGCTGGTCGCCGATCTCGAAGCGGCCGTGCCGCTGGTGGACCGCATCGCGCCCGAGCATCTCGAGATCATGACGGCCGAGCCCGAGCGCCTGGCCGGCCTCATCCGCAATGCCGGGGCGATCTTTCTCGGCGGTCATACGCCCGAGGCGATCGGCGACTATGTCGGCGGCCCCAACCATGTGCTGCCGACGGCGCGCTCGGCGCGCTTCTCATCGGGCCTCGGCGTCGGCGACTTCATGAAGCGAACCTCGCTGCTGAAATGCGGCCCCGATGGCCTGCGGGCCCTGGCTTCGGCCGCGACGCAACTCGCCGAATCGGAGGGGTTGCAGGCGCATGGCCGATCCGTGACGATCAGGCTCAATCTCTGAGCGTCGGTCACTGAGCGACGCCGCAGCGGGAGGGGCGATGCCCGACGTTTCGACTTCCAACAAGCAGTGCCTTGTCGGCGTCACACTCGACGAGAACTCGCTGGGGCGCGGCTCGCCCGATCAGGAGCATGAGCGCGCGGTCGCGATCTACGACCTGATCGAGCGCAACCGCTTCGTCGTGCCGGAGCATGATGGCGGGCCCTATCTCGCCCATCTCGCCATGGTCGAGCGGCGCCTCGTCTTCGAGGTCAAGGAAGCGGACGGCGCGGCCGTCGTTACCCACCATCTCTCGCTCAGCCCGTTCCGGCGCATCATCAAGGACTACGAGCTGATCTGCGAGAGCTACTACGCCGCGATCCGCACGGCGACGCCGACGCAGATCGAGGCGATCGACATGGGCCGGCGCGGCCTCCACGACGAGGCGGCCGGCATCCTGGCCGAGCGACTCGCCAACAAGGTGGAGATCGATTTCGACACGGCCCGCCGCCTCTTCACGCTGATCTATGCCCTCCACTGGAAGGGCTGACGCGCTTGGAGCACAGGATCTCTTCAGGCGAGGTGGAAGCCGGTTCGCGTGAAGACGATGCGGCGCAGGGCCTGCCGCGCAAGATCCAGAGCGTGCTGTTCATGTGTGCGATGAACGCCGTGCGCTCGCCCATGGCCGAGGCGCTGGCCAAGCACTTCTTCGGAAAGTCGATCTATGTCCAGTCGGCCGGTGCCCGCAAAGGCGAACCCGATGGGTTCGCGCTCGCGGTTCTCGACGAGATCGGCATCGATCTCAGCCGCCACAAGCCGAAATCGGTCGAGGAGCTGGAGGAGTGGGAAGGGCTCAACTTCGACCTGATCATCTCGCTCTCGCCCGAGGCGCATCACAAGGCGCTGGAGCTCACCCGCACCCACGCCGCCGAGGTCGAATACTGGCCGACCGTCGATCCGACGGTGTTCCAGGGCTCGCGCGAGCAGAAGCTCGAAGCCTATCGCGAAGTCCGCGACACGCTGATCAAGCGGATCAAGCAGCGTCTCCAGCGCTAAGAGGCGCATGCGCTGCCCCGCAGCGCATGCGCCTCGGCCGATCCGTCTAGCCAGGTCGAGGCTGCGCGCAACCCATTGAGGATCAGGTCGAGCGGGCGGCCGCGCCCGTGCCGGCGCCGCCCCTCATCGCAAGCAGATGAAGCGTTTAAGTGAAATTTTACGCAGTTCCGCTTGGGTTCCGGCGAGCGGCCGTCTCACATTGGTTCCAGCCTATGCCTTCAGTCCCCGTCCCGGAGCCTTGCGCGTCGCGCGAGGATAGGCTGTCGTTTTCCGGTGGCCTCGCGGTTGTCTGCCTTTGCCTGATCGTCAGCGTCGGAGCCATGGCAAGCCTGCCGCGCGCGCAGGACGGCAAAGTGCCCGGGGCGATCGTCTTTCCGCCCTGGGTCAGTGCGGCCGAAGCGATTTCCCTCAGCCTTGCGACGGGTCATCGCGTCCTGCGCAGCGGGCGGCTGCCTTCGATCGTCGTGGTCGCGCCCACGGCCCCGGCCGATGTTGCGGCCGCGCTCCCGCCGGGCGCCTGGTTCTCGCTTGTTCTGACAGGCCTGGCCGGCTGCCTCGATGCCTCCGCCGCGATGGAACCCTCGCGATGATATGGTCGCTTTCCACCGTTCGCCGCAGGGTAGCGCAGGTCCTGCTCGCGCTCGGATTCCTGCATGTGCCGCTTCTCGCGCTGGCTTTCTGGGCCCATGACGAGACCGGGCTCGTTTCCGTCGCGGTAGCGGCTTTGGCCGCTCTTCTGGCGCTGGCGTGCTACCGCCTGAACGGGCCGGCGATCGTGACCCAGCTCGTCATCGCGACGATGTTGATCGGGCAGGTCTCGATGCTGGTCTTCAGCTTTGCCGGCAATTCCTGGCAGCCGGACATGCATATGTACTATTTCGCGATCCTGGCTTTGCTCGCAGGGTTCTGCGACTGGCGGCCGATCGTGTTGGGCGCCTTGCTGACGGCGCTGCATCATCTCGTCCTGCAATATGTCTTGCCGGCTGCGGTGTTCTATCAGGGCGGCAGCTTGCTCAGGGTTCTGCTGCATGCAGTGATCGTCGTCATCGAAACGTCCTTCCTTGCTATGTTGGCGGTGATCCTGCAGCGCATGTTCACGATGAACGAGGCGAATCTCGCGCGGGCCGAAGCTGTGGCCGAGCGCGAGCGCGTCGCAGGCGAGAAGGAACGCAATCTGGCGGAAGAGCTGGGTCGCCGGGCCGGAAAACTGCGCGATGTCGTATCTGGTTTTCATGTCCAGATGGAGCAGGCCATGGCGGTGCTCGATCATTCCGCTGTCGCGATGAAGACCGAGGCCGGCGCCTTGACCAGCACCTCCGATCAGGTACGGCGGCAGACCGCGCTGGTTTCCGCCTCGGCGGCGGGTACGATGGAGAGCATCGAGCATCTCTCGGCGGCGAGCACGGAGCTCGTCGCCTCGATCGGCGAGATCGGCCGCAACGCCGGCCATTCCGCCGATGGCGCGAAATCGGCCGCCTCGCTGGCGCGCCATGCCAGTGCGGAAATCGAGAATCTCGCGCATAGCAGCGAGAATGTCGGCGCCGTGGTCGAGATCATTCGCGGCATCGCGGCACAAACCAGCATGCTCGCGCTCAATGCTACGATCGAGGCGGCGCGTGCCGGAGAGATGGGGCGCGGTTTCGCAGTCGTCGCCAGCGAGGTGAAGACGCTCTCTTCCCAGACCGCGAAGGCGACCGACGAGATCTCGCACCAGATCGGCGCGATGCAGCAGGCTTCACAGCGTTCGCTCAAGGCCATCCGCGAGATCGTCGAGTCGATCGGCGAGGTCGAGAGCGTCGCCGATGCGATCGCGCTTTCCGTCGGCGAGCAAAGCCGGGCAACCGCCGAAATCGCGCATCAGGTGCGGCTGTCCTTCCAGGGAGCACAGCAAAGCGCCGACGTCGCCGGCGGCTTCGAGGTCATGACGCAACAGACCCATGGCGCCGCTCAGCAGCTTCAGGGTGCCGCGAACGTGCTGGCTCAGCAGGCGCAGGATATCCGCCGCGAGGTCGCGAGCTTCTGCAATCGGGTCGCCGCTGCCTGACTACCAGTGGCGGCCGGGCCCGACCGGTCCGACGCCGAGGAAGACGCCAAGGCTCGCCGCGATATCGGCGAAGCTTTCGCGCCGACCGAGCGGCTCCGGCGCGATACCTGGCCCGAAGGCGAGGATCGGCACGTGCTCGCGGGTATGGTCGGTGCCGGGCCAGCTCGGATCGTTGCCGTGGTCGGCTGTGATGACGGCGATGTCGCCCGGCCTCAGCGCGGCTTCGATATGGGGCAGAAGCCGGTCGAAGGCTTCCAGCGCCGCCGCATAGCCCGGAATGTCGCGCCGATGGCCGTATTCGGTGTCGAAATCGACGAGGTTCACGAAACAGAAGCCGCCATCGTGCAGCCCGTCCCAGGCTTCGAGCGCCGCCTCGACCATGGCCGCATTGCCGAAGGGCTTGATCTCGGTGCCGGTAGCGCGATGGGCGAAGATGTCGCCGATCTTGCCGATGGTGACGACCGTGCGACCCTGCGCCGTCAGTCGATCGAGAAGTGTCTCATCCGGCGGCGGGATGGCGAAGTCCTTGCGGTTGCCCGTGCGGGTGAAGCCCTCTTCCGGCGAGCCGATGAAGGGCCGCGCGATCACGCGCCCGATCCGCAGCGGATCGACGAGACCGCGCACGACCTTGCAGAGCGCATAGAGCCGGTCGAGCCCGAAATGCTCCTCGTGCGCCGCGATCTGGAGAACGGAATCGACCGAAGTGTAGCAGATCGGCTTGCCCGTCCGGATATGCTCGGCTCCAAGCTCCTCGATGATCACCGTGCCAGAGGCGTGCTTGCTGCCGAGGATGCCGGGCAGCGCGCCTTCCTTGACGATGCCGGCGATCAGCTCCGGCGGAAAGGAGTTCTCAAGGTCTGTGAAATAGCCCCATTGGAACGGCACAGGGCAACCGGCGATCTCCCAATGGCCGGACGGCGTGTCCTTGCCCTGGCTGACCTCGACGCCATAGCCCCAGCGGCCCTCCGGTCGCGCCGGCTTGGCGGCGCCGGCGAGCGGGCGGCCGGTCGAAGCTTCGCAGGCATGAGCGAGGCCGAGCCTCACGAGGTTCGGCAGCTGCAATGGACCGCTGCGCAGTCCTTCGCGGTCGCCCCGCCCGTCCGCGCAGGCTTCGGCGATATGGCCGAGCGTATCGGAGCCGGCATCGCCATAGACGGCTGCATCGGCCGCGCCGCCGCAGCCGACCGAATCCAGCACGATCAGGAGGGCACGAGCCATGGTCAGTCCCTCACCGAGCCGCCATTGGCGGTATCGAGGTTGAGCGCGGCCGCCAGCAGCGCCTGCGTATAGGCCTCGCGCGGCTGGGCGAAGATCGCCTCTGCCGGGCCTTCCTCGACCACCTTGCCGTTCTGCATCACCACCACCCGATGCGACAGCGCCCGCACGACCTTGAGGTCGTGGCTGATGAAGAGATAGCCCAGTTTGCGCCTAGTTTGCAGGCCGCGCAGCAATTCGACGATCTGAGCCTGCACGGACATGTCGAGTGCCGAGGTCGGCTCGTCTAACACCACGAATTTCGGATCGAGCGCCATGGCCCGCGCAATGGCGATGCGCTGGCGCTGGCCGCCGGAGAACTCGTGCGGATAGCGGTCCATCGCCGCCGGATCCAAGCCCACATCGGCGAGCGCCTGCGCCACGATCTCGCGGCGGCGCTGATAGGTGAGGTCGGGTTGCTGGATGGCGAGCCCCTCAGCGACGATCTCCGCCACCGACATGCGCGGCGAGAGCGAGCCGTAGGGGTCCTGGAAGACGACCTGGAGGTTCTTGCGCTTCGGCCGCACCTGCTCGCTTGAGAGCCCGTCGATGCGGTCGCCGAGGAAGACGATCGGCCCCTCAGAGGCGATCAGTCGGAGGATCGCCAGCCCCAGTGTGGTCTTCCCCGAGCCGGATTCCCCGACGATGCCCAGCGTCTCACCCTCGCGGACCTTTACCGAGATGCCGTCGACCGCCTTCACATGGCCGGTCACGCGGCGCAGCATGCCGGACTTGATCGGGAACCAGACCTTGACCGGCCCGGCTTCGAGCAGCGTCGCAGCGTCCGTCGGGACAGGGGAGGGGCGTCCCTTCGGCTCTGCGGCGAGCAGGCGCTTGGTATAGTCGTGCTGCGGATTGGCGAAGATCTCGCTGACCGGTCCCTGCTCGACGATCTTGCCCTTCAGCATCACGCAGACCCGGTCGGCGATGCGGCGGACGATGCCGAGATCATGGGTGATGAACAGCATCGCCATGCCCAGCCGTGCCTGAAGCTCCTTGAGCAGCTTCAGGATCTGGGCCTGCACGGTGACGTCGAGCGCCGTGGTCGGCTCGTCGGCGATCAGCAACTCCGGCTCGTTGGCGAGCGCCATCGCGATCATCACGCGCTGGCGCTGGCCGCCGGAGAGCTGGTGCGGATAGGCGTCCAGCCGGCTCCGCGCGTCGCGGATGCCGACCAGTTCCAGCAGCTCCAGGGTGCGGGCGCGGGCCTTCTCTCCGCGTAAGCCCTTGTGCAGTTCGAGGATCTCGCCGATCTGGCGCTCGATGCTGTGCAGCGGGTTGAGCGAGGTCATCGGCTCCTGGAACACCATCGTGATGTCGTTGCCGCGCACCTTGCGCATCGCGTCTTCGTCGGCGGCGATCAGGTCCTGTCCGTTGAACAGCACCTTGCCCGAGGGGTGATGCGCCGCCGGATAGTTCAGGAGCTTCAGGATCGACAGGGCCGAGACCGACTTGCCGGAGCCGGATTCCCCGACCAGCGCCAGCGTCTCGCCCTTGGCGATAGAGAAGGAGACATGATCGACCGCGAGCGTCTCCCGCCCGCCCTGGCGAAAGGCGACAGAGAGGTCCTCGACGGAGAGAAGCGGCGCGCTCATGCGAAGGTCTTCCGCGGGTCGAAGGCGTCGCGCACGGCTTCGCCGATGAAGATCAGCAGCGACAGCATCAGTGCGATCACCATGAAGCCGGAGAGGCCGAGCCAGGGCGCCTGAAGGTTCGCCTTGCCTTGTGCCAGCAGCTCGCCCAGCGAAGGGGAGCCCGGCGGCAGGCCGAAGCCGAGGAAGTCGAGCGAGGTCAGGGTGGTGATCGAGCCGTTGAGGATGAAGGGCAGGAAGGTCAGCGTAGCGACCATGGCGTTGGGCAGCAGGTGGCGCCACATGATGGTGCGGTTGGAGAGTCCGAGTGCGCGCGCCGCCCGTACATATTCGAAATTGCGCGCCCGCAGGAACTCGGCGCGCACGACGCCGACCAGGGCGACCCAGGAGAACAGCAGGAGGATGCCGAGCAGCACGAAGAAGCCGGGCGTGATGATCGCGGCCACGATGATCAGCAAATAGAGCGCGGGTATCGAGGTCCAGATCTCGATCAGGCGCTGGAAGATCAGGTCGGTCCAGCCGCCGAAATAGCCCTGTATCGCGCCTGCCGCGATGCCGATCACCGACGAGAAGGCACAGAGAATGAGGCCGAACAGCACGGAGATGCGGAAGCCGTAGATCAGCCGCGCGACCACGTCCCGGCCCTGATCGTCGGTGCCGAGCCAGTTCCATTCGAGGTCGCGGCAAGTTGAACCGCCATTGCGCTCCGCGATCGGCTTGCATTGCTCGTCCTTGAGCATCCAGGTCGGCGGGGCCGGGGCGGGCACCGGCAGGTCGAGATTATGCGTGCGGTAGGAGTAGCGGATCGGCGGCCAGATCGCGAAGCCGTTGGCCGCGATCTCCTTGGCGATGACCGGGTCGCGATAGTCGGTGGTGGCGAGGAAGCCGCCGAACTTCTCTTCGGGATAGTTCACCGCGATGGGGAACAGCCATTCGTCCTTGTAGCGCACGACGAGCGGCCGGTCGTTGGCGATGAACTCGGCGACGAGCGAGAGCAGGAACAGGGCGAGGAAGAGCCAGAGCGACCACCAGCCCCGCCTGTTCGCCTTGAAGTTGTTGAGCCGGCGCCGGTTGATCGGCGAGAGCTTGAGCCAGCCCTGCGTCGCCTCGGCCGGCGCGAGCGGGATGTCGCTGCGCAGGGCCGGGGGCGGGGCGTCGATCAGCGTGTCGCTCATGCTCACGCCTCCCGGCTCTCGAAATCGATGCGGGGATCGACCCAGCTATAGGTCAGGTCGGTGATCAGATGCACGACGAGGCCGATCAGCGAGAAGATGTAGAGATTGGCGAAGACGACGGGATAGTCGCGGTTGACGATCGCCTCGAAGGACAGCAGCCCAAGCCCGTCGAGCGAGAAGATCGTCTCGATCAGGAGCGCACCGGCGAAAAGCGCATGCACGAAGGCACCGGGGAAGCCGGCGATCACGATCAGCATCGCATTGCGGAAGACATGGCCGTAGAGCACGCCGCGCTCGCTGAGGCCCTTCATCCGCGCGGTCAGGACGTATTGCTTCCTGATCTCGTCGAGGAATGAGTTCTTGGTCAGTAGCGTCGAGGTGGCGAAGGCACCGAGCGCCATCGCCAGAACCGGCAGCGTGATGTGCCAGAGATAGTCCGTCACCTTCCCGAAGAGGCTGAGCTCCCCCCAGTTGTCGGAGGTGAGGCCCCTGAGCGGGAAGATCTGCCAGAAGGAGCCGCCGGCGAAGAGCACGATCAGGAGGATCGCGAAGAGGAAGCTCGGAATGGCATAGCCGACGATGACGACGGCGCTCGTCCAGGTGTCGAAGCGCGAGCCTTCCTTCACGGCCTTGCGGATGCCGAGCGGGATCGAGATCGCATAGGAGAGCAGGGTCATCCACAGGCCGAGCGTGATCGAGACCGGCAGCTTCTCCTTGATCAGCTGCAGTACGGGGGCATCGCGAAAATAGCTGCGGCCGAAATCGAAGCGGGCATAGTCGCCGAGCATCTTCAGGAAGCGCTCATGCGCCGGCTTGTCGAAGCCGAACTGCTTTTCCAACTCCTTGATGAAGGCGGGGTCGAGCCCCTGCGCTCCGCGATAGGCTGATGCCTCGCTTTGCGCGCCGGCATCGCCCATCTGGCCGCCGCCGACACGATCGGCCGCGCCGCTGTTGGGGTTCTGGAGCTGAGAGATCACGCGCTCGACCGGCCCGCCCGGCGCGAATTGCACGATGACGAAGGAGACGAACAGGATGCCGAACAGCGTTGGCACCATCAGCGCGAGGCGCCGGACGATATAGCTCAGCATGCCCGCGTCACGCCTTTCCGATCCGCTTGGCCTTCTCGGGATCGTACCACCAGATCGCCGGCGCGCCGGAGGAGAATTTCGGCTTGGTCGCCGGCCGGTCGTACATGTCCCAATAGGCCAGCCATTCCTCGTCGTTCCACCACATCGGAATCCAGTAGCGCCCCGCCCGCAGCAGCCGGTCGAGGCATTTGGCGGTGACGACGACCTCGGCATAGCTCTTGGCCTGGCCGACCTTCTCGATCATCGCGTCGATGGCGGGGTCGCTGATGCCGGCGGCATTGCGCGAGCCTCTGGTCTTCGCCGCTTCCGAGCCATAGACGATGCTGAGCGTGTCGCTGGGGATCGCGCCGCCTGAAAGCGCCCGGCTGATGATGTCGAAATCGAACTCGTCGAGGCGGCGCTGATACTGCGCGGGATCGACGAGGCGCGAGGTGGCGTTGATGCCGAGCCGCTTGAGATTGGCCTGGAAGGGCTGCGTATGCGGCTGCAGCGCCGGGGAGGAGTCGAGGAACTCGATCTCGAAGGGCTGGCCGTTCGGCAGCTTCAGCACATTGCCGTCGCGCTTGCAGCCGGCGGCGCGCAGCATTTCGTCGGCCTTGCGCAGCAGGTTGCGATCGCTGCCCGAGCCATCCGAGACCGGCGGCAGGAAGGGCTCGCCGAAGACCTCGTTCGGCACCTTGCCCCGCCAGGGCTCGAGCAGCGCCAACTCCTCCGGCGAGGGCTTGCCGACCGCCTTGGAATCCGAATTCTCGAAATAGGACGTCATGCGCTCATAGGAGCCGAACATGATGGTCTTGCGCGTCCATTCGAAGTCGAAGGCGAGGCCGAGCGCCTCGCGGATGCGCGGATCGGCGAATTTCTCGCGCCGCGTATTGTAGATCCAGCCCTGCGAGCCGACGGGCTCGGTTTTCGGCAGGGCCTCCTTCTTGACCTTGCCTTCATGGACTGCCGGGAAGTCGTAGCCCGTGGCCCAGATGCGCGAGGTGAATTCCTCCTGGAAGGTGATGGCCCCTGCCTTGAAGGCCTCGAAAGCCACTTGCCGGTCGCGGAAATACTCCCAGCGCACCCGGTCGAAATTGTTGGTGCCGATATTGACCGGCAGATCCTTGCCCCAATAGTCCGGTACGCGTTCGAATTCGATGAAGCGGCCCTGCTCGAAGCGCCCGACCTTGTAGGCGCCCGAGCCCAGCGGTGGCTCCAGGGTCGAGGCTGTGAAATCCCGCGTCGACCAGTATTTCTCGGAGAAGACCGGCAGGCCGGCGACGACGAGGTGCAGGTCGCGTCCGCGCTTCGGCGAGAGCGTCACTACGAGGATGTCGTCACCCTCGGCTTGCGACGAGGCGAGCTCGTTGAGCAGGAGCCGGTAAGACGGATGGCCCTTGGCCTTCAGGATATTCATCGAGAAGGCGGCATCGCGCGCCGTGACGCGTGAGCCGTCATGGAAGCGCGCTTCCGGCCGCAGGCGAAAGCGATAGGTCAGCTTGTCCGGCGATACTGCGACGCTCTTGGCCAGCAGCCCGTAGAGCGAGCCGGGCTCGTCGCCCGAGCCCGCCATCAGGCTGTCGAAGCAGGCATCCATGCCAGCCGCGCCATCGCCTTGCAGCACGAAGGTGTTGAGCGTGTTGAAGGTGTCGAAGCTCTGGTTTCCGCCTGCGCGCTTGATCTGGACGGTGAGCAGGCCACCCTTCGGCGCCTTGGGGTTCACATAGGCGAAATGCGGAAAATCGGGCGGCAGGGCGAGCTCGCCGAAAGTCGAAAGCCCGTGCGATTCGGCGTCCTGCGCCAGCGCCGCTCCGGAAAGGCCGGGCAGGGCGCCCGCGACCGCAGCAGTGCCTGCGGCTTCCAGCAATCTGCGGCGTGTGATGCGCATCGCCATCGTTTCGCGTCTCCGTCTGATTCGCCGTTGTCCTATCTCGCCTGAGCCGAGGGTTACGGCAATGGTCGGCAAGAGCCGGCATTAGCCGGATTGTGCGGGCAAGCCGAAGGCGGGAGCAAGGCGAGGGCCAAACAAAAAGCCGGGCAAAAGCCCGGCTTGTCGTAGCGAATGGTCGCAGCTCCCGCCGATCAGGGCTTCGGCAGCGGCTGCGGCGAATCCGCCAGCGAATTCAGATAGGCGACGACGTCGGCGCGGGTCTCGGGCTTGCTGATGCCGGCGAAGGCCATGGCGGTGCCGGGCACGTAAGCCTTCGGGTTCTTCAGGAAGTGGTCGAGCGCGTCGGCGTCCCAGTTCTTGTCGTTGCGGCCCTTCATCGCGGCCGAATAGCCGAAGCCCTCGACGGAGCCCTCGTTGCGGCCGAAGACGCCGAAGAGATGCGGGCCGACCTTGTTGGCGCCGCCCTTCTCGAAGGTGTGGCAGGCCTTGCAGGCGCCGGTGGCCTTCTCGCCCTTGGCCGGGTCGGCCTTGACGAGGCGAACGGCGATCGGCTCCTCAGCGGCGGCTGCAGGGGCGCCACCACCCGCGGCGGCCGGCTCCTCGCTCGGCAGATCGAAGCCCGGAACGGCCGGCTTCTTCGGCGCGAAGACGATGCCCGCCGCCATGTTGAGGCTCATCACGACAAGCAGCGTGGAAAGAACCGCGCCGGCGATCTTGTTGGCTTCGATATTCATCGTATCCGAACCTTGGTGCCCTCCGCGGCCGAGGCCCGGGAGACGAGTAGCGCATAGCCGGAGTCTCGAAAGCCTCCAGCCTCCGCCGTTGCTTAACCGCTTTGCGCGCTTCATTGCAACTCGTATAAGCACGCTCCGCTTTGAGACTTTTTGACGCCGTCCGCCGCAACCAGCAGCCTCCCTGTCGAGCCCGCCCACAAACATGTCGAATCCGCTGATCCTGATCCCCGCCCGCATGCAGGCAATGCGCTTGCCCGGCAAGCCGCTCGCCGACATCAACGGCGAGCCGATGATCGTGCATGTCTGGCGCCGGGCTATCGAATCCGGCGCCGGCGACGTCGCCGTGGCGACGGATGCGCCCGAGATCGCCGCCGCCGTCGAGGCGGCCGGGGGCAAGGCGGTGATGACCAGCGCCGGCCACCAGACCGGCTCGGACCGCATCAAGGAAGCCGCGGATATCCTCGACCCGCAGCGGCGCTACGACATCATCGTCAACGTGCAGGGCGATTTCCCGACGCTGGAACCCTCGGCCATCGCCGCGGCGGTGAAGCCGCTCGCCGATCCGGCTGTGGATATCGCGACGCTTGCAGGCGTGATCACCGACGAGGAAGAGAAGGTCGCGCCGAGCGTGGTGAAGCTGATCGGCAGCGAGATCGCGCCGGGCCACATGCGTGCGCTTTACTTTACGCGCGCTACCGCGCCGGCAGGAGAGGGGCCGCTCTATCACCATGTCGGCCTCTACGCCTATCGCCGTGCCGCACTCGATCGCTTCGTCAGCCTGCCGCAATCGCCGCTGGAACTGCGTGAGAAGCTCGAGCAGCTGCGCGCGCTCGAGGACGGCATGCGCATCGACGTCATGGTCATCGACCATGTGCCGCGCGGCGTCGACACGCCCCCCGATCTCGATCGCGCCCGCGCGATCCTGAAGTCCCGCTAAGGCCGTTCCAGCAAGACCGCATCGCGGCTTTGCGTTCGGAATTGCGTCAAAACAAGAAGCTGAGGAGCCTGAGAGTCCCCATGTCCTTCGTCGTGTCCTACCAGGGTGAGCCCGGAGCCTTCTCCTCGCAGGCGGCTCTCCAGGTGTTTCCGGACTGCGAGCTTCTGCCTTGCGCTACCTTCGAGGATGCTCTCGCCGCTGTGAGCGACGGCAAGGCGCGCTACGGCATGATCCCGATCGACAATTCGATCGCAGGCCGGGTCGCCGATATCCATCACCTGCTGCCGCGTTCCGGCCTGCACATCATCGGCGAGCATTTCCTGCCGATCCGCTTCCATCTGATGGGCGTCGAGGGCGCGACGCTGGCGACGGTGAAGACCGTACAGAGCCATATCCACGCGCTCGGTCAGTGCCGCAAGATCATCCGCAAGCTCGGCCTCAAGGCCGAGGTTGCGGCCGACACCGCCGGCTCCGCCCGGCAGGTCGCCGAGGCCAAGGACCTGACCCGCGCGGCGATCGCCCCCCGCATCGCGGCGGATGTCTACGGCCTCAACATCCTGATGGAGGATATCGAGGACGAGAAGCACAACACCACCCGCTTCGTCGTGCTTTCGAAATATCCGGAATATGCCCGCCAGGGCGCGGGCAAGACCGTGACGACGCTGATGTTCCGCGTCCGCAACATCCCGGCCGCGCTCTACAAGGCGATGGGCGGCTTCGCCACCAACGGCATCAACATGACCAAGCTGGAAAGCTACATGGTCGACGGCCTGTTCTCGGCGACGATGTTCTATGCCGATGTCGAGGGCCATCCCGACGACCCGGCGCTGAGGCGCGCGCTCGACGAACTCACCTTCTTCTCCAAGGAGATGAAGATCATGGGCGTCTATCCCGCCAGCGAGTTTCGCTCCACCATCGAGGAACCGGCGGAGTAGGAAACGCTGGTCGGCGAGCCCCCCGCTTTCGCCGGGGGCTCACGAAACCGAGCCCTGGGGCGGCTCCGGCACCTCGTAGCCCTCCGCCCCATAGCTGTTGATCTTGTTGCGCAGTGTGCGGATCGCGATGCCGAGCAGATTGGCGGCATGCGTGCGATTGCCGCCGGTTTCCCGCAACGTGGCGAGAATCAGGTCGCGTTCGACATCGGCGACAGGCAGACCGACGAGCTGCTCCACGGCGGCGTGCTCAGGATCGAGGTCGTGCATGGTCACGGTCCTTTCCGAGCCCCCCAAAGCCCCAGGACCATGCAAGGGGGCGCCCTTGATGGTTAAGGAGTGGTAAAGACGGGCGCCACTTTACCAGGGGCGCGGGCCCTCCATCGTCGAGACATGGGCCGAGACGACCTTCCAGCCGAGATCGGGAAAACGCACCCAGGTCTGGCTCTGGCGGCCGATGATTTCGCGCCCGCGCACCTTGAACTCGAGGTTGACCGTGGCCAGGTCGCGGCCCAGCGTCAGAATCTCCAGCCGGATCCGCTTTTCCTTGATGCCCGGTCCCGGCGGCCGCGCGACGCGGTGGCCGTGGATCTCCTCGAAGCCGTAGCCGTTCTCGCCGAGCGCGTAGCGGATGGTGTAGGGGCTGTTCCAGAAGGAGGCGTCGAGCACGTCGACGTCCTTGTCGATGAGAGCCTGTTCGTAGCGCTCGAACAATGCGCTGATCTCGGCGACGATTTCGGGCCGGTTCGGGGTCAGGTCAGTCACGAGGCTGCTTCCATGGCTTGGGCGACGGCGATCAGGCTGGCATCGGTGCCGCGCCCGCCGATGATCGAGAGACCGATGGGAGCGCCATCCACCGTCGCGCCGGGGATGCTCACCTGCGGCGAGCCGGTGAGTCCGCCCTGGGCGCAGAGACAGGTGATGCGGTCGCGCATCGGCTGCAGCTGCGGTATCGACAGGCCGCGCAGCGGCGCCGGGAATGGCGTCGTCGGCAGGCAGAGGATCGTGCCGGGCGGCAGCAGATAGCGCAGCCGCGCCCGCGCTTCTTCGCGCATCAGCGCCGCCCAGTTTTGCTCGCTCATCGACACCTGCGAGCCGGCGAGCAGCCCGGCCGCGACGCTGAAGGCCATGCGCGGATTGTGCCGCTCGATCCAGGGCTTGAAGGTCTGCCAGGCTTCGACCGGCTGCAGGCTGCGCTGCGCCCGCGCCCAGACCGAAAGCCCCTGCGGCGCCATGATCTCCTCGCGCGCCGGCCCGATGATCCGCTCAAGCTTCCGGAGCATCGGACGCAGCGCCTCGGCCACCTGAGGATCGGCGAAGCCGAAGGCATCGACGGCGAGCAGGAGCTTCGTCGGTAGCGGTCCGGGCGCTTCGCCCAGCATGACGCTGCTCACCCGCGCGAAGGTCCCGGCATCGCGCGCGAACCAGCCCGCCGTATCCGAGCCGGGCGCCTGCGGCATCAACCCGGTCAGGTCCAGCCGGCCATGCGTCGGCCGGATGCCGTAGAGCCCGCAGAAGCTCGACGGCACCCGCACCGAGCCGCCCGTGTCGGTTCCGAGCGCGGTGTCGCACAGGCCTGCCGCGACCGCGGCGGCCGAGCCCGAGGAGGAGCCGCCCGGCACGCGCTCGGGCGCAGCGCTGTTCGTCGGCGTGCCGTCGAACGCGTTTTCGCCGAGGATGCCGAGCGAGACCTCGTCGGTGATGGTCTTGCCGACGAAATCCGCCCCTGCATCCAGCAGCGCCTGCACCGCCCAGGCATGGCGTGTCGGAATGGGGTTCGCCTTGGCCCAGTCGTGATTGCCGCCGCCGGTCGGCAGCCCGGCGACGTCGAACAGATCCTTGACTGCAAAGGTCAGTCCGGACAGCGGGCCGCCGGAATCGCCGGCAATGCGGGCGCGCGGCCCGGCTACGAAGGCGTTGACCGGGTCCGTCATCCAAGGCTCCGCAAAGGCTGTTCGTCAGTCGAGATGGCGCAGGGCCCGCAGCGTGTCAGATCCGCTCGCCTTCGAGCGCCCAGGCCCGCACCAGCGTGTTGGCGATGGCGATATGCTGCGGGCAGGCGAGGCCGTCGGGATGTGCGCCGTCCAGCATCTGCAGCACCTCTTCGCGCGGGAACCAGCGCCCGGCTTCGAGCTCGGTCATATCGAGGGTGATCTCGTCGCCGAGCGCCTCGGCGATGCAGCCGACCATGATCGAGGAGGGGAAAGGCCAGGGCTGCGAGGCGAGGTAGCGGACCTTGCCGACACGCAGGCCGGCCTCCTCCCAGCTCTCGCGGCGCACGGCATCCTCCAGCGTTTCGCCCGGCTCGACGAAGCCGGCGATGCAGGAATACATGCCCGGTGCGAAGCGGGCCTGCCGTGCCAGCAGGCAGTTCTCGCCGCGTGTGACCAGCATGATCACGACGGGGTCGGTGCGCGGGAAATGCATCGCGCCGCAGGCGGTGCATTCACGCCGCCAGCCCGCAGCCCCGGCGACGGCCGGCCCGCCGCATTGTGCGCAGAAGCGGTGGCGGGCGTGCCAGTCGAGCACGGCCTTGGCTTCGCCGAGCGGCCCGACCTCCTCCTCCGGCACCATGCGCTTCAGCGCGACCGAGCGAAGATCGGTCAGGAGCAGCTCGGCCCGCTCCTTCAGCGGCTCGATCAGGGCCTTGTCGAGCAGGCGGGCGAAGCGCGGCGCGCCGTCCTCTGCCATGCCAAGGAAGATTTCCTCGGCGGCGGGGCCGAGCATTTCGGTCTCACCATGCGTGAACCAGACCGAAAGCGCCTCGCCCTCGAGCCGCTTCAGGACGGGTGTTTCGCCGGCCACCGCCACGATCCGTGTGTCGGAGCGGTGACGCAGCGCCGTCACCGCATCATGCTTGCTGCGCAGATCCTCGCGCCGGTCGAGCCGATTGATCGCGAACCCGGTGAGGGCGGAGCGTTCGCGGCGGAGCGGGGCGTCGTTCATGTCTTGGGTCTAGACCCGCGGCACCCTGCCGCGCAAGCGCCTCTCAGGCCTCTCCGCGGCCGCGGAGTAGATGGATGATCCCAGAGAAATCCGTGCCGCCTTCGCCCCAGGCGTTGTGCAGGCCGAAGAGCTGGGCGGCCGCCGCGCCGAGCGGGGTCGAGGCCCCGGCCGCCTGCGCGGCTTCCTGCGCCAGCTTCAGATCCTTCAGCATCAGCGCCGAGGCGAAGCCGGGCTTGTAGTCGTTGTTGGCGGGCGAGGTCGGCACTGGGCCCGGCACCGGGCAATAGGTCGTCAGCGACCAGCACTGGCCCGACGAGGTCGAGGCCACGTCGAACAGCGCCTGATGCGACAGGCCGAGCTTCTCCGCCAGCACGAAGGCCTCGGAGACGCCGATCATCGAGATGCCCAAGATCATGTTGTTGCAGATCTTGGCGGCCTGTCCGTTTCCGGCGCCGCCACAATGCACGATCTTGCGGCCCATTTTGGCGAGGATCGGCTCGCCCTTGTCGAAAGCGTCGGTCGCGCCGCCGACCATGAAGGTCAGCGTTGCGCCCTTGGCGCCGCCGGTGCCGCCAGAGACGGGAGCGTCCAGCGAGAGGCAGCCGTGCTCGGCCGCCAGCGCATGCGCCTTGCGCGCGCTTTCGACATCGATGGTCGAGGAATCGATCAGCAGCGTGCCGGGCTTCACCACCGGCAGGATGTCGGCCCAGACCGAGAGCACATGCTTGCCGGCCGGCAGCATGGTCACCACGATCTCCGCATCGGCCACGGCGTCCTTTGCCGAGCCGGAGATTCCGACGCCGAGCTCGGCGGCGGCATTGCGCGAGGCCTCGACCAGATCGAAGGCTTTGACGCTGTGCCCGGCCTTGACGAGGTTCCCGGCCATGGGGCCACCCATATTGCCGAGGCCGATGAAGGCGATGTTGGTCATGGTCGTTCTCTCCCTTCGCTCGTCGTCATGGTCGGCCTTGAGCCGACCATCTCGGAAACCAGTTCTGGTCACGAGATCCTCGGGTTTGCGCTTCTCTCCCGAGAATGACGTTTTCTCTCAATTGCCCTTCGCCCGGCCGACCAGCCCGCGCGCCACGATCATCCGCATCACCTCGTTGGTGCCTTCGAGGATCTGGTGGACGCGCAGGTCGCGGACGATCTTCTCGATGCCGTAATCGGCCAGGTAGCCATAGCCGCCATGGATCTGCAGGGCATCGTTCGCTACTTCGAAGCCGGTATCGGTGGCGACGCGTTTGGCCATGGCGCAGAGCTTGGTCGCGTCCGGCGTCTTGGCGTCGAGCGCAGCCGCGGCGCGCCAGAGGAAGCTGCGGGCCGCCTCCAGCTCCGTCGCCATGTCGGCGAGCTTGAACTGCAGCGCCTGGAAATCGGCGATGGCCGAGCCGAAAGCCCTGCGCTCCCTGGCATAGCTCAGCGCCTTGTCGAGTGCTCCCTGAGCGCCGCCGATCGAGCAGGCGCCGATATTGAGCCGCCCGCCATCGAGCCCGGCCATGGCGATCTTGAAGCCGATGCCCTCCGGGCCGAGCCGGTTGGCCACCGGCACGCGGCAGTTCTCGAAGATCACGGCGCGCGTCGGCTGGGCGTTCCAGCCCATCTTCTTCTCATTGGCGCCGAAGGAGAGGCCGGGCGTGTCCTTCTCGACCACGATGGTCGAGATGCCCGAAGGGCCGGATTCGCCGGTCCGCGCCATCACGACATAAACGTCGGAGACCCCGGCGCCCGAGATGAACTGCTTCTGGCCGTCAAGGACGTAATGGTCGCCGTCCAGCACAGCCTTGGTCTTCAGAGCGGCGGCGTCGGAGCCGGCGCCGGGCTCGGTCAGGCAATAGCTGGCGAGATGCTCCATGGTGCAGAGCTTCGGCAGGAAGCGCTGGCGCTGCTCGTCCGAACCGTAGCGGTCGATCATCCAGGCGCACATATTGTGGATCGAGATATAGGCCGCGACCGTCGGGCAGCCGGTCGAGAGCGCCTCGAAGATCAGCGCCGCATCGAGCCGCGAGAGGCCGGAGCCGCCGACATCCTCCTGAATGTAGATGCCGCCCATGCCGAGTGCGGCGGCCGCGCGCATCTCCTCGACCGGGAAATGCTTCTCCTCGTCCCAGCGCGCGGCATGGGGCGCCAGCGTCTCGGCGGCGAACTCCTGGGCCATGTCGCGGATGGCGACCTGGTCTTCGGTGAGAGCAAAGGCGTTCAAGGCTGGCCCTCCTGATCAGTGAGATAGTCCCGACGCATCATCGCGCGCAATCACGACGAAAGGCCGGGCCTGTTCGCGTCGGATCGGAGCGAGGAAGGGCTGTCGGCGGATCGCGATGCGCCGGCAGCATTGATGGCGGGCCTGCTCGCGCGAAGGTAGGCGGGGAGCGAGGTTGCGGTGATCCGCAGCATTCGCTCCATCGCCCCCTCCGCCGGCCGTGCGTCAGTTCATCGTCGGGATGACGAAGCTGGCGCCGTCCTTGATGCCGCTCGGCCAGCGCGCGGTCACCGTCTTGGTCTTGGTGTAGAAGCGGATCGAATCCGGGCCGTGCTGGTTGAGGTCCCCGAAGGCGGAGCGCTTCCAGCCGCCGAAGGTGTAGTAGGCGAGCGGCACCGGGATCGGCACGTTGATGCCGACCATGCCGACCTGCACCTTCGAGGCGAAGTCGCGCGCGGCATCGCCGTCGCGGGTATAGATCGCGGTACCGTTGCCGTATTCGTGGTCGTTGGTGAGCTTCAGCGCCTCGTCATAGCTGTCGGCGCGGACGACCGAGAGTACCGGCCCGAAGATCTCTTCCTTGTAGATCCGCATGTCCTTGGTGACGTTGTCGAACAGGCAGCCGCCGACATAGAAGCCGTTCTCATAGCCCTGCATCTTGAAGCCGCGTCCGTCGACGGCAAGCGTCGCGCCTTCCTGCACGCCGATGTCGACATAGGACTTGATCTTCTCCATCGCCGCCTTGGTGACGACCGGGCCGTAATCGGCCGTGAGATCGGTCGAGGGGCCGACCTTGAGGCTCTCGACGCGCGGGATCAGGCGCTTCACCAGCTCGTCGGCGGTGGCCTTGCCCACGGGAACCGCGACCGAGATCGCCATGCAGCGCTCGCCGGCCGAGCCGTAGCCGGCGCCGATCAGTGCGTCGACCGCCTGGTCCATGTCGGCGTCGGGCATGATGACCATGTGGTTCTTGGCGCCGCCGAAGCACTGCACCCGCTTACCGTTCGCGCAGCCGCGAGCGTAGATGTATTCGGCGATCGGCGTCGAGCCGACGAAGCCGACGGCCTTGATTTCGGGATGGTCGAGGATGGCGTCGACCGCCTCCTTGTCGCCGTTGACGACGTTGAGGATGCCGGGAGGCCCGCCCGCCTCGACGAAGAGCTCGGCCAGGCGCATCGGCACGCCGGGATCGCGCTCCGAAGGCTTCAGGATGAAGGCATTGCCGCAGGCGATGGCGGGGCCGAGCTTCCAGAGCGGAATCATCGCGGGGAAATTGAACGGCGTGATGCCGGCGACGACGCCGAGCGGCTGGCGCAGCGAGTAGATGTCGATGCCGGGGCCGGCGCCGTCGGTGAATTCGCCCTTCATCAGGCTGGGAACGCCGAGCGAATACTCGACGACCTCGACACCGCGCTGGATGTCGCCCTTGGCGTCGGGAATGGTCTTGCCGTGCTCGCGGGCGAGCAGCTCGGCGAGCTCGTCATTGTTCTGGGCGATGAGGTCGAGGAACTTCATCAGCACGCGGGCGCGGCGCTGCGGGTTGACCGCGGCCCATTTCGGCTGCGCCTCGGCGGCGTTCCTGACGGCAGCATCGAGCTCGGTGGCGGAAGCGAGCGCGACCTTGCCGATCACGCTGCCATCCATCGGCTGAAAGATGTCGGAGCTGCGCCCCGAGGTGCCGGCGACCTGCTTGCCGCCGATGAAATGTCCAACCTGACGCATGGCGCCCTCCCTACGAATTGCTGGTGTCGTGATCTTGCTGACTCACTACCATTCTCGTTTGCGCACGACTATAGCGATAGTGGAACGTAGGTCGTGCGAAAACACAAATACAGGGAGGGCGCCTTGGAGCGATTCGACTGGGACGATCTGCGCTTCTTTCTCGCCGTGGCGCGCTCGGGGCGCCTGACGGCAGCGGCCCGCCGGCTTGGAGCGGATCATGCCACGGTCTCGCGCCGCATCACCTCGCTGGAGGAGGCGCTCAAGGCCAAGCTCTTCGAGCGCCGGCCGCAAGGCTACACTCTGACCGCTCACGGCGAGCGCCTGCTCGCCAAGGCCGAGAGCATGGAGACCGAGGCGCTCGCGATCCAGAGCGATATCGGCGGCGCCGACATGGCCTTGTCCGGCACGGTCCGGATCGGTGCGCCCGATGGCTTCGGCACCGCCTTCCTGGCGCCACGGCTGGCAACCTTCGCGAAATCCTATCCCGGGCTGGAGATCCAGCTGATCGCCATGCCTCGCCTGCTTTCGCTGTCGAAGCGCGAGGCCGACGTCGCGATCACGCTGGCCCCGCCCAAGGAGGGCAAGGTCGTCGCTCGCAAGCTCTCCGACTATCGTCTCGGCCTCTACGCCTCGCCGGAATACCTGGCGTCGATGCCGCCGGTGACCGCACCGGAGGATCTCTTCGAGCACCGTATCATCGGCTATATCGACGACCTGATCTTCTCGCCCGAGCTCGACTATCTCGACGAGGTCGCCAAGGGCCTGCGCGCCCATGTCCAGAGTTCCAGTGTCATCGCGCAGATGAATGCCGTGGTGGCGGGCGCCGGCATCGGCGTGATCCATCATTTCATGGCGGAGGGCGAACCGCGTCTCGTGCCGGTGCTGCCGGCGACTGTGCAGATCACGCGCTCCTTCTGGCTGCTCGTCCACGCCGATCTGAAGGATGTCGCTCGCGTACGCGCCATCGTCGACTTCATCGTGCGCGAGGCGAAAACGTCGCGGACGTTGCTGATGGGCGAGCAACGCGTGGAACACCGCGCAGCCGCCGAATAGCGGGCGCGGGGAGCCGCACGGATTTTTCAGTGGTCGTCCGACGGCACGAGAGGCCGGCCGCAGCGGTAGGCGTCGCGGAAACGATCGGACGCGATCAATTCGGCCAGAGCCGGCAAGCTCCTTCGCGACACCGGGCGCGAGGGCTGCCGGCGCGTCGTTACGCCGCCTGAAGCGAACGATCCTTCACCGGGTCGCCTTATTGAGAGGCGGTCGGCCTGGGCTCGCAAGCGTCGGCGCAGACCCGGTTCCGGCCGTTCTGCTTGGCGAGATAGAGCGCCCGGTCCGCCACGCAGAGACAGGCGTCCAGCTCGTCCCCGGCACCGATCTGGGCCACACCGAGCGAAACCGTCAGGGCGAGTGTTTCGTTGTCGACGACGAGGGGCTCGCGAGCGATGGCCTCCCGGATATCGTCGCAGAGCCGGGTGGCCTCGGCGAGCTCCGCGCCCGGGAAGAGAATGGCGAATTCCTCGCCGCCGATGCGGGCAAGCAGGTTGAAGCCGCGCTCGGCGGAGGCGCTCAGGCCACGTGCCACGGTTGCCAGCGCCCTGTCGCCGCCATCATGGCCGTAGCGGTCGTTCAGGCGCTTGAAATGGTCGATGTCGAGGATGGCGATCGAGACAGGCAGGCCCATCTCGCGCGCCTCGTCCACCAGCGTCCGGCCGCGCTCGAAGAAATGACGGCGATTGAACAGGCCGGTCAGGAAGTCGCGCGCGGCAAGGTCCTGCAACTGCCTCAGCTGCGTCAGCGTCTCGACATTGGAGGCGATGCGGCACTGCAATTCCTCGAGCACGAAGGGGCGCGAGACGAAATCATGGGCGCCTGCCTTCAGGAAGCCGGCGGAGGTCTTGCGGTCGGTCGAGGACGAGATGCCGAGAAGCCGCACATGCGGATGGAGGCGCCGGATGCGGCGCGCCAATTCGAAGCCGTCCATATCGGGCATGTAGTAGTCGCTGACCACGAGCTGGATGTCCGGATTGGCTTCCAGGATCGTCAGTGCCTCCTGTCCGGAGCCGGCCTCGACCACCGCATATTGCTGGATCGCGAGCATCCGGGCCAGCACCTTGCGGGTCGTGCGTGTGTCGTCGACGACGAGGATGCGGGTGTTTCGGTTGTTCAGCGCCCTTTTGACCGTGTTGACGAGATTGGGAAGGGCAAGTTCGTTGTCTTTCAGGACGTAGTCGATCACCTCCCGCTCCATGATCCGCCCGCGCGTGGTGAGATCGAAGGTGGCGGTGAAGACGACCGAGGGAATGCCGTGGGTGACCGTCCAGTCGAGCGCCTCGCCGCGGGGGGCATCGGGCAGGTTGAGATCGACGACCGCGATCGCGTAGGCAGCGGGGGCTGCGACGATGATCTCGCTGAGCTCCTTGAGCGAGCCGCAGGTCGTGACGGGCAACCCGGTCTCCGCTTCGAGAAACTGACGTAGCGCGAGCGAGAAGGTCCGGGAGTCCTCGATGACGAGAATCCTGCGGTCGTCGATGGTCGGATCTTGTCTGGACTGAAGCATCGGAAGAGCACCCATGCTTCATCTAGGGCGTCCTCAAGTTTAATTTTCCGTCACGGCCAGGCTGCGACTGCGTTGCCCTGCCGCGGTGTCCTAGAGGCGCCAGGGCAGGATGTTTTGGGGCAAGTGCCGCCCGAGCAGGTCGAGGGTCAGCATCGCGATCAGGATGATGGCGGAGGCGCTGACGGCGACGGCCGCCGCTTCGCCGGCGAGACCCGCCTCCTTGAGGCTGAACAGCACGACGCCGAGCGTCTCCGTGCCGGAGGACCAAAGCAACGCCGAGACGGTCAGTTCGTTGAAGGCGACGAGGAAGACCATGAGCGCCGAGACGGCCGCTGCGGGGGCCAGGATCGGCGCCACGATGAAGCGCAGCATCTGCCAGAGACTGGCGCCGTCGAGCTTCGCCGCCTCCTCGTGATGCGCCTCGATCTGGGCCATGGCTGCGACCGGCGCCTTCAGCGCCAGCGGCAGGAAGCGCGCGAGATAGGCGAAGAGGATGATGAAGGGCGTGCCGTAGATGCTCACGCCGATCAGCGGCAATGGCTTCAGGAAGATCAGGATGCAGGCGATGGCGAGGACCACGCCCGGCAGCGCATAGGGCAGTTCGATCATGAGTTCGATCGGGCGCCTGAGCTTGCCCATTCGCCGTTCCAGCGCATAGGCGAAAGCGATTGCGACGAAGGCCAGGATCACGGCGGCCGCGCCGGCGAAGAGCAGCGAATTGCGGAAGGCGCGAATCGTCACGGCCTGCCTGAACAGTACCTCGCTGAATTTGTCGAAGGTCAGCGTCTGCCAGGACAGCGCGACGCCGAGCGCCGGCGTCAGGGCCTCGCTGAGCAAGGCGAGCAGCGGCAGGCCCAGTTTCAGCGCCAGCAGCAGCCAGAGTCCGGCCGCAACGAAGGGCCGGGCGGCACCGAGGTGCCAGAACGGTTCCAGCGGGCGCTCGATCTCGACCTTGCCGCGCTGGCGGCGGGCGACCAGCGCGCCCGCGACGATGCCGAGCGCCGCCACGACGCCGACCAGCACGGCGAGCGCCGCCGTCTCGCCGAGGCTCGACGGCCCGAAGCTCGACAACCGGCGATAGATCAGCGTCGGCACGTAGCACCGGGACGACGATCCGCGCCGTGATGGTGGCGTTCGAGGCACCCTCCATCTGCGCGGCCTCGATCAACGATTGCGGGATGCTACGCAACCCCGTCCAGAGCGTGATCGCGACCAGCGGCGCATGGTGCAGGGCCATCACCAGGATGATGCCACCACGGCCAAGCAGCGGATTCGGCGTGCCGGGCGCAGGCGCGAGGCCGATCAGCGACAGGATCTGCGAATTCGGCGCGAGCAGGCTGAGGAAAGCGAGCGCGGCCACCTGCGGCGCGATCATCATCGAGAAGACGAAGAAGAAGGCGAGGGGGCGCTTGCCGCGCACATCGGTGACGCCGAGCGCCAGCGCGACGATGCCCCCGACCAAAAGAGCGCCGAGAGCGGAGAGGCAGGCGGTTTCCAGCGTATGCCAGGTCGCTGCGACGGCGGATCGGCTCGCCATCTCGGCGAAGGCGGCGTCCGGCGCGAATTGCCAGCCGGGAGCGAAGGCCGCCACGACGAGCCGGAAAAAGGGCAGCCCGCCGAGCAGCAGCGCGACCGCAACGACGAGTGCCGGCAGGCCGAGGCCGTCCGGCAGCTGCAGCAGAGGCGGGGCCGCAAGCGCGGGCTCCCGCTTCGTGTTTTGGTCGATGGCCAGCGTCATGGCGCCGGCGCCCTTAGCATGGAAGCGACCTTACTCGAAGATCGAGCTGAAGCGCTTGCGCGCCGCGGCTTCGTCGGCGAGCGCCTTGGCGGCGTCGAACGACATCAGCTTGATCGCGCTGCGGGCGGGATAGCCGGCCGGGAGGGCGACATCGGGATGGGCCGCGACATAGCCCTGCTTCAGCGCGAGCTCCTGGCCGTCCTTCGACAGCAGGAAGTCGATGAAGGCCTTGGCGGCCTCTGGATTCTTCGTGCTCTTCAGGATCGCGACCGGCTCGCTGACGGCGGAGACCCCCTCGCTCGGGAACACGAACTCGACCGGCGCGCCCTTGGCCTTCTCGCGGATCGGCATGAAGTCGACGATCATGCCGTAGAGCTTCTCGCCGGTGGCGACCTGGCGCAGGATATCGCCATTGGCGCCGGCGGCCAGCGTGCCGTTCTCCTTCAGCTTCTCATAGAAGCTCCAGCCGTCCTTCAGGTTGCTCGTCAGCGTGATCGTGTGGATCAGCGCCGCGCCGGAGTTCAGCGGGCTCGGCATGGCCAGCTGGTTTTTGGCTTCCGGCTTGGCGAGATCCGCCCAGCTCGTCGGCTTCATCGCCGCCTTGGTGTTGTAGACGATGCCGGTGGTGATCAGCTTCGTCGCGAACCACATCTTCTTGGGATCATGGACGCCGGCCGGATAGGCGGAGACATCTGCCTTGTCGTGGGCGAGCAGCCGATCGTCCTTCTTGAGGCCTTCCATCGTCACCGAATCGGCGATGAGGAGTACGTCGGCCTGCGGGGCGCCGGCCTCGAACTCGGCCTTGAGCTTCGCCATGATGCGCGGCGTTCCGTCGCGGACGAAGGTCACGTCGACCTTCGGGTATTTCGCCTTGAAAGCGTCGATCGTCTGCTGGGCGTCGGTGTTCGGCTGGCTGGTGTAGAGCACGAGCTTGCCTTCGGCCGCGAGCGCGCCGGATGCGGTGGCAAGGCCGGCCGCAATGATGAAGGCGTTCAAGGCCTTGCGCTGCATGGAACTCTCCGTCTCTGAATCGCGATTGCGAGATGGCGTTGCGCGTAGACTGTACAGATGACGGTTCGGTGAAAGCGGACCGCAAGTGGGCGCGCGGACCCGCCTGGATCGGAATTAAAAATACTATTTGGAGACCGGCGGGCCGGCTTGTTTCCTCCTGGGTTTTTCGATTAGGGTCGCCGCAAGGCGATTAAAACGTCGGATTAAAACGGTTTAAACGGGAGGTTATCTGATGAAATTGGCTCGTCATCTCGCCCTGGGAACGGCTGTGGCCGCGGTTCTCGCAGGCTGGTCCGGCGCGGCTTCGGCGCAGGAAGTCCTGACCGCCTGGTTCACCAAGGGCTTCTACAAGGGCGAAGACGACGCGTTGCTGGCGGTCGTCGACAAGTTCCAGAAGGCGACGGGCGTCAAGGTCGAGCTCTCGCTCTATGCGACCGAGGACTGCGTCACCAAGTCGGTTGGCGCCGTCGATGCCGGCACGCCGCCGGATGTCGGCTTCTGCACCACCTATGATTTCCGCACGACCGGCAAATGGGCCTATGACGGCAAGCTCGAGGACGTCTCGGACGTGCTCGAGCCGCTGAAGGCCGAGATCCAGCCGATGGCGCTCTCGACCACCTTCCTGATGAACGGCAAGGCCGGCAAGAAGTCATACTATGCCTTCCCGGTCGAGCAGCAGATGATGCACATCACCTACTGGAAGGACATGCTGGAGGAGGCCGGCTTCAAGGAGGCCGACATCCCGAAGACCTGGAACGGCTACTGGGATTTCTGGTGCGACAAGGTGCAGGGTTCGCTGCGCGCCAAGGGCAAGCGCATCTACGGCATTGGCCATCCGATGGGCATCGCCGCCTCCGACACCTTCTACTCCTTCCTGACCTTCGCCAACGCCTATAACGCCAAGGTCGTCGACGAGAACGGCAAGATCGTGCTCGACCAGCCCGAGAACAAGAAGGCGATGGTCGAGGCGGTGAAGTCCTACGCCAACATCTTCCAGCGTGGCTGCACGCCGCCGTCCTCGGTCAACTGGCTCGACCCGGACAACAACGTCGCCTTTCACAACCGCACCACCGTCGCCACGCACAACGCCACGATCTCGATCGCCGGCAAGCACATGGACGACATGAACAACCCCTCGCTCACGGCCGAGCAGCGGGCGCAGGCCAAGAAGAACTACGAGGACAACATCCGCACGGCCGAGTTCCCGCTCAAGGCCGACGGCAGCAAGATGACCAACCTCGCCGCGGTCAAGACGGCGGTGATCTTCGCCGATGCCAAGAACAAGAAGCGCGCCAAGGAATTCATGGCCTTCTTCATGAAGGACGAGAACCTGCGGCCCTTCGTCGAAGGCTCGGCCGGCCGCTGGGTCCCGACGACGCTGAAGGGCATCGAGGCGCCATTCTGGTCTGACGGCAAGGACCCGCACCGCGCGGTCGTCTACAAGCAGTACAAGGACGGCACCGTGCCGTTCCAGTTCGTCTACAACTACAACTTCACGACCGTGAACGCCGAGAACGTCTGGGCCAAGGCCGTGAATCGCGTGGTTCAGGACAAGATCCCGGCTGAGCAGGCCGTGGACGAGATGATTGCCCGCATCAAGCAGATCGCGGGCTGACACCCGCGTCCGCTTCGCTTGCCTCCTCGATCCGCCGCGGCAAGGATTGCCGCGGCGGATCTTTCACCGGGTGACAATTCCAGGGAGAGTCCATGAGCACTGCCACCATGACAGCGCCGATTTCGGCACCGCGCGAGGATAAATCGGGCTTCACGCGCGACCGCGCGATCTGGGGTTTGATCATGCTGGCGCCCTATGTGCTCGTCTTCGCTGTGATGGTGGTCTACCCGGTTGGCTATGGCCTCTGGCTCGGCCTCAACTGGAATTCCTACAAGGCGCTCTTCGCCGATCCGATCTTCCTGCGCACTGTCGTCAACACGGTCATCTTCCTGTTCGTGGCGGTGAATCTGAAGTTTCTGATCGCGCTCGGGCTGTCCGGCTTCTTCGTGCAGCAGCGGGCCTGGATCCGCTTCGTGCTGGTGTTGTTCATCCTGCCCTGGGCGGTGCCCTCGATCCCGACCATCCTGTCCTTCCGGGTGATGCTGAACCCGGAGAACGGCCTGGTGAACCAGCAGCTCTTCCAGTGGTTCGGCGTCATGGAGGGGCCGGGCTGGCTGACCGACCCGACGCTCGCCTTCGCCATGTCGATCGTCGTCCACATCTGGAAGTCCCTGCCGTTCTGGACGCTGATCCTGATCACCGGCCGGCTCGCCATCGCGCAGGACCTCTACGAGGCCGCGAGCGTCGACGGCGCCAATCGCTGGCAGCAGTTCCGCTTCATCACCTGGCCCTCGCTGGCGACGCTCTACATCACCTCGACCATGCTCTCGATGATCTGGACGCTGGGCGACTTCAACAGCGTCTACCTGCTCAACAGCGGCGGCCCGGGTGATCTCAATCACGTCCTCTCGACGCTCGGCATCCGCTATATGCGCAACAACAATCTCGATCTCGGCATCGCCTCGATCATCGTCGCCATGCCGCTGATCCTGCCGATGGTCTTCGTGATGGTGAAGCGCCTGTCGAAGGGAGCAGACGCATGAGGAAGTTCCTCGACGAAGGCAAGCTGATCCTGATCGCGATTCCCGTGCTGATCTGGACGCTGCTGCCGATCTACCACCTCTTCGTTCTGTCGATCTCGAACCAGGAATCGATGCTGGCCGGCAAGCTCTGGCCGGACAATCCGACGCTGCAGAACTTCCAGATCGTCTTCAATCAGCAGCACTACTACCTGCATAATTTCTGGCGGCAGCTGTTCAACAGCTTCTTCATCGCGATCGCGACGGGGACGATCACGCTGTTCGTCGCGACGCTGGCCGCTTTCGCCATCGCCCGGCTTAAAGTGAAGGGCGGGCGCACGATGATGAATCTCGCGCTTGCGACCTATCTCATTCCAGCCGCCTTCCTCGCCATACCCATGTACAAGGCGATGGGCTCCTACGGGCTGCTCAACACGCAGGCCTCGCTGATCCTCGCCATGGTGGCGCTGGCCTCGCCCTATGCGATCTGGGTTCTGAAGCAGGCCTCCGACAAGTTGCCCAAGGAACTCGACGAGGCCGCGGTGATGGACGGCGCCACCTCGCTCCAGCTCTTCCGGCTGGTCTATCTGCCGCTGATGAAACCCTCGATGGTGGTGATCGGCATCTACGCGCTGCTGCTGGCCTGGAACGAGTATCTCTACGCCTTCCTGCTGCTTTCGTCGGAGAAGGCGGTGCCTCTGGCGGTGGGCCTCGGTCTCTTCCTCTCGGCTGACGATGCGCCCTGGAACCTGCTTATGGCGGCGGGCCTGCTCTACGCCATCCCGCCGGCGGTGATCTATTACGGCTTCCGCAAGAACATGGTTGCCGGCCTGACATCGGGCGCGGTGAAGAGCTGAGTGCTCGGTTGCCGACGCCCGTCATTCCCGGGCGCGGCGAAGCGGAGACCCGAGAATCTCCCGAAAGAGATGCTCGGGTCGAGCCCGAGCATGATGGGAGCCGGCCATGCATGGCCGAATTGCTTCGCCCCTCTCGCAATCGTGCCGAACAGGCGTCACATTGCAGGCGTTAGCCTGACGAAGACGATTTCCAGGAAAAGACGATGACCGCTTCCAAGCTCGACCAGCTCCGCGAAATGACCACCGTCGTCGCCGACACCGGCGACATCGAGGCCGTGCGCCGCTTGAAGCCGGTCGACTGCACCACGAATCCGACCCTGATCCTCAAGGCCGTCGAGACCCCGGCCTATGCCCATCTCGTCGACGAGGCGATCGGCTGGGGCAAGAGGCAGGGCAGTGGCGAGAAGGCGGTCCATGCCGTCTGCGATCGCCTCGCCGTGACCTTCGGCACCGAACTGTCCAAGATCGTGCCCGGTCGCGTCTCGACCGAGGTCGATGCCGATCTCTCCTTCGACACGCAGGCGAGCATCGAGAAAGCCCGTGCCATCATCGCCGCCTACAAGGAGCGCGGCGTCGGCAAGGACCGTATCCTGATCAAGGTCGCCTCGACCTGGGAGGGTCTGCAGGCGGCCAAGGTGCTGCAGGGCGAGGGGATCGACTGCAATCTGACCCTGCTCTTCGCGCTGCCGCAGGCGGTTGCGGCGGCCGATGCCAAGGCCTTCCTGATCTCGCCCTTCGTCGGGCGCATCCTCGATTGGCACGTCAAGGCCGGCGGCGGTCCCTACACCGCCGAGACCGATCCCGGCGTCGTCTCGGTTCGGTCGATCTATGCCTATTACAAGACCTACGGCATCGACACGGTGGTGATGGGGGCCTCGTTCCGCAACACCGGCGAGATCGAGGCGCTGGCCGGCTGCGACCGACTGACCATCGGCCCAGGCCTGCTCGATGAACTTGCCGGCGCGACCGGCGAGTTGCCGCGCAAGCTGAAGCCGGACGCGCCCGGCAAGGCCCCGGAAAAGCTCGTGCTCGACGAGAAGGCCTTCCGCTTCGCGATGAATGAGGACGCGATGGCGACCGAAAAGCTGGCCGAGGGCATCCGCGGCTTCGTCAAGGACCTGCGCGGCCTGCGCAAGCTCGTCGCCGAAAGGCTCGGCTAAAGCCGTCATGCCGGAGCGGCGGATCGCCGCCGTCACCGGCCGCTCCAGGGGGATCGGCGCCGCGGTGGCGGACCGGTTGAAACAGGACGGCCTGACACCGTAATCTGGGACATCGCCTCTCCGTGGAGACGGTCGCGGCCATGGTGGCCAGAAGCCCGCTGAAGCGGCTCGGGGCCGTTTCGGAGCGGGCCGGGGCCGGCCGCCCGGCTTGCGAGCGAGCGCTGCAGCTTCGCGACCGGTGCGGTGTTCGGTCTTTCGGGCGGGCGCGCCACCTACTGACGCCGGGCTTGCGTCAGATCATTGACGCAACCGCTGCGTGGGTTTCTCATACGCGCCGTCGAACGAGGTAGCCCGGCTGTCGCGGCTGCCCGGAATGGAGTCGGTCGCCATGAGCACACCGTCTGGAGTCTCCAACCCTCCCTCTCTCGGTACGCATCTCATTCCGCTCCGGCGTAGCTGGGGCTGGTTGATGGCGGAGGGGATCATCCTCATCATCCTCGGCGTTCTCGGCCTCGGCGCCGTGGCGCTGCTCAGCCTCGCCAGTGCCATCTGGTTCGGCGCCATGATCTTTGTCGGCGGCATCGTCGTGCTGATCGACGCCTTCCGCCATCAAGCCTGGAAAAGCCGCCTCTGGCACATCCTGATCGGCGTGCTCTACGTTGCGGTCGGTGTGATGACCTTCGTCAATCCGCTGGTCGCCACGGCGTCGCTGACCCTTCTGGCCGGTGCGGCTCTGGTCGCGACGGGCGTGCTCCGTCTGATCATGGCCTTCCAGAACCGGGAGCTGCCCTATTGGGGCTGGGTCGCCTTCTCGGGCGCGCTCTCGCTGCTGCTCGGCGGCATGATCCTGGCGCAATGGCCCGCGTCTAGCCTCTGGGTGCTCGGCACCTTCCTGGCGATCGAGCTGATCTTCCAGGGCTGGGCGGCGATCGCACTGGCGCGCGCCATTCGCTCGACCTTCGACGGTGTCCGCTCGAAGGCCTGATGCAGCAAGGTCAGGGCAGGGCGGGTTCGCGTTGCGCCGCCGGCTGAGCCAGCGAGATGTCGGCGGGGCTGGGCGGCGCGTCGCGGAAATCGCGGAAGAAGCTGCGGCCGCCGGCCGCGGCTGCCTGCAGTTGGCCCTTCCAGCTCTTCTCGCCGGGCTTGCCGCCTAGCGCGGTAAAGTCCCCGTCGATCATGTGATCGCTGTCGCGGCCCTGATAGACCAGCACGCCGCGCGCCGTGACGACCACATCGCCGCGGCGCAATGTCGGGTCCTTCAGATACCAATCGGGGTCGCGCTGGGGGTCGAGCTTGACCACCGGCGGCTTCGGCTTGGAGGCGACCTCGGCCGAAGCGCGTTTCCGGTGAGGCTTCACGGTGACGCTCAGCGGATCATAGGGCTCGTATTCGATCACCGGGCGGGGTCTCGGCCGCCCGAACAGGGCGTTGGCCAGATCGTCGAGCAGGCCGGCGGCGCCCGCCGGCATAGTGGCGGCGATAGTCGCCACGGCTGCGACACACACGACTTTACGCAACCGTCTTGCCATCTCGCCGGCCTCCCTGCCGGAACAACAACTGACGACTCTCCGCAAAGTTTCAACGACACGACACGGGCGCGCTTAACGACTGGTCAAGCGCCCGCGCCCGCGCGAAGGCGCCGTCAACCTTGATAGATCGATCTTGAATCACCTTTCCGTGTTCCGGCTCACGCGGCCATGGCATTTCCTTCAAGTTGGCGGATGGTCGCTTCTTCTCCGGCAGCTTCCGGGTGCCATGATGATCAGGATTCGTGCCTTCGCTTTCGCCGCCCTGCTGGCCGCATCGCAGGCTCAGGCCCAATCCACTTGGACCTTCGATCGCGGTGCGACCGAAGTTGGCTTCATCGGGCACCGTTTCGGGGCCGTGGTCACGAATGGGCGCTTCGAGCGCTATGACGGCAACTTCGCCATCGATTTCGACCATCCCGAGCGAAGCCGCGTCCGGGTGACGCTGGAGACCGCGTCGATCAAGGCGGGCTCGCCATTGGTCGACGGCTTCATCGCCGGGGAGAGCATGCTCGATGTGGCTCACTATCCCGTGGCGAGCTTCGTTTCCGAACACGTTTCGCGCACAGGCGAGAACAGCCTCGACATCCGCGGCAGGTTGACGATCAAGGGCGTGACGCAGCCTTTCGACGTGAGGGCCACCGTGGATGGTGATATCGAGCGGGCGAGGCGCGGCGAAATGCTGCCTTTCCAGGCCAGCGGCAGTTTCCTGCGGCCGGTCTACGGTATCGGCCGCGACGTGAACGTCGTCGACGATCGCATGGAGATCGTCATCAGAGGGCGCCTGAAGCGATGAGCGAGCCGGCCCGCTGGCATCCGGCCAGTGTCGTGCTGCACTGGCTGACGCTGCTGCTCGTGCTGTTCCAGTTCTGGATATCCGGCCCGATGCGGGACGAGAGCCGCGACCTCATCGCCCGCTTCGAACTCTATCAGCGGCACAAATCCGTCGGGCTGACGATCGCGCTCTTCGTGGTGCTGCGTCTCGCGCTGCGTCTGGCTGTTCCGCAGCCGGAGTCGTTCGAGAAAAACCGGTGGTTACGCGCCGCGGCCGGCACTGTCCACGCCGGGCTCTATCTTTGCCTGCTGGCACTCCCGGTCACCGGGCTGCTCATGGCGGCAGCCGCTCCGATCCAGATCCCGACACTCTATTTCGGGCTGTTTCCGGTGCCGCACCCGATCGGTCCGAACCCCGCCATCTACAAGCAGATGCTTTGGCTGCACGATCAGCTCGGCAACATCCTGATCGCTCTCGGTACTGCACATGTGGCGGCTGTGGCCGTCCATATGCTGCTCTGGCGCGATGGCCTGCTTGGCCGGATGTGGTTTGGCCGCGTTGATGGCCGAAATGTCTAGCGGGCCGTCGCCTGGTTGTTTTCGCCGGCTTCGGTCGTCGCGGCTCCCGCCCTGACCGGGTCGCTATGGAACATGTTGCGGCCGCCGGCGGCTGCGGTCTGCAACGTCTGCTTCCAGCCCTTGGGGTCGCTGCCGCCCAGGGTAACGAAATCGCCGGGATGCGTCGCATCGCTGTCGCGGCCTTGATAAACCAGTACTCCGCTCGCGGTGACGACAATATCGCCCCGCCGCAGCGTCGGGTCCTTCAGGTGCCAGTTCCGGTCGGTCTGCGGGTCGAGCTTGACGACGGGCGGCTTCGGCTTTGACGCTGGCTCGGACGCACGCTGACGTGGCTTGGCCCGCGGCGCTTCGTCGAATTCATAGATCGGCGAGGCTCGCAGGCGCGGCGGGCCGAAGATCGCCCGCGCCAGATTGTCGAAGAAGCCTGCGGCCTCCGCACCAGGCGCCGCCGCGATGGCGGCCAAAGCCGCCATCCCGAATCGGATCGCAAATCCGTGCTTCATCGCCGAGCCCTCCGCATCGTCGTTTCCTCAACGACGGTTGGTCGCGAAAGGTTCGGCTCCGGTTCAGGCGCAGTGGCGAATTTCTCGCTTGGGCGCGATCAGCGCTTGCCCTGCGCGGCGAAGGCCTCGGCCCGGATCGTCGAGAGCGACTTCGCCGGGGTGATCGCTTCCGGGTCGAGCAGGCAGTGGATGATCGCGGGCTTGCCGCTCTTTACCGCCCGTTCGAAGGCCGGCGCGAACTCCGCTGTCGTTTCGACGCGCTCGCCATGGCCCCCGAAGGCCCTGGCATAATCAGCGAAATCGGGATTCTTCAGCGTCGTTGCCGAGATGCGGCCCGGATAGTGCTTCTCCTGATGCATGCGGATCGTGCCGTACATGCCGTTGTCGACCACGACGACGATCACGGGCAGGTCGTATTGCACGGCCGTCGCGAAATCCTGGCCGTTCATCAGGAAGCAGCCATCGCCGGCGAAGGCGATGACGGTCCGCTCCGGGAAGATCTGCTTTGCGCCGATCGCCGCCGGCACACCGTAACCCATCGAGCCCGAGGTCGGCGCAAGCTGCGTCGCGAACTTGTTGAAGCGGTGGAAGCGGTGCACCCAGGTGGCGTAGTTGCCGGCGCCGTTGCACATGATCGCGTCGTCGGGCAACTGGCTCCTCAGCCAGCGCACCATCTCGCCGGGGTGGAATTCTCCCGGCACCGGCGCTGGCTGCTCGCTCCAGGCGATATAGGCCTCATGCGCGGCCGCGCTCGCGCCAGCCCAGGCCGGAGCCTTCGGCGGTTCGATCGTCGCCAGCGCGGCACAGAAGCCAGCGGGCGAGGCGTTGATCGCCAGTGTCGGGCGATAGACCCGGCCGAGCTCTTCCGGGTCGGGATGAACATGCACCAGCGGCCGGCCCGGATTGGGAATGCCGAACAGGCTGTAGGACTGGCTCGGCATCTCCGAAAGGCGGCCGCCGACGAGCAGGACGAGGTCGCTTTCCTGGATACGGGCCAGCAGCTTCGGGTTCGGGCCGATGCCGAGATCGCCTGCGAAGTTCGGATGATCAGCCGGGAACAGCATCTGCCGCCGGAAGGATACCGCAACCGGCAGGTCGAAACGCTCGGCGAAATCCTGGAAATCGGCGATCGTCTCTGGGCTCCAGCGCGAGCCTCCGAGGATCGCGATCGGCGACTTGGCCGCGGCGAAGCGCTTGGCGAGATCGTCCATCTGCACCGGCGAAGGGTGCTGCTCGGTTATGCTGTAGGGCTCGGCGTCGGCGACATCCGCGAGATCGGTCAGAACGTCCTCGGGCAGCGCGATCACCACGGGACCGGGGCGGCCCGAGGTCGCGACATGGAAGGCGCGGCTGATGATCTCCGGGATGCGCGCGGCATCGTCGATCTCGGTCGCCCATTTCGTCATGGTGCCGAAGACGGCGCGGTAGTCGAGCTCCTGGAAGGCCTCGCGCTCGCGCATGCCGCGTTCGATCTGGCCGACGAAGAGGATGAGCGGGGTCGAGTCTTGATCGGCGATATGGATGCCGGGCGAGGCGTTGGTGGCGCCGGGGCCGCGCGTCACGAAGCAGATGCCGGGCTTGCCGGTGAGCTTTCCGACGGCCTCGGCCATCATGCAGGCGCCGCCTTCGGCCCGGCAGATCGTGACCTTCATCGAGGCATCGTGCAGCGCGTCGAGCACGGCGAGATAGCTCTCGCCCGGCACGCAGAAGGCGTCGGTGGCGCCATGGATCAGAAGCTGGTCGACGAGGATCTGCCCGCCGGTACGATTAGCCATGTTCGCTGCCCTTTTTCGAGCCCTCATCCTTCGAGACGCCGCATCGCGGCCCCTCAGGATGACGGCTGAGTGTCATGGTGCCGTGGAGACTCCGCCCCAGGCCGGATCGTTCAAGATGTCGTCTTCATGTTCGCCGAGCCGCGGACTCGGCCGGCTTGCCACCTGCCGCACACCGTTCATGACGATGGGCGAGGCGACGGTCGGAATGCTGCCCGCCTTGGCGGCTGCGCTCGGCAGCGCGACGTTGACGCCGCGTGCGATCACCTGCGGATCGTCGAAGACCTCGCCGATGTCGTTGATCGGCCCGGCGGGAACGCCGACCTTCTCCAGCGCCGCCAGCAGATCGGCCTTGCCGTAGCGCTGGCAGAGCGCGTGCAGCCGTGCGGTCAGTGCGATCCGGTTCTTCACCCGCGACTTGTTGTCGACATAGTCGGGGTCGTCGGCCAGGGCCGCATCGCCCAAAACGTCGCAGAGCTTGCGCCACTGGCCGTCATTGCCGGTGGCGATGATGATGTGGCCGTCTGCGACCGGGAACACGTCGTAGGGCACGATGTTGGGGTGGGCGTTGCCGAGCCGCGGCGGCGGGCTGCCCGAGACCAGATAGTTCATCGCCTGGTTGCCGAGTACCGCGACCTGCGAGTCGAGCAAGGCGAGATCGAGCGTCGCGCCTTCGCCCGTCGCGTCGCGCTGGCGCAGCGCGGAGAGGATGCCGACAGAGGCATAGAGCCCGGTATAGATGTCCGCGACCGCATAGCCCGCCTTCATCGGCGCGCCCGCAGGCTCGCCGGTGATCGACATCGCCCCGCCCATGCCCTGGACGAGGAAGTCGTAGCCGGCGCGCGGCGCATAGGGGCCGTCCTGCCCGAAGCCGGTGACCGAGCAATAGACGAGGCGCGGGAATTCCTTGCGCAGCGAGGCCGCGTCGAGCCCGTATTTCTGCAGGCCCCCGACCTTGAAGTTCTCGATCACCACATCGGCATGCGCGGCGAGCCGCCTGACCAGAGCTTGTCCTTCTGGCGTGCGGAAGTCCGCCGTGATCGAGCGCTTGCCGCGATTGGCGGCGTGGAAATAGGCGGCTGAGAGATGCTCTTCACCGGTGCCCTCGACGAAGGGCGGGCCCCATTTGCGGGTGTCGTCGCCCTCGGGCGCCTCGACCTTGACGACGTCGGCGCCGAGATCGGCCAGGAGCTGGCCGATCCAGGGGCCTGCGAGGATGCGCGCGAGTTCGAGGACGCGCAGGCCGGCGAGGGGAGGGGTCGTCATGGCGGGTTCGACTCGGGCGTCATGGTCGGGCTTGACCCGACCATCTCCGGGGGAGGTTCGCATGGGACGAGATGCCCGGGTCAAGCCCGGGCATGACGCCTGACGGCGCTCAGAAGAACGCCTGCAGGCCGGTGATGGCCCGGCCGAGGATCAGCGCATGGACGTCATGCGTGCCCTCATAGGTGTTCACCGTCTCGAGGTTCGCCGCGTGGCGCATCACCTGATACTCGATCTGGATGCCGTTGCCGCCATGCATGTCGCGGGCCTGGCGGGCGATATCGAGCGCCTTGCCGCAATTGTTGCGCTTGACGAGGCTGATCATCTCGGGGGCCATCTTGCCCTCGTCCATGAGCCGGCCGACGCGCAAGCTGCCCTGCAGGCCGAGCGTGATCTCGGTCAGCATGTCCGCGAGCTTCTTCTGATAGAGCTGCGTCTGGGCGAGCGGCTTGTTGAACTGCTTGCGGTCGAGCCCATACTGGCGGGCGCGGTGGAAGCAGTCCTCGGCGGCGCCGAGCACGCCCCAGGAGATGCCGTAGCGGGCGCGGTTGAGGCAGCCGAACGGGCCCTTCAGGCCCGAGACGTTCGGCAGCAGGTTCTCCTCCGGCACGATGACGCCGTCCATGACGACCTCGCCGGTGATCGAGGCGCGGAGCGAAAGCTTGCCGCCGATCTTCGGCGCCGAGAGACCCTTCATGCCCTTTTCGAGGATGAAGCCGCGGATCTGGTTGTCATGCGCTGATGACTTCGCCCAGACGACGAAGACGTCGGCGATCGGGGAGTTCGAGATCCACATCTTCGAGCCGCTCAGCTTGTAGCCGTCGGCGACCTTCTCGGCGCGGGTCTTCATGCCGCCGGGGTCGGAGCCGGCGTCCGGCTCGGTCAGGCCGAAGCAGCCGACCCACTCACCGCTGGCGAGCTTCGGCAGGTACTTTTTGCGCTGCTCCTCGCTGCCATAGGCATAGATCGGGAACATCACCAGCGAGGACTGCACCGACATCATCGAGCGGTAGCCGGAGTCGATGCGCTCGACCTCGCGGGCGACGAGCCCGTAGGAGACGTAATTCGCGCCGGCGCAGCCATATTCCTCGGGGACGGTGACGCCGAGCAGCCCGAGCTCGCCCATCTCGTTGAAGATGGAACGGTCGGTCTTCTCGTCGAGATAGGCGTCGTGGATGCGCGGGGCGAGCTTCTCCTGCGCGTAAGCGCGGGCCGTGTCGCGGATCAGCCGCTCGTCCTCGGTGAGCTGCTCGTCGAGCAGGTAGGCATCGTCCCAGGTGAACTCAGCGAGCTTGTGGCTGCCGGCCATGGTCTTCGTCTCCCTCATCGTCTGGCCGTCATGGTCGGGCTTGACCCGACCATCTCGAAAACCAGCATCTTCTCGTCATGAGATTCTCGGGTCACCGCTATCAGGCGCCCGAGAATGACGGCTTATGCCTCACGCATCCACGTCGAAGCTGACGCCCTGCGCCAGCGGCAGCGTGGTGCCGTAGTTCACGGTGTTGGTGGCGCGGCGCATATAGGCCTTCCAGGCGTCGGAGCCCGCCTCGCGGCCGCCGCCGGTCTCCTTCTCGCCGCCGAACGCGCCGCCGATCTCGGCGCCCGAGGGGCCGATATTGACATTGGCGATGCCGCAGTCGGAACCCTCGTCCGAGACGAAGAGCTCGGCCTCGCGCATGTTCAGCGTGAAGATCGAGGAGGACAGGCCGGCGCCGACCGCATTCTGGATCGAAATCGCCTCGTCGATGGACTTGTACTTCATCACATAGAGGATCGGCGCGAAGGTCTCGCGCTCGACCGGGCCGCACTGGCTGGGCATCTCGACCAGCGCCGGACGGACATAGAAGCCCCCAGTGCCGACATCGACCTTCTCGCCGCCATGGACCTTGCCGCCCTCGGCCTTGGCCTCGGAGAGCGCCTTCTGCATGCCCTGATAGGCGGCCTCGTCGACCAGCGGACCGACCAGCACGCCGGCCTCGCGGGGATCGCCGATCTTCACCGAGCCGTAGACCTTGGCGAGCTTCGGCACGAGCGCGTCATAGACGCTCTCATGCACGATCAGGCGGCGCAGCGTGGTGCAGCGCTGGCCGGCGGTGCCCATCGCCGCGAAGGCGATGCCGCGCAGCGCGATGTCGAGATCGGCCGAGGGAGCGACGATCGCGGCATTGTTGCCGCCCAGCTCGAGGATGGCGCGGGCGAAGCGAGCCGCCAGCTTCTGGCCGACTTCCTTGCCCATGCGGGTCGAGCCGGTGGCCGAGACGACCGGGACGCGATGGTCCTGGACCAGGATGTCGCCGAGTTCGCGGCCGCCGATCAGGATCTCGGAGAGGCCGACGGGGGCCTCGGGGCCGAAGCGCTTCATCGTCTTCTCGACGATGGCCTGCACGGCAAGCGCCGTCAGCGGGGTCTTCTCGGAGGGCTTCCAGACGACGCTGTCGCCGCAGACGAAGGCGAGCGCCGCGTTCCACGACCAGACCGCGACCGGGAAGTTGAAGGCCGAGATCACGCCGCAGACGCCGATCGGGTGCCAGGTCTCCATCATCCGATGGTTCGGGCGCTCGGTGGCGATGGTCAGGCCGTAGAGCTGGCGCGACAGGCCGACGGCGAAGTCGCAGATATCGATCATCTCCTGGACCTCACCGAGGCCCTCGGAGGTGACCTTGCCGGCTTCGAGCGTCACCAGCAGGCCGAGATCGGTCTTGGCGGCGCGCAGCTCCTCGCCGAGCAGGCGCACGAACTCGCCGCGCCGCGGCGCCGGCACCTTGCGCCAGGCGAGATAGGCGGACTGGGCCCGGCCGATCGCGGCCTCGGCTTCGCCCGGGGAGGTCTCGCGCAGGGTTACGACGGTCTCGCCGGTGATTGGCGAGCGGGCCGAGAGGCCGGCATCGGCATAGGCACTCTCGGAGACGCCGAGGCGCTTGAGCAGGGCGAGCGTGTCGTTAGGGAGAGAGGTCATGTGTCTGCCTGTTCGCCGATGCCAGTGAACCACAGCCCTCATCCTGAGGAGCGCCGAAGGCGCGTCTCGAAGGATGTTCCAGTGAGCGGCGTCTTCTGGAGCATCCTTCGAGGCGCAGGCTGGCGCCTGCTCCTCAGGATGAGAGCTCGGGAGACCGTGGTCGCCCTTTGGTCGCGGAGAATGCCCCCTTTCCTATCGCTGGGGCAACCGATATGTTCTCACCACTTGGTGAGTTCTAATCATGGACGATGTTCTGATCCCCGGCCGCCTTACGGTGCCATCGCTGTCCGCGCTCGCGGCCTTCGAGGCGGCGGCCCGGCATGGCAGCTTCACCCGCGCGGCCGAGGAGCTGAATCTGACGCAAGGAGCCGTCAGCCGGCAGGTTGCCCATCTCGAAGGGGCGCTTGGCGTCAGCCTGTTCGAGCGCATCAAGAAGCGCGTCAGCCTCACCGCCGCGGGCGCGGCCTATGCCGCGGAGGTGCGCGAGGGGCTGTCGCGGCTCGCCGCCGCCACCGTCTCGACGATGGCTTTTCGGGGCGCGGCCGGCGTGCTCAACCTCGCCATCCTCCCGACTTTCGGCACCCGCTGGCTGATTCCGCGTCTGCCGCGCTTTATCGAAGCCCATCCCGGCATCACCATTAATTTCGCTACCAAGCTCGTGCCCTTCGACTTCACGCGCGAGCCGCTCGATGCCGCCATCCATTTCGGCGACCCGGTCTGGCCCGGTGCCCGGCTGCACCGGCTGATGGGCGAGGAGATCGTGCCGGTCGCTTCGCCCGCCCTTGTCGCGCGCTTCGGCCTTGCAGAGGCCGCCGATATGCTTAAAGCGCCGCTATTGCAGCAATCGACACGACCGCGCGCCTGGGCCAACTGGCTGGAACAGCAGGGCCTGCCGCCGCAGCGGGCGCTGATGGGGCCGCGCTTCGAGCAATTCGCCATGGTTTCGCAAGCGGCGGTGGCGGGCCTGGGCCTCGCCATCGTGCCGCGCTTCCTGGTCGAGGAGGAATTGCGCTCGGGCGCGCTCGTCATCCCGGTCGACCGCTCCCTGGTCGGGCAGGAAGGCTATTATCTCGTCTATCCCGAGGAGAAGGCGGGGCTGCCGGCCGTCGCCGCCTTCCGCGATTGGCTGCTGGCGGAGTGCGCGCCCGCACCCTGACCCTCTCGACAAGCGGCTCCGGTCGCGTCATTCATGCGCGGAATTCACCAACCCGGCTCTTGAGCCGAACCGTCGCGCGAGGGCCGCCATGTCGTCCGTCTCCGAAACCGCCGATGTCGTGATTTGCGGGGGCGCCGCGATCGGCTCCTCCGTCGCCTATCATCTCGCCGCCGATCCCGGCTTCACCGGCAAGGTCGTGGTGATCGAGAAGGACCCGACCTATCGCTTCTCCGCCTCCGCGCTCTCCGCCGCCTCGATCCGCCAGCAATTCTCCAGCGCGGTGAATATCCGCATCTCGCTCTTCGGCGTCGATTTCCTGCGCAATATCGGCGCACATCTCGCGGTTGATGGCGAAGTGCCGGCGATCGACCTGCATGAAGGCGGCTATCTCTATCTCGCGAGCGACGCCGGCGCGCCGGTCCTTGCCGCCAACCAGAAGCTGCAGGCGGCTGAAGGCGCCGATATCGCCCTCTATGACCCGGCCGCGCTGAAGCAGCGCTTCCCCTGGCTCAATACCGAGGATCTCGCCTGCGGCACCTTTGGTGTCAGCGGCGAGGGTTGGTTCGACGGCTGGGCGTTACTCCAGGCCTTCCGCAAGAAGGCGCGCAGCCTCGGCGTCGAGTACCAGCAGGGCGAGGTCGCGGGTTACGTTACCGAGGGTGGCCGGGTGACCGCTGTCGAACTCGCCGATGGCAGCCGCATCGCCTGCGGCGCCGTGGTCAATGCTAGCGGGACGCATGGCGCAAAGCTGGCGGCGACGGCGGGCATAGACATCCCGGTGAAGTCGATGAAGCGCTACGTCTTCACCTTCACCTGCAAGGGTGATGTCGATGGCTGCCCGCTGCTGATCGACACCACCGGCGCCTGGTGCCGGCAGGAGGGCAAGCGCACGGCGGAGGGCCAGCTCTTCATCGGCAGCTGTTCGCCGCTGACGCCCGAGCAGGATGTCGAATGGATCGAGACTGATCCTTCCGCCGAGGACGTCGATTGGGGCTTCTTCGAGGAGGTCGTCTGGCCGGCGCTCGCCCACCGCATACCGGCCTTCGAGCAGATCAAGCCCGGCCGCGCCTGGGCCGGTCCTTACGACATGTGCGGGCTCGACCATAACGCCATCGTCGGCCCGGCGGTCGGAGTGCCCAATCTGTATCTCGCCAACGGCTTCTCCGGCCACGGCCTGCAGCAGTCGCCGGCAGTTGGCCGTGGGCTCGCCGAGCATATCGCGCATGGCCGCTATCGCTCGCTCGACCTTGCCGATCTCGGTCACGAGCGCATCGTTACGGGCAGGCCGCTCAAGGAGGCCAACGTCATCTGACGAGGAGGCCGCCACCATGGTCGATCCCGCCTATGTCCGGACCATGGCCCGCTACAATGCCTGGCAAAACCGCAGCCTGATGGAAGCGGCGGACGGGCTGACAGACGAGGCGCGCAAGCTCGATCGCGGCGCCTTCTTCAAGTCGATCCACGGCACCTTCAACCATATTCTCTGGGGTGACGAGATCTGGCTCAGCCGTCTCACGGGCAGCGAGAAGCCGTCAGTCGGCGGCCGCGATTCGGCGGTTTATTTCGAGGACTGGGCGCAGTTCTGCGCGCGCCGCCGCTTGCGCGACCAAGCCATTCTCGACTGGGCGGAGAGCGTCGAGGCCGATTGGCTGCGCGGCACGCTGATCTGGTATTCCGGCGCAGCCGGCCGCGAGATGGGCAAGCCGCGTGCCTTCGTGATCGCCCATTTCTTTAACCACCAGACCCACCATCGCGGCCAGATTCACGCCATGCTCACGGCGGCCGGTGCGAGGCCCGACGATACCGATCTCTTCCTGGTCGACGAGACGCGGTGAGGGCAACCGCTGTCATGCTCGGGCTTGCCCCGAGCATCTCCTGCCGAAAGAAGCTCCAGTGCTCTTGCTGCCGGAGATTCTCGGGTCACTGCTTCGCGGCGCCCGAGAATGACGCGAGGCGACCGCTTATCCTTCGCCTGCGACGGAGGAGGGTATGCCCGCATGTCCCTTTGGTCGCCTGTCTTTCGCGCCTTCCTCATCCTCCTCATGCTCCGGCGGAACCGACGCCGTCGCGTTCTGGCTGAGCTTCTGGAAGAGGCCGAGACCCACCAGCGCGAGCACTGCCAGCAACATCAGGAGGCCGGGATAGACGAGGTCTCGCATCGTCTCGCGCGACGTCTTGGCGATCAGCACCAAAGACTCCAGCGAGAGCGCCACGATCATGATCGACATGAACTTGGTCAGCGATCCCCGTGCCTCGGCGGGCCGGCGCATCTCGCGATCGGCCACCACCTCTTCCTCGAACAGGAACTTGCCGACATCGGCGACCGCCACCGCGATGATCACCAGGCCGATCGCGTCGAGCATGGTGTCGAGCGCGCCGTCGCCGGTCCAGAAGCCGTGCGACGTCCGCCAGACCGCGACCCCTATCAGGATGATCGAGGCGCCGAGCAGCGCGAAGGCGATGATGGTGTAGAGCAGCCGGCTGAACAGCGTCATGTCTCCCCCCAATCCGCTTGCTGGCGACAACCGCCGTTGAGGCGGCCGGTTCCGTTCCTGTGCCTCCGGGGCCGCCGCGGACGCATCGAAGGCTTGCATGGCGGCTCCCGCGGCAATGCGATTGCCGGCTACCCTGTTCCATGGTCCAAGCGCTGAGTTCCGCGGAGCGCTGAGCCATGCCCGAGACGACCACCCTCGTGACCTTCGCCCTGATCGCGCTGGGCATGGTGCTGACGCCCGGACCCAACATGATCTACCTGATCTCGCGCTCGATCGCGCAGGGCAGGGGAGCGGGGCTGATCTCGCTCGGCGGCGTCATCCTCGGCTTCTTCGTCTACATGTTCTGCGCCGCCTTCGGCATCACGGCGCTGCTCTTCGCCGTGCCCTATGCCTATGACGCGCTCAGGCTGGGCGGTGCTGCCTATCTGCTCTGGCTGGCCTGGCAGGCGGTGCGGCCGGGCGGGCGCTCGCCCTTTCACATCCGCGACCTGCCCCATGACGGGCCGCGCAAGCTCTTCGCCATGGGCTTCCTGACCAGCCTCCTCAATCCCAAGATCGCGATGTTCTATCTCGCGCTGCTGCCGCAGTTCATCGACCCGGCCGCCGGCGATGTGCTGGCCCAGTCGGTCGTGCTCGGCTTCATCCAGATCGCGATCAGCGGCAGCGTCAACGCTCTGATCGCGACGGCGGCGGGCAGCATCGCGCTCTTCCTGCGCACGCGTCCGTTCTGGTCGCTGGTCCAGCGCTGGCTGATGGGCACTGTGCTCGCCGGCTTCGCCTTGCGCATGGCGATGGAAGCGCGGCGCTAGCAATCGTCGATGTCAGCCCTCGAAACCGCGACGGACGCGCCTCCGCCTTCCCTGCCGGCCCTGTTCACCGGTTTTCTCAAGATCGGGATGATGGGTTTCGGCGGCGTCGGCCCCGTGGCGCGCCATATCATCGTCGCCGAGCGCAACTGGCTCGACGATCGCGGCTATGCCGAGCTGATGGGCATCTGCCAGGCGCTGCCGGGCGCAAATACCGTCAACGCCGCCGTCATGCTCGGAGACCGCTTTCGCGGCGCGGCCGGTGCTTTGACCTGCGTCTTCGCCCTGATGGCGATGCCGCTGCTCGCGCTCGTTGCGATCGCGAACATCTATAACGCGGTTTCCGACCATCCGCTGGCGCAGGTCGCGCTGACGGGCGCTGCTGCCAGCGCAGCCGGGCTGATCCTCGGCACAGCCGCACGGCTGCTCGCAAAGGCCGGCCTTGCTCGCTGGGCCTGGATCATGGCCATGGCCGCTTTCGCGGCGGTTGGCGTGCTGCGGCTGCCCATGCTGCCGACCCTGCTGGTGCTCGTGCCGCTCGGCCTGGCCGCCGCCTCTCTGGGAGCGCGGCGGGTCTGATGGAGCGCGGCATCTTCGGCCAGTTGATCGTCACCTTCGGCACGATCTCGCTGATGGCGATCGGCGGCGCCAACGCCGTGGTGCCGGAGGTCCACCGCCAGATCGTCGACATTCTCGGCTGGATGGACGCGCCGACCTTCGCCCGCCTCTTCGCCATCGCCCAGTCCGCGCCGGGGCCGAACGTGATGCTCGCCAGCATCGTCGGCTGGCATGTCGCCGGGACGGGCGGCCTGCTCGTCGCCACCGCGGCGATGCTGCTGCCGTCCTCCGTGCTGGCGCTCGCCTGCAGCCGTGGCCTGCAACGCTTCAGCGACAACAGCATCGTTCGGATCGTGACGCTCGCCCTGGTGCCGATCGCGCTCGGCCTGATGCTCGCGAGCGGTGCCGTCGCGACGCTGGCAGCCGACGCCGGGCTTTTCGGCTTCGTGATCACGGCTGCAACGGCCGCGGTGACCTATCGCTCGAAGCTCAATCCGCTAGTGCCGATGGCGGTGGGCACCGTCGTCTATGTCCTAGCCTGGTACGCCGGCCTCGTCTGACGTTCCGGCTGGGCGGCCGCGAGGTTGATCGCTCCCGGCTCGGCCGCAGGGAGGCGATTTGCCGTCAGGGCTTCGCCGATTTCCGTGAGAACGGCACCGAGTGCCTCGAAATCAGCCTTGCGGGGCGAGGTTCGGCGCCAGGCGAGGCCGATCGAGCGGCTCGGCACCGGTGCGGCGAAGCGGAAGAGCCGCACCGGCATGTCCGGTCTGAATTCGATCGGCAGCGCCATCGCAGGCATCAGCGTGGTGCCGAAGCCGTTGGCGACCATCTGCATGATCGTGGAGAGACTGGAGGCGCCATATTGCCGACGCGAGCCGCCCGCGGTGGTGCGGCAGAAGCTCAGCGCCTGGTCACGGAGGCAATGGCCTTCCTCGAGCAGCAGCAGGTTCTCGCCCGCGAACGGGGCGTCGGGCCGGAAGGGCGGGGCATTCTGTTGCGTTTCGGCGGGGACGGCGAGCAGGAAAGGGTCGTCGAACAGCGGCAGGGTCTCGATTCCCGCGCGTTCGATCGGCAATGACAGCAGGGCGACGTCGAGTTGCCCTTCGATCAGTTCCTCCAGCAGCGTCGCGGTCTGCGTCTCTCGCAGCCTCAAATCCAGCGCCGGGAAGCGCCGCTGCAGCAGCGGCAGGGTCGTCGGCAGCAGATAGGGCGCGATCGAGGGAATGACGCCCAGGTCCAGCTCGCCGCCAAGGAGGCCGCGACGGTGGCGGGCGTGGTCGACGAGATCGCTGGTCTCCAGCAGTATGCGGCGGCCGCGCTCGGCGATCTCGGCGCCCATCTCGGTCAAGGCGACTGCGCCGCGCCGTCGCTCGACCAGCTGACAGCCCAGAAAGGCCTCGAACTCCTGGATCTGCAGTGACAAGGCGGGCTGGCTGACATGGCATTCCTGCGCGGCGCGGCCGAAATGACGGTGCCGGGCGAGGGCGACGAAATAGCGGAGCTGCTTCAGTGTGACCATGTCGATTTGATAAACTTATCGTGCCCTGCCGTAAACGGTATTGGACATTGTCGTCACATGGCGCTGTTACTTCCTCCAATTCCAAACCGGCCGTGCCCGTCACGCGGGCGGTCGACCGTTCAGGAGGGAATGAGCCATGTCAGCCAACGATCCGAAGAACCCGCAGACCGGCGTCGCGATGACGACCACGGCCGGAGCGCCGATCCCGGACAACCAAAATTCGATCACTGCCGGCGAACGCGGCCCGGTCCTCCTGCAGGATTATCAGCTGATCGAGAAGCTGGCTCACCAGAACCGCGAGCGTATCCCGGAGCGCGTCGTCCACGCCAAGGGCTGGGGCGCCCATGGCACGCTGAAGATCACCGGCGACATTTCGAAATACACCAAGGCCAAGGCGCTCCAGCCTGGCACCGAGACCCCGCTGATCCTGCGCTTCTCGACGGTGGCGGGTGAAATGGGCGCCGCCGACGCCGAGCGCGACGTGCGCGGCTTCGCCATCAAGTTCTACACCCCGGAAGGCAACTGGGATCTCGTAGGCAACAATACACCGGTCTTCTTCGTGCGTGACCCGGTCAAGTTCCCCGACTTCATCCACACCCAGAAGCGCCATCCCAAAACCAATATGCGCTCGCCCACCGCGATGTGGGATTTCTGGTCGCTCTCGCCGGAAAGCCTGCATCAGGTCACCATCCTGATGTCGGATCGCGGCCTGCCGACCGATGTTCGCCACATCAATGGTTACGGCTCGCACACCTATTCCTTCTGGAACGACAATGGCGAGCGCTACTGGGTGAAGTTCCACTTCAAGACCATGCAGGGCCACAAGCACTGGACCAATGAGGAAGCGGAGAAGGTCATCGGCAGGACGCGTGAGTCCACGCAGGAAGACCTGTTCAATGCACTGGAGCGCGGGGAGTTCCCGAAGTGGAAGGTGCAGGTCCAGATCATGCCCGAGCTGGACGCCGAGAAGACCCCCTACAACCCCTTCGACCTCACCAAGGTCTGGCCGCATGCGGATTATCCGCCGATCGACATCGGCGTGATGGAGCTCAACCGCAACGCGGAGAACTATTTCGCCGAGATCGAGAACGCCGCCTTCTCGCCGTCGAACATCGTGCCTGGCATCAGCTATTCGCCTGACAAGATGCTGCAGGCCCGCATCTTCTCCTATGCCGACGCCCATCGCCACCGGCTCGGCACGCATTACGAGAACATCCCGGTCAACCAGCCGAAATGCCCGGTGCACCACTATCACCGCGACGGCCAGATGAACACCTATGGCGGCATCCGCACCGGTCATCCGAACGCCTACTACGAGCCCAATTCCTTCAATGGCCCGGTCGAGCAGCCCGCGGCCAAGGAGCCGCCGCTGAAGATCTCGGGCGATGCCGATCGCTATAACCACCGCATCGGCAATGACGACTACGGCCAGCCGCGTGCGCTGTTCAACCTGTTCGATGCCGGCCAGAGGGAGCGCCTCTTCTCCAACATCGCCGCGGCGATGGGGGGCATCCCGCAGGAGATCGAGGAGCGCCAACTGGCGCATTTCGACAAGGTCCACCCGGATTACGGCAACGGCGTGCGCCGCGCGCTCGCCAAATCCGACGGCCGGGCCCGGCCGGCGATCTCGGTGACCGAGAACACGCCGCAGGAAGCGGCCGAGTGATCGGCTGATCCTTCGCGAGATAGGAAAAGGCCCGTCTGCCTCGCAGGCGGGCCTTTTTTATTAGGCGGCACGGCCTCACGCCCAATGTGGGGGAATGGCATTTCGGCCGCCCGGCCTGTAGCGTCCGGGGAGGGCGGCGGAGCGAAGGGCCAACTCCGTGAACACAGAGCAAAACGTTCTGCGCGTCTCGATCGCCGTCACCTTCCTCCTCGCAGCGGCGGGCATTGCCTTCGGCCTCCTCTCCGGCTCCTTCGCGATCGTCTTCGACGGCGTCTACGCTCTGACGGACGCGACCATGACGATCGTCGCGCTGCTGGTCGCCAATCTGATTACGTCCTCGACGGCTGACGGCGCTGTCGGCGGCAGGCTGGTCAAGCACTTCACCATGGGCTTCTGGCACCTGGAACCAATGGTCCTCGGCCTTAACGGCATCCTCCTGACGGGAGCAGGGATCTATGCGCTGATCAACGCAATCGGCAGCATCATGGCCGGTGGGCGGCATCTCGCCTTCGATTACGCCATCGTCTATGCGGTGCTGACGATGCTGATCGCCTTCGCCATGGCGATCTACGGCAAGCGGGCCAACCGGGACCTCCATTCGAACTTCGTCGCGCTGGATGCCAAGGCCTGGGCGATGTCCGGCGGCCTCAGCGGCGCGCTGCTCGTCGCCTTCGTCTTCGGTTACGCGATCCAGGGGACTCGGTTCGCCTGGATGCTGCCCTATGTCGATCCGGTCGCGCTGGCGCTGGTCTGCATCGTCGTGATCCCCATGCCGATCGGAACGATCAAGCAGGCCCTCGCCGACATTCTGCTGGTAACGCCGGCCGATCTGAAGCGCCATGCCGACAACGTCGCGGAGGACATCGTCCGTCGCTACGGCTTTGCCACCTACCGATCCTATGTCGCGCGGGTCGGCCGCGGACGGCAGATCGAGCTCTATTTCATCGTGCCCAAGGACGGGCCGGCGAAGAAGCTGGAGGAATGGGACCGCATCCGCGATGAGATCGGCGAGGCGATCGGCGACGATACGCCTGACCGCTGGCTCACCATCGTTTTCACCACAGATCCCGAATGGGCCGATTGAGCCCGTCTAGGCGGCGCCGGCTGGCATGCGCGCGGTGAATGGGATCTCCGCTGTGGTTTGCCGTTGCCGCGAAAGGCCCAGCCTATAAGCTGCCCGGCATTGTCCCATCCGGAACGAATGCGAGTGAGCCGATGAGCGCTTTGACCCCCGAGGAGCAGAAGGTCACGGAGTGGCTGGCGAGCCGCAAGGAAGGCATGGTCGCGCTGTTGCGCGAACTGGTCGATACCGACTCGGGCTCCTACGACAAGGCCGGCGTCGACCGGGCAGGAGAGGTCGTCGCGCGCTTCCACAAGGCGAATGGGCTCGACGTCGAGGTTTTGCCGGACGCCCGCTTCGGCGATGCCGTCAAGGCGCGCCTGCGCAATCCGACAGCCAATGACCAGCGACCCGTGCTGCTGCTCGGCCATCGCGATACCGTCTTCCCGCAGGGCGAACCGACGCGCAGGCCGTTCACGATCAAGGGCGCGCGTGCCTATGGGCCGGGCGTCGCCGACATGAAGGGCGGCATCGTGATCTCGGCCTTCGTCGCCGCGGCGTTTTCAGAATGCGGCGGCCTGACCTCGCCGCTCATGATGCTGACGACCAGCGATGAGGAGATCGGCTCACCGTCCTCCCGGCCGGTGATCGAGGAAGCGGCGCGCGAGTCGCGCTGCGTCTTCAATGCCGAGCCCAGCCGGCTGCCTGCCGGAACCGATTTCGCCAGGGACCACAAGCAGTCGGTCACCAGCGGCCGCAAGGGCGGCGTCTTCATGCGCGCCGAATTCACCGGCAAACCCGCCCATTCCGGCGCGAACTATGAGAAGGGCGCCTCGGCCATCGTCGATCTCGGCCACAAGATCCCGCAGCTCCAGGGCCTCACCGATCTGGAGAAGGGCATCACCGTCAATGTCGGGCTGATCGGCGGTGGCCAGACCGTCAACACCATCGCCCCGCACGCCTGGTGCGAGATCGATCTGCGCTATGTCACCGCTGCCCAGCGCGACGAGATGGTCGGCAAGATCACGGCGATCGTCGAGGCGCCGCAGGTGCCGGGCACCAGCGCCGTGCTCTCGATCAAGGGCGAATTCCTGCCGCTGGAGCGTTCATCGGAATCGGCCGTGCTCTACGACGTCTATCGCGAGGCCGCGGGCGCTTTCGGCATCGGGGTGACCGCGGAATTCACCGGCGGTTGCGCCGATTCAGGCTTCACCGCCGCGCAGGGCACTCCGACCTTGTGCAGCGTCGGGCCGATCGGCGGCATGGCCCATACGCCGGACGAGTTCCTGGAGGTCGAGAGCCTGGTCCCGGCGGCGCAGGTGCTGGCGCTTGCCGTGATGCGCGCTGCCGCGAAGGTCGGCTGAGAGCGGTCAGCGGCAGAGCAGATCGATCTTGCGGCTGAGCGAAGGCTCGTCCTCGCTCAGCCGGTCGGTCAGCACATGCAGCCAGTTGAAGCCGACCCAGAGCTCGAGCCGGTCGTCGATCTCCTCAGGCGCGAACTCGCCGCGCTCGGCGGCGCGCACGAACATCTGCCGTGGCGCCGCCAGCCTCTCCGGCATGAACTTGAAGCGCAGCGCGGCGAGTGCGCTTTCGCTGCTCTGAGCCTCGGCGATCAAACCCCGGAAGACGCGCCCCGCCGTATCCTCGCGCCAGAACCGCCAGAGATCCCTGGTGTAGCGCAGAAGGTCGGCGCGCAATGAGCCCTCGTCGGGCACGGGGATCGCGGCGTCCTTTTCCGCGCCGTAGACGTCAATGAACAGATCGGCCTTGTTCGGCCACCAGCGGTAGATCGTCGGCTTGCCGGCGCCGGCACGGCGGGCAACCTCCTCGATCGAGAAGCCGGCATAGCCCTTCTCCGCCAGCAGATCCCGCGCTGCCGCCTTCACGGCCGCCTCCGTCTCGGGGCTGCGCCGCGCGCCGATCGAGGCACGCCGCTTCAGGTGCGGTTCCATTGCAATCCCGTCCTTGTCGCTTCGCGGTCTCTCCTTGACATAACGAAACGGGCCGTTTAGATCAACCAATCGAAACGGTCCGTTTCGTTATGAACAAGGCCATCACATGGGCACGCCTTCTTCCTTCTCGCGCCTTGCGGCACGCCTGCGCTTCCTGGCGGTTGCGACTGCCGGCGCCTATGGCGCCATCAATCTCCTGCTGGCTTTGCTCGCGCCGCTGACACAGGGGTGGCCGACGCTCGGCGTCACGGCCCTGGCAGTGCCGCCGATGGTGCTGGCGATGGTCTACGGTGTGATCCCGATCGCGTTCCGTTTCGGTTCGCCCCGCTGAAGCATGGCTCAGAACGCCTCTTCCCAGTCGCGGCTGAGGCGCATCGCGCAGTTGATCAGCCCGACCATCGAATAGGTCTGCGGGAAATTGCCCCAGAGCTCGCCGGTTTCGAGGTCGGCATCCTCCGAAAGCAGGCCGAAGCTGTTGCGCCGCTTCAGGATGCGCTCGAACAGCTCCTTGGCCTCCTCGCTGCGCCCGATCGCGTTCAGCGCATCGACATACCAGAAGGCGCAGATCAGGAAGCCGGTGTGCATGTAGCCGAAATCGTCCTGTACCGCGTAGCGCAGCAGCAGGTCGCCGCGCTTCAGGTCGCGGCCAATCGCCTCGACGGTGGCAATGAATCGGGCGTCATCCGGCTTGACGAAGCCGATCTCGGCGAGGAGCAGCAGCGTCGCGTCGAGTTCCTGACCGTTGAAGGTCGAGACGAAATGACCTTTCTCGCCGTTCCAGATCTGCTCGGCGATGATGGTTTTGAGCCGCTTCGCCTCGCCCTTCCAGTATTCCTTGCGATCGGCGCGCCCGAGCGTGCCGGCGATGCGGGCGAGCCKGTCRCAGGCSGCCCAGCACATCACGCTGGAGAAGGAGTGCACGGCTTSCTTCTCGCGCAGCTCCCASGGGCCGGCATCGGGCTTGTCGAACACGGAGATCGCCAGCTCGCCCATCCGTTCGAGCTGGCTGAACAGCGTATCCTTGCCGGGCTGGATCAGGCGACGGTCGAAGAAGGAATGCGTCGCCGCCAGCACAACCGCGCCGTAGCCGTCGTTCTGGATCTGCACCGCCGCGCCGTTGCCGAAGCGCACCGGCTGGTGCCCGCGATAGCCTGAAAGGTTCGTGGCCTCGAACTCGATCAGCGTGCCGCCGCGCGTGATCGGGTAGAGCGGCGGCAGGTGCTCGGCGCCGCTCTCCGAGAAGGTGTCGACGATATTGGTGATGAAGCCGAGATAATCCTCCATCGTCCGCGTCGTGCCGAGCCGGTTCAGCGCATGGACGACGAAATAGGCGTCGCGCAGCCAGCAATAGCGATAGTCCCAGTTACGTTGTGTGCCAGGCGCCTCCGGAATCGAGGTGGTCAGTGCGGCGACGATGGCCCCGGTCTCCTCGAAGGAGCAGAGCTTGAGCGTGATCGCCGCGCGGATCACCTCTTTCTGGTACTCGAACGGGATCGAGAGCGAGCGCACCCAGTCGCGCCAGTAATCGGTCGTCTTGTCGAGGAATTCGCGTGATGCCGTTTCGATTTCCGCGCGCAGCGCCTCGTCCGAGCCAATGACGAAGGAATAGGTCTGATCCACGGCGAACGGCGTGCTCTCCATCACGTAGGAGATCGGCGCATTCGTCGTCAGCCGGATCGTCTGGTCGGCGCCGACGAAGCGCATGTGGTTGGAGCCGCGGGTGATCTCGTCGGGCTCTTCTCCGATGCCGAGGCAGGGCTTGAGCAGGACGCGGATGCGCGGACGGCCCGAGATGCGGCGCACGCGGCGCACGAGCTGCGGCGGACGGAAAAAACGCTCGTAGCGCACGAAGCGCGGCGCGAAATCGAGAATCTCGATGGCGTTGCCCTGATCGTCCGACAGCACGGAGGAGAGGATCGCGGTGTTGTCGAGATAGCCCTGCTCGCAGCGCGTCATGCCGACGAGCTCGATGGCGAAGAAGCCCTTGTCGAGCTCATCATTGCCGTCATCGGCCTTGTTGTTGATCAGCGAGCAGAACACCGGATCGCGGTCGAAACGCGGGAAGCAGCCCCAGACGATGCGGGCGCGCCGGTCGATGAGCGCGGCGATCGAGCAATTGCCGATCACGCCGAGGTCGAGCGAGGCGGAGTGCTGCCCCGCAGCCGTGGTCGTTACGCTCATGGCTAGGCCCTTAGTTCTGGGAAAAACTGGAGGCGGTCAGGCCGCCATTCTCGGCGGCTTCGAGCAGGATATGCCGCAAGGCGGTCGGCGAGGCGAGGCGGATCGTCGCCAGGCTCTCTCGATCCGCGCCGATGCGGATCGAAAGCCCACCCATGGCGTTGACCGTCTCGAAGCCATCCTCGTCGGTGATGTCGTCGCCGATGAAGACGGGGCGGTGGCCGGCATAGGCCGGTGTCGCCATCAGCCAGGCGATGGCGCCGCCCTTGCTCGCGCCGGCCGGAACCAGCTCAGCGACGGACTTGCCCTCCTGGAGGCGCACGCCGGGCCCAAGCTTCGCAGCGGCCTTTCGCATCAGATCCAGCGCCTCGTCCTTGAGCTCGGGCGCAAGCCGCCAGTGCAGCGCTGCCGAAATCCGCTTGTCCTCGACGATGATGCCGACATGGCTGTTGGCGAAGCGCGCGAGGTCCCGCAACGTCTCGCGCATATGTTCGGGGGGGGCGGACTGCGAGCGCAGCTCGCCCCCCATCCGAATCTGGGCGCCGTGCAACCCGGCGATGTCGAAGCGGTAAGGTGCCAGCATCTCGTCGAGAAAGGCGATCGGGCGCCCCGAGACCAGGGCCAGCGCCCCGCCAAGCTGGCTGCGCAGGCTTTCCAGCGCCGGGGCGACGCGCCGGTCGAGCTGGACGTCCTCGGGGGAGGGCGCGATCTCGACCAGTGTTCCGTCGAAGTCGAGGAACAGCGCGATCTGCTCCGCCTCCGTAGCGATATCACGAGCGCTGTGGACAGTTTCCGGTTCGATCAATGTCGTCATCGCTTTCTATTTGGGCAGGGAAGACGGCAGAAGAACGGCTGTCCTCGCTGGCAATCCTTTCTCATGGCCGGCGCGCGGCTACCAGCGCGGAAAAATCGTCATCGGGGTTGTCTCATTTTACTGTTCGCCCGATAGTGGCGATCACGATTTCATCGCAGCTCCGCCACCGCTTCGCCATGCGGCCAGCGCTGCACCCCGGAAACATTACGCTTGCCTGGGCGTTCTGTTCCTGCCGCCGATGGCAAAAATCGGGCGGCCCTCCTGGAGAAATTCGTCGCTATGCGTCTCATCGTCGTTTCGAACCGCGTCACCATCCCCGATCGTCAGGAAAAGGCGACGGCGGGCGGGCTGGCGGTGGCGCTGCGCGAGGCGCTCGAGCAGCATGGTGGCCTCTGGTTCGGCTGGAGCGGCGGCATCAGCGACGCCGCGGTCCATGACATCCGGCAGATCCAGCGCGGCAACGTGACCTATGCCGTGACCGACCTCAGCGAAGCCGAGCGGCAGAGCTATTATCTCGGCTTTTCGAACCGGGCTCTCTGGCCGCTGATGCACTACCGGCTCGGGCTGACCGATTTTCAGCGCAGCGACTATATGGGCTATCTCGGCGTCAATCGCCGCTTCGCCCGGGCGCTGGCGAGTCTCATCCAGCTCGACGACGTCATCTGGATCCACGACTATCATCTGATCCCGCTGGCGGCGGAACTGCGCCGGCGCGGTGTGACCAACCGCATCGGCTATTTCCACCATATCCCGTGGCCCTCGGCCGATGTGATCGGGGCCTTGCCGTTCAGCGGGACACTGATCCGCACCATCGCCGCCTATGATCTGGTCGGGATGCAGACGGAGCTCGATGTCCGCAACCTGATCGGTGGGCTGGAGGCGCTGTGCGGCGGGCGCCGCGACGGGCAGCGCGTGCGCGTCGGTACGCGCGAGACTGAGGTGCAGGCCTTCCCGATCGGCATCGACGTCGAGGGGTTCCGCCGCCTCGCCACGGCCTCGACGCGTCAGGCGCCGACACCGCTGCGGGCCACGCGGGAATCGCTCGGTGAGCGCAAGCTCGTCGTCGGCGTCGATCGGCTCGACTATTCGAAGGGTATCGTACAGCGTCTCGAGGCGTTCGGAGAGTTCCTGCGCAGCCATCCCGAGCATCGCGGCAAGGTGAGCCTCCTGCAGATCGCCCCGCCTTCGCGCAGCGACGTGCCCGAATATGCCGAGCTGGACCGCCTTTCCGACGAGGTTGCGGGCAGGCTGAACGCCCAGCTCGGCGAGTTCGACTGGACGCCGATCCGGGTGGTGAAAAAGGCATATTCCCGCAATGCGCTCGCCGGCTTCTATCGCCGCGCGGAGGTTGGGCTCGTCACCCCGATGCGGGACGGGATGAACCTCGTCGCCAAGGAATATGTCGCGGCCCAGAATCCCGCGGATCCGGGTGTCCTCGTCCTCTCGCGCTTCGCCGGCGCCGCCCAGCAGATGCGCGAGGCGCTGATCGTCAATCCCTATGATGCCCATGAGGTGGCGGACGCGATCCGCACCGCGCTCGCTATGCCCAAGACCGAGCGCATCCGCCGCTTCGAGGCGCTTTACACTACGATCGCCGCTGCGGACATCGATTGGTGGACGCAGAGATATCTCGACGCATTGACGGGCCGTGCTGGCGTGCCGGGCGTGGAAGCCGAGCGCGAGAAACCGAGGACCGGGACCCGGCGCCCTGCGCGGACCGCCGTCATCACGAAGCGGCCGTCCCAGGATGGCAAGAGCCGCAAGGTCTCGAAAGAATCACCGCGGAAGCCGGAGGCCCTCGCGGCGTCTCATCTGGCGGTGGTTCGACCATGAGACCTTGGCTCAATCGCGACGAAGACGGTCGAAATCTTGGGGGGATGTTCCAAGGCCTGTTCACAGCCCTTGCCGAATAAGGTCTTTGGTCGCTAGAAGGCAGCATGGCCGGGTTGGGCGACTCGGGTCGGACAGGCATCGTATCGTCGATGGCTGAGGAGGCGGGCGGAGGGCTGAGATCGATGCGAGGTGCTCTCGGAGGACCGGGCGTTCTGTTGCGCCGCCTCCGCGAGGTCATGGCCGCATCGATCAGCCCGCAGGAGCGGCTCGATCGGCTCGTCGTCCTGATCGCCGGCAACCTCGTCGCGGAAGTCTGCTCCGTCTACGTTCTGCGCGAGGACGGCTCGCTCGAGCTTTACGCCACCGAGGGCCTCAACCGGGAGGCGGTTCACCTCACGACCATGCGCGCGGGCGAAGGCCTCGTCGGTCTGATCGCGAGCGAGGCTGAGCCGTTGGCGCTTTCGGATGCGCAGGCGCATCCCTCCTTCTCCTACCGGCCCGAGACGGGCGAAGAGGTTTATCGCTCCTTCCTCGGCGTGCCGATCCTGCGTGGCGGCGCCGTGATGGGCGTGCTCGTCATCCAGAACCGCGCCTCGCGCATCTATTCCGAAGAGGAGGTCGAGAGCCTCCAGACCACCGCCATGCTGATGGCGGAGATGATCGCGGCCGGCGGGTTGAAGTCGCTGGCAGCGCCCGGGGCCTCCATCGGTCTCGACCGGCCGATCCACAGTGTCGGCGTGATCCTGGCTGACGGCGTCGGGCTTGGCCATGCGGTGCTGCATGAGCCCCGCGTCGCCATCAGCAACCTCATTGCCGAGAATCCGGCTGCGGAGGTCGGCCGCCTCGAAGCCGCGATCGGCGAGATGCGCGCATCGATCGACGAACTGATCGAGCGGGGCGACGTCGCTCACACCGGCGAGCATCGCGACGTTCTCGAAACCTTCCGCATGTTCGCCCATGACCAGGGCTGGCTGCGCCGGATGCGCGAAGTCGTGATGACCGGTCTGACTGCCGAGGCGGCAGTGGAGCGCGTCCAGTCCGACACCCGCGCGAAGATGCTGCGCCAGACCGACCCCTATCTGCGGGAACGGCTGCATGACCTGGACGATCTCGCCAACCGGCTGCTGCGCACCCTGCTGGGCAAGGCCAATGGCGTTGCGCATGAGCAATTGCCCGAGAACGCGATCCTCGTCGCGCGCTCCATGGGGCCGGCCGCTCTGCTCGACTATGAGCGCGCGCATCTGCGCGGCCTCGTCCTGGAAGAAGGCGGCCCGACCAGTCACATCGCCATCGTTGCCCGCGCGCTCGGCATTCCCGCAGTCGGAGAGGTCGCGAATGCGACTGCGCTCGTCCAGGCGGGAGACGCCATCATCGTCGACGGCCAGGCGGGCGAGGTGCAGATCCGCCCGCAGCCGGATGTCGAGAACGCCTACAAGGACAAGGCCCGGCTGCGTGCCCGCAAGCAGAAGCAGTACGAGAAGCTCAAGGAGCTGCCGGCGGCGACCAGGGATGGCGTCGCGATCACGCTGCAGATCAATGCCGGCCTGATCGTCGACATGCCGAACATCGAGGCGACGGCGGCGTCCGGCATCGGCCTGTTCCGCACCGAGCTCCAGTTCATGGTGGCACAGCATATGCCGACCACCGCCGAGCAGCAGGCGCTCTATACGGCGGTGCTGGATGCGGCTGGCGAGCGCTCCGTAACCTTCCGCACCCTCGATATCGGCGGCGACAAGGTGTTGCCCTATATGGAGCGGGTCGAGGAGGAGAATCCGGCGCTCGGCTGGCGGGCGATTCGCATCGGGCTCGACAAGCCCCGCCTGCTCAGGGCGCAGTTGCGCGCGATGCTGCGTGCCGGAGCCGGGCGCGATCTCAAGATCATGCTGCCGATGGTCGCGACGACCGACGAGTTCCGCCGCGCCCGCATGATCATCCGCCGCGAGCAGGCAATGCTGGAGAAACAGGGCGTCGCTCCGCCGCATGATCTGCGCGTCGGGGTGATGGTGGAAGTGCCTTCGCTTCTGTTCGAGCTGCCGGAAATCGCCCGCGAGGCCGATTTCCTCTCGATCGGCACGAACGACCTGATGCAGTTCCTCTTTGCCGCCGACCGCGAGAACAAGCGCGTGGCGGATCGCTTCGATCCGCTCGGTGTCGGGGCCTTGAGGGCGCTGCGCCGGATCATCGATGCGGCGTCGGAAACCGACTGCCCGGTGACGGTCTGCGGCGAGATGGGTGGCAAGCCGCTCGAGACGATGGCGTTGATCGGTCTGGGTTATCGCGGTTTCTCGATGTCGGCCGCCTCGGTCGGCCCGGTCAAGGCGATGCTGCGTGCGCTCGACGTCCGCAAGCTCCGCGAACGCATGGACTGGATGCTCGCCTCGCCGGAAGGAGCCGCCAGCCTGCGCCCGCACCTCGCCGCCTTCGCGGCTGAATTCAAGGTCCCGGTCTAGCGACGCTCGCTCGCACACCCGGCCTTCTCGTCATTCGCAGAGTTATCCAATGTCCCTTCAGCTTCCCCAGGATCGTCTCGACACCATCGTGGCGCGTCATGCCGCCGCGATGGACGAGATCAACCATGCGAGCGATCCGGTCCGAACCGTCGAACTGGCGAAGGAACTCTCGGAGCTCGATCCCGTCGTTGCAGCGATCGCGTCCTGGCGCCAGGCTCAGGTCTCGCTGGAGGAGGCGGAGGGCCTGATCGCAGATCCCGCTACCGACCCGGAATTCCGCGATCTCGCCTATGAGGAGCGCGATGCCGCCCGCGCCGAGATCGAAGTGCGTGGCCGCGAGATCCTGATCGCGCTGCTGCCGAAGGACGCCGCCGACGAGCGCGGCGTCATCATTGAAATCCGGGCGGGAACCGGGGGGGACGAAGCTTCGCTCTTCGCCGGTGATCTGCTGCGCATGTATCAGCGCTATGCCGCCCAGAAGGGCTGGAGCGTCGACATGCTTTCGGAAAGCGAGGGAACCGTCGGCGGTTACAAGGAAGCCATCGCCGAGATCAACGGCCGCGGCGTCTATGCCCGGCTCAAATTCGAATCCGGCGTTCACCGTGTCCAGCGCGTGCCGGATACCGAGGCGAGCGGGCGCATCCATACCTCCGCTGCAACGGTCGCGACCCTGCCGCTCGCGAGTGATGTCGACGTCGTGCTGAACGATGGCGATATCCGGGTCGACACGCTGCGCTCCGGCGGCGCCGGGGGGCAGCACGTCAACAAGACGGAATCGGCGGTGCGCCTCACCCATATTCCGACAAATACGGTCGTGCTGGTTCAGGACGAGCGCTCTCAGCACAAGAACAAGGCCAGGGCCTATGAACTGCTGCGCGCCAAGCTCTACGACATGGAGCGCCTGCGCATCGATGCCGAGCGCTCAGCGGACCGGCGTTCGCAGGTCGGCTCGGGCGATCGCTCGGAGCGCATCCGCACCTATAATTTCCCGCAAGGTCGCGTCACCGACCATCGGATCAACTTGACGCTCTATAAGCTCGACGAAATGATGCAGGGCTTGGTGCTCGACGAGATCGTCGATGCCCTGACCGCCGAGCATCAGGCAAAGCTCCTGGCAGAGGAAGGAGCGGCGTAAGTCCGTGGCGATGAAACCAAATCGCCCCCTCCACGTTGGTGGTGTGTTGACACCAGCAAAGGGGGGATCCTCCCATGATCAAGACGATGTCCACGGTAGCGATGGCCGGCCTGATGGCGCTGGCGATGAGCGGAGTCTCGCAGGCGCAAGAGAAGGCGCTTCGGAAAGTCACCTCGGGTCCGCCCGCGGCCTTGCAGGGGGCAATGACCCAGTCGCAGGCGCGCAAGGCCTGCCAGATGGAGATGAAGGGCGCGCGCGAGAGCAAGGCCTCGATCAATACCAAGATGAAGCTGTGCATCGACCAGAAGATGCAGGGCAACAGCTGATCGACCGCGCGAACCCGAGCGCTTCGGCGATCGATTGGTCAGGGGAGGGCGCCGTGCCGACCGTCAGGGAAGCGCGGCGTTTCCTTGCGCGGCGCCTGATCCAGTCTGGCTCTCAGAGTGCAGGGCTCGACGCCCGCCTCCTTGTCGAGGGAAGCCTGGGAGTCGAGAATCCGGATCCCGACATGGCTTTGCCGCCGGAGGGGCTTGCCAGGCTGCGCGACTTTGCGCTGCGGCGGATATCGGGCGAGCCCGTCTGGCGCATTCTCGGCGAACGCGAATTCTGGGGCCTCGCATTTCGGCTTTCGCCCGCCACGCTTGAGCCGCGGCCGGACAGCGAGACCATCGTCGAAGCCGCCTTGAGGGAACTGGCCGATCGCCGGGGCGAGGCCCTGAAGCTGCTCGATCTCGGAACCGGCACCGGCTGCTTGCTGATCGCGCTGCTGAGCGAGCTGCCGCTGGCGACGGGCATCGGGATCGATCTGTCGGAAGACGCTATCGTCACGGCGGCCGGCAACGCTGAGCTGAACGGAGTGGCCGAGCGCGCGAACTTCCGGCGAGGCAACTGGACGGAAGGGCTGGGCGGCGGCTTCGACTTGATCCTGTCCAACCCGCCCTATATCCCCTCGTCAGAGATCGCCGGTCTGTCCGTCGAAGTGCGAGAGCATGACCCGTTGCTGGCGCTCGATGGTGGTGAAGACGGGTTGGGGCCCTATCGCATCCTTGCTCGGTCCTTGCCCGCTTTGCTGGCACCCGGCGGCCTGGTCGTCTTTGAGATCGGTGCCGGGCAGGGCCCCGACGTCATCGCGCTGATGCGCGCCGGTGGGCTTGAATTCCGCGGCAGCCGGAACGATCTGGGAGGGCACGAGCGGGCGTTGATCTTCGCGCTCGCCTGAAATGCACAGGCTTTTGGTTGATTTCGCTTGGAGAAGCAGTCAAAAGCCGCTATGCAGCATTCAGCCGAAGCTGGTGGCGTCAGAGCCGGGCCTCAGGGCAGTTTCCGTTTTTGCAGGATTTGCTCGAGTTCGGCATCGTTTGCAGGCATGTTCCTGAGGCGATGCAGCTGACAAGCCGGGTGGAGCCCCGAAGGCGCGTGGCGCCGATCGGCTCATGGGGTTGAGGCCCCTTTTGGGGCGGAGCCCCGTTTTGGAAAAGAGCGCGTGAAGACCAGAAACGGCGTATCGCCCCTTCGGGTCAACTCAGTCCGGCACAGCGTCGCAACCCGCTGTGTGTCGCAACGCGTATGACGGCACCACGGTTGCTTTGAGCACAGAAGCGCGAGACAGACGCGAATGAGACCAGGTCAGAACCGGCGTATGCGCGGCCGTAACAATAACGGCAACAACAACGGCAATCGCAAATCTCCAAATCCGCTGCAACGTAGCTACGAATCCAACGGTCCGGACGTAAAGGTCCGGGGCACGGCGCAGAATGTCGCCGAGAAATATCTGCAGCTTGCGCGCGACGCCCAGTCTTCTGGGGATACGGTCGCGGCCGAGAGCTATTTCCAGTATGCCGAGCATTATTATCGCATCCTGCTAGCGGCGCAGGAGCAGATGGCCCAGCAGTTCGGCCATTCCTTCCCGCCGAACCGCGCTTTCGTCGAGGATGCGGATGAGGGTGACGAGGAGGGCGACGAGGAGGCCATGTCCTTCCAGCCCGGCACCGGGCCGCAGCCCGAGATTCGTGGGCAGAACGGCTATGTCGGCCCCAACGGCTACAACGGCCATGGCGGCCAGCGGGCTGAGGGCGAGGGCGGCGAGGGCCAGCAGCAAGGCGGCCAGCGCTTCGATCGCCAGAATCGCCGCGAGCGTTTCAACAACGACCGCCGCTTCGACCGCCAGGACCGCGGCGAGCGCCGTTTCGATCGGAATGCGGAAGGCGATCAGGGCGCTCCGGGCGGCTACGCACCGCGTCCCGACGCGCCGCGTTCCGATATCCCGGTCGCCGGCGAGGGCTCGGCCGAGGTTGCTTCCGAGCAGGCTCAGGGCGAGCGCCGCTTCGAGCGGGCCGAGCGTCCCCAGCGCGAGCGTCGTCCGCGCCGCGAGCGCGAGATCGAGGCGGATGCGGGCGAGGATGTCGCCGCGGCCCTGCCGTCCTTCCTGACCAACCCCGTGCGCGTCTCGGCGCCGGAGCCCGTCGAGGCAGCCCCGGCCGAGCCGGTGGCGGCTCCGGTTGAGGCGGCTGCGGAAGTCGCTGCGGAGGCGGCGCCTAAGCGCACCCGCCGTCGCCGCTCGCCGCGCGAGGTCATGGACGCGTTGGGTTCTGAGACGGATGGTTCCGCCGAGTGAGTGGCGGAGCTTGCTGACAGCTTTGAAAAAGGGCCCGCAAGGGCCCTTTTTTATTGGTCTGCGCTCTCAGGCGATGCCGAGTTCGACCGTCGCTTCCGCCGGCGTCAGCACGTCGCCTGCCTGTAGGCTCCCGCCGGCGACGATGCGGCAATAGATGCCGCAATCGACATGGCCGTAGTTCTGCATCAGCGCCTTCGGGATCTGCATGTCGCGCGCGCCGGTCTCCGGGTCGACATTGGTCGCCGCGCAGCGCTCGATCCGCTTGATCACATGCAGCCGCAGGCCATCCGGCCCGTCGAGATCGCGGCCAACCAACTCGTTCTCTGCCCAGGGCTCGAGACCGCTCACCATCAGATTGCCGCGGAAGCGCAACGGATCGACTGGCCGCCCGAGGCGTCTTTCGAGATCGGCAACGCTGGCGAGATTGATGATCGAGACGAAGCCGGAACGGGAATCGGTGAAGCGATAGGTCGAGGGCGCCGTCAGCAGTTTCGGTTCGCCGCGCAGCTCGTCGGGCATGAAGCCCTCGAAGAAGCGCGTGATCCCTGCCCTGCCGTCATCACTGGCGGTCGCTGCACGCAGCACTTCCCGGCCTCCCTCGTGGATGACGAGATCTCCGCTCGCATCGTCATAGCGGCTGCGCAGCCGGGCCAGCGACTCGTTGCGCATCAGCATCAGGTATTTGATCTTCGGCTGATGCACCGGTTCGGCCGGGTCGAAGCCGGAAAGGCCGTTCTCGATGGCGAACAACCGGTCGCCGGGAAAATAGCCTTCGGTGGGCAGGTCGGCGCGCTGAAGCGGCTCCGGCGAGAGGCCTTTCACAGGGTAGCGATAGAGCGTTTCGATGCGCATGGTCCGACCTGAGCAGGCAAAAGATGGCGGACCATAGCCTTGCCACGCCGTCCTGACAGATCAAATCTTGTATCCGTTTCGATCAATCCGCCGGCATGGGAACCGGTTTTGGGCATAGCCGACGCTGCATTAGTCGTCTTCGCCGTCGCTGACCGAGCGTTGGCAGCCCCAGCCGGCGAGCACGGCGTCGGTCTCATCGGCGACGAAGAAGCGGGCGGCGTCGCGGTCATAGCCTTCGGACAGCAGGCGTTCGTAGTCGGTATGGACGTGGCGGACATGGCTGCCGAGCGCGAGCCAGAGCGCGGTCGAAGGCGGCAGGTCCTTCATGTGCCGCCGCTCGGCCAGTGTGACTACAGCCTCAGCGTCGGAGAGCGGGATGCCAGGCGCAATCGCCCTCAACGCCCGACGAATCGCCTGCTGTCGCTTGGTCCCGGCCATGCCCGATCTGTGCCTGGCGCTTGCGTCAGGTCAATTGTGGCTCGCCACCTCTTCCGTTGCGCCAATGTCACACTATGTTGGAGAGCGAGGGGCGGCTTATTGTGGCGCCCCATCTTGATGAAAGGGCAGCGGAGCACGTCGCCACGGGGCGCGTTCCGCGGGCGGAGTGATGTGAATGAACATTGAAAAATATACGGATCGTGCGAAGGGCTTTCTTCAGGCGGCGCAGACGATCGCGTTGCGGGAGGGGCACCAGCAGTTCACGCCCGAGCATTTGCTGAAGGCGTTGCTTGATGACAACGAAGGCATGGCGGCGGGCCTGATCGATCGGGCCGGCGGCCAGTCGCGCGTCGCGTTGCAGCTTGTCGATCAGGCGCTGGCGAAGCTGCCGAAGGTCTCGGGCGGCTCGGGCGGCCTCAACCTGACGCCGGGCTTGGCCCGCGTCTTCGACACCGCCGAGAAAGCGGCCGAGAAGGCCGGCGATAGCTTCGTCACGGTTGAGCGGCTTTTGCTCGCTCTCGCGATCGAGAAGGACACCGAGGCCGGCAAGGCCCTGTCCAAGGCCGGCGTGACGCCGCAGGCGCTGAACGCCGCCGTCGAGGCGATCCGCAAGGGCCGCACCGCCGATTCCGCGTCCGCCGAGCAGGCCTATGACGCGCTGAAGAAATATGCCCGCGACCTGACCGCTGCGGCGCGTGAGGGCAAACTCGATCCGGTGATCGGCCGTGACGAGGAAATCCGCCGCACCATCCAGGTGCTGTCGCGTCGGACCAAGAACAACCCCGTCCTGATCGGCGAACCCGGTGTCGGCAAGACCGCCATCGCCGAGGGCCTTGCCCTGCGCATCGTCAATGGCGACGTGCCCGAGAGCCTCAAGGACAAGGAACTGCTCGCCCTCGACATGGGCTCGCTGATCGCCGGCGCGAAGTATCGCGGCGAGTTCGAGGAGCGGCTGAAGGCTGTGCTGACCGAGGTTTCGTCCTCGGATGGCGGCGTCATCCTGTTTATCGACGAGATGCACACCCTCGTCGGCGCCGGTAAAACCGACGGCGCGATGGATGCGTCCAACCTGCTGAAGCCGGCGCTCGCCCGCGGCGAACTGCACTGCATCGGCGCGACCACGCTCGACGAGTATCGCAAATATGTCGAGAAGGACGCCGCTTTGGCGCGGCGCTTCCAGCCCGTCTTCGTCGACGAGCCGACGGTCGAGGATACCATCTCGATCTTGCGCGGCCTGAAGGAGAAATACGAGCAGCACCACCGCGTCCGCATCAGCGACTCGGCGCTGGTCTCGGCCGCGACGCTCTCGAACCGCTACATCACCGACCGCTTCCTGCCCGACAAGGCGATCGACCTCGTCGACGAAGCCTCGGCGCGGCTGCGTATGCAGGTCGACTCGAAGCCCGAGGAGCTGGATTCGATCGACCGCGAGATCGTGCGGCTCAAGATCGAGCAGGAGGCGCTCAAGAAGGAGAACGATGCCGGTTCGAAGGAGCGGCTGAAGCGGCTCGAATCCGAACTGGCCGATCTGGAGGCGCGCTCCGACGCGATCACCACCAAGTGGAAGGCCGAGAAGGACAAGCTCGGGCAGGCGGCTGAGATCAAGACCAAGCTCGACAACGCCCGCAACGAGCTCGCCCAGGCCCAGCGCAAGGGCGAATACCAGCGGGCGGGCGAGCTTGCCTATGGCGAGATCCCGCAGCTCGAGAAGCGGCTGGCCGAGATCGAGGAGAAGGGCGAGAGCACCGGCATGGTCGAAGAAGCCGTGACGCCGGACCATGTCGCGCAGGTCGTCAGCCGCTGGACCGGCGTGCCGGTCGACCGGATGCTCGAAGGCGAGAAGGAGAAGCTGCTGCGCATGGAGGAGGTTTTGGGCGCCCGCGTCGTCGGCCAGCGCGAGGCGGTGGAAGCGGTCTCGACCGCGGTCCGTCGCGCCCGCGCCGGCTTGCAGGATCCGAACCGCCCCATCGGCTCCTTCATGTTCCTCGGCCCCACGGGCGTCGGCAAGACCGAGCTTACCAAGGCGCTGGCCGCGTTCCTGTTCGACGACGACAGCGCGCTCGTCCGGATCGACATGTCCGAATACATGGAGAAGCATTCGGTTGCTCGTCTCATCGGCGCGCCTCCCGGCTATGTCGGCTATGAGGAGGGTGGGGCGCTGACGGAAGCCGTGCGGCGCCGGCCCTATCAGGTCGTGCTCTTCGACGAAGTCGAAAAGGCGCATCCGGATGTCTTCAACGTGATGGCCCGCCTCGCGAAGCTGCTCACCGACCGCAAGATCACGCTCGAGCTGTCCAAGGAGGCGCGCGAGTGGCTGGCGGACAAGGGCTACGACCCCGCTTATGGCGCGCGCCCGCTCAAGCGCGTGATCCAGAAGTTCGTGCAGGACCCTCTTGCCGAGGCCATCCTTGCCGGCGAGATCGTCGACGGCGAGACGGTGCCTGTCACCGTCGGGCCGGGCTCGCTGATGCTCGGCGAGGTCGCGGCCGTGAAGGAGAAGCGGCCTGCGGGCGTCGCGCTGAACTGAGCCGGCGCGCGAAGCCTTCTCCCCTTGGGGGAGGAGGTGTCTGCGGAGCAGACGGATGAGGGAAGGGCCGCGCAAGCGGCCCTTTTCCTGTTTTGAAGAGATTCATCCCTCATCCGTCATGGCTTCGCCATGCCACCTTCTCCCCCGAGGGGAGAAGGATTTATCCCCGCTTCAGCAGGAACACCGCCTGCGCGCCGAACAGGTTCCAGAACCACCAGGGCGCGTTGACGCCGACTTTACCGCCGGCGGCGTCGAGCGCGACGGCGCGTTCCTTCTTGGCGCCGATCACTTCGCAGAGCGCGACGAAGTCCCGGATCGTGCAGAAATGGATGTTGGGCGTGTCCCACCATGAATAGGGCAGGGCGTCTGTCACCGGCATCCGCCCCTGGAAGAACACCTGGCCACGCATGCGCCAATGTCCGAAATTCGGGAAGGAGACGATGGCGTGCCGGCCGATGCGCAGCATCTGCTCCAGCACGAGCCGCGGATTGCGCGTCGCCTGGATCGTCTGGGAGAGGATGACGTAGTCGAAGCTGTCGTCAGGATAGTCGGCGAGGTCGGTGTCGGCGTCGCCCTGGATCACCGACAACCCTCGTGCCACGCAATCGGCCACGCCCTCGCGGGAGAGTTCGATGCCGCGCGCATCGACTCTCCGGGTTTCGGCGAGCAGCGCCAGCAGCGCGCCGTCGCCGCAGCCGACATCGAGCACGCGCGTGCCCGGCTGCACCATCTCGGCAACAAGCTTCAGGTCGATGCGGCTGGTCTGGTTGTCGGGGAGGGTCATGGCGGTCAGCTCGTCATGCTCAGGCTCGCCCCTCGTCATTCCGGGGCTTCGCGTAGCGAAGAACCCGGAACCCACGGCTGGGCTCGGTCTTATGCAGCTGCAACGGGATAGGGCTCACCCGGTCGTGGGTTCCGGATTCGGCCTTCGGGGCCGCCCCGGAATGACAGAGGGCGGCACTCATCACAGGCCCCGTGCCCGGGCGGCCGCACCGATGAAGCCGCGCGTCGTGGCGAAGAGATTAGGCTCTTCCAAAAGGAAGGCGTCGTGCCCCTTGTCGCTTTCCAGCTCGACGAAGGAAACCGAGGCACCGGACGCATTCAGCGCGTGCACGATGGCCCGGGAATCAGCCGTCGGGAACAGCCAGTCCGAGGTGAAGGAGGCCACGCAAAAGCGCGTCTTGGTGCCGGTGAACGCGCGCGCCAGCACCCCGTCATGGTCGGCGGCGAGGTCGAAGTAGTCCATCGCGCGCGTAACGTAGAGATAGGAATTGGCGTCGAAGCGCTCGACGAAGCTCAAGCCCTGATGGCGCAGATAGCTTTCGACCTGAAAATCCGCGTCGAAGGAGAAGGTCGGCGCCTCCCGGTCCTGCAGCTTGCGGCCGAATTTGCGGTGCAGCGCCTGCTCGGAGAGATAGGTGATATGCGCGCCCATGCGGGCCACAGAGAGGCCCTTTGACGGCCGCGTGCCCTCTTCGAGATAGCGGCCCTGCCGCCAGTCGGGGTCGGCCATCACCGCCTGCCGGCCGACTTCGTGGAACGCGATGTTCTGGGCCGAGTGCTTGGCGCCGGTCGCAAGGGGCAGCGCCGAGAACACGCGGTTCGGATAGCTTGCCGCCCATTGCAGCACCTGCATGCCGCCCATCGAACCGCCCGCGACGCAGAACAGCGTGTCGATGCCGAGAGAGTCGACCAGGGCGGCTTGCGCCCGCACCATGTCGCGGATGGTGACGACCGGGAAGGACAGGCCCCAGGGCTTGCCCGTCGCCGGATTGGTCGAGGCCGGACCGGTGGTGCCGGTGCAGCCGCCGATCACATTGGCTGAGATCACGAAGAAGCGGTCGGTATCAACAGGCTTGCCCGGCCCGATCATCGCGGTCCACCAGCCGCCCTTTCCGGTGATCGGATTGCGGCTCGCCACATATTGGTCGCCGGTCAGGGCATGGCAGACCAGGATCGCGTTCGACCGAGACGCATTCAACTCACCATAGGTCTGATAGGCGATCTGCCAGTGATCGAGCACCACGCCGCAATCCATCAGCAGTGGCGTGTCGGGCCCGAAGCGCGCGACCGGGCTCGAAGGCTCGTTCGCCTCCTTCAGCGGGTCGGCCAGGCTGGGGGAAAGATCGCTCATGTCGTCCGTTTCGGCAGAATGATTTGTCTTGCCGGTCCAAGTGTTCGGAAAATCGAACCCTAGCGATGCCGTGCCCTGACGCGTCTGTCAACGCGGGACTGCGCAGCCGGCTTTGCCAAGGCGTGGCGGGAGCGCTAAGGAGCGTGGCAACTCCTAAAGCCCTCATCCTGAGGAGCCGCGGAACGCGGCGTCTCGAAGGATGATCCAGCGGGTTCCGGCACCTCCTGGAGCATCCTTCGCGACGCAGCCTTGCGGCTGCTCCTCAGGTGAGGGTTCACAGGTCCTCGTCGAGAAGCGCACCCTGCTGCCATGACCGAAGCCGCCCCCACGACCCTCGCCGATCTGCGCTCCGAGATCGATCGCATCGACAGCGAGATGCATGCGCTGCTGATGGAGCGCTCGCAGATCATCGAGACGCTGATCTCGGTCAAGAAGACGCAGGCCTCCGGCTCCGCCTTCCGTCCCGGCCGCGAGGCCGACATGATGAAGCGCCTCGCGCTGCGCCATAAGGGGCTTTTGCCGCTCGATACGGTCGAGAGCATCTGGCGCATCATCATCGCGACCTTCACCTATGTGCAGGCGAACTACTCGGTCCACGCCGATGTCTCCGGCGGCGACCCGGCAATGCGTGATTCCGCCCGCTTCCATTTCGGCTTCACCGTGCCTTTCGTCCCGCATGAGGATGCGCGCGCGGTCATTCACGCCGTCGCCGAGTCGGCCGGCGATCTCGGCATCTTCCGCATGGATCAGGGCGCCAGCGCCGGCATCTGGTGGCGCGACCTGATCGGGGTGGACAAGCCCAAGATCATTGCGCGCCTGCCCTTCATCGAGCGGCCGGATCATCCCGCCGGCACGCCGGTCTACTGCATCGCCAAGCCGCTGACCGACGCCGCCGTGCGCGAGATCGTGCTCTATGCCGCCCGCGTCGAGCGCTGGTCCGAGAACCTGCGTCACGGCCTCGCTGAGCATCTGGCCGAGGTCTCGGCCTCCGCCGCCGACGGCTCGCATCTGTCGCTGCTGGTCGCCGCTTCCGGCGAGGTCGATCAGTCCGTGATCCGCGAAGCCCTCGTGCCCGCAGGCCTCAGCGATTTCTCAGAGGTCGGCAGCCACGCCGCCCGTTTCGCCGTCAAATCATCAGCCCGCTGATCGGGCGCGCTCTGTTTCCCGTTGCAAGGTCAATCACCATGGCGACCCGTCCCACTCCGCGTCCCGGCGTCCTCGACATCGAGGCCTATGTCCCCGGAAAATCCGCAGCGCCCGCCGGTGTGAAGCTGCATAAGCTGTCCTCCAACGAGACCCCGCTCGGCCCGAGCCCCAAGGCGATCGCAGCCTTCGAGGGCCTCGCCGCCAAGCTGGAACTCTATCCCGACGGCACGTCGAGCAAGCTCAAGCAGGCGATCGCCGGCCGCTATGGCCTCGATCCCGCGCGCATCATCTGTGGCAACGGCTCGGATGAACTGCTCGAACTCGTCACCAAGGCCTATCTCGGGGCGGGCGACGAGGGCATCTACAGCCAGTACGGCTTCCTCGTCTATCGCATCGCCATCCTCGCCGCCGGTGGCAAGCCGGTCATCGTGCCCGAGAAGAACTATACGGCCGATGTCGATGGCATTCTCGCCGCGGTGACACCGAAGACCAAGATCGTCTTCCTCGCCAATCCCAACAACCCGACCGGCACCTATCTGCCCTTCGACGAGGTTAAGCGCCTGCAGGCCGGCCTGCCGCCGCATGTCCTGCTCGTGCTCGACGCGGCCTATGCCGAATATGTCCGCCGCAACGACTACGCTTCCGGCATCGAGCTCGTCGCCGAGAGCGAGAATGTCGTGATGACCCGCACCTTCTCGAAGATCTATGGCCTCGCCAATCTGCGCATCGGCTGGATCTATGCGCCGGCTCATATCATCGATGCGCTCGAACGTATTCGCGGCCCCTTCAACGTCAATGGCGCCGCGATCGAGGCGGGCGCCGCCGCCGTCGCCGACGAGGCTCATGTCGCTGCCGCGCTCGAGCACAACGAGAAATGGCTGGCCTGGACGACGGCGGAGGTCGAGAAGCTCGGCCTCACCGTCACGCCTTCGGTCGGCAATTTCATTCTCATCCACTTCCCGAAGACGCCAGGCAAGACCGCGAAGGAGGCCGACGCCTTCCTGACCCAACGTGGCCTCATCCTGCGTGCGGTCGGCGGCTATGGCCTGCCGGACGCGCTGCGCATGACCATCGGTTCCGAGGAGGCGAACCGTCTCGTCGTCGCCGCGCTCGCCGACTTCGTCGCGGCCAAGGCGTGACGCAGATGGCGGAAAGCTTCGCCCCGCGTCGGTCCGAGCCGATCTTCGCCCGCCTCGCCATCATCGGCATCGGGCTGATCGGCTCTTCCATCGCGCGGGCGGCGAAGGAGCTGAACCTCGCCGGCACCATCGTACTGTCGGATCGCGACGAAGCAGTTCGACAGCGGGCGCGCGAACTCGATCTCGGCCATGCCGTCGTCGAGACGGCGGCCGAAGCGGCTGCTGACGCCGATCACATCATCCTCTGCGTGCCTGTCGGTGCCTGTGGGGAGGTCGCGGCGGAAATCGCGGCCGTGCTGAAGCCGGGTGCGATCCTGTCGGATGTCGGCTCGGTCAAGGGCTCGGTGGTCGATGCCGTCCTCCCGCATCTGCCGGAGGGCGTCTCTTTCGTGCCGGCCCATCCGGTCGCGGGCACCGAGAATTCCGGCCCCGATGCGGGCTTCCCCAGCCTCTTCCTCAACCGCTGGTGCATCCTGACCCCCCCCGAGGGCACCGATCCGAGCGCGACCGCCAAGACCCGCCAGCTCTGGGAGGGCATGGGCGCGCTGGTCGAGGTGATGAGCGCGCAGCACCATGACCTGGTGCTGGCCGTGACCAGCCATCTGCCGCATCTCATCGCCTACAACATCGTCGGCACGGCCGAGGATCTGGAGGCGGTGACGCAGTCCGAAGTGATCAAGTTCTCTGCCGGCGGCTTCCGCGATTTTACCCGCATCGCTGCTTCCGACCCGACGATGTGGCGCGACGTCTTCCTGCATAACAAGGAGGCGGTGCTGGAGATGCTCGGCCGCTTCAACGAGGACCTCGCTCTGCTCACCCGCGCGATCCGCTATGGCGACGGCGAGACCTTGCACAAGCACTTCACCCGCACCCGCGCGATCCGCCGCGGCATCGTCGCGCTCGGTCAGGAGAAGCCGGAGACGGAGAAGCTGCGCAAGGATTGACGTCTGCCGCACGATGCCGTGTGGAGGCACTGTGCATGACGTCGAGATTGGCTTGCCAAGGCCGGCGCCTGCTGGTACAGCGCCACCCATTGCCGCTTTAGCTCAGCTGGTAGAGCACCTCATTCGTAATGAGGGGGTCGGGGGTTCGAATCCCTCAAGCGGCACCACTTTCATATCCGCTGGCGCTCGCCGGCATTCAGAAACCGGCCACAGCGGCCGGTTTTTTCGTATCTGGCGGTCGCCCGCTTATCACGCTGCGCCGCTGCTCATTGTCTTGCCGCGCGGGCCCGGATCGCGGCCTCGTCGGCGGCCTGCTGGCGCCTGAAGGCGGCAATGTTCTCCTGACCCGCACGCATGTTTTCGGCTGCGCGCCCGTCCTGCATCATGTCGTGGCCCTCCTGCAACACATCCATGGTGCAGCCGGCAGTGCGATTGCAGGCCCTCGCCGGCAGGGAACCGACGGTCAGGTAAATCGCCGCGCCAGCCGCCGCTATTCCGGCAAGGATGAGGATTTTTCTATCCATGTGGCGGGCTCCACGCCGAGGCATTGAACACGGCAAAGGCAAGTCCAATCCGCCGGTGCTCGCGCACGACTTAAACGCGTGCCGCGGCTTCTCGTCACGCGCGCTGAAAACATCGATTGGCCTAACGAATACTCCGATCTTGAGAAGTCGGAACCTGTCCCCAAGGACAATACGCCGCCCTCTCTCATTGTGCTGAATTTGGCGGCCGGCTGGCGCCTCACGGATCGTGCAACCTGAGGGAAGGATTCACGATGGCCTCTCCAGTTCAGGAACCGCACACCATCGACCACTTCTTCTCGGCTCCCTCGGGCCGCGCCGACCGCTGGCGGGATCTCCATTCCGCCGCGCGCTCCTGGTCGACAGGTGGCAAAAGCCGCCGGGCGGTTGAGGTTGCGCTGAATGAGCTCGGCGTCATCGAGGAGTTTCATGCATTCCCGGGAGCGGAGCTGCTCGCCGCGCTGCGGGGCCTCCTGCAGAATGACGACGCCACTGGTTTCCTGTCGCTGGCCAAGCGCATTTCGCTGGCCATCATCACGAGCAACTACAAGCATGATCCGAAGGAATGGCAGTCGGCCGACCTGTCGCTGGCGGAGCCGGTGGATGTCATCCCGTCATCGCTCGGAGACAGCGCGGCGCAACGTCCCTATTTCGAGATGTTGATGGTGACGCCCGCCCCTGCGGGGCGCTGGCCGCATATCGCCGCGGAGTTTCGCCGCTTGAGACGTCCCGAGGATGCGTTCGTCTACGAAGTGGTGCTGGTCGGCAGCCTTGAAGACGCGATCTGTGCGGCCGTGCTGAACACGAATATCGCCGCGGTGGCCATCTATGAAGGCTTCGCATTCAGGTCCCGGCACGACGCCCCGATCCTGCGCAGCGTGCTCGCTGCCCAGCAGCCCCTGCTCGGTAATACGGAGGAGGCTGATATGGCCTTGCGCCTCGCCGCCGGGCTGAAGGCGATCCGGCCCGAGCTCGACATCTACCTGCTCTCCGATCGGCGCGTCGAGAAGCTGGCGGGCGATCCGCGTGCCGCGATGATCCGGCGCGTGATGTATCAGGTCGAGGAACCGCTGGAGCTGCATTTGTCGGTGCTGGAGGGCATCAAGGCGCGCTACGACACGCCGTTCTTCGACAATCTCAAGCTCTATGCGCAGAGGCCGATCGCCACCTTCCATGCCCTTCCCATCGCGCGCGGCAAGTCGGTGTTCCGCTCGCCCTGGATCCGCGACATGGGCCAGTTCTACGGCATCAATCTCTTCCTGGCGGAGAGCAGTGCCACCACGGGCGGCCTGGACAGCCTGCTGGAGCCTACCGGCAACATCAAGCGCGCCCAGGACATGGCGGCGCGCGCCTTCGGTGCCGACCACGTCTTCTTCGTCACCAACGGCACCAGCACGTCGAACAAGATGGTTCTGCAGGCGCTGATCGCGCCCGGCGACATCGTCATCCTCGATCGGAACTGCCACAAGTCGCACCATTACGGCCTGGTGCTGAACGGCGCGCAGCCCTTCTATGTCGAGGCCTTCCCGATGGCGGAATACTCGATGTACGGGGCAGTGCCGCTACGCACCATCAAGAAGGCCCTGCTCGACCTGAAGGCGGAGGGGCGCCTGGATCGCGTCAAGATGGTCGACCTGACCAACTGCACCTTCGACGGCCATATCTACAACACCCGGCGCGTGATGGAGGAATGCCTCGCCATCAAGCCGGACCTGATCTTCCTCTGGGACGAGGCCTGGTTCGGCTTCGCGCGCTGGTCGCCCTTCCTCAGGCCGCGAACGGCGATGGGGGCGGCGGCCGACATCGAGGCCTGGATGGAGGACCCCGAGGCCGTCGACCGCTATGAGCGGCAGCGCAAGGAACTCGGCGCGGCACCGTCCGTGGAAACCCTGCTGGACACGCACCTCATTCCCGATCCGCGCGCCATACGGCTGCGTGTCTACCAGACCAATTCGACCCATAAATCCATGTCGGCGATCCGGCAGGGATCGATGGTGCTGGTCAAGGACGTCGACTTCCACAAGATCGAGGCGCAGTTTCACGAGGCGGTCTTCACCCATGCCTCGACCAGCCCGAACCAGCAATTGATCGCCAGTCTCGATGTCGCCCGCCGGCAGATGGAGCTCGAGGGTTACGGGCTGGTGATGAACGCCATCGAGGTGGCGCTCGACATCAGGCGGGAGATCGCCATCCACCCATTGATCTCCAAATATTTCAAGGTCGTCGGCGTCGATGGGATGGTGCCCGCCCAATACCGCACCAGCGGCTTCGTCGATTTCCTCGCTCCCGAGACGCGCTGGGACGATCAGTTGCGCAGCATGCGCGAGGATGAATTCTGCCTCGACCCGACGCGCATGACCCTGGTTTGCGGCACGGCGGGCTTCGATGGCACGTCGTTCAAGGGCTTGCTGGCTTCCGAGTACAACATTCAGGTCAACAAGACCTCGCGCAACTCGGTGCTCCTCCAGTCCAATATCAACAATACACGCAGCGACGTCGCACTGCTGATCAGCGTCCTGCTCAAGATCTGCAACGAGATCGAGACGCGCCTGCGTCAGGGCGGCGAAGGCGAACAACGCGCCTTCGAAGCCCGTGTGCGCAGCCTGATGAAGGATTTGCCCGAGCTCCCCGACTTCAGCCGCTTCCATGAAGCCTTTCGCGGCGATGCCGGCAAGAATACGCCGGAAGGCGATATCCGCACGGCGTTCTTCTGCGCCTATGCTGAGGACAAATGCGAGTATCTGCCGATCGACAGCCCCGAATGCGATCGTCGCATCGACAAGGGCCCGGCGCTGATCTCGGCCAATTTCGTCATCCCCTACCCACCCGGCTTCCCGATCCTGGTGCCGGGCCAGGTTGTTACGCATGAAACGATCACCTTCATGCGCAAGCTCGATGTGAAGGAGATCCACGGATACGAGAAAGCAAAGGGTCTCAAATTGCTGAGACCGGACGCGCTTTCCGCCAAGCAGGATGTGAATTCCGAGAAGGGAAACAAGAAGGCGCGGGCGGCCTGACGGACGGCCGCGCCTGAACGCCAGCAATTGGGGGAGTGAAATGTTCGACTGGTTCGCTGCCACCCTGAGAAGCTACCCGGAGATCTCGCTCTTCCTGTCGCTGGCGATCGGATACTATGTCGGCGGCTTCGCCTATAAGGGCTTCAGCCTCGGCGCGGTGACCTCGACCTTGATCGCCGCGGTGATCATTGGACAGCTTGGCATCACGATCTCGCCCAATGTGAAATCGACGTTCTTCCTGATGTTCCTGTTCGCCGTCGGCTACGGCGTCGGGCCGCAGTTCGTTCGCGGCATTGCCAAGGACGGCGCGCCGCAGGCGATCTTTGCGGTCGTCGTCACCGTCTTCTGCCTCGCAGCTCCCGTCGCGATCGCGAAGATCGCAGGTTATCATCCGGGCTACGCCGCTGGCCTTTATGCCGGTTCTCAGACGATCTCGGCCTCGATGGGTCTGGCGACCGACGCCATCAATCGACTCGGGCTGTCACCGGAGCAGACCAAGGAATATCTCGATGCGATGCCGGTCGCCTATGCGGTGACCTACATCTTCGGCACCGTAGGTTCGGCCGTCATTCTCGCCCAGCTCGGTCCCAAGCTGCTCGGTATCGATATCGCCAGGGCCTGCAAGGACTACGAGGCCCGGCTTGGCGGCGGCAAGGAGATCGGCGGCCCGGGCTCGGTCTGGCGGCGCTTCGAGCTACGGGCTTTTCGCCTGCGCGAGGGCGCCAGGGTCGCCGGCATGCGCGCGGCGGAAGCCGAGGCGCTCGTGCCGGACGCACGTGTCTTCGTCGAACGCATCCGACGCAACGGCGTCATCGAGGACGCGACCGCAGACACGATCCTGCGGGAGGGCGACGTCATCGCTGTCGCCGGCCCGCGCGAGACGCTGGTCAACCTGATCGGCCAGAATGCCGAAGAGGTCGAGGACCCCGAACTGCTCGATCTGAAGGCCGAAGGCGTCGATATCTACGTCACCAGCAAGGAGGCCGACGGCAAGACGTTGACCGAGCTCTCCCGGATGCCGACCGCGCGCGGCGTCTTCCTCCGCAAGATCGTCCGCGGGGCGACCGCCGTCAGCATCCCGATCCTGCCGGAAACCCCGATCCATCGCGGCGACATTCTGACCGTGGTCGGCCGCACCCAGGACATCGCCGCGGTCGCCAAGACCCTGGGCCATGCCGACCGGCCGAGCGACATCGCCGACGTCGCCTTTATTTGTGGTGCGATCGTATTGGGCGCGCTCATCGGAGCCCTGGTGTTCAAGGTCGGAGGCGTCCCGCTGACGCTGTCGACCGCCGGCGGCGCGCTGATCTCCGGCCTCGTCTTCGGCTGGCTGCGTTCGGTGCACCCGACTTTCGGCCGGATCCCGAGTTCGACCGTCTGGTTCATGAATTCGGTCGGCCTCAACATGTTCATCGCCGTCGTCGGCATCTCGGCAGGGCCGGGCTTCGTCAAAGGCCTGCAGACGCAGGGCGTCGGCCTCTTTCTCTGGGGCGCATTGGCGACTGCCATCCCGCTGATCCTGGCGATGTTCGCCGGCAAATACGTCTTCCGGTTCGATCCGGCGATCCTGCTTGGCGCCTGCGCTGGCGCCCGCACCACGACGGCCGCTCTCGGAATGATCTGCGAGACCGCAGGCAGCCAGGTTCCGGCGCTCGGCTACACCGTCACCTATGCGGTCGGGAACACGCTTCTGACGATCTGGGGCATGGTGATCATCATTCTGATGACTTGACCAAACGAGACGAAACCATCCGATTTCAGGCTCATATCAGGGGTTTGCCATGGATCCTGTCACTCTGCGGAGCTTCGAGAAACTCAGCCCCTTCGAGATCAAGGACGAGCTCATCCGCCTTGCCAAGCTGACGTCGCAGAATTCGTCCATCGCGATGCTCAACGCCGGCCGCGGCAACCCGAACTGGGTGGCGATGACGCCGCGCGAGGGCTTCTTCCTGCTCGGGCAATTCGCGATCACCGAGAGCCGGCGCGTGATGAACAAGCCCGCCGGCATCGGCGGCATGCCCAAGGCGGACGGCATAGCGGCGCGCCTCGAGGACTGGTTGACTACCCATAAGGATTCCCCCGGCGCCAGCTTTCTTCGCGAGATGGTCGCCTTCGCCGTCAAGAAATTCGATTTCAAGCCCGATGCGTTCGTTCACGAACTCGTCGACTCGATCATAGGCGACAACTACCCGGTGCCGGACCGCATGCTCGTCCACAACGAGCGCATCGTGCACGAATATCTGATGTGGGCGATGTGCGGCGAGCCGCGCCCTTCCGGCCAGTTCGATCTCTATGCCGTCGAGGGCGGCACGGCGGCGATGTGCTACATCTTCAAGTCGCTCAAGGCCAATAGGCTGCTGAACCCCGGGGATACGATCGCGCTGGCAACGCCGATCTTCACCCCCTACCTCGAAATGCCGCATCTCGAGGATTACGGCCTCGATGTCGTCACCGTGGCGGCGCCGCAGGAGAACCGTTTCCAGTTCACCGACGAGGAGCTGAAGAAGCTCGAGGACCCGAAGGTCAAGGCCTTCTTCGTGGTCAATCCCGGCAATCCCTCCGCTGTCGCGCTGAGCGAGGAGACGATCGCCAAGATCGTCAAGCTCGTCACCACGAAGCGCCCCGATTTGCTGCTCCTGACCGACGATGTCTATGGAACCTTCGTGAAAGGCTTCCGCGGCCTGCTCGGTGCTCTCCCGCGCAATACGATCGGCGTCTATTCCTACTCCAAATATTTCGGCTGCACCGGCTGGCGGCTCGGCGTCATCGCCATCCACCGCGACAATATCTTCGACAAGGCGATCGCGAACCATCCCGAGAAGACCCTGACGGTGCTCGACAAGCGCTACGGGCCGCTGACGCTGAAGCCGCGGGAGATGAGGCTGATCGACCGCATCGTCGCCGACAGCCGCGACATCGCGCTCAATCACACCGCCGGTCTCTCGCTTCCGCAGCAGGTGATGATGTCGCTGTTCTCGCTGTCCGAGATGATGGACGAGGCCAAGCTCTATCAGAAGACCTGCATGGACATCGTCAGGTCTCGTGCCGACAGGATGATCGAGGGGTTGGGCATCGAGGTGCCCGACAATCCGCTTCACGACCGCTATTACGGGCTGGTCGATTTCGAGTTCTGGGCCAACAAATATGTCGGCCCCGAGGTCGTGGCCTATATGAAGCAGCACATCCACCCGCTCGACATCGTGTTCAGGCTGGCCGAGGACCACGGCATCGTGCTGCTCAATGGGGGCGGCTTCCACGCGCCGGACTGGTCTGTGCGCGTCTCCTTCGCCAATCTCGACGACGAGGTCTACGGCCAGATCGGCCGCGCGACGCGTGCGGTGGCGCGCGGATATCGGCAGGCCTTCGAAGCTTACAATCTCGCGCTCAAGGAGAAGGCCTGACCGTGCTGCGGCGCGGGCTTGAATGCCGATCGGCGCCATCGAGTCGCTCCGCTGAATGCGAGAGCGCATCTGCGGGGAGGCGAGCATGAGTTTCGTCGTCGATGCGTTACGCGGCAATCCCGAGCTCGCGATCTTCCTGACCATCGCACTCGGCTTCCTGATCGGCCGGTTCAAGTTCGGCAGCTTCAGTCTCGGAACGGTCGTCGGCTGCCTGTTGGCCGGCGTCCTGATCGGCCAGCTCGACGTCAAAGTGCCCACGGCCGTGAAAGCGGTGTTCTTCGACCTGTTCCTGTTCACCACCGGCTACAAGGTCGGCCCTCAGTTCTTTCGCGCCCTGAAGCGCGATGCGGTCCCGCAGGTCGCGCTGACGGTCCTGCTTTGCGTGGCCTGTCTTCTCACGGCTTTGGTGTTCGCAAAGCTCCTCGGCTACGACATCGGCACAGCCGCCGGCCTGCTCGCCGGCGCCTTTTCGGAATCGACCGTGATCGGGACCGCGGGTGAGGCGATCCAGCGGCTCGACCTTCCCCAGTCCGAACGGACTGCGCTGATCAACAACATCCCCGTTGCCTATGCCGTCACTTATCTCGTCGGCACCGCATCCCTGGTCTGGTTCCTGCCGAAGATCGGTCCAAAGCTGATGGGCATCGATCTCAAGGCAGCCGCCGCAGAGATGGCTTCGCAATCATCCGGGCCCGTTGCCGAGGTCGAAGGCGTGGTCTCGGCGGCGCGTCTGTTCGACGTAAGGACATATCGCGTTACGAACGAGCAGTTCATCGGCAAGACGGTGGCTGAAATCGAGGCGCGTCCTCGCGCTGTTCGCGCCTATCTGCTGCGCGTTCGTTCGGCGGGTTCGATACGGGAGCCCGAAGCCAGTCTCGTGATCCGCGCGGGAGACGTCGTCGCGGTTATGGCGCGGCAGGAAGTCCACGCTCAGCATGGCGATCTGATCGGCCCGGAAGTCAGCGATCCCGGTCTCCTCGACATCCCCATCGAGTCGCTCGACGTGGTGCTGACCAACCGCTCCCTTGATGGGCGAACCTTGGCGGAGCTTGCCGGCGAGGAGTTCGCCCGCGGCGTCTTCCTCACGCGGATGATGCGCTCTGGCCTCGCCATGCCGATCAAGCCGGAAAGCCAGGTCAATCGCGGCGATGTCCTCTCTCTGACAGGACCCGTGAACGCCGTGGAGCGAGCGGCGGAGAAGCTCGGCTACCCCGACAGGCGAACATCGGCGACCGACATGGTATTCGTCGGCCTCGGCATATTCCTGGGCGGGCTGGTCGGGCTTTTGAGCGTCGTCATCGGCGGCATCCCGCTGACGCTGACCGCCAGCGGCGGTGCGCTCATCATGGGGCTCGCCTTCGGCTGGCTGCGGTCGGTCTATCCCTTCTTCGGCCGCATCCCCGAACCGGCGATCTGGATCTTCGATACGCTCGGCCTATGCGTGTTCATCGGCATCGTCGGCCTCGGCGCGGGGCCGAGCTTCATCTCCGGGCTGAAGACGACCGGGCTCAGCCTGGTCGCTGTCGGCCTGGTCTCGGCCTTGCTCCCGCATACGCTGGGCATCCTCTTCGGCCGATATGTCCTGAAGATGGACCCCCTGATCGTGCTCGGCGCCTGCGCCGGCGCAGGTACGATTACGGCCGCCCTCAGGGCGATCCAGGACGAAGCCAAGAGCAGCGTCCCCGCTTTGGGCTATACGGTGCCCTATGCGATCGGCAACATTCTCCTCACCGCGTGGGGGCCGATCCTGGTCGCGCTGATGGCCAGGTAACCCGCTCCGCGTCGGCCCGCTGTGGAAACCCCGGTGCCATGGCGAAGCCCTTGGAGGCTCAGGCGAAGCGCTTCGCCCCGGCGACGCAGAGGACCACCACTCCCGTCGCTGCGATCATCGTCCAGGCGATGGGTTCATGCAGCAACAGGCCGGCGAGGAGGAGGCCGAAGAAGGGCTGCAGGAGCTGGAGCTGCCCGACACCGGCGATGCCGCCGAGCGCGAGCCCGCGATACCAGAACACGAAGCCGACCAGCATGCTGAAGACCGAGACATAGGCCAGGCCGAGCCAGGCGTGCGCCCCGATGCCCTGCCAGGAGGACGGCAGGTACAGCAGTGCGAGCAGGGCCATCGCCGGCAGCGACAGAAGCAGCGCCCAGGAGATGACCTGCCAGCCGCCGAGCCGGCGCGAGAGCGCCGCGCCTTCGGCATAGCCGAGCCCGCAGAGCAGGATGGCAGCGATCATCAGCAGGTCGCCGGTGAGCGAGCCGCCCTCGCTACGGGCGAGAGCGAAGCCTGCGACGGTCGCAGCGCCAAGCAGGGAGAACAGCCAGAAGGCGGGTTTCGGCCGCTCGCCGGCACGCAAGACGCCGAAAAGCGCCGTCGCCAGCGGCAGCAGGCCGACGAACACGATCGAGCGGGCCGCGGCGATGTGCTGGAGCGCCAGCGCCGTCAGCAACGGAAAGCCGAGAACGACGCCGAGCGCGACGATGGCGAGCGGGCCGAGATCGGAGCGTTCCGGCCGTTTCTGGCGCAGCAGGACGAGGAAGAACGCGCCCAGCAGCGCGGCGATCACGGCGCGGGCGGAGGTGAGGAAGAGCGGCGAGAAGCCGGCGACGGCGACGCGCGTGGCCGGCAGGGAGCCGCTGAAGATCAGCACGCCGATGAGACCGCTGCCCCATCCCTTGCCCGCCCAGTCCTGCTGCATCGCCGCTGTCTTGTCTCGCATCCTCGCAGGCTTACGCAGTCTGCACTCGCCGAAACAGCGACAATTCGATACATTCGGCGCAAGCTGTATGGGTATGGTCGTCATGACAGTTATCGATCCGAGCGAAATCGAGGGCGGGCAGGGACGGACGGCGGCGGTGATGGCCGCCATTCGGGCCAAGCTCGCGGCTCGGTCTCTGGCCCCTGGCGACCGGCTGCCGTCGATCCGCCGTTTCGCCGCGACGATGCGGGTTTCGCCGTCGACCGTGGTTGAGGCCTATGATCGTCTGGCCGCAGAGGGCTTGATCCGCGCCCGGCAGGGCTCGGGCTTTTATGTCACCGGCAGTGGCCTGCCGCCCCTGGCGCTGACGCAGGCTGCATCGCCGCATGAGCGCGCGGTCGATCCGTTCTGGGTCTCGCGTCAGTCGCTCGATGCGGACGACGCCGCGCTCAAGCCAGGCTGCGGCTGGCTCCCGGCCGATTGGATGCCCGGCGAGGCGCTTCGCCGCGGTTTTCGCGCTTTGGCACGGGCGCAGGACCCGGTTCTCTCCGAATATGGCGGGACGCGCGGTTCGTGGGCTCTGCGCCGCCATCTGCTCGGGCGCTTCGCCGAGGAGGGGCTCGCCGCCGGCCCCGAACAGCTCCTGCTGACCGGTTCGGGCACGCAGGCGCTCGATCTGGTCTGCCGTTTCCTGCTGCGCCCGGGCGATACCGTTCTCGTCGACGATCCCTGCTACTTCAATTTCCAGGCATTGCTGCGTGCCCACCAGCTACGTGTGCTCGGCGTGCCCTATACGCCGTCGGGGCCGGACGTCGCCGCTTTCGAAGCGCTGGTTTGCGCCGAGCGGCCGCGGCTCTATCTCACCAATTCCGGGCTGCACAACCCGACCGGGGCCAGTCTCTCGCCGCAGACGGCCTTCCGTGTGCTGCAAATCGCCGCCGCTCATGATCTCGTCATCGTTGAGGATGAGATCTTCGCGGATTTCGAGCCCGAACCGTCGTCTCGCCTCGCCTTGCTCGACGGTCTCGACCGTGTGATCCGGATCGGCAGCTTCTCGAAGACGCTCTCGGCCTCCCTGCGCTGCGGTTATATTGCCGCGCGAGCCGACTGGATCGAAGGGCTTGTCGACCTTCAGGTTGCGACGAATTTCGGCGGCCCCGGCCCTGTCGCTGCCGATCTTGTCGCAGGGGTCCTCGCTGGTGGCGGCTATCGCAAGCATATGGAGGAGGTGCGCCGCCGGCTCGCCCAGGCCCGCCGCGAGATTGCTGCCCGACTGGAAGCACTCGGAATCCTGCCCTGGCTGATGCCGCGCGGCGGCTTCTACCTCTGGTGCCACCTGCCCGCGGGGATCGATTCCGCCGAACTCGCGCGGTTGGCGGTGGCGCGGAACGTCGTCCTGGCGCCCGGCAATGTCTTCAGCGTCTCGCAGGGCGCGTGCGGCTTCATGCGTTTCAACGTCGCCCAGACGCGCGATCCGCGCGTGTTTGAGGTATTGCAGCAGGGGATGGAGGAGCTACGGCGGGGCGGCGGCTGATCGGGCGCAGCGCCACTCGTCAGCCAGCTGCCCCCCTGTTATAGACCGCCGCAACCGGCCCGGCCGGACAGGATCGAAAGTAAGAAGTCATGCATCTGAGGATCGGCACGCGCCGCAGCCCGCTGGCGATGGCGCAGACCAATCACGTCATGGGGTTGATCCGGGAGAAGTTCCCAGAGACGGAATTCACCCTTTGCCAGATCGCCACCATCGCGGATCGCGACCGCGTCTCCGAATTCCATCAGTTCGGCATGGTCGGTGTTTTCGCCGTCGAGCACGAGCAGCAGCTCGTGCGCCGCGAGGTCGATTTCGTCGTTCATTCCCTGAAGGACCTGCCGACCGCCCTGCATGAGGGGCTCGTTCTCGCCTCCGTGCCGACGCGCGAGAACCCGTGCGACGCGCTCTGCGGCGCGACGATGGCCTCGCTGCGGCAGGGCGCGCGGGTCGGCACCGGGTCGCTGCGGCGTCGCGCGCAAATCCTCAACCTGCGGCCCGATGTCACCGTCGTGCCGATTCGCGGCAATGTCGGCCCGCGCCTCGCCAAGATCGGCGGCGAGGATGCGCTCGATGCCGTCATCCTCGCCCAGGCCGGCCTGCGCCGGCTCGGGCTGGACGAGGCCTCGTCCGAGATTCTGGCGCCGGAGCTTTTCCCCTATGCCGTCGGGCAGGGCGCGCTTGGCCTCGAAGCCCGCGCCGACGATGCCGCCGTGATCGAGATCCTGCAGGCCATCCAGTGCTCGAAAGCGCGCGCCGAGGTCGAAGCCGAGCGTGAGATGATGCATGCGCTGGGTGCCGGCTGCAGCTTGCCGGTCGGTACCTGCGCGAGCTGGGCCGATGGCCGCCTGACCCTGCATGCCCAGGTCACCTCCGTCGAAGGAACGGAGCGTGTCGACGCCAGCGACAGTGCGGCGCCCGAGCAGGCGCGGGAACTCGGCCTTGCCGTCGCCGAAGCGTTGAAGGCGCGGGGCGGCGGAGCGATCCTCGAGAAGAGCTATCGCGGCTATTACCCGACCTTCAAGACGCTGTAGCTTCGGCGAGAATCCTATTCAGATGGAAAGGCCCGGCATCCTTGTCGGAGCGCCGGGCCTTGTCATGGCCACGGTCGCATTCAGGCGAGTGGCCGCTTCGGGACAAGGTCAGAGGCGGACGGCGACCTCGCCATGCCGTGCGGCGAACTGCGCCGCCTCCTTCCGGAACAGCATCCAGGCAGGCTGCGGGCTTTCGTGTCCGGGTTCCTGCATCGACATCGTATAGGGGCCTTTGTTGCCGGCCGGCTTGTCGGGGTCGAGCCGCGCGGCCCTGCACATCGCGCGGGCAATCCGTGTGATTCTCTCTTCGTCCATGTCTGTCTCCGCCGCCAGGATTCAGCGGCGACGAAACGCGGAAGCGGGGAGGCGAGTTCCCGAAAATCTCATGAAAATAAATTAGTTAATTATATCAGTGTCTTAGATGGGATCGCGCGGATCCTCGGCGCTCGGCTTGTCGAGCATGGCGCCGGGGCCCCGCAGCCTGCCCAACGCGTCGCCAGCGCGATCCCCAGTGGAATCGCGATCACGACGATCCACACAACGAAGCCCCAATCCCCGTTCATTCCGTCAATTCCGTCCAGAGCCTTCGCCCGACGGTAGCTTCTTCTGGCCGGCCTGGAAATCCGTCTGCGGCGCCTCCTCCTCATACTCGAATGGCGGGGCGGGGCCGGTCGGATGGGCGGAGTGCGGCGACGGGCCAGGGCGCGTTCCGGCCGCGACCGACTGACCGGGCTGCTGCGGCGTCTCGACCGGCTTGGGCGAACCGACACGATTGAGCATCTCAGCCTCCATAAATGCGTGCCAGATACTGGACCAAGCGCCGAACGGCGGCATTGTTCCCGCTGGCTTCAGGCCGCCAGCAGCCCGAGCGCGCGCTCGATGCGCGAGCAGCCCGCCCGGGCGCGCGCCTTGGCATAGCTGCGCTGTAGTTGGCCGCTGGCATAGGATTCGATGACGATGGCGTGGACATAGCTCTTGCGAACCACGGCCGGCGTGTTGACGAGGCGCTCCGAGATCGCGCGCATGATGTCGGCGAGCTGGCGCTTGCGTCCGGCCTCGGTTGCGACCGTCTCGCCTGAGAGGAGCAGTTCCGCCGCCGCGGCGTTGGCAGCAAGCATCCGCAGATCCTTGCTGCTGACCGGGAGGCCGCAGACCTGCTTCAGATAGGCGTTGATCTCGGCCGCATGGACCGGCGCGACGGACCCGTCTTCGCGGCGATATTGCAGCAGCCGGCGCCCCGGTAATGTGGCGATGCGCGCGAGCGCCCGTGCGAGCGGGGCGTCGTCGACCGCGCAAGCGATATCCTTGCCGCTCTTGCCCCGAAAGTGGAGCGCGATACGCGCGCCTGTGAGCCTGACGTGCCGCTTGAGCAGCGTCGAGGTGCCATGGCTGCCGTTGCTCTTCGCATAGCTTTCGTTGCCGACACGCAGATGGCAGCGGTCGATGATCGCCGCAGCGCAGGCGAGAGCTTTCTCATGGGAAAGCGTGCGGGCCCGCATGTCGGCTGCGATCCGGGCGCGCAGCTTCGGCAGCGCAGCGATCAGCCGGCCCAGTTGCTGCAGTTTGCGGCGTTCGCGCACCTTCTCCCATTCGGGGTGGTAGCGATGCTGTACACGGCCTGCTTCGTCATGGCCGATGGCCTGGAGATGCGCTCGCGGATCGGCGGCGATGCGGACATCCTCATAGGCCGGAGGGATCGCGAGCGAGCGAATCCGGGCCAGCGTGTCTTCGTCCGTGATCTTGGCGCCTTCCGCATCGCGATAGCCGAAGAAGCGCCCATGGCGCACACGGCGGATCGTGAGTTCGTCGGACGAAACGCGCCGCAGTCGTGTCTTGGCGGGCTGTCGTCTAGCTTGCGGGGAGACCGGCATGGCGTGGACTCGCAGATCACTGCTGCGGAAATGCGCCGACACCGACTTGGTTCCGCCGAGTTCAGCATATTCACCACATTTCGACAAGCGCCCTCATTCGAGGGGGTGCATGCGCGGAAATCAGTGGCGTTGCGAAGACGCCTCGCCAAAACTGTCAAAAAATTTGAACAAGACGAAGAGGGAGAGAATGACGCGTCGCGTGCTGATTGCCGAGTTCATGCATGAGACGAACACCTTCAGTGTTCAGCTCACGGACGAAGCCACTTTCCGGGCGCATGGCGCTTTTCTGGGTAACGAAATCCCCGAGGCTTTCCGCGGTACCCGAACCTCGATGGGGGCTGCCTTCGAGGCTGCCGACAAGTTCGGCTGGAGCCTGACCCATCCGCTGGTGACCGGCGCCAATCCCTCGGGCCGCGTCACCGATGCCGCCTTCGACGTCTTCGCCGGCCATATCGTCAATGCTGCCGATGGCGTCGACGGCGTGCTGCTGCATCTCCACGGTGCGATGGCGACCGAAAGCTCCGATGATGGCGAGGGCGAATTGCTGGCGCGGCTGCGCAAGCGAATCGGCCCGGACGTGCCGGTCGTCGCCGTGCTCGACCTGCACGCCACGGTCACCCAGCTCATGGCCGACAACGCCAATGCGCTGATTTCCTACCGCACCTATCCGCATATCGACCAATACGAGCGGACCTGGCAGGCAGCGGAGCTGCTCGAGCGCGCGATGAAGGGCGAGATCAGGCCCAAGGTCGCACTCGCCCGGCGCCCGATCCTCTATGCGCTCGATGGCGGGCGCACCACCTCGCCGCCCTTCCTGGAGTTGCTGCGCCGTGGTGACGCGCTGGAAGCCTCCGGCGATGCGCTGGTCGTCAGCGTTCAGGCTGGCTTCTCCTCGGCCGACGTGCACGATATCGGCCCCTCGATCGCGGTCACGGCCGATGATCGCGGCAAGGCGCAGGCCATCGCCGAAGAGCTGATGGACTATGCCTGGGAGCAGCGCCGCTTCTCCTCCATCCATTTCACGCCGCTCGCCGAGGCCATGGCCCGTGCCAAGGCCGGCGAGGCCGATACCGGCAAGCCCGGCTACAAGCCTGTGGTGATCTCGGACTACTCCGACAATCCCGGCTCCGGCGCCTATGGCGACGCCACCAACCTGCTGCGCGCGATCCTCGACGCGAAGCTCAGGAATGTCGGCTTCCACGCGATCTGCGACCCCGAAGCGGCGCTCGCTGCGCAGGCAATCGGCGTCGGCAAGCGTGGCCGGATCAAGCTCGGCGGCAAGGTCGATCCCAGCATGGGCGGCGGGCCGCTCGATCTCGACGCTCACGTCGTCGCGCTGACCGACGGATACTTCATGTGCTACGGCCCGATGGCCGGCGGCATCTGGCGCAATTACGGGCTCTCGGCCCTGCTGCGCGTCGACGATGTCGAGATCATCGTCATCACCCATAACGGCCAGGCGACCGATCTTGCCCAGTTCACCTCGCTCGGCGTCGATCCGACGCGAAAATCGACGGTGATCGTCAAGTCGATGCAGCACTTCCGCGCCGCATTCGAGCCGATCGCGCGCGAGGTGCTGGAAGTCGATACCGGCGCGATCTCGACGCGCAATTTCAAGGAGCGGCCTTACCGCAAGGTGCGCCGGCCGATCTTCCCGCTCGACGACATCTGAAGCCCGGCCGCAAAGCGCCGGCGAAGACAGTAAATGCAGGAGAAAACCATGGCGGTTCAGGCCGATATCGTGCTGCGCAACGGGCCGATCTGGTGCGGGCGCGACGATGGTGTCGTCGAGGCGCTGGCGATCTGGCAGGGCAGGGTGCTCGCGGCCGGCGGCGATGCCGAGATCGCCCCGCTCGTCGGCCCGAAGACGCGGGTGATCGATTTGAAGGGCCGCCTGGCGACGCCGGGTCTCAACGATTCGCATCTGCATCTCGTCTCGCTCGGCATGACCATGGGCTGGGTCAATTCCAAGCCGGAGGCCGCGCCGACGCTGGAGGCGCTGCTGGGCGCGATCTCCGCGCGTGCTGCGACGCTGAAGCCGGGCGAATGGATCCTCTCGCGCGGCTACGATCAGACCAAGCTCGACACCGGCCGCCACCCCTATCGCGAAGAGCTCGACCGCGCTGCGCCGAACAACCCGGTGATGCTCGTGCGCACCTGCGGCCACATCGCGATCTGCAATTCCGAGGCGCTCCGGCTCGGCGGCATCGACGAGAAGTCGCCGACGCCGCAGGGCGGCCTGATCGAACAGCAGAATGGCCGCCTGACCGGCCTGCTCGCCGAGAACGCGCGCGCGCCAGTGCAGGCCGCGATCCCCGCGGCGACCGAGGAGGATATCATCGCCGGCATCGAGCGCGGCGGCCGCTACCTGCTCTCGCTCGGCATCACCAGTTGCATGGACGCCGCCGTCGGCCAGAAGGGCGGCTTCGGCGAGATAGCGGCTTACCACCGCGCCAAGCGCGACGGCCGTCTGCCGGTGCGCACCTGGCTGACCCTGCTCGGCGACGACGGCCGCTCGATCGTGCCTGATTGCTACGAGGCAGGGCTGATCTCCGGCACTGGCGACGACATGCTGATGATCGGCGCGGTCAAGCTCTTCCTCGACGGTTCGGCGGGTGGGCGCACCGCCTGGATGACCGAGCCCTATCTCGGCGAGGACAAGGCCACCGGCGTCTGGATGTGGGACGATGCGGAGTTGGAACGCATGGTGCTCGACGCCCACAAGAAGGGCTACCAGCTCGCCTGCCACGCGATCGGCGATGCCGCTATCGAGCAGCTCATCACCGCCTATGAGAAGGCGCTCGCGGCCTATCCCGATCTGGATCGACGGCACCGCATCGAGCATTGCGGCTTCTCGACGCCGGCCCAGCATGAGCGCATGGTCAAGGCCGGCATCTATCCCTGCCCGCAGCAGGTCTTCATCCATGATTTCGGCGATGCTTACGTCAAGGTGCTCGGGCCGGAGCGGGCGCTGCCGAGCTACCCCTTCCGCACCTGGTTCGATCTCGGYCTGAAGCCGGCGACGGGCAGCGACGCRCCGGTCTGCGACCCCAACCCSTTCCCSAAYTTCCACACCATGCTGACCCGGCAGACCTGGAAGGGCACGGTGATGGATGAAAGCCAGCGCGTCTCGATCGAGGAGGCCCTGCAGGCCTACACCGAGTACGGCGCCTTCTCGCAGAAGCAGGAAGCCGTAAAGGGGCGGCTGGCGCCGGGCTTCCTCGCCGATGTCGCGGTGTTCTCGCGCAATCTGCTTACGGCCGATCCGGCGGATATTCTCAAGGACACGCACTGCGATCTCACCATTCTGGGCGGCGAGGTCGTCTACGAGCGGGCTTGAGGCCGGCTTTGACCGCGCAGGGGAAGACAAGCGCGGCAAAGCCGTTATGGTTCCACTTGGAAGCAAACAACTCCGGACCAGCCGGAGCAAAATCGAAAACGGGAGGAATGATCGTGTTGTTGAAGAAATTGGCCTTTGCGACCGCGCTGACGCTGGCGGCCTTTACCATCTCGGCGCAGGCCCAGGAGCCGCGCCGCGGCGGGACGATCCGCTTCACCGCGCCCTATGGCGCGTCCTTCGTCAGCAATGACAGCCACGTCTCGAACCAGATCCAGGACGAGATCTACGGCTATGCACTGCACGGGATGCTCTATCGCTGGGACGCGAATGCCGGCAAGCCGGAGCTGGAGCTCGCCAAGAGCGCCACGGTCTCGCCGGACGGGCTGACCTACACCTTCAAGCTGCGCGACGATGCCCTGTTCCATAACGGCCGCAAGATGACGGCCGACGACATCATCTGGTCCTATAACCGGATCATGGACGGCACGAAGAACTACCCCGGCGCGCGCTACGTCTCGCGCATCAGGGGGGCGGTCGAGGTCCAGAAGGGCCAGGCCAAGGAAATCTCGGGCCTCAAGAAGATCGACGATTCCACGATCGAGATGACGCTGACCGACAAGACCAATCCGGGCTTCCTGTTCTACAGCGCGATGACCGCGATCCTGCCGGCCAAAGAGGCGCAGGCGCCGGACTTCTTCAACAAGCCGATCGGCCTCGGCCCGTTCAAGTTCGTCGAGCATGTTCCCGGCTCGCGCATGGTCTTCGAGCGCTGGGAGAAATACTACAAGGCGGGGAAGCCCTATGCCGACAAGCTGGTGATTTCGCCGATGGGCGAGGCTGCCGCGCGTGACGTCGCCTTCCGCAACAAGGAGATCGACGTCTCGATCCTGGGCTCGACCCAGTATGTCGCCTACAAGGCCGATGCCAATCTCTCGAAGGGCATTCTCGAGGTTGCGGAGGTCTTCACCCGCAACATGGGCATGAACCCCTCCTTCAAGCCCTTCTCCGACAAGCGCGTGCGCCAGGCGATCAACTACGCGATCGACAGCGACCTGATCATCAAGCGCCTCGTCCGCGACAAGGCCTATCGCGCGGTGAGCTGGCTGCCGATCTCCGTGCCGGGCTTCGACAAGGATGCGAAGCCCTACGCCTATGACCCGGAGAAGGCCAAGAAGCTCCTGGCCGAGGCTGGCTACCCCGATGGCTTCGAGTTCGAATGGACCGCGACGCCGAACGAGAGCTGGGGCATCCCGATCGTCGAGGCGACGATCCCGATGCTCGCCAAGGTAGGCATCAAGGTGAAGGTCAAGCCGGTCGAGACCTCGGCGCTTGGCGGCGTCGTCGTGGGCGGTGACTTCCAGGCCTTCATCTGGTCGAACACCTCCGGCCCGGATGCGCTGTCCCAGCTCAAGTGCTTCCACTCCGCGACGCCGCGTTCGTCCTGCAACTACACCACCTTCAAGAACGCGGCCTATGACAAGCTGATCGACGACGCCTCGGCTGAGAACGATCCGGCCAAGCAGCTGGAGCTGCTGAAGAAGGCCAATGCCATGCTGCAGGACGAGGCCCCGGTCTGGTTCTTCAACTACAACAAGGCGGTCATGGCTTATCAGCCCTGGCTGCACGGCCTCCAGCCGAACGCGACCGAGCTCGCGCTGCAGCGCTACGAGGATCTCTGGGTCGACGCCACCTCGCCGGCGGCGAAGTAAACCGTCCTGAGCTGACGCCGTCGCGCGACAGCGCGGCGGCGTTAGCTTGTCCGCATTCGAGCGTCGGTAGCGACGCCCTGCACAGCGGCTTCAGGAGCCCTCGTCATGTTGCCTTATGTCTCGCGTCGCCTGTTGCAGGCGATCCCGATCCTGCTTGCAGTCGCGGCGCTGATCTTCGTGCTGTTCAGCGTCATTCCCGGCAGTTTCGCCACCAGCCAGATGGCTGACGGGCGCAGCAATATCGACGCCGAAACCATCGCGCGCATGAACCAGCAGTTCGGCCTCAACGATCCGCTGCCGCTGCGTTTCGCGAAATATGTCGGCGGCCTCGCCACCTTCGATCTCGGTGATTCCTTCCGCACCCGCCAGCCGGTGATCAACCAGATCGGCGAGCGACTCTGGCCGAGCCTTCAGCTCGCGCTCGGAGCCATGCTCTTCGCCATCGTCATCGGCGTGCCGCTCGGCTTCTTCGCTGCGCTGAAGCCGGGAAGCTGGGTCGATATGCTCTCCATGGTCTTAGCGGTCTCGGGCTTGTCGCTGCCGATGTTCTGGCTCGGCCTCCTGCTAATGTACGGCTTCGCGCTGACGCTCGGTTGGTTCCCGAGTTTCGGCTATGGCGATGGCGATCCGCGTTACATCGTGCTGCCGGCGATCGCGCTCGGCGTCTCGCCGCTGGCCCTGCTGGCGCGGACATCGCGCGCCGCCGTGCTGGAGATCATGCATGCCGATTTCGTCCGCACCGCCCGCGCCAAGGGCGCGAGCTCCTTCCGCGTCATGCGCTGGCACGTCGCTCGCAACGCGCTCGTCATCGTGCTGACCACGCTCGGCCTGCAGTTCGGCTCGGTTCTGGGCCAGGCGGTCGTCGTCGAAAAGCTGTTCGCCTGGCCGGGCCTCGGCTCGCTGCTGGTCGACAGCGTGACCTGGCGCGACATCCCGGTCGTGCAGGGCTGCATCCTGACGATCGTGCTCTTCTTCCTCGTCGTGAACATCGCCGTCGACGTGCTCTGCGCCATCGTCGATCCGCGCATCAAATACAGCTAGGTCCCCGCCGATGAAGTTCCGTGCCAATCTCTGGATCGGCGGCGCCTGTTTCGCGCTCGTCGTGGCCGGCGGCGTCTTCGCGCCCTGGTTCGCCCACACCGATCCCGTCATGGACGCCAATTTGATGAATGCCGAGATCCCGCCGGGCTCGGAGTTCTGGTTCGGCACCGATGCGCAGGGCCGCGACATCTATAGCCGCGTGCTCTATGGCGCCCGCATCTCGCTGACGGTCGGCATCGTCTCGCAACTGATCAATACGGTGATCGGCGTCGCGCTCGGCCTTTCCGCCGCCTATTGGGGCGGCTGGTGGGACGATTTCGTCAGCGGCCTCACAAACATGATGCTCGCCATTCCCTCGCTGATCTTCGCGCTGGCGATCATGGCGATCCTCAATCCCGGCCTCACCAGCCTGCTGATCGCGCTGGGCCTGACCAACTGGTCCTTCACCTGCCGCTTGACCCGCGCTGCGACCCTTTCGGTCAAACAGCTGGGATATGTCGAGGCCGCCCGTTCGCTCGGTTACGGCACCTTCCGCATCATGTTGACGCAGATCCTGCCGAACATCGCCGGCCCGATCATCGTCATCGGCACGCTCGGCATGGGCGGCGCGGTGCTGGCGGAGGCCTCGCTCTCCTTCCTCGGCCTCGGCATCCGCCCGCCCTTCCCGAGCTGGGGCAGCATGCTCTCGGATGCGCGCGACCAGATCTCGACCGCGCCCTGGATCTCGATCTTTCCCGGTCTTGCGATTTTTCTGACCGTGCTCGGCCTCAACCTGCTAGGGGACGGCCTGCGCGATATCCTCGATCCGCATTCGCAGCTCCGCAAAGCCTGACAGCAGACCCATGACGACTCCAGACCTGATTGATCCGCCGCTCGAAACCGTCCGCTTCCATGGGCTGAAGGCGGGGCCTAAGCTCCTTGTCCTGGGTGCCGTCCATGGCAACGAGACCTGTGGGCCCAATGCCATCGCCCGCGTGATCGAGGATTGCCGGGCCGGCCGCGTCGCGATCCAGCGCGGTGAGGTCACCTTCCTACCGGTCGCCAATCCCAAGGCCTATCGGCAGAATACGCGCGAGGGCGATCGCAACCTCAACCGCGACCTGCGCGAGCGGCCGCAGCCTGATGACAATGAGGACCGGATCGGCAACCGCCTCTCCGCCATTCTGCGTCAGCACGACATGCTGCTCGACGTCCATTCCTTCACAGGGGAGGGCGTGCCCTTCGTCTTCTTCGGGCCGGACGATAATCGCGGCGATCTCGAGCCTTTCCGCCATGGCGCAGCCGAAGCCGCCTTCGCCGCCTGCCTCGGCGTTGACCTGATGATCCATGGCTGGCTCGACATCTATGTCCGGCTGATCGCCGCTCGCGAGAAGCTGAACCTGCCGCGGCTGGCCGTGACCGAAGGCTTTGGCACCACCGAGTTCATGCGTTTCGCCGGCGGCTATGGCGTGACGCTCGAATGCGGCCGCCATGAGGACCCGGCTTCGGTCGATGTCGGCTATGCTGCGATCCGCAACGCGCTCGCCCATGTCGGTCTGACGGACGAGCCGCCGCCGGCGCCACAGAAGCGGGTCGTCGTCCACATGGATGACCTCGTCATCTGCGAGGCCGAGGGCGACCGTGTCGAGGGCGCCTGGAAGACCGGCGAGCGCGTCGCCAAGGGCACGCCGATCGCCCGCCGCGCCGATGGCACGGTCGTGACGATGCCGCGCGACGGCTTCATCATCTTCCCCAATCCCAAGGCCAAGCCCGGCGAGGGCATCTGCTATCTCGGGACGGAAAGCGCGCGCCGGATCTGAGCGGCGATTACTGCACGATGCCGCGCTTGGTGCCGAAGCCGGGGATATTGCAGCCGCAGCCGGAGCCGTAGGGCAGCGGCGGTGTCGGGCAATCGCCCCGGCCGGTGACGCACATATTGCCGTAGCGCGGCCGATAATATGGGCGCTCATAGCCATAATCGCGGCGGTAATAGCGTGGCGGCGGCGGACGATCGTCCTCGTCGTCTTCGTAGGACGGCCCGTTGCGATAGGGTCCGCCGTAATACTGAGCCTTGGCCGGGATCGCGCAGAGCAGGACGGCGCAGGCGAGAGCCGAGACCGTGAACTGACGCCGCAACATGGTCTTTCCTTTCGGTTTCCTCGCCGACACTCGGGCACGGCAAGGCGATTCGTTTCCTCCTAGCCGGGGTACAATGAACGGACGCTGATATGACCTGCTTTTGGCCGGCTCAGGAAAGCAGGATAAGGCGGCGGCTTTGCGGCCTGCGGCCGCGATCCAGTGCCTTTCGCGGTCACGGTGAGGGCGCGATGGCGATCAGGAGCTCGCCAGCCGCTGCCGTCGCCCCCGGCCGGCTGGCGATCCGCGCGACCGTTCCCGCCGCCGGACTCTTCAACTCCATGAAGAGCTTCATCGATTCCAGCACGGCCACGACCTGGCCGGCGGCGATGCTGTCGCCTTCGGCGACATGGATGGCGGCGACCGTTCCCGGCATGGTGGCGCGAACGGAATCGCCGGTCTGCCCCTGTGCGGCGCGGGCGGCGGCCGCTGCCTCAACCGCGAGCGCGATCTCGATGCGCCCTTCGAAGCTGCCATGGCGCAGGAAGATGCCGGAGCGATCCGGCACCGCGTCGACGGACAGGCGCCCGCCATCGAGCAGAAGCGTGTAACGCGTCGCGCCAGCTGCCGCCACGGCAACCTCGACCTGCCGGTGATCGGTCGTGACGAGAATGCCCTCATCTGTCCCGTCCGCCCGCAACCGGCGGGTCTCGCCGCCCGAGGTCAGTGCGAGATGGCAGGCACCGGGCTTGCCGGCCGAAGCGAGCAGTCGAAAGCCTTTCAGCGTCCTCCATGGCCCGGCCGCAGCATTGCCTCGAGCCGTAAGCCAGATCGCCGCTGCGACCGCGTCCTGTTCCGCGGAGTCGTCGCCCGAAGCTTGCCAGCCTGCGGGCCAGGTCTCGCCGATGAACAATGTCGTGGCCTCGCCGCGCGCGAACACCGGCTGTCTCAGCGCATCGACGAGGAAAGGCCGGATCGTCGCGGGCCCGAATACCGTCATGCGGTCCAGGCCATCGGCCAGGCGACGCCGCGCCGCATCCCGGTCCGGCCCATGGGCGATGACCTTGGCGAGCATCGAGTCGTAGAAGGGCGACACGGCGCTGCCTGTCCCGACGCCGCTGTCGACGCGCAACCCTGCCGGCTCGCGCCAGAGCGCGATCGTGCCGGTGTCGGGGCGGAACCCTTTATCGGCCCGTTCGGCAGTCAGCCGTGCCTCGATGGCGTGGCCGGTGCAGGTGATCTCCTCTTGGCTGCGCGGCAGTTTTTCGCCGGCCGCGATGCGGATCTGCCATTCGACGAGATCGAGCCCGGTGATCGCCTCCGTTACGGGATGCTCGACCTGCAACCGCGTATTCATCTCGAGGAAGAACACCTCCTGCGTCGCGGCATCGACCAGAAACTCGACCGTGCCGAGATTGTCGTAGGCGATGGCGCGAGAAAGCTTCAGTGCATGCTCGTGCAGCGCGGCGCGCGCCTCCGGCTTGAGGTTGGGCGCCGGCGCCTCTTCCAGCAGCTTCTGGTTGGAGCGCTGCACCGAGCAGTCGCGCTCGAAGAGGTGGACGATGTTGCCGTGCTTGTCGCCTGCGACCTGCACCTCGACATGGCGCGGGCGCGTCACGAATTTCTCGATCAGCAGGCGCCCATCGCCGAAGGCGGCTTCGGCCTCGCGGCTGGCGGTGGCGATGGCGCCGTCCAGCTCGGCTTCGTTCTCGACCTTGCGGATACCCTTGCCGCCGCCGCCGGCGGAAGCCTTGACCATCACCGGCAGGCCGATGCGCAGCGCCGCGCGCTTCAGCGCCTCGGGCGACTGGTCGGCGCCGTCATAGCCGGGAACGCCGGGCACACCGGCGTCGCGGGCGATCTGCTTGGATCGGATCTTGTCGCCCATTGCCTCGATGGCTTGGGCGGAGGGACCGACGAAGGCGATGCCGTTCGCCTCGCAGGCGGCGATCAGGTCCAGCCGTTCCGACAGGAAGCCGTAGCCCGGATGGATCGCCTGTGCGCCTGTCTTGAGCGCGGCTGCGATGATGCGGTCGGCGCGCAGATAGGAATCGCGCGCCGGGGCGGGGCCGATGTGCACGGCCGTGTCCGCGAGCCGGACATGCAGCGCCTCCTTGTCGGCGTCGGAATAGACCGCGACGGTGCGGATGCCGAGCTTGCGGGAGGTGCGGATGATGCGGCAGGCGATCTCGCCGCGATTGGCGATGAGGAGAGTGTCGAACATGGCGCCGCTCACATCCGGTAGACCGGCCGGGGGCCGGTATCGCGCGCTTCGCCAGCCGACAGTGCGAGGCAGAGGCCGAGCACGTCGCGCGTCTGCTCGGGCTCGATGATACCGTCGTCCCAGAGCCGGGCGGTGGCGTAATAGGGGTCGCTCTGCTCCTCGAACTGCGCGCGGGTGCGCTTGTCGAGTTCGGCGACGGCTGCTTCGTCCGCGGCGCCCTTGAGCGATTGCCGGCGCAATTCCGTCACCACGGTCGCGGCGACCTCCGGGCTCATCGTCGCGATGCGGGCATTGGGCCAGGAGAACAGGAAGCGGGGCCTAAAACCTCGCCCGCACATGCCGTAATTGCCGGCGCCGTAGGAGCCGCCGATCAGCACGGTGTATTTCGGCACACGCGCATTCGAGACGGCATAGACGAGCTTGGCCGAATGCTTGGCGATGCCACCGCGCTCAGCCTCGGTGCCGACCATGAAGCCGGTGATGTTCTGCAGGAAGAGGAGCGGAATCTGGCGCTGGTCGCAGAGCTCGATGAAATGCGCGCCCTTGACCGCGCTCTCCGAGAACAGGACGCCGTTATTGGCAAGGATGCCCACGGGATAGCCGTGGATATGGGCGAAGCCGGTGACGAGGGTCGCGCCGTAATCCGGCTTGAAGGCGCTGAAGGCGCTGTCATCGACCACGCGGGCGATGACCTCGCGGACGTCATAGGGTCGGCGCAGATCGGTAGGCACGATGTCGACGATCTCAGCCGGATCGAGCTTCGGAGCGGCGGGAGCCTGCGGGGGCGGCGTGATGCGGCCGATTTCGCCGAGCGCCCCGACGATCTCGCGCAGCTTCGCCAGCCCTTCCATCTCCGTTTCGACGAGATGGTCGCTGACGCCGGAGACCAGCGTGTGCATCTCCGCCCCGCCCAGCGTCTCGCCATCGACGATCTCGTGCACGGCCGCCTTCACGATCGGCGGCCCGCCGAGATGGATGCGGCCGGTGCCCTTGACCATGATGACCTGGTCGGAGAGCGCCGGGATATAGGCGCCGCCGGCGGTCGCGCCGCCGAAGACGATCGATATCTGTGGGATGCCAGCCGCCGACATCCGGCACTGGTTGTAGAAGGAGCCGCCGAAATGGTCTCGGTCGGGGAAGACGCGGTCCTGCTCCGGCAGGAAGGCGCCGCCGCAATCGACGAGGTAGAGACAGGGCAGGCGATGCTCCTCCGCGATCTCCTGCGCCCGCAGATGCTTGCGGACGGTCTCGGCGAAGAAGGAGCCGCCCTTCACCGTCGCGTCGTTGGCGATCAGCATGCAGGCGCGGCCTTGCACGACGCCGATGCCGGTGACGATGCCGGCGCCCGGCACTTCGTTGCCGTAGAGCCTCCAGGCGGCGAGCGGCGAGAGTTCGAGAAAGGGCGTTTGCGGATCGAGCAGGAGGTCGATTCGCGCGCGCACCATGATCTTGCCGCGCGCCTCGTGGCGGGCGCGCAGCTTCTCGCCGCCGCCTTCTGCGACGAGGCCGTGGCGCTGGCGCAGCATCTCCAGCATGGACGAGAGCGGGGGAGGGGTGGTGGAGATGCCCGGATCGGTCTGCGCCATGTGCCTCTTCCGCGATCGTTTCCTCAGCCCTCATCCTGAGGCGCCGCGGAACGCGGCGTCTCGAAGGATGCTCCAGTGCGCGTCGGAGCCGTCTGGAGCAACCTTCGAGACGCGCCCTCGGCGCTCCTCAGGATGAGGGCTCGCAGGTAGAATGGGCGTCTTGATCTCGCCGCAACATTCACCTACCGTCCGGTAGGTAGTCAGATCGCGGCGCCGCGGTCAAGCAGGAGGAAGCCATGTCGGCCGTCGAGACGCTTGCAGGCGAGGGCGTGCGCCGCTCGCCGTACTTTACCGAGGAGCACGAGGCGCTGCGCGATCAGGTCCGCCGCTTCGTCGAGACCGAGATCAAGCCGCATGCGCTGAAATGGGAGGAGGACGGCTTCGTCCCGCGCGCCGTGCTGCGCCGCATGGGCGAGCTCGGCTTCTTCGGCATCCGCTATCCCGCCGAATATGGCGGCTCCGAGATGGACACGCTGGCGACGGTCGTGCTGGCGGAGGAGCTGGGCCGCTCGACCTTCTCGGGCGTCGCCATCACCGCGCTGGTTCACACCGACATGGCATCGGTCCACATCGCCAATGCCGGTAGCAAGGCGCAGCGGGACAAATATCTGCCGGCCATCATCGCCGGCGAGAAGATCGTCGCGGTCGCCGTAACCGAGCCTGATGCAGGTTCGGACGTGAAGGGCATCCGCACCACGGCGCGGCGCGAGGGCGACCATTACGTGCTCAACGGCGCGAAGATGTTCATCACCAACGGCGTCTACGCGGATCTCTACTGCGTCGCCGCCAAGACCGATCCGGCGGCTAAGCCCTCGCAATCGGTCTCGATCTTCCTCGTCGAGAAGGGCACGCCGGGCTTTTCCGTCTCACGCGCGCTCGACAAGCATGGCTGGCGCTCCTCGGATACCGCCGAGCTTTCCTTTGTCGATTGCCGCATACCGGCCGAGAACCTGCTCGGGCAGGAGGGGCGCGGCTTCTACGCGATCATGAGCAACTTCCAGAACGAGCGCACCGTGATCGGCGCGATGGCGATCGGCGAGTCGCAGGCCGCTATCGATCTCACGCTGGATTATGTGAAGACGCGAAAAGCCTTCGGCGCACCGCTCTGGGAGAAGCAGGCGATCCGCCAGCGTCTCGCGGAACTGGCGAGCAAGGTCGAGGCTGGCCGCCAGCTCGTCTACCACGCCGCCTGGCTCGACGCGCAGGGCTTCGACGCCACCCGCGAGGTCTCGATGGTCAAGGCCTATTGCGGCGAGTTGGTCAACGAAGTCATGTACGATTGCCTGCAGTTCCACGGCGGCATGGGTTACATGCGCGAGAGCGCCATCGAGCGCATGACCCGCGACGCCCGCGTGCAGTCCATCGGCGGCGGCGCCACCGAGGTGATGCTCGAAGAGGTGGCGAAGCGGCTGTGATACGTTTGCGCGCCCCTTCAAGCGTCATGCTCGGGCCTGACCCGAGCATCTCATGCCGGAGATTCTCGGGTCTGCGCTTCGCTTCGCCCGAGAATGACGCGGGGCGCTGCGCATGACTGTCGCCGCCGACCGCAGCCAGCGCGACACCGAAGGCGGCTCGCGCCGGCAAATCCTCGACCATGCCGCGCGGCTCCTGCGCAATGGCGGCTATTATCAGACCACGTTGCGGGAGATCGCGGAGGCAGTCGGCATCCGCAAGGCGAGCCTCTATTACCATTTCGCCTCGAAGGAGGAGATCGTCGAGGCGGTGGTCAACGACGGCGTCCGCTTCGTCCACGAGGGCGTAGTCGCCGCGCTCGCCGCGACCGAAGGTGCAAACCCGCGCCAGCGGCTGGAGGCGGCAATCCGCGGCCATCTTGCGGCGCTGCACGGCCACGGCGACTACACCAGCGCCAGCATCAAGGTATTCAACTTCGGCGCCGCGCCGGCGCCGGAGAGCGTGCGGGCCGTGCGGCGCGCCTATGAAGATGTCTGGCGCCGGCTGATCGGGGAGCTGCAGCAGGCCGGCGCCCTGCCGCGGGAGCGCGCGCCGGACGTCCTGCGCAATTTCCTGCTCGGCGCGCTCAACGGTTCCACCGATTGGTACCGGCCCGAACGCTTCGAGATCGATGCGCTGGCGCGCGAATTCGCGGCGCTGCTCTCGCCCTTGGCGTAAGGCCCGCTCCGCCCGCCACGCAGGGGCGGGCGGCATCGACGTAGCTGACCGGCGTCGCCGTCATTGCTAGCATTCCGGTGCGGGGCCGGCTGATCGCCTCGCTGCCTGACGAGGATTTTTCGCCTGATGCGTGCCTTCTACCATCCCGATCAAGCCCTTCACGATCCGCAGCAATATATGCGCTTCGGCAAGGTCGTTGCGCCCAAGGACCTGCCCGAGCGGACGGACCGGCTTCTCGGTGCGCTGGCGAAGCATGGCATCAAGCCGGAGCATCCGGCGGCGCATGGCACGGACCCGATCCTGGCGATCCATGATGCCGGCTTCGTCAATTTCCTCGAAACCGCCTGGGCGCGCTGGCAGGACCTGCCGGCCGAGCGCGGGCCGGAAGTCTGGCCGAGCACCTTCCCCTATTGGAGCGGCCGCCCGGACGAGGATGTCCGTCCGCCCTGCCGCCCCACCGGCTTCATCGGTCAGCTCGGCTGGTATCTCGGTGATCTCTCAGTGCCGATCGGCGAGCATTGCTGGCATTCGACGCTGCGTTCGTCCGAGACCGCAGTCTCTGCGGCCGATGCGATCCTCGCCGGCGAGCGCGCCGTCTACTCGCTCTGCCGCCCGTCCGGCCATCACGCCCGCGCCGATCGCGCCACCGGCTTCTGCTATCTCAACAACACCGCGATCGCCGCCCAGCGCCTGCGCTCCAAATTCGGCAAGGTCGCGATCCTCGATGTCGACGCCCATCATGGCGACGGCACGCAGCAGATCTTCTACCGCCGTAGCGACGTGCTCACGATCTCGGTCCATGCCGATCCGTCTAACTACTACCCGTTCTTCACCGGCTATGACGACGAGCGCGGCAACGGGCCGGGCGAGGGCTTCAACCTCAACCTGCCGCTCGCCCATGGCGCGGGCGGAGCCGAGATGCAGGCTGCTGTCGACAGGGCCGGCAAGGCGATCCGCGATTTCGGCGCCGAGGTGCTGGTGATCGCGCTCGGCTACGACGCCCATAAGGACGACCCGATCGGCGTCCTCAGGCTTGAAGCCTCCGATTTCGGCGCCATCGGCCGGCAGGTGAAGGCGCTCGGTCTGCCGACGCTTGTTGTGCAGGAAGGCGGCTATGCGATCGAGGCGATCGGCGACTGCCTCGATGCGTTCCTGGGTGGGTTCGCCTGAAGCCGAAACGCGCGGGTGCTATGCGAGGTAGTCGTGCAGAACCCGGCCGAAAGGCAGCGTGAAATCGACGAGCTGGTGACGAGCGCGCACGATTCTCCGCACCGGGAAGTCGGCGACCCGGCAATTGATATGAGGGATGAGATGCAACCGCGCCTCGCCCTCCCAGGCGCCATGGACCGTGATGTCCGTGAGATTGTAGCCGACGAGCTGCGCTACCTTCGGTGCGCCATCGACATCGGGCAGCAGCTTCAGGTTGATGTTCAGGCCAGCGATGCCGTCGCGCACCTTGTCGAGCTGATCTTCGAGGCTGCGATGCTTGTAGGTCATCGTGCCCATTGCGACGCGCTCGCCGTCATAGTGCAGCGTTCCGGTCAGGGTGTCCTTCATCACGCCGAGGCGCGGCACGCCATACTTCTTGGGGAAGCCCCAGATCTCCCGTCCGCCGGTGATGGGCGGTTCGTCGTCGAGATACATCTGCACGGAGAAATTGCAGGGCTGTCCCTTGTAGCTGGCATAGATCCCGGTGCCGCTCTCCTCATAGGACCCGAAGCCGGAGGAATCCGGCATCTTCATCCACTCGTAATAGACGAGGTTGCCCGGGGCCGGCTCGAGCGGCTCCGGCAACGCGGCGCGGATGATCTCAGGGTCCGTCTCGTAGGTGATGATCAGATATTCCCGCTTGATGAAGCGGTTCGGCGGATGCGGGTAGCTCGGGCTGAAGACGGGCATCGACGGTGCCTTCAGGATCTCGTCCCGGTTCATGCTGGTCGCTCCTTCTCGAAATCAGCCGCAATTCTGGCAGGGGCCCTGCGACAGATTGATGGCGACCGGACGAATAGAAAAGCTTCTCCTCACTGCCCGCGTGAAGATCGCCCTCCACCCCGAGACGTCGTTCTCGGGCGGAGGGCGTTTTGGTCGGATGCTGTCTCAGATCGCCGCTTCGATCAGGAACGGCCCCTTCTTGGCGAGCGCGGCCTTGAACAGGCTGGTGAACTCCTCGGCCGTGGTGGCGCGGGCGGCTTCGACGCCCATGCCCTTGGCCATCGAGACCCAGTCCAGCGCCGGCTCGTCGATGTTGAGCATCAGCGTGGCGTTGCGGCCGAAATCGTTGACGCCGACGGCGCGCATCTCGCCGTGCAGGATCTGGTAGGTCCGATTGGCGAAGACGACTGTGACGATGTCGAGATTCTCGCGCGCCTCCGTCCACAGACCCTGCACCGTGTACATGCCTGAGCCGTCGGCCTGCATGTTGATGACCTTGCGGTCGGGGCAGGCGACCGCTGCGCCGATGGCGAGCGGGATGCCTTCGCCGATCGCGCCGCCGGTGAGCTGGATGTAGTCGTGCTGCGGTGCGCTGTGGCAGTCATAGTAGAAGCTGCGGCCCGAGGAGACCGACTCATCGCAGACGATGCAATTCTCCGGCAGCAGGGCCGAGACGATGGCGCAGGCCTTGTCGGCATCGAGCTTGCCCGTCGGCAGGCCGGGCTGCTCCTTGCGCGGCGAGGCGATATAGACGGGCGCCGTCTTCGTCGCGCCCATCTCCTCGGCGAGCGCCGTGATCGCTGCGGGCAGATCGTCGCCCGGGCTGGCCAGCGTCGCGACCTCGCAGTCATCGTGGACAAGGCGCCCGGGCTTGCCCGGATAGGCGAAGAAACCGACCGGCGTCTGCGCGCCGACCAGCACGAGATAATCGACGTCCTTGAGCTGATCGAGCGCCTTGTCGATCGGATAGAACACCTTGGGCATGGCGACGCGGCCGGCGCCGCGCTGAATGCGCCCATTCGACATCTGGCTGAAGATCTTGGCGCCGGTCGCGGCGCAGACGCGGGCTGCCATCTCCATCGGCTTCTCCCGCAGCGCGAGCCCCGTCAGCATGATCGCGGCGCGCGCGCCATGCTTGCGCAGCCCGGCGGCGACCTCGCGAATCGCCGCTGAATCGACGCTCTTCAGCGCCGGCAGCGGCGTCGGCTTGAGGGCGGCCGGCTCGACGCTGCCCCAGGCGCAGTCGGCCGGCAGGATCACGGTGGTGACGCCGGGCAGCGTCAGCGAGGCGACATAGGCCTCTCCGATCGCCGGGCCGACATCCTCGGGCGAGGCGATGCGGCGGACGAAATGCGACATCGGATGCGCCAGGCTCTCGATATCGCTGGTCAGCGGCGCGTCATGCTGGAGATGGTAGGTGGCATGGTCGCCGACGACATTGATCATCGGCGTGCGGGCACGCCTTGCATTGTGCATGTTGGCGAGCGCGTTCGCCATGCCCGGCCCGCAATGCAGCAGCGTCGCGGCCGGCTTGTCGGCCATGCGGGCATAGCCATCGGCGGCACCGGTCACCACGCCCTCGAACAGGCCGAGCACGCAGCGCATCTGCGGCTTGCGGTCGAGCGCCGCGACGAAGTGCATCTCGGAAGTGCCGGGATTGGCGAAGCAGGTATCGACGCCGTTGATCAGAAGGGTGTCGCAAAGGCGGTCGGCGCCGTTCATCCTGAAAACCTCGACTCGATAGAAGGCGCCCCTGCGCCAGCGGCCGTGAAGGGAGGAAATTCCTCTCGCGCTGTCAAACGAGAGAATGTCATGGCTTTCCCAAGCGATGGTGATCGGCGCCTTGACGGGTTTGCATATGCATTTAACCTGATTTGGAACGAAGGTTGCTTCGCGCCGTGAATGACGCTGTCTAGGCGTCCTGAATGGCGCGTTCGCCGTTAAGCAGGGGAAGGGTTTCGAACATGGCAGCATTCAAGCGCATCGGTGCGAGCGTCGGCTTCGGCCTCGCGGCGCTTCTGGCGGCGGGCGGCGCGCAGGCGCAGACCAAGGTGAATATCGGAATTTCCGGCTGGACCGGCTTCGCGCCGCTGGTCCTCGCCAAGGAGGCTGGTATCTTCGCTAAGAACGGCCTCGACGTCACGATCAAGAAGATTCCGCAGAAGGATCGCCACCTCGCCATCGCCTCGGGTGACATCCAGTGCGCCGCGACCACGGTCGAGACCTGGATCGTCTGGGATGCGGCGGGCATCAAGACCAAGCAGATCTTCCAGCTCGACAAGAGCTATGGCGCCGACGGCATGGCCGTGCGCAACGGTGTGGGCTCGATCAAGGACCTGAAGGGCAAGACGGTCGCGGCCTCGGCGCCCGGCACCTCGCCCTATTTCGCGCTGGCCTGGATGCTCAAGGAAAACGGCATGTCCGTGAAGGATGTGACGGTCGTCAACATGGAGCCCGGTCCGGCCGCGCAGGCCTTCATCGCCGGCCAGAACGACGCGGCGATGACCTATGAGCCCTATCTCTCCACCGTCCGCGACAAGCCGGATGCGGGCAAGATCATCGCCACCACCCTCGACTACCCGATGGTGATGGACACCTTCGGCTGCACGCCGGCCTTCCTCGTCAACGACAAGGCCGCGGCCGCGCTGACCCAGAGCTATTTCGAAGCGCTGGAGATGATCAAGAAGGACCAGGCCAAGGCCTATGAGATCATGGGCGCCGATGTGAAGCAGACCGGCGAGCAGTTCGGCAAGTCGGCGGCGTTCCTGCGCTGGTCGGATGCCGAGGGCAACAAGAAGTTCTTCTCCGGCGACTGGCAGGCCTTCTCGGCCAAGGCCGCCGACCTGCTGCTCGAAATCGGCCTGGTCAAGGCGAAGCCCGACCTCGCTTCGCTGGTCGACACGAAGTTCGTCGCCGGCAAGTAGAAACCGGGGAGGCTGCTTGAGATCTCCGCGAGCCCTCATTCTGAGGAGCCATCCCGAAAGGGATGGCGTCTCGAAGGATGTTCCAGAAGGCTCGGGAACCATCTGGAGCATCGTTCGAGACGCCGCTTCGCGGTTCCTCAGGATGAGGGCTGCAGGGTGACGGCCGGCCTTGAATGCCTAAGCGGCGAAATCCTTCCGGATGTTCTGGAGCCCGGCTTGCGCGTCGTCTTCTGCGGCACGCAGGCCGGAACCGCCTCGGCCCGGCGCGGAGCCTATTATGCCGGTCCAGGCAACAAGTTCTGGTCGGTGCTCCATCAGACCGGGCTGGTGCCGATGAAGCTGGCGCCGGAAGACTTCCGCAGCCTCCCGCGCTACGGCATCGGCCTGACCGATGTTGCCAAGCGGAGCTCGGGCCCGGATTCCATGCTGCGAGGCAGCCATTTCGACGTGGCCGGCCTCGCGTCCCGGATCGCTGCCTGCGCGCCGCGCATCGTGGCCTTCAATGGCAAACGCGCGGCGCAGGCTGTCCTTGGAGTTCGCGAGGGACAGCTCGTCTATGGGCGGCAGGCGGAGACGCTGGCCGGCGCCGAAATCTACATACTCCCCTCGACCTCCGGCGCAGCGGCCGGCTTCTGGTCGATCGAACCCTGGAAGCAACTGGCTATGGCCGTCCCCGGAACGATAGTGCGATGAGACCCTTGCAACCCGTCTCGACCGCGGCCCGCATAGGCTATGGCGTGGCCTTCTTTGCGCTGTTCGTGGCGCTCTGGTCGGTCGCGACCTTCGGCGGCTATGTCCAGCGCCTCTTCCTGGCCGATCCGCTGACCATGGTCGGCGAGGGCTACAATCTGATGGTGCGCTACGGCTTCAGTTTCGACATCATGATGACGATCTGGCGCGTCGTGGGCGGCTTCATCATCGCCGTCATCGTCGCCCTGCCGCTCGGCATCCTGATGGGCGCCTACAAGCCGATCGAGGCGTTCCTGGAGCCCTTCGTCTCCTTCGCGCGCTATTTGCCGGCCTCGGCCTTCATCCCGCTGCTGATCCTGTGGGCCGGCATCGGCGAGACGCAGAAACTGCTCGTCATCTTCATCGGCGCGGTCTTCCAGCTCATCCTGATGATCGCGGTCTCGGTCGGCTCGATCCGGCGCGATCTGGTCGACGCCGCCTATACGCTGGGCGCGACCGACCGCTCGGTCGTGCGCCGCGTCATGCTGCCGAATGCGGCGCCGGAGATCGCCGAGATCTTCCGCCTCGTCCTCGGCTGGGCCTGGACCTATGTCATCGTCGCCGAGCTGATCGGCTCGTCCTCCGGCATCGGCCACATGATCACGGACAGCCAGGCGCTGCTGAACACCGGGCAGATCATCTTCGGCATCATCGTGATCGGCCTCATCGGCCTCATCTCTGATTTCCTCTTCAAGGCGGTCAACCAGCGCCTGTTCCCATGGGCGCGCGCATGAGCAAGCTTGTCATCGACAATGTCGGCAAGGTCTTCGCAGGCCAGCGCGGGGCTGAGCCGACGCGCGCGCTGATGCCGACTTCGCTCACCGTCGCCGACAACGACTTCATTACCATTCTCGGCCCCTCCGGCTGCGGCAAGTCGACCTTGCTGCGCATCATCGGGGGGCTGGAGACGGCGAGCGAGGGGCGCATCCTGCTCGACGGCACGCCGGTGTCGGGGCCGGGAGCCGATCGCGGCTTCGTCTTCCAGAGTTACACGCTCTTCCCCTGGCTGACAGTGCAAGAGAACATCGCCTTCGGCCTGCGCGAGAGGGGCGTGCCCGAGGCCGAGCGGCTGCGGATCGCGCGCGACTGGGCGGTGCGCGTCGGGCTCGGCCACTTCGTCGATCATTTCCCGAAGCAGCTTTCTGGCGGCATGCAGCAGCGCACCGCGATCGCCCGCGCGCTCGCCAACGATCCCAAGATCCTCCTGCTCGACGAGCCCTTCGGCGCGCTCGACAACCAGACCCGCGCCCTGATGCAGGAGATGCTGCTCGGCATCTGGGAGCGCGAGAAGAAGACCGTGCTCTTCGTCACCCATGACATCGAGGAGGCTATCTTCGTCGGCTCCCGCGTCGTGGTGATGAGCGCGCGCCCGGGGCGGATCAAGGCGGATATCCCGGTCGAGCTGCCACATCCGCGGCCCTACACCATCAAGACGACACCGGAATTCGTCGCGCTGAAGGAGCGGCTGGTCGAGGAGATCCGCGCCGAAGTCATCGCCGCCGACCACTGAGTCCCTCCAGCAGTCAGCCATGCTTCCCCAACGGAACCGAACCACGCCGCCTGCGTTGTCATGTCGCAGGCGAGTGCCTGCCTTGCGCCAAAGGGCGGTTACGACGGCGATCCGACTTGCCATCTTGGGGCGAAAGGGGCGCTGCCGAAGGTGGGGCCAATGCATTCGCTGATTGCCAGGATGTTGTCTCGGCTCGCGATCGAGCCACGTATCGATGTCGTTTTTCCCGATGGCACGCTTCAATCCATCGGACAGGGAGCCGTGCCGCGATTGCGGATGCGGATCTTGGATGCGCCGACGGAATTGAAACTTGCGCTCAATCCCGAGCTCGCCTTGGGCGAGGCCGTCATGGACGGGCGCGTCGTGGTCGAGCAGGGCTCGCTCTATGATCTGCTCGACGTGCTGGTCGCCGCCATCCACAAGGCCCGCCCGAAGGGCTGGGGCAAGACGCTGGAGGGGCTGCGCACCGCTGTGCGCCGCTTCCACCAGAACAACACACCGGCACTGGCGAAGCGCAACGTCGCGCATCACTACGACCTGAAGAGCGATTTCTTCCGGCTCTTCCTCGACCCGGACATGCAATACTCCTGCGCCTATTTCGCGCAGCCGAATATGACGCTGGCGCAAGCGCAACTCGCCAAGAAGCGCCACATCATGGGCAAACTCGATCTGCAGCCGGGCCAGCGCGTGCTCGATATCGGCTGCGGCTGGGGCGGCATGGCGCTGTCGATCGCCGGCGAGACCGGCGCTTCGGTGACGGGCATCACGCTCTCCGAGGAGCAACTCGCCATCGCGCGGGAGCGTGGCGGGGAGTCCGGCCTGCCGGTCGAGTTCCGGCTGCAGGATTATCGCCACCTGACGGAGCCCTTCGATCGGATCGTCTCGGTCGGCATGTTCGAGCATGTCGGCGTCGGCTATTATCGCGATTACTTCCGCAAGATCCGCGAGTTGCTCAACGACGATGGCGTGGCGCTGATCCACACGATCGGCCGCTCGACGCCGCCTGGCGCGACCAATCCCTTCATCGCCAAGTACATCTTCCCCGGCGGCTACATCCCCGCCATGTCGGAGGTGGCGGCGGCGGTGGAGCAGGAAGGGCTCGTCATCACCGATGTCGAGGTGCTCCGCCTCCACTATGCCGAGACGCTGAAAGCCTGGCGCGAGAACTTCCTGGCCCGGCGCGCCGAGGCGGTGGCGATGTATGACGAGCGCTTCGCCCGGATGTGGGAGTTCTACCTTGCCGCCTCAGAGGCGAGCTTCCGGCACGACGATCTGGTGGTCTTCCAATTCCAGCTCGCCAAGAAGCTCGACGGACTGCCGATCACGCGCGGTTATATCGAGGAGCGTGAGGGCGAGCTTGGGCGGAAGGCGACGCAGACGAAGGTCGATGAGCCGGCTTAGATGCCGGCTGCTAACAGCACCACCTTTGTCATTCCCGGGCGCGCCGCAGGCGCGAACCCGGAACCCACGACTGGGTGGGATTTGATGCCGGGTTGTAAGCCCCTCACCCGGTCGTGGGTTCCGGGTTCTTCGCTGCGCGAAGCCCCGGAATGACAAAGTTTTCGAGCCGGCCTAGGCCGGCTCCGGCCCGACATAGCGGGCGCGAGGCCGGATCAGGCGCCCGGTCTCGCCTTGCTCCAGCGCATGGGCGATCCAGCCGGCGCAGCGCGCCGCGGCGAAGATCTGGAACGAGACATCCGGCGCAAGCCCGAGTTCGCTCGCGATCGCCGTCAGCACGAAGTCGATATTCGGCTCCTCTCCGGTCAGCGCAGTGACGGCCCGGCGCGTCTCCTCATAGGCCGGCGGCAGCGTGAACGCGGTGAGCAGTGCCCGCGCCCGCGCATCGCCGTCCGGATAGAGCGGGTGGCCGAAGCCGGGCAGGGGCATGCCCGTCGCAAGCCGGGCGGAGACCGCCATCTCGACGCCCTCGCTCGCGATCTCGCGCATCAGCCCGAGCACGCGCGGGGTCATCCCGCCATGCAGCGGCCCGGACAGCGTTGCGAGCCCGGCCAAGATGCAGGCCGCGAGTGAAGCGCGCGTCGAGGCCGCGACGCGCACCGCGAAGGTCGAGGCGTTGAGCTCGTGGTCGGCCAGCAGCACGAGCGCGCGGCGGATCAGGTCGGCGCCGCGTTCGTCGCAGCCCCAGGCCTGCGCCAGCCGGTGATGGATCGGCCCCTGGCCCGGCCGCCCTGCGATCGCATCGACCAGCGCGTCGATGACGGAGGCCGCCTCGAGATAGAGCGCCTTCTTCGCGCGCCCCGCCATGGCGGGATCGCCAGCGGCGCGCGCGGCGATCACCGCGAACATGCGCTGCCGGGCCGGTGCCTCCGGCACGATCGTGAACAGCGGCGGAAAGCGCTGCGAGCCGCAATCCCAGAGCAGCCGCGCGACATCCTCCAGCTTCGCCGTATCGGCCAGGGTCGCGGCATCCTGCCCGCGATACCAAAGTTTGCCGCGCTGGATCGTGGCGATGCCCGAGGCCAGGATCGGCTCGCCGAAGGCGATCGCATCTTCGGCGATGGCGGCGGGCTTGCGCCCCCGCGCCTTGCGATGCTCCAGCCGCGCCACATCCTCGGCCCGGTAGAGCCGCCGCCGCGAATCCGCTGCGTCGCCGCGCGCCTCGATCAGCCCGCGGCTGACATAGGCGTAGAGCGTCTGCGGCTTCAGCCCGAGCCGCTGCATCACCTGTTGCGTCGTCAGCCAGTCGGTCATCCGAAAATATATTGATTATATTGTTCAAGATTGATTCTAGCGATGAAGCTACCGATCCTCAAGCTGTCGTTTTGCAGGAGTGATCGCCATGTCCGATGGCCTTGAAGATGTCGTTGCCGCCCATACCGTGCTCTCGGAAGTCGATGGAGCGGCCGGTCGGCTGGTGATGCGCGGCCACAGCCTAGACGAACTGGCGGGACACACCTCCTTCGAAGAAATGGCCGGGCTGATGCTCGACGGCTTCGTGCCGGACCTGCCTGCCACCAAGGATCTGCCGGCAGCGCTCGGCGCGGCTCGGCAGGAATTGTTCGAGACGGTCGTCGCCAAGGCGACGGTGCCCATGTCGCTCGGCCCGGTCGAGATGATCCGGGCGATGACCGCGTTGATCCCCGATGGTGAGGATGGCGGCACGGTGCTGCGGCTGCTGGCGGCGCCGGCTGTCTTCACTGCCGCGTCTCTGCGCCTGCGGCAGGGTCTCGCACCGATCTCGCCCGATTCGTCGCTGTCGCAGGCGGCCGATACGCTGCGCATGCTGACGGGCAAGGCGCCGACGAAGCAGCAGGCCGCCGCGCTCGATACCTATCTCGTGACCGTCGCCGATCACGGTCTCAACGCCTCGACTTTCGCCTCTCGCGTGGTTGCCTCGACACGCGCCGGGCTGGTCTCGGCCGTCCTTGCGGGCATAGGTGCGCTGAAGGGGCCGCTCCATGGCGGCGCGCCCGGCCCGGTGATCGGGATGCTCGATGCGATCGGCACGCCCGACAATGCCCGTTCGTGGCTTGAAACGGCGCTGGATCGCGGCGACCGGCTGATGGGCTTCGGCCACCGTATCTACCGCGTCCGCGACCCGCGCGCCGATGCGCTGAAGGGCGCGATACGCCGGCTCGGCGCCGATAGCGGGCGGCTCGCGCTGGCCGAGGGGGTCGAGCAGGCGGCGCTCGCCATCCTGCGCGAGCGCAAACCCAACCGCACGCTCGAAACCAATGTCGAATTCTATACGGCGCTCTTGCTGGAGGCGCTCGGCTTCCCGCCGGATTCCTTCACCTGCGTCTTCGCGCTCGGACGGACGACGGGCTGGCTCGCCCATGCCAAGGAGCAGATCGCCGGCGGCCGGCTGATCCGGCCGCAATCGGTCTATGTCGGCCCGCAGCCGCGGCAGGCGGCGTGAGGCGAGGGAAGGCGTCATGCTCGGGCTTGAACCGAGCATCTCGGAAACCAGTGGTTTCTCGTCCTGAGGTTCTCGGGTCGGAGCTGCGCTCCGCCCGAGAATGACGGCAGCTCAGACCCGCTGCAGTCGGATCACGAACAGATCGCTGCTGTTCCCGGCGGCGAGTTTTGCGGTGGCGGGAGCTTGGAACACGGCGCTGTCCCCGGCAGCCAGAGCCGCGCCATTCAGTTGCCACTCTCCCTCGCGCGCCACCAAGACCAGCAATCCATGCTCCACCGCGATCTCATGCGATCCGCCCGTCAGGCGCGCGACGCTATGGCTCCACGTCCCGCGCCGGCTCATCACGTTGAGATCGTCGATCGGCCCGTCGACCAGCACGCCCTCCACCGCGTGGTCGGCGGCGAAGAAAAACGGTGCGGTCGAGCGGTCGAGCGCCACCGTCTCTCCATCGCCGAAGGCGAGGCGGATGCCGTTGCCGGTCAGCACCGAGAGTGTCCGGTCGATGCCGGGGAAGGATGAGAACGGACCGTCCTGCCCGACATGCGCCATCGAGATGCGCCAGTCGAAATCTCCGAGCGAGGCGCCTTCCGGCGCCACCGCGATCTCGGTCGTGGTGCCGCCGCCGTTCTTCCACGGCATGACCTTGCAATCGGCGGCGCGGATGATGCGCATGGAAGGCTCCTTCGAATTCACGCCACCACCCATGTCATTCCGGGGCGCCCGAAGGGCGAACCCGGAACCCACGAATGGGTAGAATGCTGCGATCGGGTAGGGCTCGCCCGGTCGTGGGTTCCGGGTTCTCCGCTGCGCGGAGCCCCCCGGAATGACACGAGGGCTCAGCCCAGAATACCCGGCAGGTTGAGCCCCTTCTCGCGGGCGCAGTCCAACGCGATGTCGTAGCCGGCATCGGCATGGCGCATCACGCCGGTCGCCGGATCGTTCCAGAGCACGCGCGCGAGGCGGGCAGCCGCGTCGTCGGTGCCATCGGCGCAGATCACGACACCCGAATGCTGCGAGAAGCCCATGCCGACGCCGCCGCCATGATGCAGCGAGACCCAGGTAGCGCCACTCGCGGTGTTGAGCAGCGCGTTGAGCAGCGGCCAGTCGGAGACCGCGTCCGAGCCGTCTTTCATCGCCTCGGTCTCGCGGTTCGGCGAGGCGACCGAGCCGGAGTCGAGATGGTCGCGGCCGATCACGACCGGCGCCTTGAGCTCGCCGTTCCGGACCATCTCGTTGAAGGCGAGGCCGAGCCGATGGCGGTCACCGAGGCCGACCCAGCAGATGCGCGCCGGCAGGCCCTGGAACGAGATGCGCTCGCGCGCCATGTCGAGCCAGTTGTGCAGGTGCGTGTTGCCGGGCGTCAGCTCCTTCACCTTGGCGTCGGTCTTGTAGATATCCTCCGGATCGCCCGAAAGGGCGGCCCAGCGGAACGGGCCGATGCCGCGGCAGAACAGCGGGCGGATATAGGCCGGCACGAAGCCCGGGAAGGCAAAGGCGTTCTCCAGCCCCTCGTCCTTGGCGACCTGGCGGATATTGTTGCCGTAGTCGAAGGTCGGGATGCCCATGTCCTGGAAGGCGATCATCGCCTCGACATGCTCGCGCATCGAGGCGCGCGCGGCCTTCTCGACGGACTTCGGATTGGCTTCGCGCGCCTGTTTCCACTGGCCCATGGTCCAGCCCTTCGGCAGGTAGCCGTTGACCGGGTCGTGCGCCGAGGTCTGGTCGGTGACCATGTCCGGCCGGATGCCGCGGCGGACCATTTCCGGCAGGATCTCGGCGCAGTTGCCGAGCAGGCCGACCGACTTCGCCTCGCCATTCTTCGTCCAGCGGGCGATCATCTCCATGGCTTCGTCGAGCGTCTCGGCCTTCTCGTCGAGATAGCGGGTGCGCAGACGGAAATCGATCGAGTCGGGATTGCACTCGACGGCGAGGCAGGAGGCACCGGCCATCACCGCGGCAAGCGGCTGCGCGCCGCCCATGCCGCCGAGGCCGCCGGTCAGCACCCACTTGCCCTTGAGGCTGCCATTGTAGTGCTGGCGCCCGGCTTCGACGAAGGTTTCGTAGGTGCCCTGCACGATGCCTTGGGTGCCGATATAGATCCAGGAGCCGGCCGTCATCTGGCCGTACATGGCGAGCCCCTTCTTATCGAGCTCGTTGAAATGGTCCCAGTTCGCCCAATGCGGCACGAGGTTCGAGTTGGCGATCAGGACGCGCGGCGCATCCTTGTGGGTGCGGAACACGCCGACCGGCTTGCCGGACTGCACGAGCAGCGTCTCGTCGGCCTCGAGCTGGCGCAGCGCCGCGACGATGCGGTCGAAATCCTCCCAGGAGCGGGCGGCGCGGCCGATGCCGCCATAGACCACGAGCTCCTGCGGGTTCTCGGCGACATCAGGATGCAGGTTGTTCATCAGCATCCGCAGCGGCGCTTCGGTCAGCCAGCTCTTGGCTGTGAGTTCGGTGCCGGTGGCGGGGCGGATGACGCGGGTATTGTCCAAGCGGGTCATGAGCGGCTCCGTTCGATGGCTGCGGCTGCGGCAAGCGCGGCTTCGATTGTGGCTGACAAGGCGGTCTGCAGGCTGGCGGCCTTCGGCGCGTCGAAGGTCCGGGGCGCGGTCTCCTCGGCGAGATAGGCCGAGAGCGCGATTTCCATCTGGAGCGCGTGGACTTGGCTTGAGGGGCGCCCGTAATGGCGCGTGATCCAGCCGCCCTTGAAGCGGCCATTGGCGATCTGCGTGAAGGGGTGTCCAGCCATCGCGGCGACGGCGGCGGCCTCAACGCTCGGCGCGCAGCTTTCGCGGGAATTGGTGCCGAGGTTCAGCGTCGGCAGCGTGCCCTCGAACAGGCGCGGGATCACCGACTTGATCGAATGGCAGTCCCACAGCACACAGTAGCCGTGCTCGGCCTTCACCCGCGCGATCTCGGCAGCCAGCGCTGAGTGATAGGGCTGGAAATAGGCCGCCTTGCGCCGCTCGATCTCAGTGGCGTCCGGCGCGGTCTGCCAGATCGGCGCGCCGTCGAAGGTCGTGGTCGGCACGAGTTCGGTCGTCGCCTGGCCCGGATAGAGCGAGACCCCGGCCGGATCGCGGTTGAGGTCGATGACGAAGCGCGAGAGCTGCGCCTCGACGATGGTCGGTGCGAACGGTGCGGCGAAGCCGTAGAGCTGGCGCATATGCCAGTCGGTATCCTCGACCAGCTTGCCACGCTCGTTGAGCTGCGCCGCGACCTCCGGCGGAACGCCGGTGCCGGGATGCGGCATCGAGAGGATCAGCGGGGACGAGCCCCGCGTCACGGTGACGATCTCGGCGCTCACGCCGCGCACTCGGCGAAGCTGTCGAGGCCGGCGGCCTTGCCGACGGCGCCGGAGAGCACGAACTCGGTCGCGGCCGCGAGGTCGGGGGCGAGATAGCGGTCCTCGGTGAGCGGCGCGATCTTGCTGCGCAGCAGGGCGAGCACCGGCTCCAGCCGCGCGCTGGTCTTGAGCGGGCGGTGATGCTCGATCGCTTCCGCCGCCGCCATCAGTTCGACGCCGATGACGCTGGCGGCATTCTTCGCCATGTCGATCAGGCGGAAGGCGCCATGCGTCGCCATCGAGACATGGTCTTCCTGATTGGCGGAGGTCGGGATGGTGTCGACCGAGGCCGGATAAGCCTTCTGCTTGTTCTCGGAGGCGAGCGCCGCAGCCGTGACCTGCGCGATCATGAAGCCSGAGTTCAGGCCGGCATCGCGGGCAAGGAAGGGCGGCAGGCCGCTCATCACGGGATCGACCAGCAGCGCCATGCGGCGCTCGGAGAGATTGCCGATCTCGCAGACGGCCATGGCCAGGATGTCCGCGGCGAACGCCACCGGCTCGGCGTGGAAATTGCCGCCCGAGACGATCTCACCGGGGCCAAGCACCAGCGGGTTGTCGGTGACGGCATTGGCCTCGATCGAAAGCGTCGCGGCGGCGTTGCCGATAAGATCGCGCACGGCGCCCATGACCTGCGGCTGGCAGCGCAGCGAATAGGGGTCCTGCACCTTCGTATCGCCATGGCGATGGCTCTCGCGGATGGCGCTGCCGGCGATCAGGTCGAGCAGGATTTTTGCGACCTTGATCTGGCCGGGCTGGCCACGCAGCGTCTGGATGCGCGGATCGAACGGGGTGTCGGAGCCCTTGAGCGCATCGACCGAGAGCGCGCCGGCGACGAGCGCGGCGTCGAAGACGCGGGCGATGGTGGCAAGCCCGGTCAACGCCAGCGTGGTCGAGACCTGCGTGCCGTTGATGAGCGCGAGGCCCTCCTTGGCGCCGAGCGCAAGCGGGCTAAGTCCGGCGCGCTTCAGCGCCTCGGTCGCCGGCATCACCTCGCCCTTCAGGCGGATCTCGCCGAAGCCCATCAGGGCCGCGGTCATATGGGCGAGCGGGGCGAGGTCGCCGGAAGCGCCGACCGAACCCTTGGCGGGGATCACCGGCAAGGCATCGGCCTTGAGCGCACCGATCAGCGCCTCGATCACGACCGGCCGCACGCCGGAGGCGCCACGCGCCAGGCTCGCGGCCTTCATCGCCAGCAGCAGGCGGACGACGCCGTCAGGCAGGGCCGGCCCGGTGCCGACCGCATGCGAGAGGATCAGGTTGCTCTGGAGCTTGGCGAGATCGGCATCGGCGATGCGGACGCTGGCGAGCTTCCCGAAGCCGGTATTGACGCCATAGGTCACCGTGCCGGCGGCGACGATCTCCTCGACAATCTTCTGCCCGGAGGCGATCGAGGTGGCACTGTCGCCGGCGAGGGCGGCCGTGGCGCCGTCGCGGATGGCGCGCCAATCGGTAAGGCGGGCGGCGCCCGGGGCAAGCGAAACCGTGGTCATTGTCCGTTCCAGATGCGGGTGTGAAGCGGGTTGAAGCCGATGCGGTAGGCGAGTTCGGCCGGGCGCTCGATGTCCCAGATCGCAAGATCGCAGCGTTTGCCGGCCTCCAGCGTGCCGATTTCGTCTTGCAGGCCGAGCGCCGTGGCGGCGTGGCGGGTGAGTCCGGCCAGCGCCTCCTCGGGCGTCATGCGGAAGAGCGTGCAGGCCATGTTCAGGACCAGCAGCGGCGAGGTCAGCGGCGAGGAGCCGGGATTGGCGTCGGTGGCGAGCGCGATGGCGACGCCATGCTTGCGCATCAATTCGATCGGCGGCTTCTGCGTCTCGCGCAGGAAGTAGAAGGCGCCGGGCAGCACGACCGCGACCGTGCCGGCCTTGGCCATGGCGATGACGCCGGCCTCGTCGAGATATTCGAGATGATCGGCGGAAAGCGCCCCCATCTCGGCGGCGAGCTTCGCGCCGTAGAGGTTGGAGAGCTGCTCCGCATGGATCTTGATCGCGAGGCCCTTGGCCTTGGCGGCCTCGAAGACAGCCTTCGTTTCCTCCGGCGAGAAGGCGATGCCCTCGCAGAAGACGTCGACCGCATCGGCCAGCCCCTCGGCCGCGACGGCATCGAGGATCGGCCCGGCAACGAGCGCGGTGTAATCGCCCGAGCTCCCCTTGTATTCCGGCGGCACGGCATGGGCGCCGAGGAAGGTGGTGCGGACGGTGACAGGCCGCTCGCGGCCGATCCGGCGCGCGACCCGGAGCTGCTTCAGCTCGGCCTGCTGCTCCAGCCCGTAGCCCGACTTGATCTCGACGGTGGTGACGCCCTCGGCCATGAGCGCGGCGAGGCGCCGGTCGGCGGAGGCGAAGAGCGTCTCCTCGCTCGCCTCGCGCGTCGCCTTGACGGTGGAGAGGATGCCGCCACCGGCCCGCGCGATCTCTTCATAGGTCGCGCCCTGCAGGCGCAGCTCGAATTCATGCGCGCGGTCGCCGCCATAGACGAGATGAGTGTGGCAATCGATCAGGCCCGGCGTGATCCAGCCTCCCGCGCAATCGACGGTCTCGGCGGCCTGGAAGATGGGCGCCTCGCTGCGCAGGCCGGCATAGACGATGCGGCCGTCTCGGGCGGCGATGACGCCATCCTCGATCGCGCCATAGGGCGCATCGATCGCAACCGACATCGTCGCCAGCCGCGCATTCGTCCAGAGCTTGTCGCAAGCCAGCGTCTCACCAGGCGCTTTCGCCACCGTGCGTCCTCCCGCTACTCTTTGAATTGAGGCCATGGTATCTAATTGCATATGCAATTGGCAAGTGTTATTTGCATATGCAATTGAACGCCAGCGAGCGACGGAGCGAAACGGTGACCGAGACCCTGCATCTGGCCGAGGCTCTCCTGCCCGAGGGTTTTGCCCGCGATGTGAAGCTGACAGTCGCCGATGGCGCGATCGTCTCCGTCGAGGCGGGGGTGAAGCCGGCCGGGGATACCAGCAGCTTCTCAGGCATCACGCTGCCGGGCATGCCGAATCTGCACAGCCATGCCTTCCAACGCGGCATGGCCGGCCTCTCCGAGCGCCGTGGCGCGCCGGAGGATTCCTTCTGGACCTGGCGGGAGGTGATGTACCGCTTCCTCGACCGGCTCGATCCCGATGACGTGCAGGCCATCGCCGCGCAGGCCTTCGTCGAGATGCTGGAGGGCGGCTTCACCGCGCTCGCCGAGTTCCACTATCTCCATCACGACAAGGACGGGCGCGCCTACGCCAACATCGCGGCGATGGGGGAGGCGATCGCTTCCGCCGCACAGGAAACCGGGCTCGGCCTCACCTTGCTGCCGGTGCTCTATCGCTTCGGCAATTTCGGGCAGGCGCCCTCGGTCCACGGCCAGCGCCGCTTCGTCAACGAGCGCGACGCCTATCAGCGCCTGCTGGAAGGCAGCGCCGCCGCAATCCGCGATTTGCCGGACGCGCGGCTCGGCGTCGCCCCGCATTCGCTGCGCGCCGTCGCGCTCGACGATCTCGGCTGGGTCTCGTCGCTGCGCCCCAGCGACCCCGTCCATATCCATGTCGCCGAGCAGGTGCCGGAGGTCGAGGCCAGCCTGAAGATCACCGGCAAGCGCCCGGTTGAATTGCTGATGGACACGATTCCGCTCGATCGGCGCTGGTGCCTGATCCATGCGACGCATCTGAGCGATGCCGAGCGTGACGGCATCGCCCGCAGCGGGGCGGTGGCGGGCCTATGCCCGATCACCGAGTCGAGCCTCGGCGACGGCATCTTCGATGGCATCCGCTATCGCGATGCCGGCGGCGCCTTCGGCGTCGGCAGCGATTCCAATATCCAGATCGATGCCGGCGCCGAATTGCGCCAGCTCGAATATTCGCAGCGCCTGCGCGACCGGCGCCGCGCGCTCTTCGCCGACGAGGCAGCCTCAACCGGTCTCGCGCTTTGGCAGGCCGCTTGCGCCGGCGGCGCGCGGGCTTGCGGCCGTGCTATCGGCGCCATTGCAACCGGCCATCGCGCCGATTTCATCACGCTCGACACCGATCACCCGGCCCTCGTCGGCAGGGGCGGCGCGGAGGCCGTCGACAGCGCGATCTTCGCCGCCAGCGCCCTGCCTTTGCGCGACGTCGTCGTCGGTGGCAGGAGGGTGGTGGCCGAGGGGCGGCATATCGCCCGCGATTCGGTGCGCGCACGCTTCGCCAGCGTGATGCGGCGCCTGCTCGCAGCGGAATGATCAGGGACGACGATGACGGAGACCCGGCTCGACGCGGTGAAACTGGATGGCGCCGGGCCGGTCTACGACCAGATCCGGCGCGCGATCCGCGATCTGGTGGTGACCGGGGAATGGCCGCCCGGTACGAGCGTGCCGCCGGAGCATGCCTTGATGGAGCAACTCGGGGCCTCGCGGATGACCGTGCACCGCGCATTGGTGCAGCTTGCCCGCGAGGGCCTCATCGTGCGCCGCCGCCGCTCGGGCACCATCGTCGCCAATCCCCCGGCCAGCCACGCCATGCTCGATATCCTCTCGATTCCCGAGGAGGTCGCGCAGCTCGGACAGGCCTATGCCTATGATGTGCTGTCGCGCAGCGACGGGCGGCCCGAGGCGGATGTCGCCGAGCGTTTCGGTCTGAAGCGTTCCGACAAGGTGGCTCATCTCGTCGTGCTGCATCGCGCCGACGGCAAACCGCATGTGCTTGAAGAACGCGTGATCCATGCCGATGCCGTCGCTGGCCTCACCGAAGAGGATTTCGCGCAGACCCCTCCCGGCGACTGGCTGCTCAAGCACAGCCTCTGGTCGCAGGCGGAGCATGCGATCAGCGCCGTCGGAGCGGGCGAGGAGGAGGCGGGCCTGCTCGACGTCGCGGTCGGCGAGCCCTGCCTCCTGGTCGAACGCCGGACCTGGAACCAGACGAAGCCAGTCACGGCCGTGCGGCTGCTCTATCCCGGCTTCCGCCATCGCTTCGTCGGGCGCTTCGGCCCCTACGGGCAGGTCTGACGCGGCAGACCAGGCGGCATAAAAAAGGCCGTCGCACTCTCTTCATCCGCGCTGCCTATCCGGAGAGGTATGCGTATTTCGCCAACTGCCCGCGTTCCGATCGTGACGGATCGTCTGGTTCTGCGCCCCAGTTCCGCGCTGGACGTGAGCAGAGCCGTCGAGATCAGATCGAATTGGAACGTGTCGCGCATGCTGCAAATGGCGTCCTTTCCGCCTGATGCGTCGGAGGTTGGCCAGTGGTTTGCCGATCACGAGCGCGAATGGACGACCGGAGAAGCCTATCGTTTCGCGATATTGCTCGGAGGAACGATGATCGGCCTCGTGGACATTGACAATGTTGACGCCACCGAGGGCACGCTCGGTTACTGGCTTGATGGAACAGCATGGGGGCGCGGCTACGGGTCCGAGGCAGCAGGTGCGGCGGTTCGCTTCGCGTTCGAGACGCTTCGCCTGTCCAGGCTCAAGGCAGGGCATGCATTCGACAATGAGGCATCAGGACGGGTGTTGCGAAAGCTCGGATTTCGTGAGGTCGACGCGGTTCAACGCCTCTCGCAGTCCCGCCGAGAGAATGTCGTGCAGCGGCGTTACGTGCTGGCCACAGAGCCTGATGAGATCTCCGGTTTTCTGCCCGACTGAGACATCCGCGGCGACGGGCGCGTTGGCTCGCATCGCCCTATGAAAGAAGGCCCGCCGGATCGGCGAGCCTTCCATGGATCCGCTGAAGCCTCGCTCAGCAGGCGTAACGCACGCGCCGGCCCCACTCGTCGCGGCCGTAGCAGATCTGATCCGGCGTCGCGGCATGGCCAATGATGGCGCCGCTGGCGCCGCCGATAGCCGCACCCGCCAGGGCACCGCCGGCCCGGCCCGTAGCTGCACCGCCGATAAGGGCGCCTGCGCCCGCGCCGATAAGAGCGCCAGTACCTGCATTCTGTTCACGCGCGGTGCAGGCGCCCAGGGCGGCTGCGAGACCCACGATGACCATGAACTTCTTCATGCCGACTGTTCTCCTCTTCACAAAACGGCGATTTCGCTCGCAGTCCGAAACCAGCCGTGCGGCCAAAAAGTTCCCGATGCGGAGCGCGACCTCCATTCACATGACGAAAAAGCCGGAAATGTGATGCCGGAAGATTGCACAAAAAGGCTCTGAAAAAGCTGGAACCTTTGGCTTCCGCAGGACGTTGAGGAGACGAGTTTCCGGGGCTGAAGCGACGCGCCCCCGACACATGGAGGAACCCGACATGGCGATGTCCACCACGTCCACCACCACTGCCAATCCATTGATTGCGGGGGCTCGCGTTGCGGGAACGGACGTCTACAACGCGGCTGGCGAGCATCTCGGCGAGATCTACGACGTGATGCTGGACAAGCAGACCGGAAAGGTCGCCTACGCGATCATGTCCTTCGGCGGCTTCCTCGGCCTCGGCGAGAAATACCATCCAATTCCGTGGAGCGTTCTCGACTACGACCCGCAGCGCGGCGGCTACGTCGTGCCTCTGACAAAGGAAAAGCTCGAAGCTGCGCCGATGTACGACAGCGAGGGCGAGCCCGACTGGGAGGACAAGGCTTACGGCAAGCGTGTCCACGACTATTACGGCACGATGCCCTACTGGATGATGTAGCGGCTGCCAGACGCTGGTCGCGGCGGTTGCTATCCCCCCAGCCGAACCGCCGTGGCGGCGGGATGCGGGCCGAAAGGCCCGCATCTTCTTTTTGCGGCGTCTCATGCGTTCTCGCAGGTGGACGCGGCGCTTTTTGGCCAGAGCGAGGGAACCAGAGGGCGCCCTCGCGCGTCTGCTCGGTGGGGGAATTCGAGACCCGATGAGCCACCGCGGCACAGCCGCGAGGCGGCCGTCCCTCACATCAGGAGAAGGCGAGATGCGCATCCGTTACGGCTATCGGATCGAGTTGGTTTGCGCGCGTGAGATGCCCCTTGTCACATTGCTCGATGTCCACCCCTCGCGCCGCCACGACCTGACTATGCCCGACGAGATGCGGGTCAGCGCCTTGGCCGATCCCTCGCTGCCGATCGCCGTCGCACAGCATCTCGACGCCTTCGGCAATATCTGCCGGCGCATGGTGGCGCCTCCCGGCGGCATCCGCCTTGAATCGGAAGGGGTCGTGCATGATTCAGGGGAGCCCGATCCTGTCCACCCGGCGGCACGGGAGATCGCCCCCTCACGTCTGCCCGACGAGGCGCTCCTCTATCTGCTCGGCAGCCGCTACTGCGAGACCGACAAGCTCTTCGATCAGGCCTGGTCGCTGTTCGGGCAGGTCGCGCCAGGCTGGCCGCGCGTCCAGGCGATCGTCGATTTCGTCCACAATCACCTGACGTTCGGCTATCATTTCGCGCGCAGCACGCGCACGGCCGCTGAGGCCTTCGAGGAGCGGATCGGCGTCTGCCGCGATTTCGCGCATCTGGCTGTCGCGCTGTGCCGCTGCATGAACATCCCTGCCCGTTACTGCAATGGTTATCTCGGCGATATCGGCGTGCCGCCGAATCCCGCGCCGATGGACTTCAATGCCTGGTTCGAGGTTTTCCTGGGCGGCCGCTGGTACACCTTCGATGCCCGCCACAACGAACCGCGCATCGGCCGCATCGTCATCGCCCGCGGTCGTGACGCGACCGATACTGCGATGATGTGTTCCTTCGGAATGCATACCTTGCAGCGCTTCGAGGTGATCACCGAAGAAGTCGATGAGACGCCCATGCCGCTGGCCCCGCCGCAGCCCGCGCAATTCGATGCGCGCCCCGCAGCAGCGTGAGGGCGGTCTTGCGCAGCCACGCGGGGCACCTATCTTGGGCTCCACATGCGTCACACCGTTGTCGTCAACGCCCGCGCCGGAGCGGTCCTCGAAGGAGGTGCCGACGCCTTTGCGGCTCGTGTCGAGGCCGCCTTCAAGGCCCATAGCTGCCACGCGGACGTCAAGCTCGTCCCGCCGCGCGAGATCGGCAGCGCCTTGTCGCTGGCGATCGAGAAGGACAGGACGATACCGGTCCTGGCCGGCGGCGACGGCACCATCAACGGCGCCTTGCCCGTGCTGATTCAGGCGGACCGCCCGGTCGGCATTCTGCCGATGGGAACCGTCAATGTGTTGGGGCGAGACCTCGGCCTGTTCGGCCCGCTCGAGCAGCAGGTTGCGGCGCTCTGTCATGGCGAGCCTGTCGCGATGGATGTCGGCCGCGTCAACGACCGGCTGTTCCATTCGATCTCCGGCATGGGTTTCTTCAGCCTGATGGCGCGCGAGCGTGAACATGCGCGCCGCCGCTTCCCCTTCAGCCGTGTCGCCGCCTTCGGTATCGCGGCGACGCGCTCGATCCTGTTCACCCGTCCCGTCGCCGTCGAGATTGCCATCGGCAATCAGAGCCGGGTCGTCGAGGCGGATGCCGTGCTGGTCACCGTCAATCGTTTCAACGGCGCCGAATGGCGGCGCGATTGTCTCGATGGCGGCGTCTTCGAAGTCCACGTATTGAATGCGGGTGGCCTCTATTCGCGTAGCAAGGCGGCCTTGTCCGTCGCTTCCGGCCGCTGGCGTTCGTCCCGCAATCTCAGCTCCTTCACGGGCAATGCGGTCACGCTGTCCCGCCGCGACAAGCGGCAGGGGCACATCACCTTCGACGGCGAGGTCGAGCGCAGGGCAGGGGCGTTGACCTATGGCTTGCTGCCCAGAGCCTTGACCGTCATCGCCGCTCGCCCGACCCGATTCTGGAGTTGAAAGTCGCCATGCCTGAGCCGCTGCACGCTTTGAGCCAGGCGTCGGCGCCATGGTGGCAGCCGCGCGTTCTCGTGCCGGCTGCCGCGGCGCTGGCCTTTGTGGCGCTGGCCGCCTTCATCGCCTCGGGCCACAGCTTCGCCTTCGATACCAAGCTGGTCCTGCTGTTCCGCGACCCGGCCAATCCCGCCGTTCCGATCGGGCCGACCTGGTTCCAGGAGGCGGTGCGGGACATGACGGCACTTGGCAGTTTCGTCGGCTTGTTCTTCATGGCGACCACCGCGACGCTGGCGCTCTGGCTCTGTGGCTATCGGCACCTGGCTGTGGGCCTCGTCGTCAGCCTGCTCGCGGCCCTGCTGGCCAGCAATGGGCTGAAGATCGCGATCGGACGCCAGCGGCCCGACATCGTAAGCCATGCGGCGCTCACCTTTACTGCCAGCTTTCCGAGCGGGCACGCCTTTCTCTCGGCGGTGACGCTGCTCAGCATCGCGGGCTTCGTCGGCCTCGCCTCGCGGCGCCACGACATCAAGCGCCTGTGCTTCGCGCTGGCCTGGGTGATGATCGTGCTGATCGGCCTCAGCCGGATTTATCTCGGCGTCCACTGGCCGACCGACGTCATCGGCGGCTGGTGCCTCGGCATCGCCTGGTCCACCATCGCGGTCGCCTGGCTCGGGCGGAAGATGGCGGCTTCCGACCCGGCCTGACGGCGCTGACGCTTTCAGCGCCCAGCCTTCGAACCGGCTCAGCGCATGTCGATGGTGGCGTTGACGCCGAGATCGGGCGTGCGCCCCAATATCTTCGCCGTCGCCAACTTGAAGGCGACGACGACGCTGCTCGAGGGGCCGTCCCAGATTTCTGCCGAGATCGGCGTCAGTGCGAGCAGGGTGGCGTCAGGGTCGTCAGGCCCATGCGGGAACCAGGCGCTCGCCAGGGGGGTCCAGATCTCGCGCAGCTCGTTCCTTCCGGGCACTTCCGAAGCCGAACAGGAGATCGCGGCGTAGAAGTTCCGGTTCTCGTGGCTGATGGCGATGGAGACGGAGGGCGAGCGCAGGGCCGCCCCGACGATGCCGGTATGACGATGGCTGATGAAGAGCAGCCGGTGGTGATCGCGGTCGAGATGCCCCGACATCGGCCGGGTTTTGATGGCATTTTCGGCCAGTAGCGAGACCATGTAGACGGGATGCGCGGCAAGCGCCGTCCAAATTCGCTCCTGCTGTTCCGTCTCGTGCATCGCTCGCTCCAGCCAGCGCGATCCTGGCATGGCTCGCGCCGAATTTGAACGCCGATGGTGGCTGAACGTTCCGTCCTCGCGGAACTTTGAGCGGCAGGCCGGCGTTGGCAGGGCGCCGCGGCTCCGGCCGCCTCGTCAAGGATGTTTCATGCTCGCTTCGCGCAATCTTCTGGTTGTCCTCATCGTCGTGCTCGTCGCCGCCCTGGCCGTGACCGGCTACTCGCTCTACCAGGAAAAGAAGCAGCCCGATGGCGTTCAGATCTCGGTCGGCAAGAACGGTCTGTCGATCAAGGAGAAGTAGTTTCCGCCGGCGATGCAGTTAGCGGATGGCTCCCCGACCGTCGGGCATTGGCCTTCCCGGTCCAAAGGCGCTAACACCCTCCCACAAGCCTGTTCGTGGGAGAGAAAGATGAACGCGCCCTTCAAGAACCTCATCGCCGGCGAATGGGCTGGCGGAGCCAACGCCTCGCGCAACATCAACCCCTCGAACACCGGCGACGTCGTCGGCGAGTACGCGCAAGGGACGGTCGAGGACCTGAACAATGCCGTCGCCGCCGCCAAGGCCGCATTCCCGGCTTGGAGCCGCACGACGCCGCAGGAGCGCTACGACATCCTGAAGAAGGCCTCCGACGAGATCCTCGCCCGCAAGGACGAGCTCGGCCGCCTGCTCTCGCGCGAGGAGGGCAAGACCCTTCCCGAGGGTATCGGCGAGGCGACCCGCGCCGGCCAGATCTTCGCCTTCTTCGCCGGCGAATGCTTGCGCCTTGGCGGCGAGATGATCCCCTCGGTGCGCCCCGGCGTCGGCGTGGAGGTGACGCGCGAGCCGCTCGGCATCATCGGCATGATCACGCCGTGGAACTTCCCGATCGCGATCCCCGCCTGGAAGATCGCGCCGGCGCTCGCCTGGGGCAATTGCGTGGTCCTGAAGCCGGCCGATCTTGT